>JBJKRJ010000069.1:0-66537 GCA_046704665.1 Thermoplasmata archaeon | reverse complement strand
GGCCGCCGCCGCGGCGGTTTGGGTGCACACCACATCGTCCGCGGTGTTCCTCTCTTCAACGCCGGGTTCCACTGGCACTCCGAGAAATCAGTCTATCAGCTCAGACGGTGGATGGCCAAGTACTGGAATCTCCTCGGGAAGACGAAGGTAGAGGTCCAACCCGAGCGGGGAGGCGATCTCGTCGTGGAAGTACCGGCCGAGGGTTCGGTGCCCCGGGTCCACGCGTCGCAGCAGCTCGCTCTCGTAAAGGCCCAAGGTGATGGCATGATAGGCTTGGCGTTCACCGGGGGGCCATACCGGTCGTTGCCGTGCGAGCAGGGCCGCGAGGCGGTCCGGGTCGGACACCAGTTCCTTGGTCGGCCGTTCATCGAGGGCGAACAATCCGGCCTGATGCGCGAAGAGCTGGCGGATCGTAATCGCGGACTTCCCATTCTGGGCGAACTCGGGCCAGTAGGTGCTCACCCTCTCCTCATAGTCGAAACATCCGTGCGAGTGGGCGATCGCCATCGCGAGCCCCGCCAGGCCCTTCGTGGTCGAGAAGACCAGCGCCATCGTGCCCTCTTCCCAGGGCTCCCCGGTCGTTTTGTCGCGGGTCCCACCCCACAGGTCGACGACCTTCTCTCCTCGATAGTAGACCGAGCACGCGGCTCCGAGCTCCTCCCGGTGTTCGAAGTTATCGAGGAACGTCCGCCGGACGTCCTCGAAACCCGGCGCAACGAAACCAAAGACGCCCCGGGACCGGGTCCGCGCGCCCCCGTTCTCCGATGCCCTCACCGACGCCATCGTGGCCATCGGGCACCCCGATGCCGGACCCTATCGGAACGCAAGGGTGCTCCGTCAAGCCTGCTCGACCCGCGCGGCCAGGCCCGATGCGCCCCTCCCGAGGTCAGCGCGCGATCGCCCATCGGGACTCCGCCGCGCCGTGAGACGTCCCGGGGCGTGAGCGCGATCCTGCGGATGGGAACGCGACCGGAAGGCACGCGGAACCGCGCGGATTGCGCCAGACGATCGCGGCCACAAGCACTGCGACGAGACCCGTAGCGAAGGGAAGCGGAACTCCGAGCGGCCCGGGAACCCTGCTCTGAAGGTCGACAGGGCGGGACCCGTATCTGATCTTGGGGAACCTATGGAGTCGGAGGGTCGGCGCCGCGATCCGTGCTCCCACGAGTCCGAGGGCGTCACGTTCCAACGACATCAGAACCCGGCGTGGCAACGGGAAGATCGGGCTCTCGTCTCCTGAGTTCCGGGCCGATTCCTCGTCTAACCGAATTCATGGCCGAATCCACGTCCAATGAGGTCCAGCGAGTCCCTTTCACGTGCCGGCCGACTCGGCCATCGATGTCGGCGGGACATGTGACGCCCTCAGTGGCGTGGTCGACGGCTCGAGCGCGCACCCCGTCCGGAGGGACCGCGGAGACCTTGGTGCTCATCGCGCTGATTCTCCAGGTCGTCGGGGGGGCGCTGATGATCGGTGGGATGTCCTGGTTCTTCGGGTACTCCGCCTTCCACCCGTTCCCGTACCTCTGGACCGCCGTGGCCGGGGGGACCGTGATTGCGGTGTTGGTCGTCCTGTTCCTGTACTTTGCCTACACGCTCTCGTACGACCGCATCCGACGAGGGGAGTATGAGGCCGCGCGCACACCCACGCTCGTGATCGGGATCCTGTCCCTCTTCGTGGGACTCATCCCCGGGATCTTCTATCTCATCGGCTACGCGAAGCTCGACTCGGCCGCCCGCGAGCAGCAGGCTCCCGCCGCCGTCGCCTTCGCCCCGGGCTCCCTGGTCGCCTGCAAGAACTGCGGGAGAGTCTATCCGGTCGGAGCGGCCGCGTTCTGCCCCTCCTGCGGACAGAAGCTCGCCGCCTGAACGGTCCCCGACCCTCCGTAGCCCACGGACAGTTTCGGGATTGGGAGCCGGACCATCCGTACGATTCGGTCACATAGCGGGAGAAGGGATCCATGAAGCTCTGGGCATCGCTCTACGGAATGATCTGGCTCGTTCTCCTGGAGCTCTGGCTCGGTTTCACGCCCATCGCTCCTCCCGTGCCCCTCTACGTGCATATCCTCCTCGGCGTGCTCATCGTGGGACTCGCGTACCGGAATTTTGTCGCCCTCCGGGGCTCGCGCACCGTCGGTCGCATCAAACGGACCGCCCGGGCGACCTTCGCGCTCTCCCTCCTGATGGCCGTGCTCGGAGTCGCGATCTACTTCCACATCGGCTCGAGCTGGAACGTCGGGTGGGGGGTGTCGGTCGGGAGCGGGCTCCGGTTCCTGCACTTCGTCAGCGCCATGGCGATCTTCGCCCAGGTAAGCGCGACGGCCGTGGTGTACGACGTGTGGGAGGAGAAGGAGTTCCTGAGGGAGACCGCTCCGGATGAGATTCCGCCTCCGCCGTCACCCTCCGGTCCTGCGGTGCCGTGAATCCGTCGCCGTGTCGTCCTGTGGGGAGGCATTGGATAGGACCCCGCTCGACGACGGCGTGCGCTCTCGCCTACTTCCTCTCGGTGGTGGAGCTCCAACTCCCGGGCGGGGAGTGGACTGGTCGGGATTTGAACCCGAGGCCTCCGGTTTGCAAAACCGGCGATCTTCCGGACTGATCTACCAGCCCATTCGGCCGGGAGGGGAAGACCGCGGTCTTAGGTCTTGCGAGGGTCCGGCGCGGAGAGAGCCTCCCACACCTGGTCCAGTTTCGGCACCGTCGGACGACGCCGGATCTCGGAGGGGTCGACCCATTCGGCTCGGACGTGTTCCCAATCGAGCCGGATCTCCGGGTCGTGGACCCGGAACCGAAACGGGTAGACCACGAAGATCCGCCGGCCATCCCGTGCGAGGACCGGGGCTCCGGTCGCTTCGTTCCGGAGCGCATCGCGGCCGAGCCCGACCTCTTCCTGGACCTCACGGTACGCTTGGTCGAGGGGGGTCGGGTCCTCGAGAAATCCCGAGACCCCCGCCCATCGACCCTGAAAGCTCCCGACACGGCGTGATCGCTCCAATAAGAGAATCCGTCCGTCGTCCCGCTCCAAGAAGGCCGTGACGACCCGTACCTCCTCCGTTCCCCGGATTGTCAGGGTACCGAGGGAGCCGTTGACCTCGACCTCCTCCCGCTCGCGTAGGATGTCGGCGTCCACCCCCGCGACGACCGGGACCGCGGCCGGAGCGCCGGCCGCCGCGGGGATGCCGTGGAGGAGCACCCCGTGAGCATCCTGCGGCAACGGTTGGGAGGGGGGCCACCAGAGCGCGGAAAACGCGAGGATCTCCCGATCTCCGATGCCGGAACCCCAGCGGAGAGGGTCATCGACCAGATGGACCGGCCCGGTGGCCCACCCCGGGGCGACCGGCCGGACCGGCAATGCCATGGAACCCCGATGCGCTTCGAATTCTTCGGGTTGTCGCACCCGACCTTCGGCGGGAAACGACTTCTACCCGACCGGGGTCGGCGGCGACGTGAAGCTGAGCGCGTTCACGGTGGTCGACGAGTACGATGGCGCGCCGGACTCGGACCGGCTGCGGGAGGTCGTCGGTCTCGCCCGCGCGGCGGAGGAGGCGGGCCTCTCCGCGCTCTGGGTCGCCGAGCACCACTTCCTGCCGAGCGGCGTCTGTCCCGCTCCCCCGGTCCTCCTGGCGGCGTGCGGTGCCCGCACCCACCGGCTGCGCCTTGGCTCGCTCGTCAGCGTTCTACCGTTCCACTCGCCGATCGAGCTCGCAGAACAGTACGCCATGCTCGACCGCCTGCTCGACGGTCGGCTCAATCTGGGGGTAGGGAGTGGCTACATTCCGACGGAGTTCGCCGGGTTCGGGGTCGACCCGAGCTCGAAGCGTGCGCAGTTCGACGCCCGGCTCGGGACGTTGCTCGCCGCGCTGCGGGGAGAGGAGGTGCGCGCCGCGTCGAGCGGGGCGGAACCGGTACGGATCAATGTTCGTCCGGTCCAGTCCCCGCATCCCCCGGTCTGGGTCGCCGTCCAACGTCGCGAGGCGGTCGCGTTCATTGCTCGTAGGGGGTTCTCGGTCGCCCTGATTCCGTACGCCACGCTCCAAGGAATGGACGAGCTACGCGCCGAGATCCGGGACTTCCGGGAGAACCTCCCGCGCGACGCCCACGCCGAGGTCGCGATCGGTCTCCACCTTTACGCCGGCGATCGCCCCGAGAAGGCCCGAACCGCCCTGCAGCGGTACCTCGATAGCCGCCGGGCGACCCAGAGCGCGTTCTACCTCGAGAAGGTCCGCACCGATCCCCGCCACGCGGCCGCGAGGACCATCGAGGAGAGCGGATGGGCGCTCTTCGGCTCGCCGGTCGACGTGGCGGATCGGCTCCGGGAGTTCGCTCGGGCCGGCGTGGACGAGGTGCTCGGGATCTTCGATTTCGGAGGGCTCGCTCCGCCCGAGGTCGCCTCCTCGGTCACAGCGCTGGGGAAGGAGTTCGCCCGGCTCGAAGGATAGGCCGGTCGCATGGGACCCGATGGGAAGGAACCCGGGGCCATGCTCGGGGCCGAGGCTTTTTAGCGGTCCAAGGATGAGCGCTGCGCCGTGGCCGTTCGCGGTAAGCCCGGTCGCAAGCCGAAGCGGACGTACGTCCGCATCGTCCGCGGCGGCTATGGCGGCCGGAGCTCCCCCCCGACGCCGCGCGCGGTCCGAACGTTCCTCTCGTCGCTCGACCGTGTCGGCCGACTGGTGGCGCACGGGGAACTGACCGAGCCGACCGGCGACCTCCTCGTCTTTCGTGCCCGCGAGTACGACGAGGCGACCCGCGTGCTCCGAACCGACCCGTGGGCGAAGGTCGACGGCGTCCAGTTCGATCTCCTCGAGTGGAACCCCCGCTCGCTCGGTTCGGGAGTGAACCTCGAGCTTCCTCCGGCCCGGGGGGCCGGACGGCTGACGCTCCTTCAACGCATCGCGGTGGTGGTCACCAATCAGAACCGGGCGATCCACTTCTACCGGGACGGCCTCGGTCTCGAAGTTCGCGCTCAGGACGACGAGACCGGGTACGTCGAGCTGTCGCTCGGGAAGGGAACCGCCGCGCTCTCGCTCGTCGTGCCTCGCAAAGAGTGGGGAGAGCCGTACTATTCGGAGGCCCGGGGCCGCGTCGGCGCCCAAACGGGCATCGTCTTCCAGACCGACAGCGTCCCGGCGCTCGAGCTGAGGCTCCGGCACCTCGGTGCGAAAGTGACCCAGCCTTCCCGGGACGAGCCGTGGGGGGGGCGGACACTCCGGTTCATCGATCCGGATGGGAACGAGTTCCTTGCGTTCGAGGCCGAGCCGGACCGGCCGGCGGACGCGCCGGCGCATCCCCCGGTCCGGGCGGGCCGCACCGGGCCGTCCCCCTAAGTCATTTAGGCGAGAGCGGTTGAGGGGTCGCGAGGTTCCTCATGCCCGAGATCTTGCCCGGAGTGCACCAGGTGGAAGGCGTCGATCCAGCGCCCGACTTCACGACCCACGTCTATCTCCTCAAGGACAAGGGCAGCTCGTGGACCTTGATCGACACCGGTCTCCCCGGAGCCTCGACGGCGATCCTCGCCTACCTGTCGAAGATCAAGGTCGAACCTAGTGCGATCAAGAAGATCCTGATCACGCATTGCCACCGCGACCACGTCGGTTCGTTGAAGGCCGTCTACGAGCGGACCCACGCACGCACGTTCTCCCACTGGATCGAGGCGGCGTTCATCGGCATGGACCCCCAGTACGACGGACCGGGAGCGCCCCCCGCGGAGCCGTTCACGATCGACGAGACGTTCAAGGACGGGGACCCGATCGACGCCGCAGGCGGGCTCATCGCCTACCACACACCCGGGCATACTCCCGGGCACACTTCGTACTATCAGCCGGAGCGCAAGCTGCTCTTCTCCGGTGACCTGTTCTTCGCGGACGGAGAGAACGCTACGCTCACCCCGCCCGAGTTCACGATCCACACCGGGACCGCGAAGATCTCCGCCCGACGGATGGGCCAGCTGAGCATCGACTCGCTCTTGAGCTACCACGGGGGCCCGATCCTGAAGAACGGCGGGTCGGCGGTCCGGGCGCTCACGCACACGCTCTGAACACCGATCGAGCCGCGCGGCCGGTCCACGGCACCGCGCGGCGGAGGAGTGAGTGGGACTGGCCAGATTTGGACTGGCGTCTCGGAGTCCCGAACCCCGAAGGATGGACCAAGCTACCCCACAGTCCCACAGTGTGAGTACCGAAGCGCGGGTCCGGTGCTACCTCCGCGGCCGGCGACGGGGCACGACCACCGAGGGGCGCCGGGACGCACGCGATTCCTCCTCACCGACCCGACGTTACGACGTGAATAAAAGCCCGGTCCCCCGAGTCGCCCCGGCCGGGCGCGCCTCTCTCTCAAACTGCCCCGGGGACACGGTAGGCATGCCTGACCTGGGGTCGCGTGTGCTCCGCGGCCGCGACGACGCCCCACGGTCCTTCGCCCTCCCGGATGCGTGGATGGATTACGCCGGATGCGGGGCTCCCAGATTCACGAGGGAACTCCCGCTGGGTCGCACTGAGGGATCGTGGACGACCCTTTACGGGAAGGACGCTCTCCCAAACGCGTGGTGGACCTCCTATCGATCCTGACCGACACGGCCGGGAACCCGTGGATCTATCTGCCCCTCTTCTTCGCCTTCTCCGTCGCCGCGACCGTCGCCCTCCCAGTTCCGGTCGAGATCGGACTGCTGAACCCATTGATCCCCCCATGGCCGTTGATCGTGACTCTCGGCCTCGGGAAGGCGGTGGGAGCGTTCCTGGTGCTTCCCTTTGGGGCGTGGATAGGAGCGCGGATCGATCGGGAGGTCGTGCGGTATCCAAGGTTCGCGCGCTTCTACGATCGTCTGAAGCGGTGGATGGAGCACTGGGGCTATCTCGCCCTGTTCGCCATTCTGTCGGTCCCGTTCATGAGCGATACGGCACCGGTCTACGCGTTCAGCACGATGACCGACCGGTCTCGGGGCGCCCGCGAGGGGACGGGTTCCGTTCCGGTGTCAAACGGGACTCGAACCGCGCCGCTGCGAGCGGGGCCGTTCGTGCTGGTCGCTCTGGGCGCAGGGTTGGTCCGCGGCGCGCTCTTCCTTGCCCTTCCCGTTCTTCTCGGATGGCCGTAACCCACGCCGGACTGGTCGTGGCCGGAACAGGGGACCGCGCGGACCCCGTCGGAAGGAGAGGAAACGGTCTTGGTGGACCCTGTCGCGGGAGGTGTTTCACCACCTCCCGGCCGTCAATAACATGCCTTGGGACGCTCTGGTCTCGATCCCATGACCCGCCGCGATGAGTCGTCGCCGATTCCGGGGTTGTCTCCGGTCCCCTCCCTGTCGTGGGGTATCCCGGGTCTCGAACAGGATCCGACGATGTGTCTGCGGTGCCGGTCGGCCCAGCTCCTTTGCGGGAAACCGGTCTGCCCGATCCTCCTCAAGTACCACGCCTTCGAGCGCACGCTGCCGATGGTGGGTGGGCTCGAACTCGCCGGAAGTTCCCCGCCGGGGATCTTCGTGGGGCGGTTCGGTTACCCGAAGGTCTCGGTCGGTCCCCTGTTGAGCCCGGAGCACGGGCCCACGGAGCTCCTCGATACGCCCGAGGAGTGGGTCGGCCGCTCGGTCGCGGACGTGATCTCGTTCCGCACCGGGCTCGTCCGGGGAACGAGCCGGATCCGTGTGACCGATGCCGAGCAGCCGATCGCTCTGCTCGAGGACCTTCAGCTCCTCGGCGTCGCGGGCGAATCGGTGGAGAGCGAAGCGACGTTCCGGCGGCCCCCCCGGGGTCACCTTTCGCTCTCCGACTCCACCCCGCCGTTCGGCCCTTCGGCGCCGATCGAGAAGGTCCGTCTGGACGTCCGTCGGGTCGACCCTCACCTCGACCGGCTCGCGTCCGACACGGACGCGAACGCTCGCCTCGCAGTGACCGAGCTCTACGGTCGGGGGGTCCGGGTGAGCCGGATCCAGCGGGCGTTCAGCATCGGGATCCTCGGGCGTACGGGTCGTCGTCGGCTCGTTCCCACCCGGTGGAGCATCACCGCCGTCGACGACCTGCTCTCCAAGCAGAACCTCGAGACGGTCCGTAGTCTCCCGGAGCTTTCCGAGGTCTGGGTCTACCGCTTGACGGCGCTTGACAACCGCTGGCTGATCGTTCTGTTGCCGGGAGCCTTCCGGTACGAGTCGATCGAGGCGTGGTACCCGAACACCCTCTGGAACCCGAACCCGACCCGGATCGTGATGATCGGCGACCACGAGGGATTCCGGGGGCGCACGACGTACGCCTCGATCGGAGGATGCTACTACGCCGCCCGGCTCGCGACCACGGAGCTGCTCCTCCGCCTCGGTCGGCAGGCCGGGGTGCTGGTCCTTCGGGAGGTGCACGCGGGGGAGCTCCTGCCGCTGGGGGTGTGGAACGTGCGCGAACACGTCCGTGCGGCGGTTCGCTCCTCGCCGGAGAAGCTCTCCGGCCTCCCCGAGCTCTCCGACCGTATTCGTGCAACCTTCGCGATCCCGCTCCCGCGATGGCTCACAACGAGCGCGCTCCTTCACGAAGCGCGCACGCAACGCCGGCTCGATGAGTGGGCGGGCTAGGACCTCAGGCGAACCGGGCCCCGCACCGACCGCAGAAGGTGTCGCTCCGGGTCCTCGGCGCCCCGCATTTCGAACAGCTCGAGGGGGACCGCGGCCGTCCACAGCCGCGGCAGAACGCGTCGTCCGCCAGGGCAGGATGTCCACAGTCCGGGCATCGCTCCGCTCCGGTCCTGGCCTCCCCGGAGTCGGACCCGTCGCTGGGCGATGCCCCGTTCCCGTTCGTGCCGATGGGTCCGAGGTCCATCGGGGGGACTGTGAGACCCCCGGCGGTAGGCGGCAGGGACTCGACCGACCCACCGAGAGCTCGCCGGCCCTTCAGCGCGAGTCGGAACGCCTCGGTGAAATCGGACCGGTCAAAGGCCGAGTGGGCCTGGGATGCGAGGCCGCCGGCCTCCGTCGTCGAGGGCGTGTCCGGGTGGTCCGTGCGCGCGGTTGAGAGCTCCTGGTCCAGGACCCGGAGCTGGAACTGCGACTCGGCCCGGTTCTTCGTCACGGGCGGGCCCGAAGGAGGAACGGTGGGGGAGGGGGTCCGAACTCGAAGGGGGACCTCGTTGCCTTTGGACGGCGCCGGGCCGTGGTTCCCCGAAGTTGCTGGACGAGGAGTGCTCGACGGAAGGGGTCGGCGTCCGCGTCGCGTGCCCACGAGCGACTCGTGAGCGACCTGAGCGGTCTGGTAGGCCTGTTCGAAGTGCCGGTTGTCGAAGGCCGCCTGGGCTTCGGCGATCCGCTCGCGGGCCCGCTCGACGTCGGTCCCCTGCTGGGCCAAGAGATCCGCTTCGCGCCGGGCCATCGAGATACGGTTGAACGCTCGGTCCTGGACCAGATCGGGTCGCTTCTGGAGCTCGTCGAGAAGCTGGGCCTTCCGGCGCTGCAGACGGGACCGGGTGTAGAGACCGAGCCCGATGCCGATCACGACCAGGAAGACGGCGATGACGAGCACCGTGAGCTCGTAGGAACTTAGGCCATACGCCATCGCTCGCGCACCGACCGCCGGGCGCCGGAGCCCTGACGGCGGCCAGAACTAGGGCCGCTCGAGGTATTTAGATAGAAGCGTCCGCCGGTCGGCCCAGTAGGTAGGTCGACCGGGCCCCGTCGATCCGCAGGTCCAGCGCGGCGCCGACCTCGCGCGTCGATCCGAGGACGACTGGCAAATAGTTGGAGAGCCGGGCGACCGCGCTCGTGCCGGCGCCGTGCTCGACGACCCGGCCGCGACCCGTGCGACCGATCCACTGCTCGAGCCGATGGCGGGCGACCCGTAGCCTGAGGGCGGTGAGCGAGCGCGACCGTTGTTTGACGACCCGGGGCGCGAGGGGGGTAAGCCGGGCGGCGGGCGTGCCCGGGCGGGCCGAGAACCGCGTGACGTTCACGGTCTCGGGGGCCACCGATTCGACCAGCTGTTCGGTGGCGCGGTGGTCGTCCTCCGTCTCTCCGGGGAACCCGACGATCGCGTCGGTCGAGAGCATCAGGTCCGGGAACCGACGACGGGCCTCCGTGACCTGGTGTCGGAACTCGTCGACCGTGTAGCCACGGTGCATCGCGTCGAGCACCCGGTCGGAGCCGCTCTGGACCGGCAGGTGGAGGAACCGGTAGTTCCGCTCGTCGTCGAGGGCTGCGAGGTAGTCGGGGAGGATCGGAGCGAGCGACTGGGGACTCATCATCCCGACGCGGACCTTGAACTCGCCCGGGACCTCCGCGACGGCCCGGAGCAGGTCCGGGAGACGCGCTCCGTCGCGCCGGTCGCGGCCCCAGGCCGCGGTATCGAGCGACGTGAGGCGTATCTCGACCGCTCCCCGGCCGACCGCCGCACGGACCCGTCGGGCAACCTCGACGAGGGGAGTGCTGGAGAGCGACCCGCGGGCGAGACGGCTGAAGCAGTAGCTGCAGCCACTGGTGCATCCCTGGGCGATCACGACCTCCGCGGTCACGGGCGGTCGGGTGTCGCACATCACGAGGTCGACCGGTGTGGGCGGGGCCGCTCCGTCCCTCGGGACCTCGGGGACCGCGAGGAGCCCCGGGATCTGCGGTTGGTCCCGGATCGGGACCAGGGTCGTTCGCTCGCGTCCCGGGCCGTGAAGGAGGTCACTGCGCAGAGGTACAAGGCATCCCGTCACGATCACGCGGGGGACCGCCTGGGAGAGGGCACGCCAGCGGCGGACCATCCGGGCCTCGGTCGGGCCGATGACCGCACAGGTCACGAGCACGGCCGCGTCGGCCCGCTCGGGGCGGTCGACCAGAGCGTGGCCCTGACACTCGAGGTCGCGGCCGATCGCCGCCCCTTCGCCCTGGTTCTGGGCGCACCCGTACGTCTCGACGTAGACCCGCACGGCCCATGCTCCCTTTCCGGCAGGAGCCTAGAAGACCGAAAGTTTGTCGGTCAGGAGGAGACGAGGGATCGTATCGACCTGGTCGAACCAGCGCTGCGCGACGGCGTCTGCCTTTCCCTTGATCTGCGCGAGACGGACGCCCTCCGCGGGCAGGATCTGGAGGCTCGCCACCTGGGGCTGGTCCACGGGACGGCCGATCTGCGAGAGGATCCGCACGTGGACCTCCTTGATGTCGCCGCCCGCCTCCTTGACGACGTCGTTCGCGATCAGGTTCCCGAGCAGATTGTAGATCTTCCCGACGTGATTGATGGGGTTCTTTCCGGCCGAGGCCTCGAGGCTCATCGGCCGGCAGGGGGTGATCAGTCCGTTCGCCCGGTTGCCACGTCCGACCGAACCGTCGTCACCGGCCTCCATCGAGCAACCCGTGACGGTGAGATAGTAGCGACCGAGCTCGGGGTCGTCGGCCGTGTTGACGTCGATCGATACGGAGTGCTTGGTGAGCTTCGACGCCTGGTCCAGGAGCTTCTCCCGGACCTCGTCGCAGATCGCCTGGTACTCCTGGGCGTCCTTGACCTCGCTGTCGACCAGGGCCTGGGCGACCGTGAGATGGATCTTGTCCCGGTGGCGGTAGCCCATCACCTTGACGTCCTCGCCGAGCGCCGGCATCTTCTTCTTGAGCTTGAGGGTGATGAACTTCTCGCTCTCCAGGACGATGCGCTCCGTGTCGGAGAGCGGGGCGAACCCCACTCCGAAGCTCGTGTCGTTGGAGAGCACGGCCTTCTGGTCGAAGACCCCCCGCAGGTCGACCGAACCTTGTCCGATCTTGCAGTCGAACTCGACGTGTTGCTCCGGGTCGAGATGGGCACAGACCGAGCGCACGTAGTCGCGGGCGGCTTTGACCGCGACGTCCCGGTACGGGAGCTTTTCCCCGTCGACCTGGGTCGTCGCTCGGCCGACGAGAAGGATGTAGATCGGGTCCGTCACCTTCCCTCCACCAAACTTCGGCTCGGAACCGCCGCCGACCACCTGGGTCTCGTCGGTGTTGTGGTGGAGGATTTTCCCGTACTCGTCCAGGTAGAGCCGGCTGAGCGCGCGACTCACCGACTCGGCGACCCCGTCGGCGATCGAGTCGGGGTGCCCGAGACCCTTCCGCTCGACCAGCTCGACCTCTTGGTCCTCGATATGGACGGTCCGGAGCGGTTCGACCTGGATGTTGCGGGCCATTCGGTAATCCCTCCGCTGCGAACCGGGGGCGGGTTTAACGGTTGCGCGAAGCGGCCGGGGCGGATCTGCCGGTCGGCCCGTCAGGAGTTGTGCCCGGCGAAAACTCCCTTCGCCATGTGTGGCCCGGCCCGCTCGAAGCCGAGGCTCCGGTAGTACTCCCGCGTTCCGACGGCGCTCATGACATAGAGCCGTCCGAACCCGGCGGACCGTGCCTCCTCCTCGGCCGCCGCCATCAGCGCCCGGCCGAGACCCCGATGCTGGTAGTCGGTGCGTTTCCCGCCAGGAAGGCCGACCGCGACCTCGCTTCCCAGCACCTTCAGCTCCCGCACGACCGGTCCCTCGAGCCCGCCCTCGGTCCGGGGCGAGGGGAACCGAAGGCGGAGAAAGCCCGCCACGGTGTCGGAGGACCTCTCCTCCCACGCGAAGAAGAGCTCGCGGCCGTCGGAGGCCGTGTACTCCTCCCGTGTGAGCTCGAACGACTCGATGGACGGGGCGGCCTTCCGGCCGACCTCACGGCATCGAAGGCACCGACAGTGCCCTCCCTGCTCGGCGAGCTTCTTCCGCGCGACCTCCCGAAGGTTGCTGGTCCGCACCCCGGCGGCGATCAGGCGGGCCGGGATGTCCCGCTGGATCCGCTGCACCCGCACCCAGCCCGGAAGTTCCCGTTTGATCGTGGCGAGAAGGTCCGCCGAGGTCGCGGTATCGTACGGAGCATACCGTCCGGCCTTCCAGTCCTCGTAGAGCGGAGTGCCGGGAAGGACCAGGGTCGGATAGATCTTCAGCATGTCCGGGCGGAACTCCTCCTCCGACCAGAGCCGCCGGAAGTCGCCGAGATCGGCCGTGGGGTCCATCCCGGGAAGGCCGAGCATGAGATGGTAGCAGACCTTGAGCCCCCGATCCCTCGCCTCCCGAGTCGCCCGCGCCACCTCGCCCGTCGCGTGGGCCCTTCCGACCCGGTCGAGCACCTCGTCGTGGAGACACTCGACCCCGACCTCGACCCGGGTCACGCCAGCGTCGAGGAGGAACGGAAGGATTCGACCGTCACACCAGTCCGGTCGAGTCTCTACCGTGAGACCGACCAAACGGTGTGCCGCTCGCTCGTTCGTGTGCTGCGCCGCTTCCAGGGTCACCGAGGGGGCTCCGTTGAGCCCATCGTAGACCCCGCGAAAGACCTCGAGCTGGTAGGAACGGGGCCGCGCCGGGAACGTGCCGCCCATCAGGATCGCTTCGATCTTGCTGGTCGGGTGCCCGATCGCCTCCAGCGTCGCGAGACGGTGGCGGGTGATCGCCGCCGCGTCCCAGCGGAACTGCGCCCCCCGGAGCGCCGACGGTTCCTCTCCGGTATAGCTCTGGGGGCTTCCGTTCTCGAGCCCGCCCGGACAGTAGACGCACCGACCGTGCGGGCACGCGGCCGGCGCGGTCATGACCGCGACCGTCGCCACCCCCGAGAGCGTGCGGGACGGCTTGCGTCGGATCGCCCCGACAAAACGTCGTGCCTCCTCGGGAGGCAGGTTCCGCACCCACTCGACGTTCGACGGAAGCGGTCCGCTCGGTGTCGCGTGCCGCCGGGCGAGCTTGGCCCGGTGGATCTCCTCCGGCGAAGGGGGGACCGTCGTCGCTACCGATGGATCCACGACCGGGTCTCTCCCGTCACGACATACGGTGCCTTCTGGAGATCGGCGACGGTACGAGAACCGGACAGGAACATCGCGACCTTGAGCTCATGGACGAGCGTCTCGAGCTCCTCGCGCGTCTCTTCAAAGCTGGTGGACGCGGCGCGGAGCACTCCGCCGGCGGTCCCGGCCGCGGCGGCCCCGAGCGCGATCGCCCGCGCCACATCGAGACCCGATCGGACCCCCCCGCTCGCGATGACCGGCAGGCCGAGCGGCACGATCTCGAGGACCGAGGCGGGCGACGGGATCCCCCAGTCCCAGAACGTCTTACCCACGCGCGCCTCGCGCCGGGCCCCTTGGTCAAGGGCACGATAGTACTCGACCGCCGCGAACGACGTCCCCCCGGTCCCGCTCACGTCGAAGGCGCGAACGTGTCGGTCGCGCAGGCTCTCGGCCACTGAGTGGCTGATCCCGGCGCCGGTCTCCTTGACGAGGACGGGAAACTCGCGGGCGAGCTCGCCGATCCGCTCGAGGCAGCCCTTGGCCCGCCGGTCCCCCTCGGGCTGGACCATCTCCTGCAGGAAGTTCAGGTGAACCGCCAGTACGTCCGCTCGGATGAGCTCCATCGCGGCCCGTACGTCCTCGGACCGGACCGTCGGGTCCCCCGGCTTCTGGGGAATGAGCTGCGGCGCTCCGATGTTCGCGAACTTGAGGGGGACGGCGTGGCGCGCCACCGTCGAGTAGCTTTCGGGGTACTGGCCCTTCAGCACGGCGGCCCGCTCGCTGCCCACCCCCATCGCGACCCCCACCTCCGCCGCCGCGTGAGCGAGGTTGTCGTTGATCTTCGCGGCGTCGGGGAAGCCGCCGGTCATCCCGGTGATCACGATCGGTGCACGCAGTCGATGACCGAGCAAGGAGACCGAGGGATCGATCGCGTCGAAATCGACCTCGGGGAGCGCGCGGTGAACGAGCGCGATGTCGTCCCAGTACCGGTACCGGCCCTCGACCTCGCGTCCGAGCACGACCCTGACGTGCTCGGCCTTGCGGTGGCTGAGATCGAGTCCCTCGGCACGAGGGACGTCAGCGGGCTCTGGCGCGCGCCCAGCTCCCGTAGACCGTCTCCCCCCGGATCGCCCGAGAAAGCGCGCCATCCGTGAGACCGCTAATAAGCCCTGCGTCGGCCCCGGCGCGCGCGATCGCGAGCATCGCCTCGGCCTTCCCACGGATCCCGCCGGTCACATCGGGCGTCCCCGGGCCGGGACGGAGCGCTGCCACCACGGCGTCCGTCACTTCGGGAGTCGGGGCACGACGTCCACCGGCGGGCCCATCGAGGATCCCCGGGACGTCGCTGACGAAGATGACGCGCTCGGGCCGGAAGTGCGGAACGAGCGCCGTCGCAATGGTGTCCGCGCTCAGGATCGACGCGCCCCAGGCGTCGTCCGGGACCACGTCACCGAACGAGACGGGCAGCATCCCGCGTGCCAGGGCGTCCCCGAAGGGGGCGGTGTCGAGGTCGGCGAGCAGTCCGGCGCCGTTCCGTGCATGGGTTGCCATCGGGACCGACGCAGGGGATGCTCCCGCCCGGAGGAGAGCGCGGAGGACCTCGTAGTGAAGCCGTCGGACCTCCGCCGCTACGATCGCCGCGCCGCGGAAACGCTGGACGCTGGGGCTCCCTTTCTCGGGGGCGCGCGCGAGTCCGAAGCGATGGGCACCGGGGTGACCGAACGATCCTGCCCCGTGCAGGAGGATCACACGGAACCCTCGGACCTCCGCCACCTCCCGCGCCAGTCGGGCGAGGAGCTTGGGCCGGAGCCGTTCGATCTCTCGCTTTCGGGTGATGACACTCCCGCCGAGCTTCACCACCACGAGCGGGGATTCCCCCGGCGCCCGACCGCCCATCGGACCGGATCGTCCTACGCCCGGTCGGGACCGGTGCCGTGGGTGAAGAGCATGTAGGCCCCCGTCGCGAGCGGGACCAACGACGCGAACCAGGCCCAGTTCAGGGTGATCAGCCAGTAGGCCATGCCGAACAGGCCCACCCCGCAGAGGACCGCCGAGAGAACGAGGAACGGGATCGAAAGAGTGCCTCGCTCGCGTCGGTGCGTCTCGGGGACGCCGGGAAACGCCGCCATCGCTCCGGCGAGAACTTCTCTCCTTCAAATGCGTTCGGTCCCGTCGGGAACGACCGGGAAACCGCTACGAAACGGTCGAACGAGTCCGTCGCGCGCGAATCCGGGCGGTGGCGTGCAAAAGGTAGATATGGCTCGCCCTCCTGCGACCCACCGCCCGAGGCCCGGGCAGGCTTGGACGGTGCCACCTGCTCCCGAGGACCGGCCGGCGGAAGAGCCGGTGCGGCCCGGAACCACGTACGCCACGACCCCGGCGGTCGCTCCGGTCGGAGACCGCCACCCGGCCGGGGGCTCGGCAGGCTCTTCTTCGACCGAAGGGTCTGCGCCCCCCGCCGGTACCCCGAGCTCCGCGGGTGAGTTCCTCGACTCGCTCTTGACGACGAAGAGCGAGCTCTTCCGTGCGAGCAAGGAGGTCCTGCGCGATGCCTACGTCCCGAGCCGGCTCCCGCATCGCGAGCAGCAGATCCGTCAGGTCGCCGAGATCCTCGCGCCGGCACTGCGCGGCGACCTTCCGTCGAACCTGCTCATCTACGGGAAGATCGGCACCGGCAAGACCGCGGTCGTCGCCCAGGTCCGCCAGGAGATCCTCCGGCGCGTCCCCTCGGGAGGGCGCATCTCGTTCGTCACGGTCAACTGCGGCAACCTCGATACTCCCTACAGTCTCCTCCAGACCATCGGCAACCAGTACGCGCGGATGGAAGCGGACCGGATTCCGACCGGCTGGTCGCTCGACCGGGTCCAGGCGGGCATGCGGCGACTCCTGGACACGGACGGGGGCACGGTCATCCTCGTCCTGGACGAAATCGATCGCTTGGTCGCGCGCAGTGGCGACAGCGTCCTCTATACCTTGAGCCAGCTCAACACCGAGCTCGATACCGCTCGCACGGTCCTGGTCGGGATCTCGAACGACCTCAAGTTCACGAACCAGCTCGACGCGCGCGTACGCAGCCGCCTGAACGAGGAGAAGATCCTCTTCCCTCCGTACGACGCGCTCCAGCTCCAGGACATCCTGCGCGAGCGGGCGCGCGAGGCGTTCCGCGAGGGGGTCGTGGATCCCGGGGTCGTGGAACGGTGTGCGGCCTACGCCGCTCTCGAGAACGGTGACGCCCGCCGAGCGCTGGCGTTGCTCCGGCTCGCCGCCGAGATGGCGGAGAGGGACCACGCCAAGCGGATCACGCCGGACCACGTCGTGAAGGCGAAGAACCGCCTCGAGCAGGACATCATCATCGAGTGTGTGCGGACCCTTCCTCCCCACTGCAAGGTCCTCCTGTATGCGATCCTCCAGTCCTACGAACGCCGAAGGAACGGCGTCCTGACCGGGGAGGTCTACGAGAGCTACAAACGGCTCGCGGACCGCCTGGGTCTCGCCCCGCTGCACGCGCGCTCGATCTCGAACTACGTCTCCGAGCTCGAATCGCTGGGGCTCATCCGCGCGACGATCGTATCGCGCGGCCGCGGCGGACGCACCCGCGAGATCATCGTGGATGTCCCGATCTCAGAAACGATGCCCGCGCTCGAGGAGGATCCCCTCATCGCCCCGGTCGGTCGACCCAAGTCCCGGGGCCAGATGCTCCTGACCAACTTCGACAACCCGAACCGCACCGGGCCGTTCTGACCGGTCGCTCGGTCCCCCACGGCCGGTCCGCCCGGACCCGCTCGTGGTCGACGGACCGTTCCCACCTTTCGGGGGGGTCGACGGCGCGTTCCGTGCCATACGGTCTTCGGGACAAGGTTTATCCGCAGGGACTTCGCCTAAATTCTGCGGTCTTCCCAGCCATGACGCAGAGTTCGACCGCACGAAGAGGCGCGACGCGATTCGGAAAGAGCGGAGTTCTGGTCCTCGTGGCCGCGGTGGTGATCCTCGCCACGGCGTTCTTCGTCGCCCCGGCCCGTGCCGCCGCATCGGCCCCGTCCGCGGCCGGCGCCCCGGAGCAGTGGGCGTTCGGGGGCAACGCGTCCCTGAGCTATTCCTGTAAGGACTCGAGCTGCTTCAACGACAGCACGTTCTCCGGCTCGTTCAGCATCGGCTACAAGGTCAGCTGGGTCGTCATCTACACTCAGACCAACGTGACCAGCAATCAGACAATGATCGAGGGCCGGGCGGCGCTTCGCGCGAGCGCGAACTTCGCCTACGCTCAGACCGCGAACGGCAGCACGGTCGAGTCGTTGAGCGCGACCATCTCCGGCCTCGAGACGGCCACCGGATTCACGAACGTGACCACGGGTACCGTCTCCCTGACCAGCGCGAGCAACTTCACCACGTGGACGTCCCCCGCGCTCGCGATCATGAACGCGGCCTCGCACAAGGCCTTCAACTTCAGCGGGACCCTCTCGGTCAAGTCCCCGAACGGTACCGGAACCCTGAACTTTGACCTGGGAGGCCAAGAGGCCTCTTCGGTCGCGTTCGCGCCTTCCCTCGGGATCGTCCCCGAGAGTCCCCAACCGGGGGACACGTGGAGCGCGTACGCCCCGTTCACCGCGAGCGGCCTGTGGAAGAGCGGCTACTCCCTCTCCGTCGCCGGAGCCCCGGGCGGGTCGGGCACCGAGTCCAACTGGACGACCGGCTCGGTCGCCCGGAGCGGCGTCCTCGGAGTGAACGGCACCGACCTCGGGGTCACCACGCTGTATGACAACTACACCTCGTCCCCGACCCCCGTCCAGGTGCAGGTCATCCTCCTCGACGTCGGGATGGGGAACTTCACCCTGTCCGATGGCTATCTGGTCATTCCGTCGAGCCTCTACGCGGGGGCTCTCTCTGGGTTGTCCTTGACGGGCGCCGGCGGTTCCACCGGGCCATCGAACGAAACGGCCTACTATCAGGCCGGGTCCGGATTCGTGGGAGCCGGCATCGCCGGAAGCGCATCGATCCCCGTGGGCGCGGCCAGTGCAAGCCCTGTCTCCCTGTCCCTCCGCGCCGGTCCGGAACCGGTCGGAGTGGCCGAGAAGCAGTATGCCGCGATCACGTCTCCGTCGGGGTCCTCGAGCGGATTCCCCTGGATCTGGGTCGTTCTCGTGGCCGTCATCGCGGTCGTGGTCGCTTCCGTGTTCCTGATCTCCCGGCGTTCGCGAATGCGACGCCCACCCCCGACGGCCTGGACACCGGTCGGCGCGCCCCCGTCCGCCCCCTCGGCGGGCCCGGGCGGAGGCCCCGTACCCCCGTCGCCGCCTGGCCTCTAGCGAGCCTACCCGCGAGCCGATCGCCGGCGGACTCCCCCGCCCCCTCGTACCGGCGGCCCGGTCGGCACGCCGGGGACCGGCCTTCCCGGCGAGCGACCCGCGAGCGCGGTCAGTCGGTGAGTTCGGCGGTCGCGGGGGAGGGCTCCGGGACGAGCGCACTCGCCCGCCGCCGTCTCCGCTCCTTGCGGAGCTCGCGAAGGTCCCGCTCCAACTCGTTGAGCTCGGCCGCCACACGACGGACCCGGAGTCGCGAGATCCTCTCGAGGGTCTCGATCTCCTGGTCGAGCTGCTCGTCCGTGCCCCGGAATCGGCTCATGCAGCGGTTTCCGAGTCGATCTGCGCCTTCTGGAGCTTCGAGGAGAAGTCGACAAAGACGCTCTTGATCTCGGTGAACGCTTCGATCGCCGCGCTCCCCGCCTCGCGCCCACCGTTCCCCGTGTTCTTGATCCCCCCGAACGGGAGCTGCACCTCCGCGCCGATCGTGGGGGCGTTGATGTACGTGATCCCGGCTTCGAGGTCCTGGATCGCCCGAAAGGCCCGGTTCACGTCCCGCGTGTAGATCGACGACGAGAGCCCGTACTCGACGTCGTTCGCGACGTGGACCGCCTCGTCGTAGTCCCGGACCTTGATGACCGAGAGGACCGGGCCGAAGATCTCCTCCTTCGAGATCCGGGTGCCGTGCGTCGTCTCGAAGATCGTCGGCTCCAAGAAGTAGCCCCGGTCGTACGCCCCCCCCGTGAGCTTCTTGCCGCCGTAGCGGAGCTTCGCCTCCTTCTTTCCGATCTCGATGTACTCCAGGATCTTCGTCTCCTGGTCGGCGGAGGCGACCGGTCCCATGCCGGTCGCCGGGTCGAGCGGATCGCCGACCGTGAACCGGTCGAGCCGATCGGTGAGCTTCCCCAGGAACTCGTCGTAGACGGACGCGTGGACGATGAGCCGGCTCGTCGCCGTGCAGCGCTGCCCGGCGGTCCCGAACGCACCGAAGAGGACCCCGTCGAGCGCGAGCGGAAGGTCGGCGTCCTCGAGGAGGATCACCGGGTTCTTTCCTCCGAGCTCGAGGTGCACCATCTTCAGGCTCTGGGCGCTGCGCACGTAGACCTCCCGGCCCGTCGCAACCCCGCCCGTGAACGACACCGTCCGTACCCTCGGGTCCTCGATCAGGGCGTTCCCGACGACCCCGCCCGACCCCGTGACGAGGTTGAGGACGCCGGGCGGGAGTCCGGCCTCCTCGTAGACCTTCACGACCTCGGCGGCGCATCGTGCGGTCGAGGACGCCGGTTTGAAGACCACCGTGTTGCCCGTGATGAGGGCGGCCGCGATCTTCCAGTTGGGGATGGCGGTGGGGAAGTTCCAGGGGGTGATGCAGGCGACGACTCCTTTCGGCTGACGTATGGTGAGGCAGAACTTCGAACGAAGCTCGGAAGGAACGGTCTCTCCGAAGAGCCGTCGCCCCTCCCCGGCCATGTACTCCAGAAAGTCGATCGCCTCCTGGACGTCCCCGAGACCCTCGGAGATGACCTTGCCCATCTCCCGGGTGACCGTGCGGCCGAGCCCGGGCTTCGCCCGCTTCATCCGTTGCGCGACCTCGAGCAGGATCTCCCCGCGCTTGGGCGCCGGCGTCTCCTTCCAACCCCGGTACGCCTCCTGGGCGGCGGTGACCGCGTGGCCGACGTCCTTGACCGTGCCGGCGACGAACGAACCGACCGGCTCTCGGGTCGTGGGGTTGATGGTCTCGTATCGCTTCGCGCCCGGTGGCGTGATCCACTTGCCCCCAATGTAGTGCCCGAACTCCTCGACCGAGGACATCACGAACCTCTCCTTACGGAGCGGCCCACGGTCCCTCGGGCTCATAGCGGTACGGGGGCGGAGGGGGGACAACCGTTTTCGCCCGGACCCCCTACCGCGACGGGATGATCGACGTCGACCGGCTCCGTCGAGAGCCCGGGAAGGTCGAGGAGAACCTCGCCCGGCGTCGGAATCCCGAGTACCTCCGGCTGTTCCAAGAGGCTCGCGCCAAGGATACGGAATGGCGTGCCTGCCTCGCAGAGGCGGACCGGCTGCGCCGCCGCCGCAACGAGCTACGGAACGCCATGGCGGCGGCCCGGGGCCAGGGCGACGTCCCGACCGCGCTTGCGGAGGAGGCGAAGGCGCTCCCGGACCAACTGCACGTGATCGAGGTGCGCGAGGCCGAGCTCCTCCACGCCCGGGACGACGCGCTGCGTCGGGTCCCGAACCTGCTCGACGAGAGCGTTCCGTACGGGAAGGACGATTCCGAGAACGTCGTCGTCGCGACCTGGGGGGAGCCGGCGCCTCCCCGGGCGGACCGCAAGTCTCACGGCGAGCTCCTCGAAACCCTTGGGATGGTCGAGTTCGACCGGGCCCGGCGCGCCAGCGGCGCCGGGTTCTACTACCTGCGCGGACCGATCGTCCTTCTCGACCTCGCGATCCAGCGGATGGCGCTCGATTTCCTGATCGAACGGGGGTTCACTCCGGTCGTTCCCCCGTTCATGCTGCGGCGCGAGCCGTACGAGGGCGTGACGGACCTCGCCGACTTCGAGAACGTGATGTACAAGGTGGAGAAGGAGGACCTCTACCTGATCGCGACCTCCGAGCACCCGCTCGCGGCGCTCTACCAGGGCGAGATCCTCGACGAGGACGCGCTTCCGTTCCGGCTCGCCGGCCTGAGCTACAACTTCCGCAAGGAGATCGGCGGCCACGGGGTCGATCAGAAGGGGCTCTTCCGTGTCCACCAGTTCTTCAAGATGGAGCAGTTCATCTTCTCCCGGCCGGAGGACTCGCCCCGTCTGCACGAAGAGCTCCGGGCGAACGCGGAGGAGGTCTTCCGTCGGCTGCGTGTCCCGTACCGCGTCGTGAACGTCTGTACGGGGGACGTCGGAACGGTGGCAGCCAAGAAGTACGATATCGAGGCCTGGTTCCCGCGCCAGCAGGCCTTCCGGGAGGTCGTCAGCTGCTCGAACTGCACCGACTACCAGGCGCGTCGTCTCGGGATCCGGATGGGGAAGGCCGGGCGGCCGGGGAAGATTGTCCCCCACACCCTGAACTCGACGGCGGTCGCGACCTCCCGTGCGATCGCGGTCGTTCTCGAGCAGTACCAGGAGCCGGACGGCTCGGTGCGCATCCCTGAGGCCCTGCGCCCGTACCTCGGGGGCCGAGAGTTCCTGACCGAGTCCGTACCTGCCGGACGAAGCCCGTAGGCGGACCGTGACGGAGCCGCCCGGAGCGGCGATCGCTCGCCTTCGGCGGTCGGCCCCGAGGAACGAAAGCACCTAAGCGGCGTTCGGGGTTGCCGCGTGAAGACCGACCGATGAGCAAGCAACGGAGTCTCGAGGAGTTCTCGGAAGGTCCTCTCGTGACCGCTCCGCCGCTCCTCGCGGGGCGTCCGCATCCCCCCGCGCTTCCCGGGGTCTGGCACGTCGCGGACGGCAAGGTCGGTCATCCGCTGCTGCGGCCGAACGAGATCCGGGCGCTCCCGTTCCAGCTGGACCTCGCCCGCATCGGGCTCGCCGAGGATCTCCTGGTCGTGCTGCCGACCGGGCTGGGCAAGACCGTGATCGCCGCGCTACTCGCGGCCGAGCTCCTCCGGGCCCGCGAGGGGAAGGTCCTCTTCCTCGCCCCGACCCGGCCGCTGGTCCAGCAGCACGCCGACTCGTTCGCTCGATGGTTCGTGCCCCTGCGCACGGCCCGATTCACGGGGACCGTGCGCCGGCCGGTCCGGGAGGGTGCCTGGGAGACGGCCGACGTCGTCTTCGCGACCCCCGAGATCGTCCAGAACGACCTCGCCGCGGGTCGCTACCGACTCGACGAGGTGACGCTGCTCGTGTTTGACGAAGCCCACCACGCCGTCGGAAAGTACGTCTACGTGCCGATCGCGGCCCGGTACTCCGCCGAGCGGCCCGAAGCCGGCCGGGTCCTCGGCCTCACCGCGTCACCGGGCGGGAAGGACGAGCGGATCGAGGAGGTCGTGAAGGCGCTCGGGGTCCAACGGATCGAGGCGCGTTCCCGCGACGACGAGGGGGTCCGGGAGTTCGTCCAGCCGGTGGAGGTCGACTACCGGTGGGTCGACCTGCCGCCGGCGTCGATCCGCATTCGCGAGCACCTCGGCACCGCGGCCCGTGCGACCGCACGGAAGCTCCAGAAGATGGGGTACCTGCGCAAGAAGCCGATCACCTCGCTCTCGGTGAAGGACCTGATCGCGCTGCGGGCCGAGATCTTCGCACGCCCCGGGCCGATGGTCCGACGCTTCGGTCCGCTGTTCCACCAACTGGTCCTTCTCCACCTGCACCACATGGAGGAGCGTCTCGAAACCCAGGGTCTGGCCCCGTTCCTCCAGTACCTCGACCGGCTGGCGGCCAAGGACAAGCCGAGTCGAGGGGACCGTGCCGTTCTCGCCCTCCCCGAAGTCGTTACGGCCCGCCGCGAGGCCGAGGAGTTCCTGCGCACCACGAAGGAGCCCTCCCATCCGAAGCTCGATGCGCTGGTCGACCTCGTCCGGGAGACGCTCGACGCACCCCGGGACCACCCGCCCCGCATCCTGGTCTTCGCGCAGTACCGTGACACGATCCAGACGATCCAGACGATGCTCGAGCAGCAGGGGTGGACGGTCGGCCGGTTCGTGGGACAGGCGACCCGGGACCGCGAGGACAAGGGGATGAACCAGAAGGAACAGGCTCGCATCCTCACCGCCTTCCGCGAGGGCCGATTCCCGGTCCTCGTGGCCAGCAGCGTCGCCGAAGAGGGACTCGACGTGCCGGATGTCGACCTGGTCGTGTTCTTCGAGTCCGTTCCTAGTGAGATCCGGGCGATCCAGCGACGGGGACGGACGGGTCGGACCTCGCTCGGTCGCGTGGTCGTGCTCCTGACCCGCGCCACGAGGGACGTCTCCTACCAGAAGGCCGAGGCACGCCGGGAGAAGGCGATGCGCAACATCGTCCGACGCCTGTCCCTCGCCGGACGTCGGCGAACGGCCGGATCCGGGGCAGCGGCGGGGGACCGGAGCGGGGGGTCGGCGGCCCCGTGAGGGCCGTATAAATCTTGGGGCGCGCCGAGCGACGGTGCCGCTCGGTCACCGAGGCTAAATAACCGCCGTCAGGTCCGGCGGCCCGGACGCTCGATGGGGCTTTTCGATGCGATCGCCCAGAACCTCGGGCTCACGGTGTTCGGGGTGATCACGGTCGTCTTGGTCATCTACCTGACGTACTCGATGATCCACCCCGAGAGGTTCTGAGGGTGGTCGAAGGCCGGTGTTCGCTCTCCAGTCGCTCTGGGACGTAATTCTTCTCATCGCCCTCGTCCTGGCGGTCGCGCCGTTCTTTGGCGCCTATCTCGGTCGTGTCTATCTCGACCGTCCGGCGTTCGGCGACGCGATCCTGACGCCGATCGAGAGCGCGATCTACCGGATCCTTGGCACCTCTCCGCGTCGATCGATGCGTGCGACGGAGTACATGTTCGCCATCCTCCTCGTCAACGCGGGCGTCTTCGCCTTCCTCTACCTGTTCTTCTTCTTCCAGAACGCGCTCCCGCTCGACGCGACCGGGGCCCACGGGATGTCCTGGGACCTCGCGCTGCACTCCGCGACGAGCTTCACGACGAACACCGACTTCACGCACTTCACCAATGAGACCCAGCTGAGCCTGGGCTCGCTCGTCATCGCCTGGCCCCTCGCCCTGTTCGTCTCGTGCGCCACCGGCCTATCGGTCGCGGCCGCGATGATCCGCGGCTTCGTCCGAAAGGACGGGACGGTCGGGAACTTCTACGTCGACCTCGTACGCACCATCACCCGGGTGCTCCTGCCGCTCTCGTTCGCCTTCGCGCTCGTCCTCATTCTCCTGGGCGTCCCCGAGACGTTCACGAACTACGTCGTCGCCCATCCGATCACCGGCGGGACGCAGGAGATCATCCTCGGCCCGGTCGCTTCGTTCACCTCGATCTCCCTGCTCGGGACCAACGGAGGAGGTTTCTACTCGGCGAACGCGGCCTCCCCCTTCGCCAACCCGAGCGCGCTTTCGAACCTCTTCGAGACCTTCACCATGATGCTCATCCCGTTCTCCACTCCGTTCGCCTTTGGCCAGATCATCCGGAAGCGCAACGAGTCCTGGCCGTTTTTGGGAACGATACTGATCGTCTTCTCGATCGGCGTCGGTCTGTTCATCGCCTACCAGGCAGCGACCAACCCGGCGCTCGCGACGATCCCGTCGCTGGGCCCGCAGGTCTACGGCTACCCGGTCGGCCAGGAGAGCCGGTTCGCCCTGCCGGAGGCCTCGCTCTTCCAGGTCGTCAGCGTCTACTCGAACGTCGGCGCGAACAACATGCAGATCGGGGCCCTCGCCCCGGTGTCGCAGCTCGTCCTCCTGTTCGGCATGTTCACCCAGAGCACCCCGGGCGGGGAAGGGACCGGCTTCGGGATGCTCCTCCTGTTCGCCGTGCTCGGGATCTTCGTGGGCGGTCTGATGGTCGGACGGACCCCGGAGTACCTCGGCAAGAAGATCAGCACCGGGCACGTTCGGTGGGCCGCGCTCGCGCTCCTGACCCACCCCGCCGCGATCCTGGTCCCGTTCGTCGTCGCGGTCGTCGGGGGTTTCGTATCGACGAGCTCCGGCTCGATCCCGGCGTCGGCCCACACCTTCACCTCCGTGCTCTACGAGTTCACGAGCGAGTCGGCGAACAACGGGAGCTCTCTCTCCTCCAGCGCGTGGAACGACGGGACCGTGTTCTTCAACGTCGCCGGCGCGATCGTCATGCTGGTCGGTCGATTCGTTCCGATCTGGGCGATGCTGAAGGTCGGAGGGATGTTCTCCGAGCAGGAGGTCCTTCCTCCGGGTCCCGGTACCCTGCGCACGGCGAGCGCGACGTTCACGCTCTACATCACGCTCTTCCTGCTCATTCTCTCCGTCCTGCTGTTCCTTCCCGTCATCGCGCTCGGCCCGCTGGCCCAGATCGTGGGAGGGGTCTAGAATGGGGGAGCCGGGCGCTCGGGTCCCCGTCCGCCGGGTCCCTCATACCTCCCTCGGCCGCGTGGTCGCCGACTCGATCAAGATGTTCCACCCCCGGCGACAGCTCCGATCCCCGGTGATGTTCTCGGTGTACGTGCTCTTCCTCCTGCTCGTCGTCATTACGGTCGCCCCTCAGGCGTTCCCGGACATCCTGCGGACGTACGACCCGAGCTACTTCCTCTGGGTGACGGTCATCCTCTTCTTCACGCTCTGGTTCTCGAACATCTCCACCGCGATCGCGGAGGCCCAGGGCCGGGCCCGGGCGGATGCGCTCCGCGTGATCCGCAGTGGGATCCGGGCGCGGCAGATCCTGCCGGACGGCTCCCAGCGCTGGGTCCTCTCCGATGTCCTCCAGGTCGGGGATACCCTCGAAGCGCGGGCCGGGGAGCCGGTCCCGATGGACGGGGACATCGTTCACGGCGCGATCCTGGTCGACGAGTCGATGATGACCGGGGAGTCCGAGCCGGTCACCCGGGAGGGCGGCGGAGATAAGACGAGCGTCCTCGGTGGCACGCAGGTCCTCCAGGGAACCGCCCAGATCCGGGTCACGGCCGTGCGGGGGCATTCGTTCCTCGACCGCCTGATCCAGCTGGTCGAAGGCCAGGGTCGCGAACCCACGCCCAACGAGCTCGCCCTGCTCGTGCTGCTCTCGGCGCTGACGATCGCGCTCTTCACGGTCGTCGTGACGTTCATCTTCCTCGCCGACTACACCGACATAGTCACGATCGACCTCGCGACGATCATCGCGCTGTTTGTCTGCCTGATGCCGACGACGATCGGGGCCCTGCTTCCGGCGATCGGGATCTCGGGGATCAATCGCACGGCCCAGGCGAACGTCATCGCGAAATCCGGTAAGGCTGTCGAAGCGGCCGGGGACCTCGACATTCTCATCCTGGACAAGACCGGCACGATCACTGTCGGGAACCGGCTCGCCGTGCAGTTCGTGGCCGCCCCGGGGGTGAGGGACCCCGAGCTCCTCGAGGCCGCGCTCCTCTCCTCCAGCCTCGATGAGACCCCCGAGGGCCGTTCGATCGTACGGCTCGCCGCCCGGAGGAACGCGCCGACCCATCATCTCGACCCGGGGAAGTTCAAGGTCCTCCCGTTCTCGGTCGGACGCCCCATGAGCGGCATCGTCCTCCCCGACGGGACCGAGATCTACAAGGGGGCGCTCAAGACGATCGAAGGGTACGGCGCGCTGCTGCCTCCCGAGCTCCGGTCGGCCGCCGGTGAGGCCTCCCGTCAGGGGATGACCCCGCTCGCGATCTCCGTGAACCGTCGCGTGCTCGGCCTGGTCCTCCTGAAGGACGTCGTGAAACCGGGGATTCGCGACCGACTGCGCGAGCTCAAGACGATGGGGATCCACACGATCATGTGCACCGGCGACAACCGCCTCACGGCGGCGGCGATCGCCCGCGAGAGCGGGGTCGACGAGTTCGTGGCCGAGGCGAAGCCCGAGACCAAGCTCACCCTGATCGAGCGAGAGAAGGCGAACGGTCGGCTGGTCGCGATGACCGGGGACGGGACGAACGACGCCCCGGCGCTCGCGCGCGCGGACGTCGGGCTCGCGATGAACAGCGGGACCAGCGCGGCGAAGGAGGCCGGCAACATGGTCGATCTCGACAACGACCCGACGAAGCTGATCGAGGTCGTCTCGATCGGCAAGCAGCTCCTGATCACCCGCGGGGCGCTCACGACGTTCTCGATCACGAACGACGTCGCGAAGTACTTCGCGATCATTCCGGCGATCTTCATCGCCTCGGGCGCGGCGACCCTGCCCGGGGTCAGCGCGATGAACCTCCTGGGGCTCAGCAACCCGGCCCTCGCCGTCCTCTCGGCGCTCCTCTTCAACGGCGTCATCATTCCCGTGCTGATCCCGCTCGCCCTGGTCGGCGTGCCGTTCCGTCCCCGTCCGGCGATCGACCTCCTCCGGCGGAACCTCGTCACCTACGGGTTCGGCGGCCTCGTGGTCGCGTTCGTGGGGATCAAGCTGATCTACTATCTCCTCGCCTGGGTCATGACCCTCGGGTTCACGCAGACGATCGGGGCCTCGGTCGGGCATCTCCTCCCGCTCGGGGGGCTGTAGCATGAGCCTCTCCGTTTCCGGCAGGTCGTCCCGCCCACCCCGCTCGCATTCGGTCGCGGGTCACCTGCGCGCCGCCGGCCTCTTCCTCGTCCTGATGGTGCTCGTAGGGGGGTTGGCCTACCCGTACGTCGTCACGGAGATCGCGCAGGTCATCGAACCGACGAGCGCGAACGGCTCGCTCCTGTACCACAACGGAACGCTGGTCGGCTCGTCGCTCGTCGCGCAGAACACGGACGCCCCGTACCTGTTCTGGGAGCGACCGAGCCTGTCCGACTACAACTTCCTCAACGGGACGCCGTCCCCGCCCGGCGCCTCCGACCCGGCGCTCCAGGCCCTGATCAACGAAACCGTTCAGTACATGCAGAAGTACGGGAACCTGACCAACGTCACGGTCCCCCTCGACTGGGCGGCGCCGTCGGCCTCGGCGCTCGATCCGGACCTCATCCCCTCGGCGGTGCTGGTCCAGGTTCCGCGCGTGAACGCATCGACGAACCTGTCGATCTCGTTCCTCCAAGCGTTCGTCAACCACCACATCCACCAGCCGATGGTTCCATACATCGGCGTGCCGTACGTGGACGTGCTGCAGCTCGACCTCGACCTGCTCCCGCTGATCGGAAGGTGACGATGTACCGGCAGATCCTTGTGCCCGTGCAAGAGCCCGCCGAGGTCGAACCGCTCATCCGGTTCGCCGCGATGCTGCTCGATGCGGACGGTCTCATTCGCGTGCTGCACGTGATCCCGACCACGACCCTTCCCGAGGTCACCCGCGAATGGCGGGCCTCCGTCCACCTGGTCGTCCC
Organism: Thermoplasmata archaeon; assembly: GCA_046704665.1. GTDB lineage: Archaea > Thermoplasmatota > Thermoplasmata > Lutacidiplasmatales > UBA184 > Lutacidiplasma. The sequence continues at coordinate 37,635 of JBJKRJ010000069.1, read as the reverse complement.
CGCGCACGAGACCGGGGCGGCGCTCGACGTGCGCGTCGACCCCGAGGTGCGGGCCGCGACCGACGTTCCCGGAGAGATCCTCGAGAGCGCCGAATCCCACAACGTGGATGCGATCCTGCTCACCCTGCGGGGGAGTCGGACCGGGCGCAAGCTCTTCGTCGGTCACACCGCGACCGGCGTCCTCCACCACGCCCGCGCCGATGTCGTGGTCCTGAACCGTCTCACCCTCGCGACCGATCGGGTCCCCCGGATCCTCCTCCCGGCGATCGGCGAGGCGCCCTCCCTCAAGGTGCGGCAGATCGCCGAGGTCATCTCCACCCGGACCAACGGAACTCCCGTGATCCCTCTTCCGCTCCGGGCCCGCGAGGCCGGCCGCTCGGGGGGGGCCGAGGCGGACGGCGGCGCGCCGGATGGGGTCGCGTCCCGTCCGAAGCGCGGGTTCTTTCCGGGCGCGCTCTTGGGCCGACGGCGCCATCAGCTCGCCCAACGGATCGTTCAATCGGCCGCCCGGGAACGGTACGGGCTCGTCATCGTCGGCGAGCGCTCCGACCCCTCCGGGGGGCCGCTTCTGACCCGGCGGTTCCTCGAGGAGCTGTTCCGCGCCGCCCCCTGCCCCGTGATGGCCATCGCCGACTGACGCGGAGGGGCTCGGACGGCGGGATGGGCGAGCTCTGGTTCGTCGGGCTCGGATTGGGGGACGAGCGGGGGCTTTCGCGGCGCGCGCTCGATGAGCTTCGGTCCTCGGACGCGGTCTTCGCGGAGGAGTACACGGCCGTCGCTCCGCAGGGTACGCTCGAGCGTTTGGGCGAAGCGATCGGCCGGCCGGTCCGAGTGCTCGACCGCGCGCTGGTCGAGGGAGAACGTACGGTCCTAGCGGCCCTCGACCGCCACAAGCGCGTCGCGTTCGTCGTCGTAGGAGATCCGTTCGCGGCGACGACCCATGTCGCGCTGCGTCTTGCGGTCGAACAGGCCGGGCATACCTGGCGCTACCTGCCGAACGCGAGCATCCTCACCGCGGCCGCCGGGTTCCTCGGCCTGATGCATTACCGCTTCGGACGCACCGTGTCCCTTCCGTTCCCCTCTCCGGGCTTTTCCCCCACCTCCCCCCTCGAACGGATTTCCGAGAATCGGGCCCGGGGTCTCCACACGCTCGTCCTCCTCGACCTGCGCCCCGACGAACGACGGTACCTCTTTGCCGGAGAGGCCCTCCGGCTCCTGCGCGAACGCGACCCGGCAGGTCGCGTCGTGGGGGAGGAGGCGCTCCTCGCGGTCGCCGCGCGGGTCGGCCGGGAGGACGCCCGGGGCTACTTCGGCCGGTTCGATCGTCTTCGCTCCGTCGACTTCGGACCGCCGATGCACGTGGTGGTCGTGCTCGCGCCCGAGCTCCACTTCGAGGAGGAAGCGGCTCTCGCGCGGTATCGAGTGGACCCGGAGTCCTCGTTGGCGTAGCGGCCGGGAGGATCTACCCCTGGCCGGAGCGCGTCGGCGAACGGCGGGTTGCCGAACCGAGGCCGGCGGACACCGCCGGCGCACTGACGCCGGTGGGCCGCCAGCTCGGGGCGATGAGAGGAGGAAGTTACGAGGGGGATCGGGTCGCAAGAGCTCCCGGAACGAGCGGGGGATCGCCGTCGACTCCTCCCTACCTCACGAGAAGCCGGAGGAACGAAAGGCGGCGGCCCGAGAGGAGGAGCTACGCTTCGGGGGTCTCCGCCTCCGGCGTGCCCCAGTTGGCCACCCCGGCCGCTTGCAGTAGCCGGTCGAGCGCGGCATGGTACTGGGAGCTCGGTGCGGCGAGGACAAGGTGCGCCCGGTCGGCGAGCGAGCCTCCGAACTCCTTCTCGGTCGGCGTGAACTGCCAGGCATGGGCGTTCGCCCGGCCCAGCGCGAGCAGGAACCCGTAGGCGAGTCCGCGCTCCTTGCCCTCGCGAGGAAGCGACTGCAGGATGAGCCGCTCGGCACCGGCCTCCCGGCGGGCCCGGTACTCCCGGGCGATCCGATCGACCCACGCCGCCTCTTGGGCGAGACGCGAGTAGCGGGGCAGGGCGTCGAGTACCTCGCGCTCCTCGCTCATCCGTTGGGCCCGTTTGAGGATCTCGGCGATTCGGCCCGGGGCCCCGCGCGACTCCTCCACCCAGCGCCGCGCCTCCTCCGGGTCCTTGACGATCGAGGCCAGGATCTCCTCGGCGTGGTCCGGCCAGAGCCGCTCGAGCGCCCGGCTCGCGCTCGGTTCGTCGACCTCGAAGTACCGGGACCGCTCCCGGAGGGCCGCCTCGAGCCCGGCGCGCTCGACCACCGACGGAGAGAGCGCGTCGACGAACCGATGGACGTCGCTCCCGTAGCAGACTCCGCGGGCGACGAACGTCGGGCGGTCCGCGCGTTCGATCCGTGTCCGGAGTTCGGCGATGTACCGGTCGAGCAGCTGGGCGTCCGAGAGCCGTCCGAGCTCGTACTGGCGTCCGAGACCCCGAGAGAGCTCCGGGAGGCCGGTGTGGACGCAGTCCGGGCCCGCGGTGCAACGAACGTTGAGATCGGCGCGGACCGGGAACTCCTCGCTCGGGTCCGGACTCGCGGTCCCGTCCGACAGACTGGAGAGCAGGTGACGGTCGTCCTTCGCGCATCGGCGGCAGACCCGGAACGACGTTTCCGCCCCCGACCAGACGACTTCGAGGTACGGTCGAGGCTCCCCGTCCTTCAGGTGGGGACAGTCGAACCGTCGGTGCTCGGGCACCTCGATGAGGCGGTACGGGAGGGAGGCGATCTTCTCGGCCCGGAACTCCTCGGGGGGACGGGCCGACGGGCCGGTGCACCAGAGCGTCCTGCGCCCGGCGAAGAAGTGGAACCCTTTCCGGGCCCAGTCGATGTATCCCAGCAGCAGACGGGCCGGTACCTGGTATTGCTGGACCGCGACCTCCGCCTCCCGGTCGGTCCGGGCGAGCGCGGCGTAGGATGCCTCGCCGTCGGGGAGGGAAAAGGAGGCGATGACGGGGGGCTCGGGTTCGAGGGCGAATTTCAGGAGCCCCGCGTAGGCCCGGGCGAGAGGGTCGCCCCAGCGCGAGAACCGCCCGAGCCGGCGCGCATCGTCCTGGGCCGCGCGGACCTCCTCGAGATCGTCCCGCCGACGATCGAACCGATCGGTGGGACACTCCGGCGTCAACCGGGGGAGCAAGGGGGCGACCGATTCCTTCAGGGCCTTCGCCCGGTGGACGAGGTCCTGTTCGCGAAGTCCCGAGCCCCGGTGAATGCGGGCCACGACCAGCGCGAGCGGTGGCCGGTACTTATCCCGGTCCCCGCTAGCGACGGCATGCGTCGAGGAAGTGACGGAAGATCTCCCGACCCCCCTGGGTGTGCTCGACCTCGGGGTGGAACTGGACTCCCCAGATCGGCCGGTCGGGATGGGCCATCGCCTCGACGGGACAGGCCAGCGAATGGGCCAGCACGGACCAGCCGGGCGGAGGTCGCACGACCTGGTCGTTGTGGCTCGCCCAGACGGTGAGCTTTGCAGGGAGCTCGGCGAACAGCGGATGGTCCGGTCGGTCGACGGTGAGCTCGACCGACCCGAACTCGGGCACGGCGGAGTGGACGACCTGACCGCCGAAGTGTCGTCCGAGGAACTGGTGGCCGACGCAGATCCCGAGGACCGGCACTCGCACCTCGTCGATCCAGCCCTGGACCGCCCCGAGCGGCGACGCGGTCCCCTCGAGGCTCAGTGCCCCACCCGAGAGCACGACTCCGTCCGCTTCGAGATCGTCGAGCGGCGTCGTGTTCGGCACGATTCGAGTCTCGGCGCCGAGGTCCCGGAGGACCCGCCATTCCCGATGGGTCCACTGACCGCCGTTGTCGATCACGGGGACCCTCACGGCTCCTCCTCCTCCGAGGGTGCCGGTTCCGGGGGGGAGGACGACACGACCGCCGTTCGGATCTCCTCCACGGAGCGCTCGACGTCCTGGAGCTGCCGGCGCATCCGGAGCATCTCCTCCTCGAAAGGAGTGAAGCCGGTCGGCCGCATCATGCGGCTCGAGATGTAGATGCCGATGAAGACCGCTCCGACGAGCGCCACCGCGGTCGTGAAGAAGAGCACGATGACGAACGCGAGCGGGTCCCCGATCGCCGACTGGATCGGGAGGGTGAAGGCCCGGGTGAGCTCCGCGACCTCCACGACCAGCAGGACGACGATCAGCGCGCTCCACAGCAGCAGGACGACTCGGGAGGGTCTCATGGGGCCTGACAGGTGGTCGCGGTGGAGCTGAGGGGGATCCAGTAGGGAAGGTCCGAGATCGCGATGCTGCCCGGCACGGTGACGCCCGGGGTGTTCGTGGCCGCATAAAGGCGACTGCCGCCCGTCGGGCTCGAAACGGCGAAGAAAACGACCTCGCCGTAGTAGAGCTCGTCGCCGCTCCCGCTTTCGTAGCAGGCCGTGACGTTGACGGCCACCGGATTCGCAGTGGAGCTAAACCCCATAAGGAGCACGTCGGAGGCGTTCGAAAACCGGGTGAAGTTGAGCCGGGTCCAATTGAAGGGGCCGCTTCCGGTCCAGTTGATGTTGGAGGCGTTCTCGTCGATGCCGGCCGAGATGTTCGAGTAGCGGACCGTGGTCCCGAGCGGCCGCACGTAGAAGTTCAGGACGGTCGCGCTCGGGGCTCGGTCCACTCCGAGCTCGGCCTGCGTCAGGATCCCCGGGGCCGGCTGTCCGAGGGAGATGAGCGCCGGGGTGAGCAGGATCAGGACGAGCAGGAGGGCGGTCGCGCCGACGAACGGCCACGGCGCGTACGCGCCCCATCGCGGGTTCATCGCCGGGCCTCCGCGACCTTCCACCCCCGGTACAGGTGGTGCGGGACGCCGAGGTGGTCCAAGACCTTGCCGGCGAGGTAGTCGGTCACGTCCTCGATCGACCGCGGGTGCAGGTAGTAGGCCGGAGACGCGACCAGGACGACGGCGCCCATCTCGCTAAGGGTCGTCAGGTGGCGCAGGAGGAGGGTCGGCAGGGGGGACTCCCGCGGGACGAGGACCATCGGTCGCCGCTCCTTGAGGTGGACGTGTGCCGCGCGGGTGAGCAGGCTGTCTCCCAGGCCGAGCGCGATCTTTGCGGCCGTGTTGGACGAGCACGGGACGACCACCATGCCTCGGGTGGGGAACGATCCGCTCGCGATCGGGGCTCCGAGGTCGGAGTCCTCACACACGCGCGCGGCGTACTGGCCGAGCGCCCCCGCCTCGAGCCCGCACTCCTCCCGGAGGACCGCCTTCGCCCCGTTCGAGACGACAAGGACGACCGGGCGCCGGGCCTCTTTCAGTGCCCTCAGTACGCGGAGCGCGATGGGAGCGCCGCTCGCCCCCGAGACACCGACCACGATCGGAGGAGCCTTCGCCACGACGGGCCCTGACCTCGAACGTGCTTAAGAACACGGCCGATAAGACGGTGTTCGGGGGGACCGGATGGCTCCGCGGGCCGCGATCGTGGGTGCCGGCCACACCCGGTTCGGGGTCCGGGAGGAAGGCCCCCGTGCCCTTCTGCGCACCGCGGTGAACGGCGCCTTCGCGAGCGTCGACCGCGGCGCGGAGCCACGGGAGGTCTCCGAAGCGTTCCTCGCGACGCTCGGTTTCGGCGGTTGGCAGATCGGGAACGCCTCGGCACTCCTGGCCGAGGAGACGGGCATTCCGGGGGTACCGACCACGCGGGTCGAGAACGCGTGCGCGTCGGGAGGCTACGCTCTGCGCGCCGCGGTGCGCGCCGTGACCTCGGGGTCGGCGGAGCTGGTCCTGGTCGCGGGTCTCGAGAAGATGACCGACCTGCCGAACGCCCGCCGTCGCTACTGGCTCGGCGTCTCGGGCGACACCGAATGGGAGCGGCTCGCCGGCCTCACCTTCGCCGGGGTCTACGCGCTGATCGCCTCACGCTACCTTGCCGAGCACCGGGTCGGGCCCGAGGCGCTCGCCGAGGTCGCGGTCAAGAACCACGAGAACGGTGCCAGGAACCCGAACGCCCACTTCCGCAAGGTCGTCACGCGGGATAAGGTCCTCACGGCGCCCCGGGTCGCCGACCCGCTGGGGCTGTACGACTGCTGCCCGGTGAGCGACGGCGCGGCCGCCGTCCTCGTGACGAGCGCCGAGCATGCGCGACGGTACACCGATACCCCCGTGTTCATCGAGGGATGCGGGGCGGGCTCGGACCGTCTCGCCATCCAGGAGCGTCCCGAGCTGACCCGGTTCGCGGCGTCCCGCCGTGCGGCGGCCGAGGCGTTCCGGGCGGCCGACTGTGCTCCGTCCTCGATCTCGTTCCTCGAAGTGCACGATTGTTTCACCATCGCCGAGCTCCTCGCGCTCGAGGACCTCGGCTTCGCCGCTCCCGGCGAAGCGGCGGCCCTCACCCTCTCGGGGGCGACGCGGCGTACAGGCCGCCTTCCGGTGAATCCCGACGGAGGGCTCAAGGCGAAGGGCCATCCGATCGGGGCGACCGGGGTCGGACAGGTCTACGAGGTGTTCCAGCAGTTGCGGAACGCGGCCGGAGAACGACAGGTACCGGACGCCCATCGCGGCCTGACGCACAACGTCGGCGGCGCCGGTGCGACGGCCGCGGTCACGATCTTTTCGGCGGGGTGAGGGGTCGTAATGCGACTCGTTCGGGCCGGCCTCTACCTGCCGATCGGCCTCCGGGACGGCCGGCGGGTCGTCGCGCCGGACGAGGACCGGTTCACGCTGGTCGCGACGGCCCTCGAGCGCGCCGTCGGGGGCCTCGCCCTTCCCTCGGGGCCGATCCGTGTCGAATGGCTCGGGGAGGACGGTCCCGACCTCGACGGGGCGGTCCCGCGGGTCCTCGGAGCTCCCGCCGAGGTCGTCCGGTCCCCCGGGAGCAGCGCGGCTCTCCGGGAGGCGTGCGAGCGGGCCCGACACGATGGCGACCGGACCTCGATCCTCGTCGGCCACGCGATCCTCGGCCCGCTCCCCGAACCTCCCCGTTCCTCTTCCGACGCTCCCGCCCACGACGGAGCGTTCGCCTTTGTCTTCGGTCCTCCGGGGTCGCTCGAGGTGTCGGAACTTCTCGAAGCGATCCCGGAGGATGTCGCCCCCCTTCCGGCCGCGATCGGACTTCACCATGCGCTCCGAGAGCGTGCGCCGGGCGCGGTTTGGGTGGGGGACTGGGAGGAAGGCTCGTTGCCGACCCGGCCGGCCGGTCCCGATCCAGGGTCCCTGCCCGACCGACTCCGGTCGGTCTCCGAGGGCGCCTACGTTCCCCGCCCACGCTATCTCGAGACCCTCCCGAGCCGTTGGAGGTTCGTCGCGGAAGAGTGCGAAGCCTGTCGGGCGATCACGTTCCCGGTCCGCCAGCGGTGCCGGGTCTGCGGCCGCACCGAGGGCCTCGGGGCTCGAGAGCTTCCGCGGGACGGAGGGGCCGTGGTCGCCGCGACGACGATCGGTCGCGGAGGGCAGCCGACCGAGTTCGATCCGGTAGTGGAAACGTTCGGACCCTACCAGGTCGTGCTGGTCGAACTTGCCCCCGGCGCCCGCGTTCCTCTGCAGGTCACCGACGCCGCTCCCGGCGAGCTTCGTATCGGCGACCGGGTCAACACCCTCCTCCGCCGCCTCTACGCGATGGAGGGAGAGTGGAGGTACGGCCGGAAGGCGGTGCCGGCCCGTACCCCGGCGGCTCGCACCTAGCCACTCTCGCCGGCGGAGGGCGGCTCCCAGCTCGTTCCAAGCCAGCTCTCGTAGACCCGACGGGCGAGGTCGTCCGCGTCGGCCACCGGCGAGAACCCGTACTTCTCCGGCGGCGGAGTGCCCATCGTCGCCGGGACGCGCCGTAGGTGGCCGCGTCGGAACAGTGCGATCTCCACGGCCGTCCCCGGGGGGTAGCGGAGCAGGGCCTTGTCGAACGTGTCGCCCCGTACCCGGGCCCCATCGATCGCCACGATCTCGTCTCCGGGCGTGAGGCCGGCCCGCCGCCCGGGGGAGTCCGTGAGGACGTGGCGGACGCGCGCCGTGCCGCCGGAGCTCTCGAGCCGGATCCCGAGGTAGCCGGGCTCGGAAGAGTCCTCGTCCGCTGACTTCGGTTTCGGTCCGAAGGAGAGCCCCGCGTATCCTGCGAACGTACCGAGGTCGAGCTCGTCGGTACCGCGGACGTACCGCTCGAAGAACGGCGCGAGGTCGAGTCCCGTGGACCGGTTCGCGACCGGCAGCAGCGCGTCCTCTTCCACCCCACGACCGGTGCGACCGTACTCGTCCCAGAGGGTGCGGAGCACGGTCTCGAGAGACGCCCGGGTCCCGGTCCGGTGCCGGATCTCGAGGTCGAGGCACATCGCGACCAGGTTCCCCTTGAGGTAGTAGGAGACCGACTGGTTCGGGGTCTCCTCGAACGGTTGGTAGAGGTCGACCCACGCGAGAAAGGAGGCCACTTCGAGGCTCCGCGCGTGGCGTCCCGGGGTCTCGAGGAGCTTCTTCGCCAGGTCGGCCTGCGCACCGAGGAACTTCTTCGAGGAGACGAGGTCGGCACGGCGCAGCACGAGGTGGGAGAAGTAGTCCGTCGCCCCTTCCATCCACCACAGGAGTCGAGAGTACATCTCCCGCGTGTAGTCGAACGGGAGGAACGCCTTCGGACAGATCCTCTTGACGTTGTAGAGGTGGAAGTACTCGTGGCTCGTCCAGCCGAGGAGCTGAAGGTAGTCCTCTTTCGGCTCGAAGACGGTGCGCCGGATCACGCACGAGTTCGAGTTCGCGTGCTCGAGGCCGCCGTCCGGCACGTCGGTCAGGTGGTAGAAGAACGTGTAGCTTTGGAGCGGCGAGTCGCCGACCATCTCGACCGTCGCGGTGACGATCTTCGTCAGGTCATCGGCGAAGCGTCGCAGGGTGTAGTTGCCGCCCTCTCCACACAGGGAGATCCGGTGCGGGATCCCCGCGGGCCGGACCGTGAGCACCACCGGGTGGCCCGCGTCGATGGGGGAGTCGACCAGGGCATCGTAATCGGGCGCTCGGAATCGGGGGGGTGAGCGTCCTGTCTCCTCGAGCTCCGTGACGACCGACCAGCCGTCAGGGACCTCGAGGCGGACCTCGACCGGCTCGGAGCGATGTCCGTCCACGTACGGCAGACAGAGGGCCGCGTTGACGAAGAGGTGCTCCGGGGTGAGGTCGAACGCCTCGGTGACGAGCCCGTGACCGTAGACCGAATAATCGACGCGGAGCACCGCCGACCCTCCGGTGTCGATCCGCCAGCGGGCCTTGTCGACCCGCTCGAGGGGTCGGGACTCGCCGTGAGGACCCCGGGCGCTCAGCCCCCGAAACCCTCGGACGTAGTTGACGATATGATACGAGCCCGGGACCCAGGAGGGTAGTACGAGGTCGATCGAGGACTCCCGAACGTCCTCGAGGTCGATCGAGAACCGTCCGAGGTGTTCCGCCGGTTCGCTCGGGCGGACCGTGTAGGAGATCCTCATGCGCGGCGAGCCCTAGCCGAATCCCGGTAGGTCGCGCGCCTCGGAGGATGACGCAGAGCGGCGGGCGTACGGCTCGGATGCGATGCCGAGGTGGGTCGCCAACATGCGGAAGGTCATGACGAGGTCGCCGATCCCCTTCGCCATTTCCCGCTGCTCCTTTCGCATCTCCGCGAGCTCCTCTCGAAGCGCCCTCAGTTCGGCCTCCCAACGGTCCTCTCCTGAGCCGAGCATCGTTGCACCACCTCCGGTTCCCGAACCACCGTCGGCGCATTAGCTTCGCTTCGGGCGTCCCCCCTCTGCGCTTGTCCCGTGGCCGCCGCCCGAGGGGGGGCGGAGCCTCCTCGCCGGCCCACCGGCTTCTCTCCCTGTCCGGGACCCGCAACGGCTATCGGGTACTATCGACTTATCGATATCGGAAAACCGATACCATGTGGGGCACTCCGTGGATATCTCCGAGGAAGCGAGGGCTGAGACCGTGGGTCTTGGTTTCCCTCGGTCACTCTCCGAAGACCGGGGCCGAACTGATCGATGAGATGGAGAAGATGAGCCATGGCTGGTGGCGGCCATCCCCCGGCTCCATCTACCCTCTCCTCGAAGAGCTTGCGAGGGAGGGGAGCGTGCACCGACGCGAGGATGGACGCTACGAGCTCACCCGGCCTTCCCGGGACCGGTCCGGATGGCCCGGCGGCGCCGAGGGGCCCCGATCGGTCGCAGAGGCCGTCCGTGAGCTCTCGGCGATCACCTCGTATCTCGAGGACCTCGGGCGGAGCGAAGTGGGCGGGCTCGGGATGGCCCGATCCGACATCGAGGACGTGCGGCGGCGGCTCGAGGCGATGCTGCAGGCCCCGGGGAAGTGAGTACCGGCCGGACCGGACGTCCGACATCGATCTCCGCTGTGACGGCCCGGGCCCGCTCCTCTCGGGCGAGGGTCGAACCTGCCCGTCTTATGCGTCCGCCGGTCTCCCCGCCGGTGGACCGAGATCCCGAGAGGCTCCGTAGGGCGGGCGAGTAGGACCAACCATGGCCGAGGAGTTCGCGATCGTCGCGCAGGGAGTCTCGAAGACGTTCAACCGGACCGTACGGGCCGTGGAGGAGGTCTCGTTCTCCGTCCGGCCGGGCGAAGCGTTCGGGTTCCTCGGCCCGAACGGTGCCGGCAAGACGACGACCGTGTCGATGCTGACCGGGAACCTCGCCCCGACGGCGGGTCAGGCCACGGTCGATAGGGTCGACGTCTTCCGTCACCCGGAAGAGATCAAGCGGCGCATCGGTCTCGTCTTCCAAGAGTCGACGGCCGATTCCGATCTCACCGGCCGGGAGAATCTCGAGCTCGCCGCGGCGCTCTTCGAAGTGCCCCGGCGCGAGGCACGAGGGCGGATCGATGCGTTGCTCGCGCGGATGCAGATCGGGGACGCGGCGGATCGGCTCACCAAGACCTACTCGGGGGGGATGCGGCGCCGGCTCGAGCTCGCGGTCGGGATCATCCATTCCCCGTCCGTGCTCTTCCTGGACGAGCCGACCCTGGGCCTCGACCCTCAGGGGCGCGCCGGATTCTGGAAGTACGTCCAGGAACTCCGCCAGGAGCACGGCATGACGGTGTTCGTCACGACCCACTACCTCGACGAGGCCGACACGATCTGCGACCGGATATCGATCATCGACCACGGTCGTATCGTCGCGACCGGGACCCCGTCGGACCTCAAGGACCGTCTGGGAGGCGACGTGGTGACGGTCCGACCGCTCGATGCCTCTCCCGCGCTCGAAGGGATCCTCCGACAGGTGCCGGGGGTCGTCTCGGTCGCCGCGCAGGACTCCGCGTACCGGGTGAAGACGCCACGGGGCGAGGCGCTGATCCCCCCCTGGTCGAGGCGTGCACTCGGGCCGGGGTGGGGCTCGCCGGTGTCTCCCTGAAGCGTCCGAGCCTGGACGAGGTCTTCCTCGAGTTCACCGGACGCGAGTTCCGCGAGGACGAGGGAATGACCGCCACCGACCGGGCCGTACGCGTCGGCCAGGTCCGACAGGCGTTCGGGCGGTCCCGACGATGATGCGACAGCTCTCCGCGCTCACCCGGAGGGAGCTGCTGCGGCTGGCCCGTAACCCTCAGGCGATCGCCACATCGCTCCTGCTGCCGATCCTCTACCTCCTCCTCTTCGGACAGGCGTTCAATCTCAACCAGATCGGAGGGGGGCAGGTGCCGCCGCAGTACTTCCTTGAGCTGTACCGCGGCGCGCCGGACTACTTCTCCTACTTCGCCGCCGGAATGACCGGCTTCGTGGCGGTGACCGCGACCCTCTTCATCGGCGCGAACGTGATCTTCGACCGCCTGTTCGGCGTCCTCAAGAGGACCGCGGCCTCACCGGCGAGCGCGACCTCGATCTTCGGCTCACGCCTGCTGGCGGGTTCCCTCCAGCCGATCGGTCTCGCGTTCCTGGTGCTCGGCCTCTCGGTGCTCGTCGGTCACCTCGGACTCTCCGGACTCTCCGTGACCGCGTCCGTCACCGCCCTCGGCGCACTCGAGATCGTGCTCGCGGTCGTCGTGCTGTCGATGATGTTCGCGTCGCTCTTCATCGCGATCGGGTTCTCGCTCGAGCAGCCCCAGACGTACTTCGCCGTCGTGAACGCGATCAACCTGCCCGTCCTCCTGACCTCCGCGGCGCTCTTTCCCTGGGGCACGATGCCGGGCTGGTTCCAGACGGTCGCGTCGTACAATCCGATCACGCTCGCGGTCGACATCCTCCGGGAGAACCTGTTCTCGGGGGCCGGAGGGTACTACCCCTACGGCCCGGCGGTCTACCTCTTGGGCCTCCTCGGGTGGGCGCTCGCGATGTTCCTGATCGCGACGCTCCTCGCCCGCCGGGCGCTGGCACCGCATCGGTAGGGCCGATCGCGCTGGCCCCTCGAACCCGGCGCTAGGAGGGGTCGCCCGCGCCTCGCTCGACGAACGGCACCCAGGCCCCCTTCTCGGTCGAGAAATCGACCCGCGTGAGCTCAACAACGTAGCTCTTCAGCAGCTCCGACGGGGCCGGGCGGACCGCGATCGAATAGACGTAGATGCCGAACCCCATGAACTCCAGGACCCGGTGGATCACCTCGGGCAGGGACTCCCTCGGAACGGTGACCCGGATCGAGGTCTCCCCGAGCATCGCCGCGAACTCATCGACGTCGAACGGCCGGTCCAGCGTGATCAGGGACGTGGAGGACGGGGACGGGGGAAGGGTGGCCGCCGGGGACCCCGGAACGGGAGGCTTCGTGGTGGTCGCGGGGGTCGACGCAGCGTTCGGAGGTCGGGGGGCCTCGGAGGGAGGCGGGAGGGGTGCCCGGAGAGAGAGCGACGGGTCCTTCGGGGGATACCGGTCCAGCACGGGAGAGGCGTCCCGTCCGACGAACCGGCCCGGCCCGGCCCGCGGGGGCCGGAGCCGCTTTCTCCGTTGGGGGGGCTTCCTTCGACGGGCGGTCGACGGGGGGGACATCGCAGGCTCCTCCGGGCCCGGGTACACTGTGGAGTACAATAGGGTCGTGGAACCGTTCCCGGCGTACCGGGCGCGTCGCGCGCGTATTTGTAGCGCAAGAGACCATGCGACTCCTCCTCACGTACCGCCTTCTTTGTCGCATCTAGGGCGACAGATGGATTATGTAGCAAGGAGGTGGTGAGCGGGATAGGTCCCGCTCCGCAAGGACGGACAGAAAAGGGGAGGTAAGGAAGTTGCCCGCCCGTGTGATGAAGGAGTTCCAGGCGCCTCGGGGTCTCCCGCGAAAGACCGCTTCGGTCTGCCCGGAGTGCATCAAGGTGATTCCCGCGATCGTGCGAGAAAAGGACGGCCGGGTCATCATGGAGAAGACCTGCCGGGCGCACGGGTATTTCTGGGACATCATCTCGAACGATGTGGACTTCTACCTGCGGATGGAGGCCTATGCCCATGATGGGGTCGGGTACGAGAACCCGTACTACGACAAGTTCCGCGGCTGCCCGACCACCTGCGGGATGTGCAGTCACCACAAGTCGCACACGGGTCTCGCGCTGGTCGACCTGACGAACCGATGCAATCTGAAGTGCCCGGTCTGCTTCGCGAACGCGAACGCCGCGGGCTACGTCTTTGAACCGACCCGCGAGCAGATCCACTTCATGCTGAAGTCCCTGCGGGAGCAGAAGCCGGTCGGTACCGTGGCGGTCCAGTTCTCGGGCGGCGAGCCGACCCTGAGCCCGCTGTTCCTGGACGCGGTCTCGATGGCCCGCGACCTCGGCTTCAAGCAGGTCCAGGTCGCCACCAACGGGATCCGGTTCGCGAACGAGCCCGGCTTCGCCCAGGCCTGCCGCGACGCGGGTCTCCACACGCTCTACCTCCAGTTCGATGGTCTGGATGACGAGATCTACCGCAAGGTGCGGGGGGTCCCGCTGCTCAAGGTGAAGGCGAAGGCGATCCAGGCGGCGCGCGAGACGCACTCGTCGGCCGCCGAGCTCGCCCAAGGGAAGCCCGACAAGCCGGTCTCGGTCGTCCTCGTGCCGACGCTCGTCGGCGGGTTCAACGAAAAGGAGATCTGGCCGACAGTCAAGTTCGCGATCGACAACATCGACGTCGTACGAGGGGTCAACTTCCAGCCGGTCGCGCTCACCGCGCGGATCCCCGACAAGGACCGGTTCCAGATGCGGTTCACCCAGTCGGACCTCGTGCGGATCCTCTGCACCGACGGTCCGTTCGAGAAGTCGGACTTCTTCCCGGTCCCTTCGGTGGCGCCGATCTCCGAGCTCGTCTCGATCATCCACGGAGAAGAGAAGATGACGCTCACGACGCACCCGGGCTGCGGATGCGCGACGTTCGCCTTCGTCTCGAAGGACGGACAGAAGATCACGCCGCTCCCGCGCTTCATGGACGTCGACGGTTTCTTCGAGAACGTCGAGACGATGATCGAGAAGTACCGGGACGCCCGGTTCGCCCGGGTCCGCTCGGCCGTGGCGGGCGCTCGCCTCCTCCACGACGTCTCGAAGTTCTTCGATTTCACGAGGTCGCCGGAGGGCCTCAACGAGAAGAACGCCGTGCGCGTCATCGCGGGGATCTTCACGGAGGGCAACAAGGAGGCCCTTGCGAAGTTCACCTGGCGCACGCTCTACATCGGCAACATGCACTTCCAGGACGCCTACGACTACGATATCCAGCGGCTGATGCGCTGCGACATCCACTATGCGGTCCCGGACGGACGGATCATCCCGTTCTGTTCGTACAACTCGGGCCCGATCTATCGGACGGAGGTCGAGAAGAAGTTCTCGATCGCGATCCCCGAGTGGCAGGCGGCGAAGAAGTCGGCCGGCACTCCGCTGAAGACGATCGAGACGATGGGCATCAACGGAGAGGTCATCGTCGACCCGGAGTACTACAAGATCCGGGCGATGAAGGCCGCCCCCGGCATGTCGACCTGAACTCCGATCCCCCGGCTCCGAGGGCGCCGGGCTCCTCGGAGCCCTCGGGAGGGCGTCCGCCCGGTCCGGTTCACGAGGGGGGGCCGTCCCGTTCGAAGAGCACCGCGCCCGCCCAGCGCCACCGACGTCGGTCCGAGCCCGCACCGCGGGAGGCGGCGCCGGCCAGGCGCCGGTCGATCTCCTTCCAGAGCGCTCGGGTCCGTGGGGCCGTCACCTCACGGACGACGAGCGGCGGGGCATCGGGATGACCGATCCTCCAGCGGAGGGCGGCCTCGATGTGCTTGCAGGTCCCGAGCCCGCGCCGGGCGAAGTCCTCGCACGTGCAGAGGGCCGACGCCGGCGACGGGAACTCGGGCAGCATCACCCAGTACTCCGTTCCGTGCAGGGGATTCCGCACCTCGAGAAGCGGGTACCCCTCTGCCCGCCGTAGACGTACGTCGAGGGGCTCCTCGATCGACCGTATCCGCCGCTCATCCCGCGCCGCGCCCGCATCCTCGGGGATCGGCTTGTGGGGGGAGGGACGACGGCCGGAGGGCATCGGGGGCGGGCAGGCGCTCCGCGAGATAACTAGCTTCTCCCGGGGGGCCACGGGGGGCCGAGGGAGTCCGCCGGTTTCGCCGGCACGACTCGAACGGGAGGCCCCGGACGGGACGATCCCTAGGCAGGTCCCCGAGCGCTGCTCCGGTTTCGTGCAGCGGGAGCCGAGCCGGACCGTGGGTCACGGACCGAGGATGAGAATCTCTCCCCTGCGGCGGTCGGTAGCGTTATCTCGCACCGCTCGCGTGGCGGCGCGTGTCGCTCGACGGCGGAACTCCCGGATCCGCGGGTCGACCGGTGCCACGACCCCCCCGCCTTACGAAGGTCGCCCGGATCGGCCTCGGCCTCCTTCTGACCCTCGTCGGTCTCTTCCTTCTGGTGGTGCTCTTCCCGACGTCTCCCGGTGCTGTCGCGACGGTGCTGCCGGTGGCCGCGGCAGGGGTCCTCATCCTGTGGGCGGGAGGGATCTTCCTCGGTCAGGGGAGCCGATCGTGAGGCTCCGATGGCGAGATCGTTCCCCTGGCGGCTCGTCACCGTCGACATCGATGGGACCCTGACGCGGGTCCATGGCTGGTGGGAGATCGCTCGGGCGTTCGGCCGGGAGGTGGCCTACGAACGCTCCACGCGCCGGTTCCGCGCCCGGGAGATCGGGGAGGACGAGCACCTCGCGAATCTCCTCGCACTGGCCGAGGGACACACCGTTCCCGAGGTCGAAGCGGTGCTCGCGTACACTCCGAAGCTCGATGGGATCGCGGACGGGATCTCCGAGCTCCACCGCCGGGGCGCCCGGGTCGGACTCCTGACCCATAATCCGGGCTACGTCATCGACTACTACCGGCGCGCGTTCGGCTTCGACGAGGGAGAGGGGGTCGAGGCACCCGTCGATGGGGACGGGCGCATCGCACGGGCGATCGGAGTGCGGGCCGACAAGCCGGGGGGGCTACGTCGCCTCCTCGATCGGACGGCGACGGTCCCGGCCTCGGTCGTCCATATCGGGGACAGCTGGTCGGACGCCGAGGTGTTCCGGCTCGTCGGCGGCGGGGTGGCGCTCAACACTCCGTTCGAGGAAGTCGGCCACGCCGCGGACCGTGCGATCCGGACCTCGGACTTCCGCAGCGTGGTCCGGGCCGTCGCAGAACTATCGCCCCGCACGTGAACGGTGCCTTCTGCGGTGCACAGGATTCTTATATCCTACGCTCGCTCGAACGGGGCGATGGAGTATGTCGTGGTCCGGGCGACCCACCCGACCTGGCTCACGCTCCAGCTTCCCAGCGAGGTCGCCGACCTCCTCCGATACCGACCCGAGGGAGAGGGACCGCACCACGAGGCGAGCCGGACCATCGCCTTCCTCGCCCGGGGGCCGGGGTTCGCCCGCGTCATCGCCTCGCACCCGGCCCGGGAGGCGCTGGCGGTCGAGACCGTGCGCAGCCGGCTCATCGCCTCCGCCCGTCCCGGGGACCGCGGGCTCTTCACGCTGCCCGCCCCCGTCGTCCAGCACCTCGGCCTGCGCGCCTACAGCCGGGGGCCCCGCCTGCGGGGAACGGACGATACTCTTCTCTGGTTGGTCCCCGCGCCAGAGTACTACGAATATCGTTCCGTGACCGAGATCGGAAAGGACTGGACGGGACCGACGGGAAGCCCGTTCGCCCACGTCTACATCGCGAAGTCGCTCCTGCCGTTCCCCCGGGAGTTCGGCCAGCTCGCCGAGCTGGAGTACCGGATCGAACGGGAGGAGTGGCGGCCGGCGGTCGATGCGCTGCAGCGGGTGGGGCGGGGCCGCCGTGCGGTGCTGTAGCATTCGCCGTCCCCCCGCTCCGGACCGAGCCGGCCGCCTGACGAAGGTATTTATACCGACCCGAAAGATAGTTTCACACATGCCGGGAACGGACCGCGGAGCCGGGAAGGGATCGCCCGCGAAGCACTACACGCTCCGCAACCCCGTACCTCTCCGCACGGAGGAAGACGTCACGAGGACCCGAGCCGGGCTCCCGTCGGACACGGCGCTCGCTGCCGCCGGCCCCGTCGACTTCGACTCGCTCGCCAAAGCGATCCGCCGTTCGGTCGGGCACGAGGGGATGCGTCCGGAGGACGCCCGTTCGATCGCGGCCCATGTGCTGAACTTCTTCGGGTTCAACGAGCGGATCATCGATAACGTGCTCGAGCCGGACGACCGCGACACGTTCTACATGCTCGAGGACACGGGAATCCTGGAGACCGAACGGGACGAGACGACCCTCTACGACGGACGGGAGTGGCGGATCCACTACTGGATGTTCCGCAAGGACCGTATCTTCGACCTCGCCCGGGAGGAGACCGCCGCGATGGCTGCGGCCGGGGAGCAGGAAGTGGTCTACTCGACCAATCACAACCGTTCGGGGGGCTTCCGCCTGCCCCACGGGGAGCACGGGACCGGCCTGCCGGCCCATGCCGTCTACCATGAGCTCGGAGACGAGGTCTGGCTCGAGCACCGCCAGCCACTTCCGACGAGCCCGGAGCCGGTGGCCCGGGGGCGTCGGCACGCTCCGACCGACGACGACTGAACGTCCGACCGGACGCCGGGCCGCGAAGCTAGATGAGCCGGGGGGCTCCTCGCCCCCCGGATGCGTCGTTTCCTCCTTCTCGCGCACCGGGTCCCGGTGGCCGGTACCTTCACCCTGAACGACCTTGCAGGGGGCGCCGGCCGGATGGACGAGATCGCCCGAGCCGTCTCGACCGCGTTCACGCTCTCGAACGACCTCCGCCGGGACACCGAGGTCTCCGTGCTGTTCGTGGCCGAGCCTGCGCCCCGGGCCCGGCGGATCGAGCTCGTGGGGACGCGCCTGCGCTATCTCAATCCGGACGAGCGGTCGACCGCGGCGCTCCTGAAGAACGCGCTCGTGCGGGCCGTGGGCTTCCCCCGGGAGTTCGAGTCCTCCCCGGGGATCAAGATCGCCTCGGTCGACCCGCCGGAGGAACTCCGCCGGTTCCTCGAACGACCGGGCGCGGTCTGGCTGACCGAGGCGGGACGACCGATCGAGCAGTGGAGCGCGCCCTCGGACGATCTGGCAGCGGTCGTATCCGACCCGTACGACCCGACCCCCGAGGAGGCGACGATCCTCACGTCGAGCGGCGTGCCGCAGCTCTCGGTCGGGCCCCGCTCGCTCCGTACGAGCCAGGTGATCGATGCCGTCCACCGGGAGCTCGACGTGCGGGAGGCGCGCCAGCACGCCCCGGGGGCACCCGCCTAGCGGGCGAAGAGCGGGGCCAGGTCGGCCGGCGCGCTGCCCAGTGCATCCCGGACCGAACGGGACTTGAGCCCACCGACGACCGCGGTCAGATGGACGACGTCCCGGGGTTCGGGCCGCATCCGCGTCCCGAAGACGAGCCGCGCCGGCTCGCCGAGCGCACGGCGCACCGTGTGGAGGACGCGATCGAGCGTCCGCAGGGTGAGGTTCGACCCTCCGTCCAGATGGATGAGCGCGGAGGAGTGCTCGGCGAGATGGTAGTCGAGCAGCGACTCCGAGAACGCCTGCTGGACGAGTCGCTCGGGCTCGGCAATGTGATGTTCTCCAACGATGAGTGTCGAGAGGCCGGCGTCCCGCAGGTGGTTCTTCAGGCTGGCGAGGTCGACGTTCAACTGGGAGGGATTCTCCACCATGTCGACCAGGCTCGCGACGAGCGAGTGGAGGTAGGCGTTCCGCACGTGGAAGACGCGGTGGATCGGAAGTCGCTCGAAGCGTCGGAGCTTCTCGTTCGCGAGGGCGAGCAAGAGCCCCCCCATCTCCTCGAGCTCCCCGATCGTTGCCTCGACGTTCGCCCGGCGGTTCGGGTTCGTCTCGAGCTCGACCTGGAACGGGAGGAACACCACCGGCACCGGAAGGGTCTCGGTGCTGCGGAGGGCCTTCACGAGGAACGGGAGGAGCGCGCTACCCGTGCCGCCGCCGAGACCGGCGAGGAGGAAGACGATCTCGACGCGGGAGAGGCGGCGGAGCAGCTCCTCCTTCGCCTCCTCGGCCGCCCGGAGCACCCGGGCCCGGTCGCCTCCGCTGCCCCGGCCGCGGAGCTCGCGCTGCCCGAGCAGGATCCGCTCCTCGACCGCCACGCGGGCGAGGTGGCGGGCATCCGTGTTCACGGCGAGCGTGTGCACGCCGGGAATCCCGAGGCCGACGAGATCATGGACCGCCTCGCTGCCGGCGCCGCCGAGACCGACGACCGCGACGCCCGGCGTCAGCGCGATGCCGGCCCAGGCCTCGGGAGACTCCTTCTCGGCTGACATCGGGCCCCACCGCTTAGGGCGGAGGGGACCCTTCGGCCGCGACCGGCTCGCCCTCGCGCCGATGCGGCCGTCCGGGCGGACCGAACTGCTCGATCCGGTTGCGGATGTACTCTCGGACCGCCGAGCGGACCGCGTCGTCCACGCTCACCGAGTTCCCCTCACGGACGAACTCCTCGAGCCGATTGTTGTCCTGACGGGAGAGCTCCACCACCACCTTGCGGATGTTCTGGGGAGGGAGATTGAGCTCGATGTACTGCTCGAGTCCTTCGCGAATCGTGTCGGAGATCGTCGGGGTCTCCTTTACCTGCTGGATCTGCTTCAGCTTCTCGAGGAGATCCTGCGGGATCCGCACTGTCACCCGCTCTGACGTGTCGACCATGCTCGTCAGACAACGCCCCTTTCTTTGTCTGACGAATGACATATCAGCCTCCTCATATATGAATCCTGATGGTCGTCGCGCGGCCCTTGCGCCGCGAGCGATGCCGAACACGACGGACGGTCCCGGAGCAATCGAGGCGTGAGTGCGGAGATGGATCCGGCACGGTACTTCGTCCGTCCCTTCCGCGACTCGGACTACGAGGCCTACGCGGCCCTCCGCCGCCGGTACCGGCCCGCACGCCCGCTGACGGCGGAGGAGCTGCGTCACCTCAGCACGACGCAGCTGGCATCCGGGGGGCTCCGGTCCTGGTATCTCGCGGTCGAGAAGGGAAGCGACCGGGCCGTCGGGTGGGCCGCGCTCGACCAGCTCGCCTTCCGCTTCACTCCTCGGAAGCTGTGGGCGAACGTCATGGTCGACCCGGATCACCAGGGACGCGGGATCGGTCGGGCGCTGTTCGCCCTTCTCGAAGACGAGGCGCGGAGGCACGACGCGCTCGCGCTCTGGGCGGAGGTCCGGGCCGATCTCGATCGCGGGGTCGACTTCTTTCGCCGAGAGGGGTTCGTCGAGCTACGACGGCGACGGCTCTCCTGGCTCGACGTGGACGCGGCAAACCTCGGTCGTCCGGGGGCCCGGTCGCTGGCCCTTCGCTCGGAAGGGGTCGAGGTCACCACGTTGGCGCGGGAGGGGGTGGATCGGCCGGAGGTGCGCCGGAAGTACTACGAGCTCGTCCGGCTCGCCGAGAAGGACGTTCCCGACCTCGGGGAGCCGGCCCCCGGCAGCTTCGCGCAGTTCGTCCGTGCCTACCTCGAAGGCCCCGGGTTCTTTCCGGAAGGGACGTTTCTCGCGCGGACCCGGTCGGAGTTCGTGGCCGTGACCACGCTCGAACGGGTCGCGCAGGACCCGTTGCGGCTCCACGTCGGGTTCACGGGGACCGCTCCTGCCTGGCGCCGTCGGGGGATCGCGACCGAGCTCAAGTGTCGTGCGATCGAGTTCGCTCGGTCCTTGGGGTATCGGTGGATGGACGCGACGAACGACACCGAGAATCGCGCGATGGTGACGATCAACGATCGCCTCGGGTTCCACACGGTCGAGACCCGCCTCCGGGGCGAGAAGCGGCTCCTCCCCGACGGATAGGTCGGGCGCACGGCCCGAACGCGAATCCGCGGCCCCCACCGGGAACCGGGCCCCGGCACGCGGGGAGGCCTCGCTCCGGTTCAGTGCACGCCGACGACCGCTCCGTCGTCGGTCAGGTCGATCTGCTCGGCCGCGGGCCGGGTCGGCAGTCCCGGCATCGTCTCGATCGTTCCGAGGAGGGCGACCGTGAACCCCGCTCCCGCCGAGCGGATCCACCGGTGGACGTTCGGAGTGAAACCGCGGGGGCGGTTCCGCAGGTGCGGGTCGTCCGAGAGCGAGAGAGGCGTCTTGGCGACGCAGATCGGACCGGTGAGCTCCCCAATCGCCTCGAAGTGGGCGAGGTCCTCGACCGCCTCGCTCGACTGGGAGACCCCCGCCGCGCCATACAGGCGCGTGGCGATCGTCTCGAGCTGACGGAAGGGCGGGGTCCCGGCAGGATAGAGCGGGCGGCTCTTCCGGCCGAGCGACACCGCGACCTCTACGGCGCGGGCAAGCTCGACGCTCCCCGCTCCGCCGTCCTCGAACGGGTGGGACTCCACCACATCCACGCCCCGCGCCCGGCAGTAGGCACGAACAAGCTCGACCTCCTCCGGGCTGTCGCCGGGGAAACGGTTGAGCGCGACGGTCCCCGCAAGGCCGAGGGCCTCCAGGTTCTGGAGGTGTTGGCCGAGGTTGTCGAGGCCCCGCTCGACAGCCGCCCGCGAGGGGCGCAGGGCTTCGTCATCGCTCGCGCCCCCCTGGAAACGAAGGCTGCGCAAGGTCACGACCAGTACCGCGGCATCCACGTCCACGCCGAGGTTCGGCGTCACGATGTCGACGAACTTCTCGGCGCCGAGCTCGGTCGCAAATCCGGCCTCGACCACGCAGTACTCACTGCTCGCGAGCCCGAGCTCGATGCCGAGGTGGCTCGCGGTTCCGTGCGCCAGGTTCCCGAACGGTCCGGCGTGGACGATCGCGGGTGAGCCTTCGGCGGTCTGGACGAGGTTCGGCTCGAGCGCGTCGCGCAGGAGCCCGGCCATCGCACCCGCCGCGTGAAGATCGGAGGCGCGGACCGCCCGGCCGTCCCGAGTGTACGCTACCAGGATCCGTCCAAGGCGCGTCCTGAGGTCGGCGTAGTCCCGGGCCAGTGCGAGGATCACCATCACTTCGCTGGCCGCGGTGATGAGGAACGAGCTCTCGTGGGCAATGAAGCGCGGATCGGGTCCTTTGCCCACGGCGATGTGGCGGAGGGCGCGGTCCTCCATGTCGACCGCGCGGGGCCATACGATGCGGCTCGGATCGATCCCGAGAGTGTTGCCGTGGAACAGGTGGTTGTCGACCATCGCCGCGAGGAGATTGTGCGCGGAGGTTATCGCGTAGATGTCGCCCGTGAACCCGAGGTTGATCTCGGACGACGGCTCGACCGTCGCGCGTCCCCCCCCGGTGGCGCCTCCCTTCACCCCAAAGACCGGACCGAGCGACGGCTGGCGGAGGCAGGCGACCGCGGCACGACCGAGACGATTGAACCCGTCCGCGAGACCGATCGTGGTGACGGTCTTCCCTTCGCCGTGCTTGGTCGGCGTCATCCCGGTCACGAGGATGAGCTTGCCCCGATGGCCACGCGCGACGTGGGCGCGCACCGCCGAGACGGCGACCTTGCCGACGGACCGGCCGACCGGACGGACTTCGTCCGACGCGAGGTTGAGACGTCGTGCGAGCTCCGCGACCGTACGCATGGGGGGAGTTTCCTTGCCCGCGAGGACGTGATGGTCCGACGGGACGAACGCCGAAGCCGTTCCCATAGAGATACCTTCCGAACCGGGTACGCCGGTCGGGGCTTCATCAACTGTCGCTCACCTCCGCTTCAGGAGCCGATATAGCACGCCGCACATTCGACCCGGGATGTCCCTGCGACTCCTCCCGCTCCACGTCGACCTCACGGGCACCCTCGCCCTCGCGCGGGACGCGATCCACCGGCTCCCGAACGAGGGGTTCGACGCGGCCGCCTTCCTCACTCAGCTCGAGACGGAGGTCCGGTCGGGGGCGGCGTTCGGCGCCCTGATCGACCTCGGGGAGGGCCCTGCCGGGATCGTGCTCTGGGAGCGACCCGGTCCTCTCGGACTCGTCGTCCGTCTCTTCGCGCTGCGACCGCCGGAAGCGACCGCGCGTCGGTACGGCGAGTGCATCAGCGCCCTCGCACGGGAGCGGGGTCCTCTTCTGCTGCTTCCGGGAAACCTGCCCGGGCCGAAACGGGAGGATCTCCTGCCGATGTTCCGGAGCCTCGGCTACCTGCCGTTCTCCCGAACCGAGATGGCGTATCCGGGCGACCGGGGGCCACCGGACGAGTCGACACCGGCCCGAGCCGAGCTTCGGCCGATGCGCGCTTCGGACGAACCGAGCGTCGTGCGGGTGCACGCGGCGGCGTACTCGGGACGGTTCGACCGGTACCTTTTCCTGACGGACCTCGATCCCGTTCGCGACGCCGAGGCGGGGATCCGTGAGCTGGTCCGCGGACGGTGGGGAACCTTCCTTCCCTGGGCCTCGATGGTCGCCGAAACGGACGGTCGGCTCGTTGCCCTGACGGTCGTGGTCCGGGCCTCCCGCGGTCCGCTCATCGCCGACGTCGCCACCGACCCCGACTTCGCCCGCCGGGGATTTGGGCGGGCCGTCGTGTCGGCGAGCGTGCGGGCGCTCCTCCTGCGTCGCGCGGAGGCGGTCCACCTCGTGGTGACGGAAGGGAACCGGACGGCGATCCGTCTCTACGAACGGATCGGGTTCCGCCGTCAGTCCGAGCCGTGGGACGGATGGTATGATCCGCGTCAGCTCCCGGTGGCCGCGGAGCAGGCCTAGGCGCTCGTCGGGCCCTCGGGCGCGGCCGGCACGTCCGCCGGGAAGCTGAGCCGGCGCAGGGCGCCGAACGAGGAGAGCGCGAGGAGCGCGAAGAGCGCGACCGCCGCACCGGCGGTCAGGTAGGTTCCCTGGATCCCGATCAGCACGACGAGGATGCCTCCGGCGAACTGCCCCACCGGCACGAGAGCGTAGCTCCCGACCTCATCGGCGGAGAAGACCCGCCCCATCATCTCGTCCGGGACGGTCGCCTGCACCGTCGAGAGGAAGATGGTCATGAAGATCCCCGGCATCAGACCGTAGACGAAGGCGATCGGCAGGGCGTACCAGATCGAGCGCACGAGGCCGAAGGCGAGCAGGCTGAGCCCCATCAGAGAGATGACGAGGATCATGAGCCGACCGGCCCGGGGCTCGAAGTGAAGTCGAGGTGCGATCGCGAACCCGATCGCCGTCCCCGCGGTCAGGACCGCGACCAGGGCCCCGTACCAGATGCCGTTCGTCAGGAAGAGCCACCCGTGCAGGTACACCCCGACTTCGACCAACGCGAGCGCGGAGAGGAAGTTGACGACGAGCGCCGAGATCGTGAGCTCCAGGAGGTCGCGCCGACGGGCGAGATACCGGTAACCCACGCCCGCCTCGTGCAGCACCGAGCGCGTCGGTCCCTTCCGCTCGACCGACAGGTCCCGGTCGACAAAGAGGAGCGAGATCTGCGTGCCGAAGAAGAGGAGGAAAGGGATGCCCAGGGAGTAGAGGACCGAGCTCGCCGAGATCACGACCCCCACCAGGAGGGTCGCGCCCAGGGTCAGGCTCGCCGCGACCGCGTAGATGAGCCCGTTCGCGTTCCCGAGGTCGGACCGCTCGACGAACCGGGGGATCGACGTGTTGTACGCCGGTCGGAACATCGTCGAGGTCGAGATGACCGCCGCGTAGGACGGGTAGAGGAGGAGCACCCAGAGCGGAAGGTAGAACCCTGACGGGCCCGGGAGGGCGACGTGGGTCGAGGGACCGTAGGCGAGGTCCGCGGCAGTCGCCGCGGTGGCCACGACCGAAAGAAGGTTGATGATCCGCATGAGCTGCCCGCGGTCGTACCGGTCGGCGAGGGCGCCGGAGAAGAACGCCCCCACGAGCGTCGGGAGCGCCGAGGAGAGCCCAAGGAACGCGAGGGCAAGCCCACCGTAGGTCGTCTGCGTCGCCAGGGGAAGCCCCGGGTACGCCGTGGCCACGCTGTAGACGAGGGCGACCAGGACCGCCCCGGGAGCGGCGAACTGGAGCGACCCCGCCGCGAGGAAGGCTGGGAACGACCTCTGTCGGAGAATCGGCTCGTACCGGCTCAGCGGCGCCCTCCTTCCCGGTAGCGACCCCGACCTTCGCGGGTCTCGATAAGACTATCGTTGACGGGGTACAAGCGCTCGCAGCGAAACGCGCATATGGCCGGGATCGTCCTCGTGCCTCGGGGCGCGACGTGCGACTTCTGCACCGGGACGCGGCGACCGGTCTCCTTCGGCTCCGGCTCGAGACGCCGAGCGACCTCTGGCGGATCGCCCGGCTCGTCCGGGTCGGGGACGCGGTCGGCGCGTCGACCACCCGACGCGACCCGGAGGCACCCGAGGACGTGGCGAACGCCGAACGGACGCGTCGGCGGGTCTTTCTCACTATCCGAGCCGAGCAGGTCGAGTTCCACGGGTTCTCCCAGCATGTCCGTATCACCGGGCCGATCCTCGAGGGACCGTTCGACATCGGCCGCCACCACACGCTCGACCTTCGGGAGGGCGACGAGGTCCGCGTGACCAAGCCCTCGCTGACCGCGGGGGAGCGCGCGCTCCTCGACGAGGGGATCGCCGGCAAGGGCGACCCGACGATCGTCCTCGCGGCCGTGGACTGGGGGGACTCCTCGATCGTCCGGCTGCGTGGCCGCGCGCTCGAACCGGTCGCGGATCTTCGCCGGACCATCGCGGGGAAGCGGTACGCGGGTGGTCAAGGGGAAAAGGATCGGGCCGTCTATGTCGAGGAGCTTCTGGGCGTGCTCCGCCGTGAAGGAGCGACGGCGACGGCGATCGTCATCGCCGGACCGGGGTTCCTCAAGGAATCGCTCCTCCACCGGCTCGCCGAGGCCGAGCCGGACCTCGGAGCGAAGGCCCACATCTACCCCACGTCGGAGTCCGGCCGGGTCGGGGTCGACGAGCTCCTTCGCTCGGGCAAGGCGAGCGAGGCGCTGCGGGGGAGCGTCGCGGCGGAAGAGTCCGAGGTCGTCGAACGGCTGGTGCGCTCGCTCGCCGGGGGGGTGCGGGCGGCGGTCGGCGACCGGGAAGTGACCGAGGCGGTGGAGGCGGGGGCGACCGAGACGATCCTCGTCTCCGACCGTCGGCTGACGGACGAGCGGCTCGCTCCGGTGCTCGATCGGGCCCGGGCGGGGCGCGCCCGCCTCTTGGTGGTCCGAGACGAGGGAGAGGCGGGCCGGCGCCTGGTGGCGCTCGGGGGCGTCGCCGCGATCCTTCGCTACGACTGGGTCAGTCCGTCCCGCGCTACGGGATCGCCTGGATCGCTTCGCGGCTCTCCTCGAGCCGACGCTTCAGGTCCTTGAGAGCGAAGCGAAGCGCTTCGCGCGCGGTGAGCGAGCCGTCCGTCTCAAAACGGAGGAAGAATCGCTCGGGGTCCATCGTGACCTTGATCGATCCGTGCTCGCAGGCCGTCTCACAGGCCCCGCAGTCGATACACTTCGTCTCGTCGGTCACCGAGAGCTTTCCGCTCGCGTACTCAAGGATCTTCACCGGACACGAACCCGCCGTACGCTTCAGACAGGCGTCCGAGCAGCCCTCCTTGCGTTGGATCTTGACATGCGGGCGAGGGTGCATCCCCACGCCATGGGCGACCTGCCACTTCGCGTGCTCCCGGGCCGTTCCGACGACCGCCGTCGCGTAGGCGAGGAGCGCCTGACGGGCGCCGAGCCTGACGATCGGGACATCCGGCTCGAGGATCGCGAGCGTCGGATCCCCCAGCGGCACCACGTCCTTCGCGTAGACCGTGCACGGGCCCTTCTTGTCGACCGAGTAGATGACCTGGCAGTGCGGGCACCCCGCTCCCTCGCAGGAGCACTCGCTCTTCCGGCGGAACTGGGAGAGGTCGGTCGGGATCGGGAGCAGTCCGAGTCGCAACGCGACCGCCTCGTCGAACATGCTCGTGGAGGAGTCGTAGTCCTTGCCGGTCGCCTCGTCCCGGATCGGGCCGAGGTGGAACTCGACGTCCTCGATGGCGAGCTTCGGGACATCGGCGAGGAGGGTCCGGCGGATCGCGTTGACCTGCGAGGCGGTCATGCCGTCGATCGCGAGGGCCGTCGCGCGGGGCCGCAGCTCCTGGACGTCGATCTCCATCGCTCAGACCCGCCGGCCGCGGCGGCCGCCCTTCGGCTTCGTTCCGTCGTGAGGGACCGGCGTGACGTCCTCGATCCGCTGAATCTTGACCCCCGCCCGGGCCAGGGCCCGGATCGCGGCCTGGGCCCCCGGCCCCGGAGAACGTGAGCGGTTCCCGCCCGGGGCCCGCACGCGGACATGGAGCGCGTCGTAGCCCTTCTCCTTGATGATGGCGGCGATCTGGTCGGCGGCCTTCATCGCGGCGTACGGGCTCGACTCATCGCGGGCGGCCTTCACGACCATCCCCCCGGTCGCTTTCGCGAGGGTCTCGGCCCCCGTGATGTCGGTGACGGTGATGTGGATGTTGTTGTAGCTCGCAAAGATGTGCGCGATGCCGATCTTCACCATGGAGGCTCAGCCCTCCCCGGGTGCGGCCGGGGACGCCGCGGGCTCGGCCGGAGCGCTCGGCCCCTGAAGACGCTCCCTGAGTTCGACACGCGCCACGTGCTCGTCGTTCGCGAGCGGGCTCGTGGGCGAATAGGCGATCTGGGTCTCTTCGGCGGACGTGACGAGGTAGCCCGGCCGGGTCACCCGGTGGTCCCCGATCGAGAAGTGACCGTGGACGATCCACTTGCGGGCCCCGACCGGTGTCGCGGCCAATCCCTTCGTCATCACGATCCACTGGAACCGACGCTTCAGCAGGTCCTCGGTGGTCAGCGAGAGCACGTCGTCGATCGTCGGAGTGCCGACCGGAAGAACGCCGAGGCGCGTGAGGCGCCCGAGCAGCTGATCGGTCTCACGACGGGCCTGAACTTCGCCGGCCCGGAGCCGGGCCTGAAGGTCCCGTGCCTGACGGCGGAAACCGC
Source organism: Thermoplasmata archaeon (assembly GCA_046704665.1). GTDB lineage: Archaea > Thermoplasmatota > Thermoplasmata > Lutacidiplasmatales > UBA184 > Lutacidiplasma. Next base: position 9,462 of record JBJKRJ010000069.1, on the reverse strand, counting down.
GCAGGAGGGACTGGGACTTCCAGAGCTCCCGCTTGTTCTTGAGTCCGTAGCGCTGAAGGAGCTTGCGTTCCTCATCCATCCGTCCGGCTTCCCACGGATGTTTCGGCGTCTCGTACCGACGCCGGAGGAACTTCGGGTCGCCCACGGATTGCCTACTCCTTCTTTGCGACGGGGGCGGCGGCCGCCGGGGCCGCTTCCTTCACCGCAGCGGCTTCCTTCGCCGCCTTCTTGAGCACGCCGGCGGCCATGCCGGTCCGGCCGTTCGAGCGGGTCCGCTGTCCGCGGACCTTCTGGCCGCGTTCGTGACGCACGCCGCGATAGCTGCGAATCATCTTCAGCTGATTGATATCGTCGCGCCGTCGCGTATCGAGATCCGGGCCGAAGTAGTGGGGGGAATCTCCGGCGATGGGCTCGTGCACGTGATTGACCATCCACGGGGGTACCTTCGCCGTCAGCTGGCCGAGCGTAGCCTCGATCCCGTCGACCGTGGGCTCGGGAAGGTTTCCGATCATCTCGGAGGCGCTCACGTTCGTGAGGTGGCAGGCGACCTCCGCGACGCGAAGGCCCACCCCCCGAACACCGGTAAGCGCAAGGGCGGTCGGGCGGGTTCCGTCGAGGTCGGTGTTCGCGATCCGGACGATGTAGCGGAAGTTCGGGTTGTCAGGGATGGCCTTGCCGGCCTTGGGGGTAGGACCGGTGCGAGCCTTACTCTTCGGCTCCTTCGCCTCCTTCCCTTCCTTGCCCTTCGCGCCCGTCGCTTTCTTTGTGGGCTTCTCGGGTGGGGTAGCCGTGTCGCCACCGGCCACGGGCGCGCTCGCCGGTTCGGCGGCCGGTTTCGGTTCCTTGGGCGCGGTCTCACCCCCCTCTGTTTCGAGCCCTTCTCGCGGGCCGACGGCGAGCCGGAGCCGACCGTTCGACCCCCGCATCGAGGGCGGCGCCGCCGAGAGAGCCTCGGTTCTTAAGCGCTTCGGCCGTCCCGCGCGCCGGAGGCTTCGGCCCTGGGACGCCGCGCAGGTGGACGCGGTGCCGTGGGCGAAGGCGGGGCCCCGCCCTCCGATCGCGGTCCCGGCGACGTGCGCGCCTCGACAACCCGGTACCCCGATCCCCGACCGAGCACCTCGACCGGCCCCGGCCAGTGGGTCCGGAGCCAGTCCTGGTAGAAGCGGATGCCCTCGCTGCCTTTGCCGACGAGGAGCAGCCGCCCCCCGGCGACGAGGTGCTCGGGTGCCTCCGCAAGGATGCGGAGGATCCGTTCTCGGCCGATGCGGTAGGGGGGATTGGTCGCGATCACATCGAACCGGTCCCGCTCGACCGGAGCATACATCGGACCGATCCGGACCTCGCCGTTCGAGATCCGGTTCCGTGACAGGTTCTGTCGTGCAAGACGGGCCGCGCGCAGGTTCACCTCCGTGAGGACCACGTGCCCTCGGGGGCTCGACTTCGCTGCCGCCACTCCGACCGCGCCCCAGCCACAGCCCAGGTCGAGGACCCGGTCGCCCTCCCTCAGCCGGAGGTTCTCGATCAGGAGCGCGGTGCCGGGGTCGAGTCCGCGCGAGGAGAAGACCCCGGCGTCGACCTGGAAGGAGAGCAGCTCCCCGCGGTAGAGGAAGCGCCGCTCCGAGGGCGCCGACCGCGATCGAGGGCGCTCGGTCCAGTACGGTTCGTCCGCTGAGGGGACGTTGTCCATCGTCAGCTCGCCCGGCGACGCCAGATCGGCTCCCGCTTCGAACCGCTCGCGCGCGGACTGGTCCCGAATACGCCCCGCAGGACCTCGCGCTCTCGGCCCGAAAGCGAGCGCGGGATCTCCACGTGGACGGTCACGATCAGGTCGCCTCGGGCGGACCCACCCAGTCGAGGGAAGCCTTCGCCCCGGAGCCGGAACGGGGTCTCGGGCTGGGTGCCCGGCGGGACGGTGAGGTTGGCATGACCGTCCACCGTCGGCACCGTGACCTGGCCCCCGAGCAGGGCGATCCCGAGCGGGATGGTCGTCTCGACGAACGCGTCCATCCCTTCCCGGTGCAGGTGGTCCGAGGACTCGAGTTCCACCTGGACGAAGAGGTCGCCCGCCCGACCTCCCCGGGGTCCGGCCATCCCGTGGCCCGGGACCCGCAGTACCGCTCCGTCCTCGATGCCGGCCGGCACACTGAGCTCGATCCGCTCCACGGAGTGTTGCCGGCCGGATCCGGAGCAGGTCGGGCACTTTTCGAGGATACGCCGGCCCGCCCCGTGACAACGAGGGCACTCGCCGATCGTGAGGAGTTGGGCGAATCCGCTCGACCGGACGCGACGGACCTGCCCTTCGCCGTGGCACTCGGGACAGGTCTCGAGCGCGGTCCCGTTCTTCGCACCGGTGCCGCGGCAGTCCGGGCACGGGGTCGAGCGCGGCACCTCGATGGTCGGACGGGCTCCGCGGAGGGCCGCAGAGAGCGGCAGCCGCACCGTGAGCTCGACATCGCTGCCGCGGCGGTGCTCGGGCCGACCGGCCCCGCCGAACGGCGAGCCGAACCCCCCGAAGAACTGTCGGAAGAGCGGGGAGGCACCGAGCAGGTCCTCGAGGTCTCCCATGTGGGTGAAGTTCTGCCACGTGAATCCCCCCGGGCCGAAGTCGGTCTCCACCCCGGAGAAGCCGAGCTGGTCGTACCGGTGGCGCTTCGCGTCGTCGGCGAGGACCTCGTACGCCTCGCTGATCTCCTTGAACTTCTCTTCGGCCCCTTTCGGGTCCTCCTTGGCGACATCCGGATGGTACTGACGGGCGAGACGACGGTAGGCCGACTTGATGTCGTCGACCGAGGCGGTCTTCGGAACGCCCAGCACTTCGTAATAGTCGCGCTTCGCCATGTTCGCGGAGTCGAGAGGACCCGGACCTACCCGCGTCTAGTACGGCCGCTATTTACCGTCCACCGGGCCCGCCGAGGTGACGGCCACTCGAACGCGATTCGTGTCCCGACCCGCGCTCCGAACCGACGGTCCGCCCGTCCTTCCGACACCGAGATCTCCAAGAGGCCGAAGCTGGAGCCGAGGACCCCTGCGCCGCCCGGTCCGAGCCCCTCGTAGCTCCGCGCCCGGGGAAGTGCCTTCGGAGCACCGGCTCCAATACGGCACCGCACGGTCTCCACGCCCGTGGGGAGCCACGCCGACGGCACGTTCGTGATCAGGTTGCCGAAGTGGTCGTCGTGGACGACCTCCCCCCTCGCACCCGAGGGAAGGCGTACCGCGTGCGGCAGGTGGAGCGGGCGAGGTTCCTGGGGGGTCCCGAGGTCGGAGAGCGCGGCGCCTCCGGCCAGGAGGGCGGCGACGGGAGCGAAGACATCGCGTCCGTCGAACGTGGTTCCGACCCCGGGGCGCTCTCGCCAGCGGGCCGGCTCGAGACGCACGGCCCGTCGGATCCCGAGCTCCTCGGCGAGAGGGTAGAGGACGCCGTTGTCGGGACCGACCAGGTAGGAGCCGTCGCGGCACTCGATGGCGAGGGGAGCCCGCCGTCCTCCGACGCCGGGGTCGACCACGACCACATGAACGGTACCCTCCGGGAATCCACGGGCCATGGCCCGGACCAGGAAAGCCGCCTCCTTCACGTCATGGGCCGGGAGGTCGTGGGCGAGGTCGACGGTCCTCCCGGGATCGAGGGACCGGGCCAGGACCGCTTTCATCTGCGCCGAATACGCGGCGCCGACGTCGCTCGTGAGGGTCACGAGCCGGGGCCGTCGGGGTCCCGGTACGCGGGCCACGGTCGCGGGAGCTGGGGCGACGGCCTACGACTTCATGATCGCGACCAGGAAGATCCCGACCGCGATCAGCGCGCCGATCACGGCGGCCACGATCACCAGGAACGACTGCCAGAGGAGGTTACCGAGCTGTCCGGAGGCCCCTCCATCGAGCGCGCCCGTGTGGAAGAAGTATCCCCAGATGAGCCCGACGACGAGACCCACCACGAGCAGTACCACTCCGATCGTCCGGCTCTTTCCACTGCCAAAGTACGCGGTGAACACACCCGCGAGGATCAAGAAGAGCCCGAAGACGAGGATTAAGATCGCGAGAAACTCGTACCCACCAATGTTGATCGATCCCACTAGGTCCATCATCCTCTCTCCTTCAGAACTTGATTCCCGTTAGAGTCTTCGTGTCGATAACGCCCGACACGGAGCGGATCTTGTCGACCACGAGCTGGCCGAGAGCATTGAAGTCCTCGGCCTCGACCTTGGCGATCAGGTCGTACTCTCCGAAGAGCGGGTGAAGTTCCACGATCCCTTTGACCCGCAGGAGCTCGGTGTAGACCTCGTGCTCCTTGGCCGGCGCCGTGCTAATCAGTACGAAACCAATGGCCACGTCGCCACTGCTCCTGCTCCGACGCGGCGCGAGAAGTGGACGGCTTAATAAGGGTGTCGCGAAACGGGAGGGTCTCCTTCGGCGGCACCGGAGCGCCGGCCGTGCGCCGGCCACCGCTCGAGGCGGTCCGTCTTAAGTAGGGCTCTCGTGGGCACCGGGTCGGAGGACGGCCATCGCGCTTCGCTCGTGGGGCGGGCGCCTCCTCGTCCGTCCGTGGCTACTTTCGTTCGTCCCGATCAACGCCGCGACGGCGGGCTTCGGAGTGGTCCTCCCGCTGCTCATCCTGATACCGCTGCACGGCAGCTGGGCGAACGTAGCGTTCGCCGCCACGATCTTCAACTCTTCCGTGATCCTGATGTCGATCGTCTGGGGACATCTCTCCGACCGTTACCCCCGGCGTCGACTGTTCCTCGTGGTGAACTACGCCGGATATGCCGCCCTGTACGTCCTGCTCGCCCACGTGGGCTCGGTCGCGGAGCTCTACGCGATCTACGCGGTGATTGGGGTGATCGCTCCCGCGGGAGCGAGTGCCTCGAACCTGCTCATCCTCGAGAAGTTCACCGAGCGCGACCGTGCGAGCGCGTTCTCCTCGTTCCAGGAGATGAGCATGATCGGGTCGATCGTGGGGCTCCTGGTCGGCTACTTCTGGACCCTCGGGCGCGACGGGCTCCTCTCGCTTCTGTACGTCCTCGCGGCGCTCGCCCTCCTGAGCGCCGTCGCGGTCTGGTTCGGGATCCGGGACCCCGAACGCACCCTGCCGACGTCGGCCGTCGCCCACCACCCCGAGAGCCTGATCTCCCGGCTCCGGGTCGTGGTCTCGTTCCGTATCGCCATCCCGTACTTCCCCCGGCGACCGTCCCTCGCACCGGGCCCGGTGCGCCGGTTCCGCCGGTGGGCCCGGGAGGAGCTCCACCACGAGCTGCCCCTGATCCTGGTCGCGTCGTTCCTGTTCAACTTCTCCGCGAACGTCTACAACATCTCGTACACGCCGTACCTGTATTCGGCCGGTCTCACCGCGGCCTCGATCTTCCTCGTGAACCTCTCGAACAACGTCACGCAGACGCTCGTGTACCCGCTGACCGGGAACCTCGCGAACCGCGTCGGACCGGACCGTCTCGTCCGATCGGCGACGTTCCTCCGGAGTCTCGGGTACCTCTCGGCGGTCGGCCTCACGCTCGTGCTGCTCACGCGGTCCGACACCCTCGCCGCCAATCTCGCCGTCTATGCAGTCCTGGGCGGTGCCGTGGCGGTCTACTCGATTGCGAGCTCGCTGATGCTCTTCCGTGGGATCGTCGGACGCGATGCCGGCAGCATCCTCGGCGTCAACAGCGCCTTCGGTGGCGCGGCCGCGGTCCTGGGCGCCGCGTTCTCGGGGATTCTCTCGGTCTACGGTAGCTACCGGCTCGTCTTCCTGGTGGCGGGGGGATCGTTGCTCGTGTCGCTGCCTCTCTGGGCCGCTGCCTCCGTCGCGTACTCTCGGAGAAAAGTCCCCCGATCCCCGCCGGCGTCCCGGGGGCTCAGCGGCGCCGAGCGGCCCGGTCCGAGCGACTCCGGCCAACGCGCTGAGCCCGTCGAAGCCCGACCCGATCGACGCTCATCAGTGGGTAGTTCAGGTCCGGGCGGTGCTCGAGCCGAGCGACGACCTCGACCGGCCCGTCCGCGAGGAGGATCGTGACGTCGAGCATCTCGGCGGTAAGGTACCTGTAGGCGAAGCGACCCCGGCCCACCGCCCCTCCCCGGGCCGGCCGGACACGCACGCGCGCGTCACGGACGAACGGCTGCAGTCCAGCCGCGGTCGCGATCGCCCGGGCGAGCGTCGGGGCCGTCCGAGCGGAAACCGGGATTCCGAGGTACTGATGGAACAGGCCACCGAGCTTGATCCCGGCCTCGAAGAGGAGCGCCTCCCGGCGAGTGAGGGATGCACGGTGGATCGGTCCCGGCCCCCGCGTCACGATCCCGCCTCCGTCACGCTTCTTGGCGTCCTCGGAACGGTAAAAGGACCGACCAGATAGTAGATTGCGACCCCGACCAGGAACGCGTAGGCCCCCGCCTCGGCCACGAGGTAGAGTGCCGAGCCCTGCGGCGGAAAGAACTGCAGGGGAACGAGGGCGAGCGCCGCGGCGGCCGCCGTGAGGGCCATGGGCAAGCGCAGGGGGGCACCTCGGCGCATCTTCGGGTAGGGGATAGGCACCACCATCAAGACCGAGAGAAGCGCGGCGCCGAAGAAGACCCCGAGCGGAGCGACCCCCTGGAACGCCGGTGTATCGTGGAAGAGGAGCACGACCATGAGGGCGAGCGCGCTCTGCGGGGTCGGGATTCCCAGGAAGTACGGATGCTCGTAGGCGCGGGCCGTGAAGTACACGAGGCGCGCGATGGCGGCGGAGAAGTAGAGCCCTGCGAAGAGGAGCGCCCAGGACGTCCAGGCCTGCCAGGCCACCGCGCCACCGTGCACCGCCAGGAGGAAGGCGGGAGCCAGGCCGAAGGTGATTCCGTCGGCGACAGAGTCGGCGACGCGCCCGAGCGCCTTCGACCCGGCGGCACTTCTCCGAGAAAGGATGCCGTCCAGACCGTCGCAGCCGATCGCGAGGGCGATGAGGAGCATGGCCCAGAACTTGTTCCCGGCGAGCGTGTAGAGGATCGCGCCGACCCCGAGGAGGGCGTTCCCGAGGGTGGCGAGATTGGCAAAGATGCGCCAGCGGTCGGTCATCGCCTCTCCCGCGCGACGGTCGTGGTCCCGGCGCGCACCTGGGCCCCGATCCTCACGGTCGGTTCGACCCGGTGGGCCGGCAGCAGCAGATCGACCCGCGAACCCAGGACGATCATGCCGAACCGTGTCCCCTTCGCTCGCTGGTCGCCGGGGCGCACGAACGATACCAGGCGTCGGGCCAGGATGCCGGTCATCTGGACGACCTCGGCCTCGCCGAGGGAGGTCGAGAGCCGATAGGATCGCTGGACGTTATGCCGTGCCTCCGTCCGGTACGCGGGTCGGAACCCTTCGCCCGAGCTGACCACAGCCTCGACCTTCGCGTCCATCGGGAGCCGGTTCACGTGGACGTTCGTGACGTTCATGAAGACCGAGATGCGGAGCCGCCCGTCCTCTCTCACGACTTCCCGCACTCGGCCGTCCGCCGGCGCGACGATCCCGTCCCCCACTGGCCGATCCGGGTCCCGGAAGAAGACGGCGAAAAAGACCCACAGCGCTACGAGGACGATCGCCACCGGCCAGATGACGAGCGGAGGCCCCACCGCGAGCGCCCCCAGCACGGCGGTCACGGCCGCGGCCGCCGCGACCGGCACGAGGAACCGGCCCGCGCCCGGGGCGAACACACGCCTAACCGGTAAGAACGATCTCGATATTGACGCCGTCCGGCACCTGGATCCGCATCACCTGGCGGAGGGCGCGCTCGTCGGCGTCGATATCGATCAGGCGCTTGTGGATCCGCATCTCCCAGTGATCGATCGTGCTCGTGCCACCGCCGTCGGGTCCCTTGCGGACCGGGACGCGCAGCTTCTTCGTCGGGAGCGGGATCGGACCGGCGATCGCGACCCCGGTCTTCTGCGAGATCTCCCGGATCTGCTTGCAGATGGAGTCGACCTTCCGGGAGTCGGTACCGGTGAGCGAGATGCGGGCCTTCTGCACCATCGGTCGATAGCCCCTCCCCCGCGGCCGACCCGTTCTCCTGAACGGCCTACTCGCGCTTCTTGACGTCGACGACGACGCCGGCAGCGACGGTCTGGCCCATATCGCGGACCGCGAACCGACCGAGCTGGGGGAACTCCTTGTACTTCTCGATCGCGAGCGGTCGCTTCGGGGTGATCTTCACGACGGCCGCGTCCCCGGTCTTCAGCGTCTGGGGGTTCTCTTCGGCGACCTGGCCCGTCTTCGGGTCGAGCCGCTTCTGGAGCTCGGTGAACTCGCACGCGACCTGCGCCGTGTGGCAGTGGAAGACGGGCGTGTAGCCTACCGTGATGACGCTCGGGTGGTTCAGGACCTGGATGTTCGCGACGAAGCTCTCGACGACCGTGGGCGGGTTCGAGACCGGTCCCGCCACGTCGCCCCGACGGATGTCGTTCTTGTCGATCCCCCGGACGTTGAACCCGACGTTGTCCCCGGGGATCGCCTCGGTAATCGACTCGTGGTGCATCTCGATCGACTTCACTTCGCCGGATTTCCCGCTCGGAAGGAAGATGATCTTGTCGCCGACCTTGATCTTCCCGGTCTCCACCCGTCCGACCGGCACCGTTCCGATCCCGGTGATCGTGTAGACGTCCTGGACCGGCAGACGGAGCGCCTTCTCGGTGGGCTTCTCGGGGACCTTGAGGTTGTCCAGCGCCTGGAGAAGGGTCGGTCCCTTGTACCACGGCAGGTTGGGGCTCGCCTTGTTGATGTTGTCGTCCTTGAACGCCGAGATCGGGAGGAACGTCACCTGCTCCTGGATCTTGAAGCCCACGTTCTTGAGCAGCTTCGTCAGCTCCTCCTTGACCTCGTTGTACTTGGCCTCGGAGTAGTTGACCTCCTGTCGGTCCATCTTGTTGATCGTGCAGATGAGCTGCGTGACACCGAGGGTCCGCGACAGGAAGATGTGCTCCCGTGTCTGCTCCTGGACGCCTTCCGCCGCCGAGCAGACCAGCACGGCCGCGTCGGCCTGGCTCGTCCCCGTGATCATGTTCTTGACGAAGTCGCGGTGGCCGGGAGCGTCGATGATCGTGAAGTAGTACTTCTGCGTGTCAAACCGCCGGTGCGCGATGTCGATCGTGACCCCGCGCTCGCGCTCCTCCTTGAGGTCGTCCATGACCCAGGCGAACTCGAACGTCGCCTTCCCCTTCGCCTCCGCCTCGTTACGGAACTTGTCGATCTCTTCCTGGCGGATGTAGCCGGTATCCAGCAAGAGTCGACCGACCGTGGTCGACTTCCCGTGGTCTACGTGGCCGATGAACACGATGTTCAGGTGGGGCTTCTGTGCCATAGAGGGGTCCTTCCGGGCGCGGCCAAAAGGCGCTCGTATTTAGAATTTGTCACGGTCTTTCGCCGAGAAGCGCCCTCCCGAAACGACATCGGCTCTCGGGTGCCCTCGCCCCGCCATCGTGTTCCCGGGAGCGCCCTACGCGCGGGTCTTGAAATCGGAAGGCGGTTATCGG
>JBJKRJ010000068.1:0-119311 GCA_046704665.1 Thermoplasmata archaeon | reverse complement strand
CTTAAAGATGCGAGCCCACTCTCCACTTCGTACCGCGCCGCGAGAGCGTGTCCGGTACGGGAAGGAGGCGAGCGCACCGCGCCCCCTACCGCTCGATCGTCTGAATGACCTTGCCCGCGTTCGCGTCGACGAGGACCACCTGCTTTTCGCCATCGTGGTCGAACTGGAAGTACCAGACCGGCACATGGAGCAGCTCCCCGTCCGAGACCGTGACCTGGGTCTGGATGTTCGAGATCATCCCGTGCTTGTGGTGCGCCTCTTCCGACTGAAGCTGCTGGACGTAGGCGCGCGCGGCGTGCTGAGCCACGTCCTCGCCCACGTCGCCGTTCAGGACCGGGGTCCCCTGCGGCACCGCCTTCCGGTCGAAGAACGAGCGGTCGGCGAGCGAGAACTGGTAGTCCTTCGGCTGGTAGTCACCCATCGCCTTCACGGCGACGATCGGGTACTCGTACTCGCCCGAGATCGTCTGGGCCCGGGTCGGGTTGACCACCGGCCCGGCCAGGATCGGGAGCACGGCGTACCCTCCGCGGCCACCACCCAGCATGCTCCCGAGGAGCGCGCCGGCGGCGATCGTTCCGACGGTCGCCCCGACCGACGTGGCGACCGCCTGGTACTGATACGTCGTCGAGGCCGAGGCCGGAAGGACCCAGAACGGGACGTAGCTCAGCTTGCCTTCCATGAGCTTCGCCTCCTCGAAGGTGTGGCGGTGGAAGAACCCCTGATCGAGGAAGGCCTTCACCACCTGGAGGGCCGCCTCTCGGTCGCCGACCTTGAGCGAGAGCATCGTGTGCTTGTTGATCTCCTTCCAGCCTTGGCCGCCGAGGGTGACGGAACCCCCGCAGTAGTCGCACGTGATCACCATCTCGCCGAAGACCGGGTGGATCGGCGCCCCGCAGGAGGGGCACTTCAGCTCCTGGGCCCCGACCGGTGCGAGCAGGGTCCGCGACGCACCGCCGGGTCCACCTCCGGTGCCTCCCGCCCCAGGGGCTCCGCCCGCCTCTCCCCCGATCGACGCGCCGCACTTCGAGCAGAACCGCGCGTCATCGGGGAGCTCCGCCCCGCACTTCCGACAGAAGATCATCTCGCGTCGCACTCCGACGAGCCCGTCGATCCGAAGACCTACGGACCCATCGCCTGACCGCAGTTCGGGCAGAACTTACTGGTTGCGGGCACTTCGGCCGAACACTTCGGACACTTCCTCGGCGGAGCGGGGGCCAGGGAGGCGCCGCAGTTCGGGCAGAACTTGACCCCGGCCGGGGTCGGCTGGCCGCACTTCGGGCACGGAGGGCCGGCCGCGGCGGCGGGCGCCGACATCGAGGCCCCACAGCTCGGGCAGAAGCGGTTCCCCGCGGGCACCATCACACCGCACTTCGGGCACGGCTGGCCCGAGCCGGATCCGAAGGTGCCCTGCATCTGGCCCGCCATCCCGTAGCCGATACCGAGCCCCGCGCCGAGCCCGACCCCGGCACCGGCCATCGCGCCGGCGCCCCCGGAGGGGTTCGCGGCCGCGGTGGTCATCGCCTGTCCGGCCTGGTACTGCATGTAGTTGACGCCGAGGACGCCCATCTCCGAGCGGGTGTTGACGGCCTTCGTGACCTCGTCGGGGAGGTTGATGGAGAGCCCCTGGACCTGACTGATCTCGACCCCGAGCGGACCGAAGTGCTGCGGGGCGAACCCCAGCACGGCCTGCTCGATCGTCATCACCTGGGAGGCGAGGTCGGTGACCCGCATCCCCTGCTCCTTCATCTTGCCGAGCGTGTTGTAGACGAGCAGGACCATCTGCTCGCGCAGACGGGTCTCGACGTCCGGCGTCGAGACCGCGCCGAACGTCCCGACGAACTGGTTGATGAAGTTGTCCGGCGCGCCGACGCGCCAGCGATAGCTGCCGAAGACCCGGAGGTTGACGATGCCGAAGTCCGGGTCGCGGAAGACGTACGGTTCGGCGCTCCCGAACTTCCCATCGAAGAGCCGGCGCTGGAGGTAGTAGACCTCGGCCTCCTGGCGGACCCCCGAGAGCGCGTGGATCAGCCCGCCGATCAGGCGGGTGTTCATGCTCGTCAGGGCGTACCGGTCCGGTTTGTCGAGGTAGGCCAGGACCTTTCCGTCCCGGTAGAAGACGGCGGTCTCGTCCTGCCGGACGACGATGTTGTCGTTCCATCGGATGTTGCGCGGAACGCGCCACATCACGTTGTTCCCCTTGTAGGCGTCCTCCCAGTTGACCGTCGTCGCCCCGATCAGGCTCCCACCGCTCTGGGGTATCGGTTTGTTCGTGACCATCGCTCTGTTCCCCGTGTTCCTTTCCGATCGACCGCGTTAGGAGATCCGGATCCCTTCGATCACCTGGAGGCGCGCCTTGAACGCCTGTTCCAGCTGGTTCACCTGCCCGCGCGACGTCGCGACGAGCGCGGGGGCTTTCGACGCATCTCCTCCCATCTCGAGGGAGGGAAGGGAGGAAAGGGTCTGGTTCAGCTGGTCGGCCGCCTCGGCGAAGCCGTAGTCGTACTCGTACAGCCGGTCGAGCTGCTGCGGATTGATGCGGACGGCGGGGGAGATCCCTGTGTACCCTTGTTCCGCGTGGCGGATCTCCCCTTCGAGCTGCCAGAGGCTCGCGATGAGCGGCGCAAGGTCGTTGAGGACCTGGAACTGGCCCGCACTCGCGAGCGCCTGGCGCGAGTTCTCGACCGTCGCGCGGGCGTTCCGGATCTTGTCCGCCACCTGCATGCGGAGGAAGCTGTCGGCCTCCCGGATGTCCTCGCCCTGACGGTAGCCGCGGAATCCGGGGATGAGCAGCTGGAGCCGCTTCAGCACCCCGCGGTTGTCCTCCACGCGCTGTCGCAGGTCGACCGGAGGCGCCCCGGCGGGGGCCGACGTGCCGGTCGAGCTCCCGGCCTGGACGAAGAGCGAGGAGCCGCAGGCGTTGCAGAACCGGGCCCCCGCAGGAGCCGGGGTCCCGCACTTCGGACACGTCGCGGAGCTCGTCGGAGTCGCCATCGCCGGAGGATTGGTGTCCATCGCCATCTTAAGGGCTCCGGGGCGGAGGGGGCGGGCTCGGGGCCGGCGGCGGGGGTGCGGTCGCGGGAGTGCTCGGCGAGTTCGCGGCCGCATAGGAGAACGCCGACGGCGCCGGCTCGTGGCGCCACGACGCCCGGCTGACCTGCTGGTTCTCGGTCGCGCGCACGGCCCGGCCGCGCCACGCGATCAGCGCGACCGTGACGAGGAGGACGGCGAGGATCACGACGAAGCTGTAGAGCGCGAGGGCGGCCGTCATCAGACCGTAGGTCGGGGCGAGCCCTACCGTGAGGAACAGGACGGCGAACCCCATCCCGAAGAAGCCCCACGCGAGCGAACGTTGGGCGGTCGGCTCGCGCGAGGCCGACTCGAGGAGGTAGGAGGCGAGCGCGAAGATCAGCGAGAGGATCCCGATCGTGATCAGCGCCCAGTAGTGCTGCTGGCCCGGCAGCGACAGATAGATGGCGGTGAAGAGCACCGCCGCGATGACCAGGAACAGGACCGTCAGAACGAGACCGCTCCAGCGGTCCCGCACCGGCTTAAGCGAAGGCGTGGTGGTCGCCACGGAATCCCTTCGAACAAGAGGCGGCCGGGACTATAAGAGGGTGCGGCCCGGCGGCGGGGAGGCTACAGTCGCGGTTCGTCGTCGTGCTTCTCACGACGCGGTTTCGCCGGCGCCGCCGGGGGAGCCGGGGGCTCCGCGGGAGCCTTCGCGGCCGCCGGGGCACCGGTCCCTCCCGTCACCACCGGTTCCCGGTGGGGGGCCGGGGGAGCCGCCGTCGGCGGGCTGGGCTTCGCTTTCTCGCCGGCCGCGTGGGCCGGTCTCGCGGCGTGCTCGGCCCGGGGGCTGCCCTTGCCGGCGGAGGGCTTGGCGGACGCGCTCTTCGAGCGGGTGAATACTCCGCGCAGCCCACCGAGCGCTCCCCCGCCGTGCGACGCATGGGGGGCCGCCTGCATGACGACCCCCTCGAGCGCATCCGTGGTCGCGGTCGAGATCGGCTGACCGCACTTCGGGCAGTTCGGGAACTGTCCGACGCAGTGCTGGCAGAGCGGCGCGGAACACGAGTGGACGACGGAGGCGATCCCTCCGCACCCCACGCAGCGGGCCGCGGGGCCCCGCTTCGCCGCCCCCGGCGCCGGTGCAGCGGGGACGGTCGGGGCCGCCGCGGGAGGCTCGGCCGACCAGTCGGCCGGGGCTGCCGGCGAGCCCTCGACGGCTCCCTCGTCCGTCGAGCCGGGGCCCGCAGAGGCCGGGGAGGCGCCGAACTCCTCCGACTCGGACGCCGGCTCCTCGCCCTCGGCCGTCCGGAACTCGGGCGAGTACGCTCCGAGGTCGAGCGACGGAAGCGGTGCATGGACGGCCGAGCCGGCCTCCTCGACGACCTTGATCAGGCGCGCCTTGTAGATCCCGACCCGGAGGTTCTTCACGATCTGGAAGAGGGTCCGCTGTTGGGGAGGGAGGATCAACGCCTGCCGGGCCAGGGCCTCGACATCCGGCGTGAGGGCGAGGTTCTCGGCGCGAAGCTCGGCCTCGAGCACCGCCTTGAGGTACCCGAACAACTGCTGGATCTGGACGAGCGAGTACGACGGCGGGGCGAGCACCGCGACGTCCGCGAGGGTGAACCCGCGACGTTCGATCCCCGCTGGGCGGCGCGCGAGCGCCGACGTGATGAGGTGGTAGGAGGCGTTCTCAAGGTCGCGGACCTCGCCCGCATCGAGGCGCTCGAGGTCGATCTTCGGAGTCTTGCCGATCGCCGAGAGGACCGGCTCGAGGAACTCGAAAGGGACGTGCAGCGTGACGAAGAGGTCGTTCTTCGCCACCGTTCGGTTGAGCCGCGCTTCCAGGAGGAGCGCCTCCCGGCCGAACCGCTGGAGCTCGACGTCGCGCGTCCGCTGCATCGCGACCTTCTTGCCGTCCTTCGCGGGGGCGTAATCGGAGTCGAGCGCCAGGGCCCGGTCGAACGCCCCGACCGCGTCCATCGGGCGTCCGGTCGCGATGAGGGCGAGTCCGCGGTTCGTCCAGGACTGCTTGGACGACGGGTCGGCGTCGGTCGCCCGTTCGTAGAAGGCGAGCGACTCGTTCGGGTGCTCCATCCGCTCCGCGACGAAGCCGGCCCGCAGGAGGGTCTCGACGTTGCCGGGGCTCAGCGTGAGGGCATGGGCGAAGGCGCTCGCAGCGTCGGGCCAATCCTGCCGGGCGACCCCGATCTCCCCGAGCCGTCCCCACAGGGCCACGCTCTTCGGCAGCACCTCGACGGCCTTCTTCAGCGCGTCGCTGGCGAGGTCGAGGTGGCCGAGGCCGCTCAGCGATTCGGCCAGCAGGAGGAACAGGCTCTCCTGGGGTGGGACCTGCGGGATCGCCGACCGGAGGAACTCCGAGGCCTCGAGATGTTTGCCTTCGGCGAGCATCGACCGCGCCATCCCGGCGAGGGCGACCGGCGACTTCGGCTCGCGCGCACGGACCTCTTCGTAGACGGCCTGGGCCTCGGTGGGTCGCTCGAGCGACTCGAGGACTTCCGCGCGGAGGAGGAGGGCGGCGAGATTGGGCGGCGCGCCTTCCGGGTGCGCCTTCAGCCCCTCCTCGAGGACCTCGAGGGCGAGATCGGGACGCCCCGAGCCGAGACGGAGCCGCGCGCGACGGATCGCGATCTCGACCCCATAGACCGGGTCGATCTGGGCGGCGCGCTCGTACGACTGGTTCGCTTCGTCGGTGAGACCGAGGGCGGCCGCGAGGTCCCCCCTTTCGAGATGCAGCGTCGCATCCTGGGATTCGGGGGTCTCGGTTGCGAGAAGTCGGCCGAGGGTCTCGTACGCCTCCTTCGTCTCCTTGGCGTCCCGGTAGAGCCGGTACATCTCGAGGAGCGCCGGTCCGTTCTCCGGCTCGAGCAGGAGGATCGCCCGCAGCGAGTACAGGACCTCGGAGGGCCGGCCGAGCGCGCGGAGCGCATCCCCGCGCACCTTCCATGCCGCGAGGTCGTTCGGGTCCTCGGTGAGGAGCGGGTCGACCAGGTCGACGACCTCGGGATACTGGCCCGCGAGCTGCAGGGTCTCGGCGAGGGCGAGCCGCCCGTGCCGGTTCTTCGGATCGAGGCCGAGACCCTGGCGATAGTACGAGATCGCATCGACGTACGTGCCCTGCGCGCGCAGCGCTTCGGCGACCTCGAAGTACGAGTGCGGGTCCCCGTGCGCTCCCTGCACCGCCTGCTGGAGGGCGAGCAACGCCTCGGATCGCTTCCCGGTCTTGAGCAGGAGCTGGCCCTTCTTGCGCAGGTAGAGGGGGTTCGACGGCTCGCGTCGTAGGAGGAAATCGAGGAGCTGGAGGGCGCGGGCCTCCTGGTTCAGCTGCGCGAGTACCTCGGCCGCGCCCCAGAACAGGTCCGGGTCCTCGAGACCCCCCGCGATCGCCCGGCCGTAGACCACGGACGCCTCGGAGTATCGTCCGTTCTCGCGGAGCGCGTGGCCGAGCTCCTTCAGGATGTCGTGCCGCAGCCCATTCGCATCCTGGTCGAGGAACGCCTGGTACCCTCGGACGGCGCGGTCGTGATCCCCGATGAGGCGGGAGGCCCGCGCGATCCCGAGCTGCGCCACGCTCGCCGCCTCGGGGTCGCTGGAGGCTCGCTCGTAGGAGACGAGCGCCGTCCGGGCGGCGCGGTCGCGCTCGACGGTCCCTTCCGGACGGTCGTAGGCCATTCCGAGGTAGAGATTCCCTCGCTCGACCGCGACCTCCGTGCGCGTCGGGTCGAGGCGGAAGAGCTCGTCCAGGACCGGCGCGAGCTGCTCGGGGTCGTTCGTTCGCGCAACGACCTCCTTCTTCTCGGCTAGGTAGGCGAGCTCTCCCGGGTGCGACGCGATGAGCCCATCGTACGCCTTGACGGCCTCGGTCACATCGCCCGCCGCCGAGAGGCTGCGCGCGAGGGCGAGCTGGGCCGAGAGGTCGACGGGGTCCTCGGAGAGAATCGCCGCAGCGAACTCGCGGACCGCGTCGGGCTGGTTCGCGTCCCTTGCGAGTTCGAGCCCTTTCCTAAGCTCGCTCACCGCGTGGGGATGCGCCTTGAGGAGGGCGCGGTAGGCCTCGACCGCGGCCTCGGTGTGACCCTGGGAGAGCTCGATCTCGGCGATGCCCCGCATCGCCTCGAGGTTTTCCGGGTGCGCGGCGAGGACCGCCCGGCAGGCCGCGAGGGCGGCCTCGGGTCGGTCGAGGCGCGTCGCGAGCGCCCGTAGCTCGAGCAGGTTCTGGACGTTCCGGGGCTCGACCTCACGCAGTCGCTCCCGGGCCGCGAGCGCGAGGTCGGGAGACTTCGCCTCGGCCAGCGTCGCGACCTCCGCGAGCGTCGAACCGTCGGGGGAGGAGCGGGACTCGATGATCGACTTCGCGACCGGAAGCGCCTCGTCGGGGCGGTCGAGCCGGAAGAGGATGCGCGCCTGGAGCATCGCGGCGTGCGGGTCGTCCGGTCGGGTCGCCCGCACCCGGGCCAGGGGCTCGAGCGCCTCCTCGGAGCGGCCGAGCGCCGCGAGGAGCTCGGCCCGGGCGTGCAGCAGCTCGAGGTCATCGGGGTTCGACCGAAGGAGCTCGTCGCACGCGGAAAGCGCCGGAACGTCCCCCCCGAGGGCACGGGCGAGCTCCAGCTTCGCGCGCAGGACCCTCGGGTTCTGCGGCGCGAGCTTGAGCGCCTTGTCGACGAACTGCGTCGACGAGAGATCGAGCTGCTGGGCGTGGAGGTAGGCCTCGACCGCCTCCGCGTTCTGCCCCTGGAGGCGAAGGGCGTCGGCCCGCGTCGCCCAGAGCCCCTTGTCGTGGGGGTTCGCCTCGATCGCGGCGTCGACCAGCGCGACGACCTCGGGGAGGTCGCGGTTCTGGGAGAGCAGGATCAGCGCCTTGTGATGCAGGAGCGACGACGATCCCGGGCTCATCGACAGTCCGAGGTCGATCGCCCGGCGGGCGAGGTCCGGCTGGGTCGACCGGGAGAAGGCCATCGCGGCCTCGTCGAGGAGCGGGGCGAGCTCGGCGGCCGCCGGTCGGAGCGCGGCGGCGTTCGACTCGATCAGCGCGAGGAACCCCTTGAGCGAGCTCAGGTACCGGGCCTTGTCCGTCCCGGTCTCGGCGTCCTCGACGGCCCGCCAGAGGTTCCGGGCATCGTCGAGAGGGTCCCCGTCCGGCTTCGCGCCGGACGCCATCTCTGCCATGACTGGGAGAGGACGGACCTGTCGCGATAAATACGTTGGTCCTCGGGTCGGCCGAATCCCACCGTCGACTTATCCGCCACCATGCCTCGGGCGTGTGCGATGCCCCGACCGCGCCGGGCCCGCGGCCCGCGGAAGTCGATCTTCGATCCGGTCCACGGACCGATCGCGCTCCGCGGCGTGGCGCTCGACCTCGTGGGGACGCCGGAGTTCCAACGTCTCTGGGGCGTGCGGCAGACCGGCTTCGCCCACCTCGTCTTCCCCGGCGCGAACCACACCCGGCTCGAGCATTCGCTCGGCGCCTACTGGGTCGCCGAGCAGATGGCGGCGCGCCTCGGCCTCGACGAGGCCGACACCCAGCGTGTCACCGCCGGTGCGCTGCTCCACGACATCGGTCACGGACCGTTCTCGCACACGCTGGACGGACCGATGGTGGAGGTCCTCGGCCGGCCGCACGAGCGGCTCTCCTGCGCCCGGATCGAGGGGACCGATCCGACCTGGCCGGCGGAGAAGTCCGACGTCCCCGGGGTCCTCGAGCGATACGCGCTCGAGCCGAGGTCGATCGCGCGGCTGATCGATCCGAGAGAAGGGATCTCCTCCTCCCGGCTGCTCCGCTCCCTACTCCACGGACCGATCGACGCCGATCGGATCGACTACCTGCAGCGGGACGCGTACTACACGGGCGTGGCGCACGGAGCGATCGACGCCGTTCGACTGCTCGACACCCTGCGCGCCGTCCGGGGCCGTCTGGTCTACGAGGAGAAGGGACGCAGCGCGGTGGAGGGCTTTCTCGTGGGTCGGGCGCTGATGTACTCCTCCGTGTACTTCCACAAGACCGTGCGCGCGGCCGAGCTGATGGCTCAGGCGGCCGTCGAGCGGATCGCCGGCTATCCCGAGGCGGCCCGTCCCCTCTTCTCCACGCGTGACGGCGAGCTCCTCGTGCGGCTCTCCGAGGCCGGTGGGATCAGCCGAGCGCTCGTGGAGGGCCTGGTCGAGCGGCGCCTGTACAAGCGGGCGTTCGGCTGGAGGACCGTCGGGGGCCCGGCACGACGGACCTGGCGCCGATGGCTCGATCGTCCCGCCGAGCGTCGCTCGGTGGAGGACGAGGTCGCTGCCGGGGTCGGCGCCCCGCCGGGCTCGGTGCTGATCGATCTCGTCGGCCTCGGGGCCCGGACGGAGCCGGGCGACGACTGGGGCGGGATCGGACTGCTCGTCGGGGGTCGCACGACCTACCCGTTCCACGGCCCGAGTCCGTGGCGCACGCTTGCGACCCGCCCGGCGTCCGAGTGGGCGGTCAGTGTCTACGCCGCGCGGCCGTTCGCGGCCGCCGTATCCCGCCTCCTTGCCCGCCACCCCTCGCCGCTTCCGTAGTACGAACGTCGGTCCTCGGGCGCACGCTCACCCGGGCAAGGATCCGGACCCAATGGTCGTCCGGAATCCGGACGACCGAGAGCCGCGATATCCGGAAGAGGTCGGAGCCTGCCAGCGCCGGGAAGGATGCTCGGCCCGAGGTACGGTGGGACGAGCGCCCCTAGCCGAGCAGGATACCCTGGTTCGTGATGACGAAGGGACGTCGCTCGGGGTCGTGCGCACAGCCGCGCATGCGCACGATCTTGATCTGACGCACCGACCGATCCCCGATCCACTTTCGCGTGACCAGGATCTCCCCGCGGGTCAGGACCTCCTCGGGCGTCAGGACCCCCGGGTCGCTGGGAGTCGCCGTGATCAGCGTCGTGACGCCCGCCTCGGACAGGAACCGGAGGAGCGATTGGATCTCGGTGCGTTCTGCCTGTGGGTCGACCGACGACTTGATCGCGAACCGGCGGAGCGAGGTGATCGAATCGACCAGCACCCGGCGGAACATGCGGTCGGCCATCTGCTGACGCAACTTGAGCTGGACCGACTGGATCGAGATGTCCTCGGTGTCGCTCGATCGCTTCTGCTCCTGCGAGAGGTCTCGCATCGACTTGAGATCGGTCATCGTGCGGATCTCCTGAACGGCCAGGTTCCGCTTGATCGCCCGGGTCCCCGGGTTCGCGTCGAGCGTCTTCACGGGCAAGAGGTCCCAGCCGAAGGCCCGCACGTTCTCGACGATCTCGTTCGGAGGTTCGTCGACCGCGACGAGCAGGACCTCCTCCTTCCGGCGGAGGCCCTCGAGGAGGAACTGGAGCCCGAGGAGCGTCTTCCCGCTGCCCGTTCCTCCCGTGACGAGGTACGGTCGGCCGGCGACGAGACCTCCGCCGAGCATCCGGTCGAGGCCCGGGATCCCGGTCGACACGCGATGCTCCGGCCGGAGCTCGGCGGTCGGGATCACGGCGGCTCCTCCGAGGCGCCGTGCTCCTCGGGGGGCACCGGCGGCGGCGTCGGCAAGGGAGGGGGAGACGCGACCGACGCCGCCCCGTCCTCCGAAGAGGGGGACGGGCCGGGACGGGCCGCGACGACCGGTGGCGCTTTGCGCTTGCGGGCCGGACGACGCTTGCGCTTCGGCGCGGCCGGCTCGGGTGCCGTCTTCGTCGGGTCAGCGGGGACCTCTACAGATAGCCCGGGGGCGCTTACCTTTGGGACGGAGGGGACGTCCGAAGGGGACGGAGCGACCGGGGTCGCGCCGGCCGTGGGCCTCTTCCGTGCCGGAGTCGACCGGGGCTTGCGCTTCCGCTTCGCGGGGGCGGGAGCCGGCGCGGGCCGGGCTTCGGAGGCGGGCGCCGCGGGAACGGCCGCGGCGGTCGGGGCCGGTACCGGAGCCTGCCGGGCCGTCACCGGCGGGACGGGAGCGGCCGGGCCGGGGGCCCGACCCGATGGCGCCGCTCGTGCGTGCTCTCGTGGAGGGCGACCCTCCGACGGGGTGAGAAGCTCTTCGATCGACCTTGGGAGCGGGGGACGACGCGCCTGCGTGGTCCCGGGGACCGTGGGCGACGGAAGCTTCTCTAGGGTCGGCCGTGACGGGACGCGCTCGTCGTCGGCGGCAGGGGCGGACCGGCGTGTCGCGGTCGGTAGCGCCGGGGGCGTCCAGGCCCGGAGGGGTCGTGTCGTCTCCCCTTGGTCCACCGCTCGTGGGGGCGCGGGGGGAAGTGCCTCCACGACGGGGACCGGCGGGTTCTCTGACGCTGCGATAGGAGGGCGATTCGCGTCGGGTCCTGGCGACGGAACCGACGGGATGGAAGGGGACGGTGCGAGCCCATCGGCGTCGGTGGTCTCCCCGGCCGACAGGGGCTCGGTCGCGAGGTCCGGCGAGGGTCCCGCCGAGGCGAGGATCCCCTCGACGGACTCCGGGGCGGACTCTTCGACAGGTCCCGGAGCCTCGGGATTGGTGAGGCCCATGTCCGAAGGGGGAATCCCGGAGTCCACCGCGGGCGGTTCCGGAACCGGTGAAGTAGCTTCGGTCACCGGTGACTCGGCGAGCCCCTCGGGGAACGCGACGTCCGCTGCCGGCGGGACGGCGGTCGGTTCCGCGACCGGTCCAGCGACCTCGGGTCCCGGGAGGCTCGCCTCCGTGGCCTCGAGGGCCGGCGGGCGAGAGATCGCGGGAGGCTCGGCGAGCTCCGCCGCCGTCTCGGCGGTCTCTGGCGGCGTCTCGCCCGCCCGATGCTCGGCCGCGGGTGGCGCCGGCGGGGCGAGCGCACCGGCGTCGGAGCTGCCCCGGATCTGGCCCCCGGGGAGAGAGGGTGTGATCGCCTCCGCACCGACCGCGGGAGGCGCGGGCACCGCGGCCTCGTGCAGGAGCGAGAGGACCCATTCGAGCTGGACCTGGAGGAGCTTCGGTGGCGGGAGCTTCGTGGGCGGCATGCCGGTGCGGGCCGCCTCGCTCCGCTGGACAATCCGCTGGAACGCCTCGGCGACCTTCGCGTCCGACGGCGCGGGCTCTTTCATCCGGTCGGCCAGGGAACCCGAGAGACCGATAACCAGTGCGTTCGCCCGGGAAAGCCGTCCTCGTGCGAGGGCGAGATCGCCTTGCGAGGCGGCCCGCAGGGCCGCGTCGATCTCCTCCCGCAGGGGCGCCACGTCGGCCCCCACGAGGACGAGGTCCTGCACCTCCTCGGCCAGGGGGTCGAGCGGAGTGATCGCCTCCTCCGCCGGATGCGGCAGGGCCACGGCCGACGGCGCCGCCTCGACCAGACGTTTCGTCTCGGTGATCTGCCGGGTGTCCCGGGAGATCGTGACCTCGAGGTTGATGGCGAGACCCTGCGGGCCGATGCGGTACGGGTGGAGGCGGACATCGTGGGAGCTCCCCCGGAACTTCTCGACACCGATCGCGCGAACGGTTCGACCGTCGAGCTCCCAGCGGAAGAGCCGGATCTCTCCGCGCGCGAGCATGCGCTCGGGCGTGTCGACGTCCTCGAGCGGTGACTCGACCGTGAGGACCGTCGTGACGTGGAGGTCGGAGAGGAACCGCAGGAACGCCTGCGCCCCGGCGGTCGGGTCGAATCCTTTCATGCAGAAGTACTGCAGCGCCGTCAACGAGTCGATGACGACCCGCGAGTACGTGCGCCGCTGGACCTCGCTCCGGAGCATCTGTTCGAGGCCGGTCATCGTCACCTCGACGGCCGTCAGTTCGGGCGAGCGTCGGATCTCGAGCGGGATCTTCCCGAACGGGACCGCCTGTCGGACCGAGGCGATGTCCTTGAACGGCACGCGCTCGTAGCGCATGATGTCGGGAATCGCGTCAAAGACCTCGACCTGCAAAAGCTCCGGACCGAGAAGGCGGTGATTGATCCGCATCTCGTTGGGCGGTTCGTCCATCGTGACCAGGAGGACCCGCTCCCCGCGCCGGATGCCTTCGATCAGGAACTGGAGGGCGAGGGTCGTCTTGCCGGTGCCGGAGGACCCGACGATGAGGTACGGCCGACGGGCGACCAGGCCACCCTCGAGCATGGCGTCGAGACCCGGCGTTCCCGTCGACACGCGTCCGGGCGGGAGTCGTTCCGGAACCGCCTGCGCAGACACGGTCTATCGCCCAAACCGGGCGCCCGTCGGGCCCCCGTCACCCTCGCAGAAGGGGCGCGCGCTTCTATTAGTTTCGGAACCCCTTCCACCTTCCCGCAACCGATATCTCCTCCGGAACGACCGGAGTCCCCTATGTCGAACCATACCTCGAACGGACCGGAACGGATGCGCGCGGCAGCCGCGAGCCTCCCGACGACCTTCGAGGCGGGGTTCCGTCAGGGCCGGGAGCTCTCCGCGCCCGCGGACCCCTCGTCGCCGCTCGTGGTGGCGGTCGGGATGGGGGGATCGGCGATCGCGGCCGACCTCGCCCGGGGCGTCATCGAGGCGGAGACACCGGCCGCGCTCATCGTGAACCGATCCTCGGAACTTCCGCGGGCGGCGGGCCCGAACAGCCATGTGGTCCTCGTGAGCTACTCTGGCAACACCTGGGAGACGCTGCACTCCTACGAGGCGGCGGGACGTGTCGGCGCGCACCGCACGGTCGTCTCCTCGGGAGGGCTCCTCGCGGAACGAGCGACCCGGGACGGCGTGCCGCTCCTCGTCCTTCCCTCCGACATCCCCCAGCCGCGCAGCGCGGTGGGTCACATGCTCGGCGCGATCCTCGGTCTGCTCGACCCGTGGTTCCCGGAGTCGAACGAGGGCCGGGTCGCCCGGGTCGCGCGCCAGACCGAGGCGGCGATCTCCGTCTACGTCCGTCCGCGGGGACCGGCCGCGCGCCTCGCCGAGAAGATCGGGAACCGCCTGCCGTTCGTCTATGCCGAGAGCACGTTCCTCGCGCTCGCCCGCCGGTGGAAGACGCAGTTCGAGGAGAACGCGAAGCGGCTCGCGGTCTTCGACGAGGTCCCCGAACTGTTCCACAACGCGATCGTGGGGTGGGATGCGACCCGGAAGGCGGAGGCCGCGCGCTACGCACCGCTCTTCCTCGAGTGGTCGGGAGAGGCGCCCCCGATCCGTGCGAGTCTTTCCTACCTCGAACGGCTGCTCCGGAGCCGCGGGGCCACGCCCCTCAAGGTCACGCTCGACTCCGACGATCGATTGGTGGCCTTGGTCCGTGGGATCGCGCTCGGCGACTATGTGAGCCTCTTCCTTGCCGATCAACGAAAGGTCGACCCGTTCCCCGTGGAGGCGATCCGTCGATTGAAGGCGGCGATCGGCAACCCGGCGAATCCCGGTCGCCGGGCGCCCTCCCGGTCGGGGCGCGGCAAACCATAAGACGGGGCGGAACTCCGGTCGCCCGGGAGCTGAGGTAGCCTAGCTCGGCCAAGGCGCCAGATTCGAGATCTGGTGATGCGTATGCATCGCGGGAGTTCAAAGGACGTCCGGGGTCTGCCCCCGACGACGGGGAGTCTCCCCCTCAGCGCCTCTCCCTCGTCCGAGGTCGCGGTCGTCCTCGAGGTGACCCGGGCCGGTTCGGTCGAGCGCCACGAGGTCCGCGTACCGCAGGGCGCTCCGCTCCGCCTCGCGCTCCGCCGCGGGGGGCTGGCCGCCGAGGGGAGTGCCGTACTCCTGGAGGGCATCTCGGTCCCGCTCGACCTTCCGATCGAGCGGCCCGCCCGATTCACGGTCGTCCCGACGTTTTCGGGGGGTTAAGTTCCGGGCCCTTCCCGTTCCGCAGACGGAAGAAAGCTGTTAAAGTCCGGTTTAACGTCTCACCTATCGACAGGGTTCTTTCCGTGCCATCGAGCTGCCCCGTATGCGAACAACCCATCGGGTCGACCGTCGCCCACTGTGCGGTCTGCGGATTCCCGACGGCGCTGGCGATCGAGGGCCTTCGCTCCCGGGACGATCCGGGTGCGCTCGGGACCGATGGGAACGGAAGTTCCGTCGCGACGCACCCCCCGGCCCCCGCGACGCGGACCCCGGCCCTAAGCCCGGTGTCGCCTCCTTCTCCCGAGGCCGAACTGAGTGAGGCGATCAGTCGGGACCTGCGGGGCAAGATGGACCTGGTACGCGGCCTGGGCCGCGGTCCCGATGTCACGAGCGATCTCTGTCAGGCGGCGCTCATCGAGGCGGACGGGCGGGTCGCCGAGGCGCTCGAGATCCTTCGCTCCACTCAGGCGCGATTCGACATCGAGACCGATCGGCTGCTCCACGAGCGGCTCGAGACCCTCGAGCAGCATCAGCAGGAGCTCCGGACGAAAGGGGTTCGCCTGGCAGTCCTAGACGACCTGCGCCGGCTCTCCCAGGCGATCGACTCCGGCGACCGGGGCCGGACCGTCGCCGAGCTCGTCGACGTCGAGCGTCAGTACGCTCAGTTCGAGTCCGATTGGCGGGGCCTTCAGAGCCTGCTCGGACAGATCGATGCCCTGCACCACGCGGCCGAAGAGCTCCGGTTCCCGCTCGGGGAGATCTCGGGGGAGCGCGCGGCGATCCGCGACCGACTGGAGGTGGGGGAGCTGACCCAGGAGTCGCTCACCGCCATCGCGCAGCGGGCGGCCCAGACGTTGGTGCTCCTCCACGAGGCGATCCCGGCCTCGCTCGAAGAGGAGCTCAAGAAGAGCGCCGTGGCCCTCGACAAGTTCCCGGAGGAGTCGAGCACGGCCGCGCGCGCGCGTCGTCTCCACCTCGAGACCGGACGGCACCTCCGGAAGGGTCGGCTCTCCGAAGCGATGCAGAACCTGCGCGACCTGCGGCACGAGCTGACGGAGTTCGAGCGCGCGGCGGCCGAGCGGCCGGTGGTCGCACCGGCGGTGCGAGAGGCCCGGGCGCCGCCGCGCGAGAGCGACGACGAGATGCTGGGTCGGCTCCTGAAGAAGGCCCGGACGCTGGCCGGTCGGGTCCGGACGCTGCCCCCGGAAAGCGAGACGTCGCGCGAGGCGGCGGTCCAGATCCGGGAGGCGACGGAGCTGTTGCGCTCGCGCAAGCTCCAGGAGGCCGACGAGGCACTGAGCCGGCTCATGCGGATGCTCTCGACCGAACGGACGGTGAGCTAGTGGTGGCGGCGGGCGAAGACGCGACTCTTGCCGCCTGGGACGACCGCCTCCGCGAGCTCTCCGAGAAGGGTAGGACGCTCGAGGAGCAGGGCCTGCCGTTCCCGACGGACCAGATCTGCACGAGCTTCGATGCGGCGGTCCAGGCGGGACAGCCGATGCAGGCCGCGGGAATCGTGAAGCGCGGCGAGGCGCTGCTCGCGAAGGTAGGTGCCGACTGGTCCTGGGTCCGTGAGCTGCTGCGCCGGGTCGACGAGCTACGTGCCGTCGCGCAGAAGATCGGCGTCGACGTCCTCCATCTTGACAGCCGGGTCGGGAACCCCCGCAAACGACTGATGAACGAGCCGTTGAGCGCCGGCTCGCTCGAGAAGGCCGCGGCCAGCGCCTCGCTCGCCCTCGCCGTCCTCAATGACGCGATCCCGAAGTTCTGCCTCCAGGAGGCGGAGCAGCTCGGCGCATCGATCCGGCGCGCCCGCGACCGCGGCGAGGAGGTCTTGGAGGCGACCCAGGCGTTCTCGCAGCTCCTCCAGGCGGTGCAGGACCAGAACATCCCGACCGCCGCGCAGCGACTGATCGAGGTCCGACGCGCGGTCGTCCACATCCCCCGGGCACCGGCGATCCCCTCCCTGACGCCGAGCGAGGAGGAGGAGATCCTTCTCGAGGCACGGAACCTCGCGCGCCGCCTGCAGCAGATCAAGGGGAAGGCGCGGAACGCCCAGAGCGCGGCGCGGCTCATGGCCCAGGTGCGGGCCGCCATCAGCGAGGAACGGCGCTACGGTACCCCCGAAGAGGAGATCGAAGCCCTCTGGGCCGAGGTCGACCGGCTGACGCGGGAGAAGAAGCGCGCGAGCGAAGGACCACCGATCGTGCCGGTCCTCCCGTCGGAGGAGGCCGTGCCCCCGGAGGTCGACGCAGGGATCCCCTCCGAGTCGGAGATCATCGAGTCTGCGGTGGATCCTCCCCCGCCGGAGGGAACGGCGGCCGGGGCGCGGGCGCCGGGGACCTCCCCTTCGTCTACGCGAGACCCGGCGGAGGAGTCGCCCGAGGAGCTCGACGAGCCGCCCACGGACGACGAGGAGGAGGAGTCCGACCGGTCGAAGTTTCGTTCCTCCCTCTATGTCCCCTACGTACCCCCGGATTTCGGGGAGCCACCCCCGAGCTCTCCGGAAGGTTCGGAGAACGGACGCGGTCGGGGCCGTTCGCGAACACGACCGTAACGGTTAAATACGTATCGCAAGTCGTTTATACCACTTGTCGCGAGGCGGTGGGCGACCGGTAACGCGCGAGCTCGGCACGATACTCTCTATCACGCCCACCGGTCATCTCACCGTCCGCGCCGTAGGTTCCGAGGTCGTTCCCGAGGGCACGACGGTGCGGGACGCCCGGGGGATCCTCTGGGGAAAGGTGGTTCGGGTCTTCGGGCCGGTCCACCGACCGTACTATAGTGTCCGCCCGCGCAACGTGCCGACGCCGGCGCAGGGTGTGGCGCTCCTCGGAAGGACGCTGATTCGGGAATAGGGAGGGAAAGATCGCATGGCAGAGGGAGAGGTTCCGACAAACATCGAGAAGCCCGACGGCCGACCGGAGGACCTCGCGATGCCGACACGATGCACGAGCTGCGGATCGTCGCACCTGACCCGCGACTACGAGCGGGGCGAGCTCGTCTGCGACGAGTGCGGTCTGGTCCTGGAGGAGTCGATGATCGACCAGGGACCGGACTGGCGCGCGTTCGACGCCGAGCAGGGCGAGAAGCGCGCGCGGACCGGCGCGCCGACGACCCTCACGATCCATGATAAGGGGCTCTCGACCGAGATCGGCTGGAAGAACCGGGACCCGTACGGAAAGTCGATCCCGACGCGGAACCGGGCCCAGCTGTACCGCCTGCGGAAGTGGCAGCGTCGCATTCGGGTCTCGAACGCGACGGAGCGCAACCTCGCCTTCGCCCTCGCCGAGCTCGACCGGATCGCCTCGGGGATGGCGCTCCCGCGCAACGTCCGTGAGACGGCGGCGATGATCTACCGCAAGGCGGTCAACCGCAACCTGATCCGCGGGCGATCGATCGAGGGCGTGGTCGCCGCGTCGCTCTACGGCAGCTGCCGCCAGTGCAACGTGCCCCGCACGTTGGACGAGATCGCGTCGAAGTCCCGGATCGGACGCAAGGAGATCGGACGGACGTACCGGTTCATGACGCGTGAGCTGCATCTCAAGCTGATGCCAACCCGCCCGCAGGACTACATCCAGCGGTTCTGCTCGGAGCTCAAGCTCAAGGGCGAGATCCAGACGCGCGCGAACGAGATCCTCAAGGAAGCGACCGAACGCGAGCTCACGAGCGGTCGGGGGCCGACCGGGGTCGCGGCGGCGGCGATCTACATCTCGTCCGTCCAGTGCGGCGAGCGCCGCACGCAGCGCGAGGTCGCGGAGGTCGCCGGCGTCACCGAAGTGACGATCCGCAACCGCTACAAGGAGCTCACCGAGAAGCTCAACCTCCGGGTCATGCTGTAGACGGTCGGACGCGCGGCGCGAGCCACGCGGCCGAGAGGCCGGCCTACCGGTCGACGACGGCGAAGAGGAAGCCGTCGTAGCCCTTTCCGCCGACGGTCTGGAGGCCCGTCGCGCGCACCCGGGGTTCCGAGGAGACCCGATCGATGAGCCGACGGATCCCCTGCACGCTCGGATTGGAGTCCGATTCCTCCAGTACGCCCCCCTGCCGCACCACGTTGTCGACGACGATCACGCTGCCCGGTCGAGAGAGACGGAGCGCCCAGTCGAAGTAGTCGGCGCTGGGCGACTTGTCGGCATCGAGGAAGGAGAGATCGAACGGACCCGCGCCTTCCTCGAGGAGCCTCGGAAGCGTGTCGATCGCCGGTCCCAGGCGGACCTCGATCTTCTCCGAGAGGCCCGCGCGGGCGACATTGCGTCGCGCCACGTCGGCATGGACCGGGTTCAGCTCGAGCGTCGTGAGACGGCCCTCGGCGGGCAGTCCGCGGGCGAGGCAGATCGCACTGAAGGCGCCCAGCGTGCCGAGCTCGAGAACGCGCCGGGCGCCCATCGCCCGGACCAGGAGGCCGAGGAATCTCCCCTGGGTGGGAGTGACCTGGATCGGCGGGCGCCCCGCGGCCTCGCTCTCCCGAACCACTTGGGACAGGACCGGGTCGTCGCCCAGGAGCGTGCGTTCGAAGTACCGATCGACCTCCGTCCACGTCGTCTCCGTCATCGGGCCCCTTCCCCACCGAGCCCGAACGCGCGGCGCCGAAGCGCCGTGGGAACGACCTCGATCCGGGACCGGGCCCACCACGCAGGAATATACTTATCCTTGGCCGCCGGCTCGCCGGGGCCAGTCAGGGATCCACTGTGGAAGAGCTGCTCCGCGTCGCGCTCGACGCCGCCCAGGGCACGGGAATCGTCTACGCGGACGCACGCATCTCCGACCCGTTCCGCTATGTCTACCTCGGCGTGCGGAACGGGGCCGCGAACGCGCTCACCGATACGCTGCACGGTGGTCTCGGAGTGCGCGTGCGGACCGACCGGGCGTGGGGGTTCGCGGCGACCGAGGAGCTCTCGCGATCGGCGGCCCGCGACACGGCCCGGATGGCGGCGCGGCTCGCGCGGGCGGCCGGTCGCACGGTCCGGGGCGCACTGCGCGTCACCGAAGAGGCCGAACGGCCCCGGCGGGGGGAGTATGCGACGCAGTTCCGGCGCGACCCGTTCGAGGTACCTCGCGAGGAGATCGTCACGATGCTACGGGACGCGGAGGCACGGCTCCACGTCGGCCCGGAGGTGAAGAGCGGCTCCGCCTCGTTCCAGGCCTGGGACAACCGCAAATGGTTCCTCTCCTCGGAGGGGGCGTCGTATCGCTCCCGGGTCCTTCACGTGGGAAGCGGGATCAGCGCGACCGCGGTCCGCGGCAGCCGCGTCGAGCGGCGCAGCGCCCCGACGTCCTTCGGGGGTGACTACTCCCAAGCCGGCTACGAGTTCGTCGAGGGCCTTGGGCTCGTGGAGCGGGCCCCGGCGGTCGGCGAGGAGGCGCGCTCGCTCCTGGACGCCCCGGCCTGCCCCACGGGGCCGACGACGCTCGTCCTCGCCTCCGACCAGCTCGCGCTCCAGGTCCACGAGAGCGTCGGCCATGCCGTGGAGCTCGACCGGATCCTCGGTTCGGAGGCCGGCTTCGCGGGAACGAGCTGGGTCGCACCGTCCAAGATCGGGAGCCTGCGCTACGGGAGCGCGCAGATGAACATCGTGGCCGACGCGACGGAGCCCGGGGGTCTCGGCACGTTCGGCTGGGACGACGAAGGGGTGCCCGCGCAGCGGACGCCGATCGTCGATCACGGTACGCTCGTCGGAGTCCTCTCCGACCGCGAGTCCGCCGCGAGCCTCGGACTCTCCCGCTCGGGAGGGACCGCACGGGCCGACGGGGCGAACCGCGCGCCCCTCGTACGGATGACGAACATCGACCTCCTTCCGGGCGATCTCTCGCTCGAGGAGCTCCTCGAAGGCGTGCACGACGGGGTCTACCTCGAAACCAATCGATCGTGGTCGATCGACGACAAGCGGCTCAACTTCCAGTTCGGAACGGAGGTCGGGCATCGGATCGTTCAGGGCGAGATCGGACCGCTCGTGCGCGATGCGCTCTATTCCGGGATCGGGCCGGAGTTCTGGAGCTCGCTCGACGCGGTCGGGAACCGTTCGACCTACCATCTGTGGGGCGTGCCGAACTGCGGGAAGGGCCAGCCCGGCCAGGTCATGGGCGTCAGTCATGGGGCCCCCGTCGCCCGGTTCCGTCACGTCGCCGTGCGGGGGGGCTGAGCGGATGGCCCCACGCCGCCGGATCGACGAGGACCTCGCCCACTCGTTCGAGGGGCTCGAGCACGGTCGATCGGCGGACGTCCGCGTGAGCCGGTTCACGTGGACGACGATCCGGTTCGCGAACGGCCGGGTCCACCAGCCCCACCGCGCCCAGGGGGTCCACATCTCCTATCGGGTCGCGGACGGGACGCGTCTCGCCACCGCGACCGGCGTCGACCCCTCCCCGCGGGGGCTCGCGGAACTTCGGGGGAGGGCCACGGCGCTCGCGGAGATCGCGCCCGAGGACCCGAAGTTCCCGGGATTCTCGGACGGAGGCCCCCGACGCATCGCACCGGTGGCGTTCTCCCCGTCCACCGCGTCGACGACCCCCGAGGCCGCGACCCGGATCGCCGAGGCGATCCTCACCGCCGCCAACGCCGGGGCGCCGCAGGGACGGATCGCCGGCGCCGTGAACATCGGCTACGAGGAGCTCCTGGTGGCGAACTCCGCCGGGCGCGTGCGGCACGACCGGACCTCCGCGAGCCAGGCGAGCGTGCTCGTCGACCGTCCGGATCGCGAGCCGCCCGTCTCGGGCTGGTCGGAGGGGGCGCACTGGGACCTCGCGCGGCTCGACCCGGCCCGACTGGGAGGCGAGGCGGCCGACCGCGTCGCGCGCCGCGAGCCCCGCGGGGTCCCGCCGGGCACCTACCGCGTGGTCCTCCGGGGCCCCGCGCTCGCGGAGGCGATCTCGTTCCTCGGTCACCTCGGTTTCTCCGGGCACGGGGAGGTCGAGGGATGGAGCTGTCTTCGCATGCAGCGGGGAAAGCGGGTCGCGGATCCCCTGGTCCACTTGGTCGACGATGCGCGCTCGACCGCCACGATCCCGCAGGCGATCGACTCCGAGGGGAGCGCGACCCATCGGACGGTCCTCGTCGATCACGGGATCGCGGGCGACGTCGTGACGGACCTCGTCACCGGCGGGCGCCTTGGTCGCCGCTCGACCGGTCATGCCCTTCCGCCCGAATCGCCCTGGGGCGAGTACGGTCCTCTCCCGAGCCATCTCCTCCTTGCGCCGGGGGAGGCGAGCGAGGAGGAGCTCGTCCGCACGACGCGGAACGGCCTGCTCGTCACCCGCTTCCACTACGTCCGGATCGTCGACCCGGGCCGCGGGATCATCACCGGGATGACCCGGGACGGAACGTTCCGCATCGTTCGGGGGGAGATCGCGGAGCCCGTGCGGAACCTCCGGTTCACCGAGAGCGTCGTATCGCTCCTCCGGGGGATCGTCGCGCTCGGCCGAGAGCGGCGGATCTACTCCGACGAGCGGGGCGGCGCCTCGGCGACCGTACCGGCGGCGGCGGTCCGCGCTTTCCGGTTCACCTCCGCCACCCTCTTCTAGCCCCGCCCCGTCGCCATCGGCGATGCCCGCACCTCTCCCGATCGCGGTGCTCGTTTCGGGCCAGGGGACGACCCTCGACGGCCTGGCCGAGGAGATCGACGCGGGACGTCTCCCCGCGAAGGTCGTCGTCGTCGTCTCTGACCGTCCGAGCGCGCCCGCGGTCGACAAGGCCCGGCGACGGG
Source organism: Thermoplasmata archaeon (assembly GCA_046704665.1). Classification (GTDB taxonomy): domain Archaea; phylum Thermoplasmatota; class Thermoplasmata; order Lutacidiplasmatales; family UBA184; genus Lutacidiplasma. The sequence continues at coordinate 96,887 of JBJKRJ010000068.1, read as the reverse complement.
GCTATCCGACGGTCCTTCTCGCGACCCGGGGGCTCGCGCCCGAGGCCTGGGCCGCGAACCTCACCTCCGAGCTCGACGCGCACGGGGTGGAGCTGGTCGTGCTCGCCGGGTTCCTCCGGGTCCTCCCTCCGGCCTGGGTCGCGCGGTGGCGGGGACGGGCGATCAACATCCACCCGTCCCTTCTGCCCCGGTACGGGGGACCGGGAATGTGGGGCCACCATGTCCTAGAAGCGGTCCTGGCGGCGAAGGACGCCGAGACCGGCGTGACCGTCCACCTCGTGACCAGTGACCTCGACGCCGGGCCCACGATCACCCAGGAGCGGGTCGCCATCGTCCCGGGCGACACCCCGGACAGTCTTCGTGAGCGGCTGCACCCGGTCGAGGTGCGGCTGCTCGCCGATACGGTCCGGCGCTTCGCCGAGCGGGAGCTTCCGCTCCCCTATCCGGAGTCCGCGGCGTCCTTGACGACCCGTCGCGACCGCACGCGCCCCGCGCGGTGAGCGACCGACCGCACCCCGGGCGCGAAGAGCTCGGTGAGCGGGACCGGCCGGGAAGGCAGTTCCCGCGTGATCCGGTGGCGGGTCGTCTTCGGAGGGTAGAGCTCGCCGGCGCGCGCTCGCCGGACGACCTCCGACTTCTCGACCACGATGCCGGGCCGCCACGGCTCGAGCCGCACGAGGTCGCTCGTATAGTCGAAGACCCAGGCCGGGATCCGGCGGGCACCGAGACGCCGCAGCGCTTCGACCCGGTGGTGGCCGTTCAAGACGGCGTACGAGCCGCGCGCGACCCAGATCGGTTCGTGAAAGACCCCGTCGGACCGTAGGGCCCGCATGAGCTCCCGGACGGCGCGCTCATCGAACTTCTCGTGGCTCTTCAGTCGGTCGAGCGGAAGGAGGCGGAACCGAGGGCGGGCCCTCATCCGGCCGGGCCCTCCCGCGCCTCCGCGATCGCTCGACGTACGTAAACTTCCACCATACGGCGGCGGTAGTCCGGAAGTAAGAAAGTGTTGTGCACGGGGCGCACTTTTCGCATCACCTCCCCGGCGAGCCGACGCGCGGTCTCGTCGGTCAGGTCGCTTCCTACGAGCGGATCGGTGAGCTCGTCGAACCGGCGGGGGTACGTCTCGACCCCTCCGAGCGCGATACGGAGCGCCTCGACCCGCGAGCCCTCCCATCGGCCCGCGACCGCGACCCCGAGCTCGGGAAAGTCGAACGACGGCCGCACGCGGAGCTTCTTGTACCGGCCGCGGTGCGCCCGAGCCCGCGCCGGCAGATGGACGGCGACCAGGAGCTCGCCCGGGGCGAGGGTGAGGCGGCGGATCCCGTCGCCCGTCGCATCGTAGAGCGAAGAGAGAGGGATCCGCCGGCGACCCGCGGGCCCCGCGATCTCGACCTCCGCGTCGAGGACGAGCAGCGCCGGGGCGAGATCCCCGGAGAAGGTCGCGTAGCAGCGCTCCTTCTGCGGGACGACGTGACATCGGTCGCCGTCGGCCTTCAGACAGAACCCGAGGCTCGCGCGCCAGAAGTAGCTCTGGTTGAAGAAGAAGCACCGGGTCTCGACCAGGAGGTTCCCTCCCACCGTGCCGCTGGCGCGGACGAGGGGCGTGGCGACCTCGCCGAGCGCGTCGGCGAGCCCCGGATACGTGGCGACAAGTCCGGGATCCCCTTCCAGTTCCGCGAGACGGGCCATCGCCCCGATCCGCTCGCGCGTGTGCTCGCGGAGCTCCCGCACGTCCTCGAGGGCGATGAGGTGGGGCTTGAGGTTGAGGTGCATCTTGTAGTTCGGGAGGAGGTCGGTCCCTCCGGCGAGGTAGTCGGCGCGTCCCCCGAGATCGTGCGCGAGGCCGACCGCCTCCTCGACGGTCGACGGTCGGTGGAGCTCGAACGGATCGAGGTGCATCGCGCGCGGCCCCCCTGCTAGTGGTCCTTCCACGTCCGGCCGGCAGCGCGGCGCTGGTCGATCCCCCGCAGGACCCGGTCCGGCGTGATCGGAAGGTCGGTGAGCCGCACCCCGACCGCGTCGTAGAGCGCGTTCGCGACCGCGGGGAGCGTGGCGATGAGCGGTCCTTCGCCGGCCTCCTTCGCGCCGAACGGCCCGTCGGGGTCGTCCTCCCCGACGAGGAGGATCTCGACCTCGGGCATCTGCGACGGTGCCAGGACCTTGTACTCGAGGAGCGACGGGTTGAGCAGGCGCGTCCCGCGGTAGCTCATCGTCTCGCCCATCACCTGGCCAAGTCCCATGTGGATCGAGCCTTCGATCTGGCCCTCGACCGCGAGCCGGTTCAGCGGGCGACCACAGTCGAACGCGGCCCAGATCTTCGGGACCCGGTACTCACCGGTCTCGCCATCGACCTCGACCTCCGCGACGTAGGCGGCGAACGAGTAGGCGGGCGCGGTCCCGGCCTTCGCCCCTTTGAACGAGCCTCCCTTCGGTTTCGTCTGGAACGAACCCGACGCGGTGAGCGCCCCGGTCCTCTCCATCGCTTTGTGGAGCGCGTCGAGGAACGGCACCGCGGTCTCGGGGCGATCGCGCCGCACGATCCGTTCGTGGCCGACCGTGAGCTCGGACGGTTCGCACCCGAGGATCTCGGCGGCCGCCCGAACGAGCTTTTCTCGCAGATCCTCCGCGGCGGCGCGCGCCGCGTTCCCCATCATGAACGTGACACGGCTCGAGTAGGAGCCGATATCGATCGGGCTCACGTCGGAGTCGACGCGCGGCACATGGACCCGTTCGAGGTCGACCCCCAGGACCTCGGCCACGATCGCGGCGAGGAGGGTGCTCGACCCCTGTCCGATGTCGGCCTGCATCGAGTGGACGGCGATCCCGCCGTCCATGTCGGCCTTCAGATGGACCGTCGACTGCGGCATCTTCGGGGAGAAGTGGATCGGACTGTTCGATCCCGAGATGTAGAACCCGCAACCGAGCCCTACCCCCCGGCCGTACGGGAGCCGACGGAACTTCGTGGCCCAGCCGCTCCGCTCGCGGGCGGCCCGGAGGCAGGCGACGAACGAGGTCGAGGTGATCCGGAACTCGTTCACCGTCGTCGAGTCCGGCGGGAGGGCGTTCTGCTCCCGAAGGTCGAACGGGTCGCGGCCGAGGCTCTCCGCCAGCTGGTCGAGCGCGACCTCGACCGAGAAACGGATGTTCGTCCCCCCGTGGGCCCGCATCGCCCCCGACGGGGGTTTGTTCGTGTAGACCCGCCGACCGCGATAGCGGAAGTTCGGGACACGGTACGGACCCATCGCCAGGACCCCGTTGTAGTACGTCGTGACGGTGCCGAAGGAGCTCCACGCCCCTCCGTCGATCAGCGCTTCGATGTCGTAGGCGAGGAGGTTCCCCTCGGGGTCCGCGGCGATGCGGACGTCGTTCTGGGTCGGATGGCGTCCGTGGTTCGTGTAGAACACGTCCTCCCGGTCGAGGAGGAGCTTCACCGGCCGACCGGTCTCGAGCGCGAGCGCCGCGCAGACGATCTCGTGGGGCAGCGGATCGGACTTTCCGCCGAACCCCCCGCCGACCTCGGGCTTGATGACCCGGATCCGATGCATCGGGATCCCCAGGACCTCGGAGAGCGCACGGTGGAGGTAGTGCGGCACCTGCGTCGCGCTCCACACGGTGAGCCGACCGTCCGGGGTCGCCTCGGCGACCGTCACCAGCGGCTCGGTGAACGCGTGGGTCACTCCCGCGAAGTTGCCTCGGACCCGAGCCGTCGCCCCCGCGCGGGCGAACGCCGCGTCGACGTCCCCGAAGTGCTGCAGGACCTCCTTCTGGAGGTTCGTCCCCGGCAGGCTGCGCGCGTGGATCGGCTCGGAGACCTTCGTGAGGCCCACCCGCGGATCGGCGTGCTCGGGGAGCGGGTCGCCCTCGATCCGGACGAGCGCGAGCGCCGCCTCCGCCGTGGGCTCGTCCTGGGCGGCGACCGCCGCAACGATGTCCCCGATGTAGCGGACCTTGCCGACGGCGATCGCGGTCTCGTCGTGCGTGATCGGCAGCACCCCGAACGGGGTCGGATACTTCTCTCCGGTCAGGACCGCGAAGACCCCCGGCAGCGCGCGGGCGGCCTCCACGTCGACCGCGCGGATCCGCGCATGGGGCCACGGGCTGCGGAGCAGCCGGCCGACCAGCATGCCCGGGCGGTGGAGATCGTCCGTATACTCCGCCCGGCCGGTGACCTTGAGCGGTCCCTCGACGTACGGGATCCTCTGCCCGAGGAGACGGTACGGTCCCGGAACAGGGGCGGAGGCCATCAGAGGGTCTCCCGCACCGAGGCGATCGCCTCGATGATCTTCACGTAGCCCGTGCACCGGCAGAGGTTGCCCGCGATCGCGCGCTCGATCTCGCCCCGCGTCGGTCGCGGGTTCGTGCGCAACAGGGCGGTCGCGGTGATCACGAAGCCCGGGGTGCAGAATCCGCACTGCGTCGCGCCGTGGTCGGTGAACGCCTGTTGCACCGGGGAGAGCCCCTGCGGAGGACTGACGCCCTCGATCGTCTCGACGCTCCGCCCCTCCACGAGACAGGCGAGCGTCAGGCAGCTCAGCGTCGGCCGACCGTCGACGAGCACGGTGCAGCAGCCGCAGGTGCCGAGGTCGCACCCCCGCTTCGTTCCGGTGAGCCGCAGGTCCTCGCGCAGGAGGTCGAGCAGCAGGCGGTTCGCGGGACACGGCACCGTGAGCGGGTGACCGTTCAGGCGGAAGCTAACGGCGTCGTGCGATGGCATCGTCCGTCGGTACCTCCGCTCGGTGATTAGACAATCGATTGCGCCGACCGGCGGGATGCACCTCCGAGACGATCTCGGCGACGATGCTCACCGCGATCTCTTCCGGGCTCTCGGCGCCGATCGGGACCCCGACCGGGGAGCGGACGCGTGAGAGCGCGTCGCGACGGACCCCGCGGGACCGGAGGGTGGCGAACATGTGCTCGCGCTTCGCCGCGCTCGCGATCAGACCGATCGTGTTCGGGAACCGCTCGAGGGCCCCCGCGAGGACCTCGAGGTCCTTCGCCGCATCGTAGCCGAGCAGGTAGAGGTGCGTGAAGCTCGACGGGTCGAAGACCTCCCAAAGGCGATCGGGTACGACCACCTCTCGGCGAACGGCGTTCGGGAACCGGTCGGCCCCCACCCACTCCTCCCGGTCGTCCGCGACGCTGTAATCGTACTCGAGGGTCGGGAGGAGGGTCGCGAGCGCGTGCGCGACATGGCCGCCGCCCCAGAGCAGCAGGTTGGGGCGGGCGGGAACGTACTCGATCGCGATGTCGACCGCCCCTCCGCAAAGGCTCGGGAGGCCCCCCTCCCTCCAGGCGGCGAGGTCGAAGTGATGGAGGCCTCCCGCGTGACGGTCGAACGCCCGCGCGGCCAGCTCCTTGACCCGTTCCTCGAGGGCGGCGCCGCCGATGGTCCCGATCGTGGATCCGTCCGACCGCACGAGCATCGAGGCTCCGATCTTGCCCGGCACCGACCCGGAGGCCGTGACCACGATCGCACGGACGAACGGCTGGTGGGCCTCGAGGAGCCGGAGCGCTTCCCGGGTCTGTCGACGGTCCACCGCGGCTCACTCCTCTCCGCTCCGGACCCAGACCTCGAGGGCCGAGCGATACGATTCGGGGGTGTCGACGTTCGCCACGACACCGGGATCCTCGACCGGGAAGCGACGGACCTGCGGGCCGAACTCCGGGAGGAGCGAGCGCAGGGGAGCGTCCGTCCGCAGTTCCAGGACGTGCGGAGAGACGAACGCCCGCCAGAGCACCGGATGTCCCCCCCGGCCCTGATAGGTCGGGATGAACCAGGCGCCGAGCGCGTCGTGCTCCTGGACGGCCCGCAGCGCCCCGAGGGTGCGCGCGGAGACGAACGGATGGTCGACGGGCCAGAGGACGACGTCGGACCCCTCGGGCAGCGCGCGGATCCCGGCCTGGATCGAGGCCGTCCGGCCCTCGTACCACTCCTCGGCCTCGACCAGCGTGATCGGGAGTCCCCGCAGCTCGTGGGCGACGGGCGCACGGTGGGCACCGACCACGACCGCGACCGGGGAGAGCCCTTCGGCCAGCGAGACCTCGGCGATCCGTCGCACGGCCGAGCGCTCCCCGATCGGAACCACCGCCTTCGACAGACCCCCGAACCGGCTCGATTCACCGGCGGCCAGAATCAGCGCGGCGCTCGACATCGGGCTCCGGTCCGGAACCGGTTCGATCCTCGGCACGGCGCCGTGGTAGTTAAGCGGCGCTCAGTCCGCCATCGGCAGGAGCTTCGCGGCGACTCCGCCGGCGCTGGACCGGCGGCGCCTCGGCGAGCCCCCGCCGCGCGCGGGACCGGGAGGGTGGACGTTTAAATACACCCACCGGGTGGGCGCGCCGCTCCATGGCCCATCCGAACGACGTGCCCCCGGCATTGCTGCTGCCCCAACTTGCGACCGAGCTCAAGAACCGCCAGGCGGTGGCGCCGCCCCCCTGGGCGATGTTCGTCAAGACCGGGGTGCACAAGCAGCGGGCCCCGGTCCAGGCCGACTGGTGGTACGTGCGGAGCGCCTCCGTACTGCGGAAGATCTACGTCCAGGGTCACATCGGGGTCGCCCGGCTGAGCTCGGAGTACGGTGGTAAGCGCGACCGGGGCAGCGCTCCGTACCACGCGTACGCGGGCTCGCGCTCGATCCTCCGGGAGATCGTTCACCAGCTCGAGAAGTCCGGGCTCGTCCAGCCGTACAAGACCCGCGGACGCCGGGTGAGCCCCGAGGGGGAGAAGCTCCTCGCCTCCGTCTCGAAGGGGATCCTCCAGAAGCTCGCCGCGGAGCGACCCGAACTTGCCAAGTACCTCTAAGGCTCGTCAGTAGGGAGGGCCGGAGAGGAGCGGACCATGGCGTACGGAGAGGACCCCGAGCTCGCCGAGCTGCGGCGGCGCCGGATGCGACAGATCCAGGACGCACAGGTCTCGGACAGCGCGAACGCACAGGCCTACGCCGCGCAGGAGGCCGAGCTCCAGCGACGCGACGCCGAGCGCGCCGAGGTGCTTCGACGGATCCTGACCCCCGAGGCACGGGAGCGCTTGGGCCGGATCCGCCTCGCGAAGCCCGACGTCGCGACGGCCGTCGAGCAGCAGCTCATCTCGCTCGCCGCGAGCGGTCGCCTCCAGCGCCAGATCGATGACGCGACCCTTCGCTCGCTGCTCGAGCGGATCACCCCGGAGCGTCGCGAAATCTCGATCACCCGGCGGTAAGAGGAGTTCGGAAGATGGCCAACCGTAGGAAGAGTCTCGCACGGAAGAACCGATTGAACCGGGTCGTGAAGTCGAACCGCCGGGTACCCGCCTGGGTCATGCAGCGGACGGAACGGCGGGTGACACGCCACCCGAAGCGGCACTTCTGGAAGCGGGGTCACCTGCATAAGTAACGGAGGACGAGCATGGCGCCGAAGAGCCCGAGCCGACACACCGAGGAACTCGAGCGCGAGTATGTCATTCCCCTGCGACCGAGCCAGCACCAGCCGTCGCGCCGTCGGCGGGCCGGCCACGCCCTCGAGACCGTCCGTCGGTTCATCGTCCGTCACATGAAGGGCCGGCCCGAGGACGTCTGGATCGATCCCCGGCTCAACGAGCGGATCTGGGAGCGCGGGATCCAGCATCTTCCCCGGCAGGTCCGGGTCAAGGCGATCCGGTTCGAGGACGGCCTGATCGAGGTCGACCTCCTCGAAGCGGCGTAGCCGAACGCGGGAGACGCCTCGCGTGCCGGTCGGTCGGACCCTCTTCGCGGGTAGTCCCTATCTCGGCGTCTACTTCCGCGTCGGAGAGCAGTTCGCGATCGGTCCCCCGAACGTTCCGCGCCCGGTCGAGCACGATCTCGCCCGGCTCCTGGACGTCCGTCTCTACCGAAGTTCGGTCTTCGATTCGGAGGTCCTCGGGGCGATGCTCGCCGCGAACTCGAAGGGGATCGTGGTCGGCGATGCGATCGGGACCGACGACCGGGAGCTGCTCGAGAGGGTGGCGCCGGTCACGGTCGTCAATGACCGGCAGAACGCGATGGGGAACAACATCCTCGCGAACGACACCGGCGCGATCGTCCATCCCGAGTTCCCGGCCGAGGTCGTCGAGAAGATCGCGCGCGCGCTCGACGTGCCGGCGCGCCGGGGCACGGTCGCGGGCCTCGGCACGGTGGGGATGGCGGCGGTGGCGACGAACCGGGGGGTCGTGCTCCATCCGAAGGCGACCGAGCGCGAGATCGCGTTGATCGCCGAGCTCCTCGGGGTACCCGTCCACCGCTCGACGGCGAACTTCGGGATACCGGTCGTCGGGGCCTGCTTGGTCGCGAACTCCCGTGGCATCCTCGTCGGGCGTCCCACGACCCCGGTCGAGATCGTGCACCTTCAGGAAGGGCTCGACGTCCTCGACTGACCGGGGCGGCGAACCGCACGGCCCGCCGGCCCGCCGCCGGCGCCCGTCTTCTTGCGGGACTTCGCCGGCGCGGGTCGGGCTTCGGGACCCCTCACTCGCGGGTGTCGCTGTGGCGCAGGCGTCGCAGCATCCGACGGGATCGTGAGGGCCGTCGTTGCCGATCCAGAAGGCGACGGGCCTGTCGCTCGAGCTGAAGGAGCACGTCGGCGGTGCTCCGGGTCGCCTCCCACCCGGAGGACCGGGCCCGCAGGATGCCGAGAGGTGTGTGCAGGCGCCCCGTCACCGTGACGTGGCCCAGACGGTGGACCCCTTCCGGATGGACCGAGAGATCGAGAAGGACCGGAGGAATCCTGCGACCGATCCGAGAGAGCCCCTCTCCCACCGCACGGTCGATGTTCTCGACCATGGTCGGGGCGTCCGAGAGCGCGAAGCCGTGCAGCCGGTAGAACACGTCCCCCCGCGGGTGCCGGGAGGGATGGCCCCCGATCGCGACCTCCAGGAGGTCGGTCTGGGTGACGGCTCCGACCGGGACGTCGTCCCGGGTCACGAAGACCGAGGAGACCTCGGAGCGGACCATGCGCCGCACCACGTCGTGGATCGGAGTGCCCTCAGGAACGCGAACGGCCGGTGAACGCATGATGGACCTCGCCTCGACCTCGAGGACGCCGCCGCGGCCGGCTTTCTCTCGGGGTCGGTCGCCCTTCCCCGCGCGCTTGGGACGCCAGAACGCTCGCCCCAGGTCCGCGACCCCGATCGATCCGACGAGCCGCCCCTGGCGATCGACCACCGCGACCGGGGACTCGTCGCGCACGGCATTGATCAGCCGCCCGATCCCGTCCCGTTCCCCGACGAGGTCACCGAGGGGACTCGCGATCTCCTCCGCGAGCCCTTCGCCCAGCGGGGAGAGAGACGGCAGGGCGCGGACGATGTCGGTCCGCGATACCACGCCCTCGAGCCGGTCGTTCCGGCCGACCACCGGCGCCGCCCGCAGGCCCGACAAGAGGAGCTGTCGGGCGACCTCGTCCCACTCGGTCGTGGGGGAGAGGCGGGGAGGGAGGACGAGCAGGTTCTCCACGCGGGTGGAGAGCGAAAGGTTCGTGCGGTGGGCGATCGTGTCCATCGTCACCATTCCGACGAACCGACGCTTCGAGAGCACCGGGATCTCATGCAGCCCGTGCGACTTCATGAGGGCGAGAGCGCGCCCCACGACGGCATCGGGGGGAAGGGTGAGAGGCTCCCTCGTCATCAGGTCGGCCGCGGTCCGGGTGGGAGTCGGCATCGCCCGGGCCAGGGCGCCGGGCCTCGATTAGTGTTCCCTCAACTGTTCTGAACGGGAAAGGGCCGCCCCTTCGGCCAGCCGGCGGCCGTGACAAGAACGGCCCTCCTCGGCAAGCCGGTACCGCCCGCCGCCGGTGGTGGGACCGACGCGAAGGAGCCCGAGGGGTCGCTGCACCGTAGCCCGTACCCACCGAACGGTATCGGAGGATTGCAGGGGTCTCCTCCGGGCGGAGGAGACGGGAGGACCTAGGTCCCCCGCTTTCGCTTCATGTACCGGGTCGCGTAGCCCGCGATCCGGTTCGCGAGCTTCTTGTGGGTAACCCGGAACGGGCCCCCGTCGACCGTCACACCGAGGTCGGTCAGCTCGAGAACCTTCTGCTTGTTCTTCGCGAAGTCCCCCGAGAAAGAGTCCGGGTAGTGACGGATCAGCTCGATCGCGACCCGCTTGATGTACGTCTGACGGATATTGCCCATGCGGACGGGGCCACTTCGGGGGCGGTTCATAACCTTATCCTCGCGGTGACGGCCCCGGCCCGGTCGAACGGCGGACCTGAGTGCCGGCGGCTCCCCCGTGGGTCCGCCCGGCCCGTGCGAAGGGTCCGACCGGACGGTCGTCCGGGGCTCGGCCCGAGACCGCTCCGGGTTATCCTTCTCGCCCTCGACAGCGGAAGGCCCAAATACCCTCGCCGAGGTAAATTACTGCGTGCACCAGAGCGGGGCCGGCCGGGAGGGCTCCCGGACCTAGCGACACGAGCGTCCCCGCTCGGGCCGCAGCGTAGAACTCATACCGATGGCGAACGACGCGGGCCCCCCGGAGCATGTTCCTCACCGGGAACGGAACGTCCTCCTGCTCGACCTGTCGAAGAGCATGCTCGCGCCCCTCCCCGAGGTCGAGGAGGGTCGCCCTCCCCGCCAGAAGATCGAGGTCGCGAGGACGGCGGTCTTCCGCATCCTCCAGGACGCCGCGAACTCCGGCGCGCTCTTCGGTCTCGTGACGTTCACCGAGACGGTACGCGTCGCCGTGCCACTGGGAGAGATCCGCAAGGAGAACCTCCCGTACATCGAGAACCTGATCTCGCTCCTCACCCCGAGCGGTCGATCGGCGATCTGGGACGCGATCGCGGTCGGCGCCGACCTGCTCCGGATGGGCACGGAAGGCGTCCGCGGGAACCTCGTCCTCGTGACGGACGGATGGGACAACGCGTCGACCCGGTTCGATGTGGCGGCCGGACCGGCCTCCCCGTTGCCCGAAGGGAAGGTCGATCTCGTTCCGTACATCCTTCCGGCGAACTCCCGGCTCACGCTCCGGTTGATCGGGATCGGGAGCGGTGACGAGAGGGACAAGGGGGTCGATGCCCTCCGGATGAACGCCCTCCTCGGACAGATGACCACCCGCGCGCAGGAGTTCGGCCTCCCTCCTGCGTTCGGCTTCCAGGAGGTGAACACCGGTTCGATGCTGTTCGCCCAGATGGTCCACGCGTTCATCGACGTCGGGTACGAGGACGACCTTCCGATCGAGGAACTGCACCCCGAGGAGCTCGCCCGTCACGCCGCCAACGCCGCGCGCGCCCTCAAGGAGCCGCAACAGCACGCGACGGTCCAACGGATCAAGTCCGCCCATATCTCCGTGCCGGGCGCCAACGGGGACGCCTACCGTGAGGCTCCGGACCTCGAGATCGACATCCTCGCCAGCGCGGGGGGCCCGCCGGCCTACCTCAAGGAGCGCTACGGCCCGCTCGGGGAGGTCGTCGAGTCCTATCTGCAGGGGCAGTTCGACCTCGCCCTCGAACGCCTGGCGAAGTCGCACGCGGTCCTGCCGCCCGTCACCCGGCTGTACTGGGAGGCCCGGGTCCAGTTCGCCCGACGAGCGATCGTCGAGGGGGCCCGCGCGCTCCTCCAGGCGTGGACCGAGGCGGAGCATCTGCCCCCGGCGACCCAGGCCCCGGTCCTTCGACGCCTCGCGATGCTCCAGGCTCGGATGCAGAACGATAAGGAGACGGAGACCCTAGTGAAGTTTATCGATGCGACGGAGCATGCGTTGCCGGCGAACGGAACGAACGCGCGCGTACGGGTCATGGACCTTTTCGCTCGGTTGATGGAGCTCCGCGGGACCTACCAGCTGACGCGGCTGGCCGGGGAGGGGGACCTCCAGGACGCGGCGCTCAAGCACGAGGCCGCGGTCGAGGCGATCTTCGGGATGGTCCAGGACGCGCGTCTCGACCTCTCGAACTCGAGCCCGGCGGTCGAGGGAGCGCTCGACTTCATTGAAATATGCCTCGCGGAGATGCGGTAAGGAGTCAATCGATGCCGGAGGTCAAGGTGACCACGCGCACCCGGCGGTCGGCCGGGGCCAAGCGGGAAGCGAAATCCTCGGTCGAAAGCACCCGTCTCGCCGTGGTCGGGATCCCAGCTTCGGGGAAGACGACGTACTTCCGGTTCCTCTCCGGGCACTTCGGGCTCAACCTCCCGGTCCTGTACATCCCGTCCCGGGCCGGCAACGGCGCGATACCGCTCTACGGCGATCTCGAGAACGACGTCGCGCTGGAAGAGACGACGTACGAGACGACCGACCCGACCGACCCGGAGGGGAGTCTCGAAACCACGACCCGATACTATGTCAACCGCCCGATGGAGGACCGGCGGAAGCTCTGGGTCGAGCTCGCGGCGGGCCGGGAGGACCAGGGGATCCTCACGAAGTACCCGCTCCCGACCAAGTTCAACCAGTTCGTCGAGATGAAGATGCGGTTCCGCTACGGGGCCCCGAACGGCGAGGCCGCGTCACGGCCGATGGAGCTCCACACGATCGATGAGGCGGGAGGGATCATCGCCGACTACTTCACCTACGACCGGCTCTGGATCGACTCCCCCGAGGGGGAGGTGCTCGAGAAGACGTGCCGGGTCATCCCGCACTTCGACTCCTGGCGACCGGACCGACGCGACCTCTGGCGGCGGGGGCTGACGCTCCTCGGGCGGTTCGTCACCGGCGCGGAGGCGATCATCCTTCTCCTTTCCCCCGGCCTCCCGTCCCTCCGTGACCAGGCCCAGCAGGTGAACCTCGCCCGCGGGGTCTTCCGCTATGTCCGGCAGAGGAAGCTGCCCCTCGTGATCGCGGTCTCGAAGGCCGACAAGCTCAAGGAGTTCTATTCCGAGGTCGAGCAATCGGTCCGGGAGCGGTCGTTCCATTCGATGTTCGACTCCGTCGACTATCTCCTCCGCCGGGACGGGGCCGGCATGGGAACGATCCTCGTCGCGCAGGAGGGCCGCGGGATCTCGGTGAAGGAGGATGTCTTCCTCGTCTCGAGCGCCGTCTCGACCGGGGAGGGCCATCCGCTCTTCGTCGGAGAGTCCGGCGACGAGGCCCCGAACGTGGGGACCCCCACCATGGGGGTACCCGTGATGGTCAATACCACCCTTCCCCTTGCCCGGGCGTGCGAGCGGGTCCTGGAGCGCCGCGCGACCAAGGGAGCGTGATGGCGACCGGGGACTCGGAGCCGGCAATCGGCCTCGTCCCGGTAGCGGTCATCTGGTGTCGCCAGGTCGACAACGAGGCCGAGAGCCCGGGCTACACGACGATCCCCGAGGAGTTCCCCGGCCGCCGGGAGACGCTCGAGTCGGTCCGCCTGATCGGGAACCTCACGATCAACATCGCCGACACGCACGACTACTGGGACCCCGACCCGGCGCAGCCGCTCTCGTTCTACCCGAACCTCTTCCTCTATCCGGCGGGGAACGGACGGTACACGTGTATCGGTCGGATGTTCCTCTCGACCGAGGACCGGCCCCGCCTCGGCATGAAGACCCTCGTCTTCGCGACGAGCGACCTCCTCGCGACCGGCGAGTTCGGTGCGGCGGTCGTGCGGGCCCATGCCTCGATGGGAGGCCCCTCGACCCCGCCGCGGCCCGAGGCCGATCCGGATCCGTCCGTCTACCAGGCCGTCGGAGAGGGGTTCTTGTTCCACCGCGGCTCGACCGAGCCGGTCGTCCTCGTCGCCGCCGAACCGTGGGACGCGGTCGCCCGCGTGGTCCTCGATCTGGTCGCCCTCCTGCCCGGGTCGTTGGTCGCCCTGGGCGCCTTCCTCGTCTTCCCGTACTTCCTGCCCGAGGCGAAGGTCAATATCCACGAGTTCACCGAGCAGCTCCCCCTCGCCCTCGCCGTGATGCGCGTCCCGCGGACCGAGTCCCAGGGCGAGCGGCATGCGAAGAGGATCCAGAGCTGGGAGGACGCCCCGGTGGCGCTCCGCGACCTCACCCACCCCCCGAGCCCGCGGGACCGTTCGAACGTCCCGCTCGTCCTGCAGTACGCGCGCGACCACGCCGAGGAGAAGCTGGCCGAGATCGGCCGGCGGGTCGACCAGGTCGAGTCGGGCCGGAACCCCTCGCCGCTGCATGACGCCGAGCGGCAGGGCGGCCGCGACCGTCGCAAGGAGATGTGGCGTATCGGCACGGCGATGGAGACCGCCGCGATGCTCCTCTCCCGTCCGAAGGGACGCTCGATCCCGATGAGCGGAGAGACCGCACGTCGGGCGAGCGAATACGTCCAGGCGCAGCCCGCGGTCCCGATCCTCCATCGGGTCGACGCGAGCCCCCCGGCCCCGGGCCCCGCCCCCGGTCCCACCTCGCCCCAGCTTCCTCCCTGGTTGAAGGCGCCGACGGACGTGCGTGTCCCCACGCCCGACCCGCGTTCGGTCCCGGTCTCCGTGCACGACGACCCGTCGACCCTTCCGCGGGCCCCGGCGACGCCCGCGGCGTGGCCCTCCGTGCCCGCGACCCCCGGCCCCGCGCCGGTCGACGAAACACATCTCGAGCACCTGATCGACCGGAAGGTCGGCGAGCTCGCGAAGGGCCTCCCGCCGCCGCCCGACGTCGCTCAGGTCGAGGCGCGGCTTCTCACGACGCTCGATGCCCGGTTCCGGGAGGGCTCGGATCAGTCGGCCCAATCGGTCCAGCGGCTTGAAACGGCGCTCGGAGACCGCTTCACGACCCTCGACACCCGTCTCCGGGAATCCTCGGATCAGTCGGCCCAGACGGTCCAGCGGCTCGAATCGGCGCTCGGGGAGCGCCTCACCGCTTTCGACGTCCGTCTCCGGGAGAGCTCGGATCAGTCGGCCCAGACGGTCCAACGGCTCGAGGCCGCGCTCGGAGCCCGCCTGACGACCCTCGAGACCCGGCCGGAGCCGGACCCGGCGGCCCTCTTCGAGCAGCTCGACCAGCAGACGCAGTCCAAGCTCGACCACACGCTCGCGCTGCTCGATGAGAAGCTTCGCCAGGTGGTCCAGGCCTCGGGCGAGCGGTGGGCCGAGCGGTTCCGCGAGGAGCTCCGACACGAGGTCGAGGAGCTCAAGGCCCGGTCCCTGCGGGGAGAGGAGGAGCTGCGTGCGGCCCTCGCCGCCCAGCTGGACCTCGAGCTGGCGGAGACCAAGGAACAGGGCACGGCCCTCCGCGAGGAGGTCGAGGGTCGAGTCCGGCAGCTCTTCCAGGACCGGACCGCCGAGCTCGACCAGCGGCGCGCGAAGGAGGTCCGCGACCTCGAGTCCCGGCTCGCGATCCTCATCGACGGCCGCTCGAAGGACCTCGAGACCCGGATGCTGGCGGTCGTCCAGGGCGAGCGGGACAAGCTCCTCGGCCTTACCGACGAGCGGATCCTCCAGGCGGAGCAGCGCCTCGACAACGAGCGCGAGGCTCGGGTCGCCGAGGTCGGCGAGGCCGGCACGGCGGCGGTCGCCGCGCTCCAGGTACGGATGCAGGCGTTCGTGGAGCAGAAGCTCCGCGAGAACCAGGATCGCGAGCGGGAGAAGTACGTCGAGCTCCTCGCGCGCCTGAAGAACGATGTCGATCAGTCCCTCGCCCGGTCGATGGAGTCGAACCGGTTCGATGTCGCGGTGCGCGACCGGGTGACCCGCCTCCTCGAAGGAACCCGGGCCGAGCAGGAGAAGTCGGTCGCGCAGGCACTGCTCGCGGCCGAGGGCCGGCTCAAGTCCGCGCAGTCGGAGTCGATCCTCCGGCTCGAGCGCCTCGAGACCAAGCTGCAGCAGCGCGAAGTCGACCTCGGACGTGTCGAACGGAACCTCCGCCAGGAGGCCGACGACCTCGACCGACGGATCCTCGTCCTCTCCGACCGGGTCCTTCCCCTCACGCGCAAGACCTGGGCCAAGGTCGCCGAGCTCGAAAAGCGCGCCCCCGGCTCGGAGGAGACCGAGTCGCGGGTGAACGAGCTGCGCCGCGAGCTCGTCCGCGAGCTCCGGCGGGTCGAGGGAGAGCTGCTCGAACAGACGAGCGACCTCCGCGACCGCCTCGAGGGTACGATCGCCCACCAGGGTCGCATCTGGCTCAACCTGCTCCGCCAGCTCTCGGCCGAAACGGAGGAGAGCCTGAAGCGGGGTCCCCATTCCGCGCGTCGACCGGCACGCTCGGGCGGAGGGATCTCCGAAGAGGAGCTCCTGGCGGCGGCGCTCCGAGCCACTCCGGAGTACCCGTCCTTCGCGGGCGACCCACCGAACCCGATCGACCCGAGCCCGGTCCTTGAGCCGGGCGCGGGCGATCAGGAGCTCCGCCGTCGCACCCGCCGCGCCTGAGGGAGCCCCGGCCGGCCCCACCCCCAACGATAAGCCCGCGCTCGACCTCGGGGCGATCCGTGCCCGACTCCTCCGACCACCGTCACTGCAAGGTCTGCGGCCGGATCTGCGACGTCGGCGCGGAGACGTGCAGCCGGTCCTGCCGGGAGAAGCGCGCGCAGCAGGTCGCGAACCGGCGGAACTGGACATATCTTCTCTACGGGATGATGGCGCTCCTCCTGATCGTGGCGGTGAGCTACTACCTCCGCTAGCGGAGCCCCCTCCTCATGCGGCCGTACGGTCATGCCGTGCTCGGAGGTACGTTCGACCACCTGCACGTGGGTCACTCCGCGCTCCTCGACACGGCGTTCCGGGCCGGACGCCGGGTATCGATCGGGCTCACGACGGACCGCTACCTGGCCCGCTCCGCGAAGCCGTTCGCCGAGCGCCTCCAGCCGTTCGCGGTCCGACGATCCGTGCTGCACCGCTGGCTCCGACGCCACTACCCCCGTCGGACGTGGCGGACGGTCCCTCTCGAGGACCGCTTCGGAGGCTCGATCGAGGACGGTGTCGATGTGCTCGTCGTGTCGGAGGATACGCTCGCGGGCGGACGGGCGGTGAACGCCGAGCGTCACCGGCTCGGCCGGCGACCCGTGCCGATCGTGACCGTCCCGGTCGTTCTCGCGGACGACCTCGGCCCCGTGAGCTCCCGCCGCATCCGGTCCGGTGCGATCGACGCGGTCGGCCACCGGCGGGCCCCGATCGCGGTGGCCGTCCGCGCGGACGACCCCCGGGACCTCGCACCGGTCCGGGACGCCGTTCGGCACGCGTTCTCGCGGGCCTCGGTCGAGTTCCTCCGGACGGAGTCCGTGCCACCACCGGACCGGGACCCCGCGGCCCCGTCCAGCGATCCGGAAGAAGCGGCGATCGTGGTCACGGTCCGACGGCGACCCGCGGGAGGATGGGAGATCACCGAGCGGGCCGGGGAGCGCACGATCTCCGCCGCGCCGGTCCCGAACGGACCGACCGACCTCCTACGTCGGGCGACGCTCGGACTGTTGCGGCCCGACCTTGAGCGCAAGGCCTAAGGCCCCGGACGGTCGTCGCGGCGCCGATGGAGACCTACCTGAGGGTCACCTTCTCGAGCGAGGGTGCGAAGCCGTCGCAGATCGCCGACCGGCTCCTCTCCTGCGGATTCGTGCCGACCCAGGGGAACTACGACTTCGTCTACGACTGGCAGGGCCCCGCGAACCGCGAGCAGATCCTCGATCTCTCGGACGAGGTGACCCGCCAGCTGCGCGGCTTCCGTATCGTGTTCGAGATCGAGACGGTGTAGGCCCGGGTCCCCCGGACGCCCCCCACGCACGACCTCGCTCCCAGACCTTTTATCGGGTTCCGTACCTCGGCGGGTCGTGCAGAATTACCCGGTCCGCGCCAGTCACCGGGGGAACCTGGCCCCCGAGGCGCTCGAGCGGATCGTGAACGAACACTTCGGCACCGCCGTCGCAACGCCGGAAGGGGTGTCGGCGTCGTTCGGCGCGATCTCGCGTATCGTCGCGCGCGCCGCCGGTCGGGACCTCTCGATCGACGTGGAGATGAACCCGAAGGTGCCGGAGGAGGTCGCGCGCGAGACGATCGCCCGCTACAATCGGTTTCTCGAGGAGGTGACGGGCTACTCGGCGAAGGAACGTGCCAAGCGGCTCCGCAAGTCCGCGAGCTCCCCCGGGGCAGGGGCCTAAAGAATGGGACTCGGAGGAGCCGGACCTCTTCCGTCAACCGGGAACACCGAGCTCGAGCGGCTGCGTCGGGCCGTCAGCGCCCACTTCCCGGTCTACGAGACCCGTCTCGGCCCGCAGTCGGTCCTGTTCGCCGTTCACGTCGACCGCGCCGCGCTCGAGGGGAAGTTCGACACGCTGCGCCAGGAGCTCTGGACGCTCGGATACATCCCGATCCTCCGCCGCGAGTCGGGCGAGGACTTCCTCGAGGTCATCCGTCGGCCGAAGACCGGACAGACGCGTCTGTGGATCAACCTCCTCCTTCTGGCGGGGACGATCGCGACGACGACCTTCGCGGGAGCCCTGATCTGGCTCACCTACTCGGGCGGGCTGGGCCTCACGGCCGGCGACTTCGTGAACGGAGGGGTCTTCTTCGCCCTTCCCCTGATGACGATCCTCGGCCTCCACGAGCTCGCCCACTACCTCGTCGCCCGGCGCAAGCACCTCGACGCCTCGCTCCCGTACTTCATGCCGATCCCGCCGCCGCTATTGTTCGGCACTCTCGGGGCCTTCGTCTCGATCCGGGAACCGTTCCCCGACAAGAAGTCGCTCTTCGACATCGGAGCGTCCGGACCCCTCACCGGCTTCGTCGCGTCGATCCCGATCGCGCTCGCGGGGCTCTACCTCTCGGTCCACGCTCCCGTCCTCCCGGCGAGCTACTGTGGACCGTCGATCCTCGGACAGAGCTACGGGAACCTCCTGATCGGCACCCCGCTGTTCTGGTACTTCTTCTCGCTGTTCTTCCCGCCCGGCCTCGCGAACCTGCACCCGCTCGCGCTGGCCGGCTGGGTCGGCATCTTCGTCACCGCGATCAACCTACTGCCCGCGGGCCAGCTCGACGGCGGCCACATCTTCCGCGCCCTCTTCGGCGAGCGCGCACGGTACGTGAGCTACGGCGTGGTCCTCTTCCTGTTCGGGATCGGGCTGTTCACCAGCTTCCTCGGATGGTGGTTCTTCGCCCTCTTTGTGCTGTTGACGGGATTGCGCCATCCGCCGCCGCTCAACGATCAGTCGCCCCTCGGCGCCCGCCGCTACGCCCTCGGCGCCGTCGTCATCGGCATCCTGATCGCCGGGTTCGTGCTCGTCCCGATCGCGGTACCGCCGGGCGCCGTCGCCTTGGAGAACCATACCGCGTCCCCTATTGCACCCCCGCCGGGAGCGGCCGTGGCGGCCAACATCTCGGTAACGGTCGCGAACAACGACCCGATCGCCCACGGATACCTCTTCTCCGCCACCGTGACGAACGTCACGTCGACGAGCGGTCGCTATCTCAACGGCACCGCGCTCGGTGAATGGGAGACCAACACCTCGTGGACGATCTTTCTGCCCGGGGGCCACGTCGTCACCGGCACCGGAGATGCCGTGAACGTGCCGGCGTCGGAGTACGTGACGATCAACGGTTCGGACACGTTCGTCCTCCACCTCACCGTCTCGAACCCGGGAGTGGCACGTTCGGCGGACGTCGAGATCTATGTGAACCAGCTCTGTGCGACCTCGAACTCGGGGACGGCGAAGAAGGTCGTCACCGCGAACTTCGCCTGACGATCGACGCCCCCGGGACGGTCGCGTTCCGTTCGTAGACGCGGAACTCCCGCGTCAGGCTGCGGTGGGCCCGGACGGCGGCGACGACCCGCGTCTCCCACCGGGAAAGGCACGGAGGAGCCCCCGCGGGAACGATCACCACGACCCTCCCGCCGGGAACGACGCGCGCGGCCCAGTGGTCGAGGACCCGTTCGATGAGATGGTCCGTCTTCTCGCCCCCGGTCGTCGAGGCGCGACCGTAGGGAGGGTCGGTCAGGATCGCCTCGTACAGAAGGTCCGGGGGCTCGAACTCGACCGATCCGGCATCACCGACCCGGAGCGATTCGACCGGGAGGCCGAGGTATGCAAAATTGCGCAGGGCTCCGCGGGCCATCGCGGGGTCGAGATCGATCCCGAACGCTCGGGCCCCGAGCAGGCCGGCCTCGGCGAGCAGCGCCCCCGTCCCGAGGAACGGGTCGAGCACCCGGTCTCCGGGCCGGATGCGCGCGAGGTTCGCCGCGGCGCGGGCGAACTTGGGAGGAAGGCTCACCGGCCGTTGGAACGGAAGCAGCGGCATCCGGCGCCGGCGGATCGCGCCCCGGTCGACGACGGAGATCTCTTCGAGGAGAACGGGTCGACCCTCGCGGTCGGTCGCCGCCCAGAACCTTCGCTCGGGATGTTCGAGATCGATCCGGCCCCCACCCTCGGCGTAGGCCCGCCCGAGGGCTCGGATCGACGGGTCGGCTCCGCCGGAGGGACGACCGAGCGGCCGAAACGAGGCGGAGGCCCGGGTCGAGCCCGCGCGGGCGGCGACGGACTCGCTCCCGTCCCCCACCGCGACGAGCGAGAGCGTGCGACGGGCGAGCGCCAGTCGATCGGCGAGCGAGCCGGGGTCACGTTCGTCGGGCACTTCGACCGCCAGGAGGTTCTCCACCTCGACCGGGGGCCGGACCGCACCGCCTCCGAGCGTCTCGGCGGCGGAGGTCGCCTCCGCGCGGGCGAGCGACGGGCTCTCCCCGGAGAGCTCGACGTAGACGATCGTCACGGCGAACCCTCCCGGGACCAGGCCGCGAGCCGCGCTCGGATCTCGATCGTATGGGACCCCTCCCAGTAATAGTGGCCGCAGCTCGCGCACCGGTAGAGCGGCATCCCCGTTCGGACCCGGTCCCAGGGAACTCCCGGGCCTCGGTCCGCTTCGGGAGGAAGGTCGGCCACCCGCAGCAGGCCGTTGCACTCGGTGCACCGCTCGAAGGCGACGTGCGCCGGGACCTCGGGAAACGCCGCACGGACGGCCCGCCACTGCTCTCGGAGGGAGCTGCTCGTGAGGAGGAGCGCCCGCGGCGCACGACGTGCGAGTGAGCGGTCGCGGGTCAGTACGACCCGGTCCTCTCGCGTGGCGAGCGCGACGATCTCGGGATCGCTCATCCCCCGAGCATAGACCGTATCGCATCCGACGAATCGGAGGTACCGGGCGAGCCGGCCCACCATCTCATCGGCCAGCCACGGCGGGACCGTCACCTCTCTCGACCCGGCCGGCGGCATTCACCGTGGGCTCCTAAATACTCTCGAGGTTCCTCGGGGAACGAGAAGGGAGCACGGTGCGGCTCTTCGGAACGAACGGGATACGCGAGGTCGTCGGCGAGCGGCTCACTCCGCCGTTTGTGACCCGCGTCGCGGGCGCGATCGGTGCGATGGCCTCCCCGGGTCCTCCGATCGTGGTCGGACGCGACGGACGGACCTCGAGCTCCGCGTTCGCCGAGATCATGCGGTCGACGCTCGCGCTGGCCGGTCACCGGGTGATCGACGTCGGCCTGCTCCCGACGCCGGCGATCCAGTTCCTGGTCCCTCGTCTCTCCGCGCAGCTCGGGGTGATCATCACCGCGTCGCACAACCCGCCCGAGTTTAACGGGGTCAAGCTGATCGCCGCCGACGGGCTCGAGGCGACCCGCGACGTCGAAGAGGTCGTCGAGAACGGGGTCGAGCGGAGCGTGAGCCCCGCCGTACCGTTCTCGAAGGTCGGTGAGGTCCTGTTCGATGCCTCGGGGGCGAGCCGGTACACCGATGCGATCGTCGCCCGCGTGGACGCGGAACGGATCCGGACCCGGAAGTTCACGGTCGTCCTCGACTGCGGGAACGGCGCGTCGGTCGTGACCAGCCCCCGGCTTCTCCGACAGCTCGGGTGCCGCGTGATCTCCCTGAACGGTCAGGTCGACGGCACTTTCCCGGGCCATCTCTCCGAACCGACCCCCGCGAATCTCGCCGACCTCGCCCTCACCGTGCCGGCGATCGGTGCGGATCTTGGGATCGCCCACGACGGGGACGCCGACCGCGCGGTCTTCGTGGACGCGACCGGTCGGTACGTCGCGGGGGAGGAGACCCTGACGTTGCTCGCCCGCGATGAGGTCGAGAAGGCCGGCGGAGGGGTCGTCGTGACCCCGGTCTCGGGCAGCCAGGCGGTCGAGGATGCGATCCGACCGCTCGGCGGATCGGTCGTGTACACGCGCATCGGATCCCCGGCCGTCACGCACGAGATGCAGGAGCGGCACGCCGTGTTCGGAGGCGAGGAGAACGGTGGACTCATCTTCCCCGCCCATCAGCTCGCGCGCGACGGGGCGATGACGGCGGCGGCGGTCCTCGACCTGCTCGCGCGAAGGGAGACCGACCTCCCGCACGTGCTCTCGGAGATACCGCGCTACGCGCTGGTGAAGGAGAAGGTCGCCTGCCCGGTCGCGCTTCGGGAAATGGTGCTCGAGCGAGTGACGGCCGCGCTCTCCCGTGACAGCGAGAGGGTCGTGACCCTGGACGGGGTCAAGGCCTACCGTGGCGGAGGCTGGATCCTTCTCCGGCCCTCCGGGACCGAACCGATCTTCCGGATCTTTGCGGAGTCGAAGGACCCCACGGCGGCCCGAGAGCTCGTCCGTGTCGGCGTCGAGCTCGTGCGGAAGGTCCTCGAAGAGTTGGGTCCCGGGTCGTAAGATCCTCGCTGCGGGGGGTCCTTCGGACCCGGTACGACACGCTCGTCGTTCCCACTTCCGTACGTTCGACATAGAAATAAGAGGGGTACGTCCTCTTCCAGAACCGAAGCACTCCATGCGAAACGGTCCCCGCCGTTTCCGCCGGTCGACCCGCGGACCTACGCCCTGCGTTGCCCGCGAGACGATGAGACGGCGCGCGACCGATGGGTGAGGTATTCCAACGTGGAGTGGAAGGAACGGCCGTCGGACGTCGCGGTCCACACGACGCCCAGGGAGCGGCTCTCCGACCCCCGCC
The DNA here is from genome assembly GCA_046704665.1 of Thermoplasmata archaeon. GTDB lineage: Archaea > Thermoplasmatota > Thermoplasmata > Lutacidiplasmatales > UBA184 > Lutacidiplasma. The sequence goes on along the minus strand of JBJKRJ010000068.1, from coordinate 74,124 downwards.
GTCCCCACATCTGGATCGGGGACCTGGACCAGCTCTCGGTCGGAGGCAAGGTCGATCTCCTGTCGCTCGATGAGCGCGAACGCGCGGCGCTCTTCGGAGATGCGGCCGAGCGCCACCGGTTCCTCGCGTCGTGCATCTTCCTTCGGGAGGTGATCGGCCAAGTGGCCCGCGCCCCTCCCGAGAGGCTCCGGTTCATCGAAGGAGGCTACGGCCGACCCGAGCTCGCTCCCGAAGGGGTCTCGACCCGGCTGGCCCACCGACTGCGGTTCAGCTTCTCCCGGTCGGAGCGGGCGCTCGCCCTCGGGCTCTCGCTCGGCGCGGACGTGGGGGTCGGGCTCCGGGTGGTGCGTCCCCTCGGCCCCATCGACAAGATCGCCGAGTCCCGTCTCTCCACCGAAGAGGTCGAGCAGCTCAAGAAGCTCCCGGAACAGGACTTCGTCCGAGAGTTCAGCCGCCTCTGGAGCCAGCACGAAGCGATCGCGAGCCTCGGGGGGTCCGCGGTCCTTCGCCCCTCCCGCTTCTCGATGCCGCCGGTCCGCACGACCTCCTTTGAGTTCGCCCTCGAGAACCATCTCGTCGTCGGGTCGATGGCCGTGGCCCGCTGATCTCCCCTACCACGCCGCCCTCGCGCATCGTGACGCCAGCGCGGAAGCGGGGCCCGCCGGAGGGTCGGCTACCGCCTGCGAGCCGCCCCCTCGGAGCCCGGCGGCGCCCCCGAGGGGCCAGGTGCTCAATCCCTCCGTCGGCCGGTCGCCTTTAGGGCACGCCGCTCCGACCAAGCCTCCATAAGACGGGGACGACCGTGGGTTCTCGGGGGAGAGCGCCATGGAGCCGCGCGGTGAGCGCATCGCGTTCGGAGGGCCCGGGATCGAGCCCCGGTGGTCCCACAGCGACAAGGACGGCGTCGGCACCGCCTACTCGACCGACTCCCGCCTCTGGTACACTCTCTGGCGCGGGATCGTCACCGAGGTCTACTTCCGCCGCATCGACAAGCCGCAGCTGCGCGATCTCGAGTTCCTTCTCACCGACGGGGTGACGTTCTTCCACGAGGAGAAGCGGCACTTGAAGGCGGTGACCGATCGCCCCACGGAGCATGCGCTGGGCTACCACGTCCGCTCGGAGGACTCGAAGGGACGCTACCGTCTCCAGAAGCACGTGATCGGGGACCCGCACCTGCCGTGCATGCTGATGCATACGCGGGTCGAGGTGCTCCAGCCGGACCTCGCCGAACGCCTGCGGCTCTTCGTGCTCGCCGCGCCCCATCTCGACGTCGGAGGATGGGGGAACTCCGCGGCCGTCCACGAAGTGCTCGGCCAGCCGGTCCTCACCGCGGAGCGCGGCGGGGTCGCGCTCGCGCTGGCCGCGAGCCGACCGTTCGTCCGGGCCTCCGTGGGATACGTCGGCACGAGCGACGGCTGGACCGATCTCTCGGAGCACTACGACCTCCTCTGGGAGTTCGACCGGGCCCCGGACGGGAACGTCGCCCTGACGGGAGAGCTTCCCGCGGGGGCCGTCCGCGAGTTCACCCTGGGACTCGCCTTCGGCGAGTCGGTACCGGCGGCCGTGACCGCACTGTTCCAGTCGCTGAGCACCCCGTTCGAGGTCCACCGTCGTCGGTTCGTGGAGCAGTGGAACCGCACGGCACGCCACGAGCGGGGGCTCGCGAGCGCGTCGTTCGACCGGGGACGGCTGTATCGTGCGAGCCGTTCCCTCCTCCTCGCGCACGAGGACAAGACCTACCCGGGGGCGTTCATCGCATCCCTTTCGATCCCGTGGGGGGCGAGCGTCGGCGACGAGGCACGGGGCGGCTACCACCTGGTCTGGACCCGCGATCTCGTCCACACGGCGACCGCGCTCCTCGCCTCCGACGGTGCCGAGGCCGCACTTCGCGCCCTGGTCTATCTCGCGACCCGCCAGCGCCCGGACGGTGGCTTTCCCCAGAACTTCTGGGTCGACGGCACCCCCTACTGGCAGGGGATCCAGCTCGACGAGGTCGCGCTCCCCATCCTCCTCGCCGAACGCCTTCGGTCGACCGTCGGGCTCGCCGAGTTCCGCCCGCTTCCGATGATCCGACGCGCGGCGCGCTACCTCATCGAACGAGGGCCGGTGACCCAGGAGGACCGGTGGGAGGAGGTCGGGGGATACTCTCCGTCGACCCTCGCCGCATGCATCGCCGCCCTCACCGTCGCGGCTACGTTCCTTCGGTCGGACGGGGACCCGGCCAGCGCAACGTTCGTGCAGGAGTACGCGGACTTCCTGGAGTCGCACGTCGAGAATTGGACCGCGACCGACCGGGGCACCCTGGTCCCGGGCCTCTCGCGGCACTACGTGCGCATCCGCCCCATCCCGGTCGACGAAACGGAGCCGGACGAGGGCCCCGAGATGGGACGCATCCGTCTTCCGAACCTTCCGCCCGGCGTTCCGAACGAGCTGCCGGCGACCGAGGTCGTCGACGGCGGGTTCCTCGACCTCGTGCGGTTCGGGATCCGCGCGGCGGACGACCCGCTGGTGGTCGACTCGGTCCGCGTGATCGACCGGGTGCTGAAGGTCGACACGCCGTACGGACCGGTCTGGCGCCGGTACAACCACGACGGCTACGGCCAGCGCGACGACGGAGGTCCGTACCAGGGCTGGGGGGTCGGTCGGGCATGGCCCCTCCTTACCGGCGAGCGGGGCCAGTACGAGCTCGCGCTGGGGAACGACCCGGGACCGTACCTGAAGACGATGGAAGGGCTCGCGACCTCGACCGGGCTGCTGACCGAACAGGTCTGGGACGGGCCGGACCAGCCGGGGCTCCACCTCGAACGGGGTCGCCCGACCGAGGCCGCCATGCCGCTCGCGTGGGCGCACGCGGAGTACGTCAACCTCTTGCGGTCGGCGGCCGACCGAAAGGTCTACGACCTCCAACCGGTGGTCGCGGCGCGCTACCTCGCGTCGCGGATGCACCGGGTCCCCCTCGAGGTCTGGAAATTCAACCGACGACCCCGGCTGGTGGACCCCGCGGCCCGACTCCGGATCCTGGCGGACCGGCCGTTCCGCCTCCACACCAGCGACGACGACTGGCGGACGGTCCACGACCTCGAATCGGTCGGCACGAACCTGGGTCTCTTCTACGTCGACCTTCCACCGCTCGGCGCCCCCGGACGCCGGTGGGTCTTCACGTTCCACTGGACGGCGGAGGATCGATGGGAGGGTCGCGACTACGCGGTCGCCGCCCAGGCGCCGGCCCACCCCGTGGCGACCCTCACTCGACCTTGAGGTACTTGCGCGCGACGAGGGTACCGGCGAAGACCATCAGGGCGGCGAAGAGCGCGACGTAGCCCAGGTAGAGCCAATCGGCCGTCCCGCTCACGATGACGTCCCGCCCGAACAGCGCCGCGTAGGTGACGGGGTTCCAGTTGGCGATCGTCTCCATCCACGAGGGGAAGTTCGACGCCGGAAAGAGGGCCGAGCTCGCGAACATCAGGGGCATCATCAGGAAGTTCGAGATGACTCCCGGGGTCTGCCAATCGGTGCTGGAGGCGGTCACCGCGAGGAACAGGCAGGAGAAGCCGAGGGCGAGGAACGTGAGGCTGAGGACCCACCCTGCCCACAAAAGGGGATCTCCGTGGAGCCGGACGCCGAAGGCGAGCGCCGCGACGACCATCACGGGGATCTGAACGAGGCCGCGGGTCGCGGAGCCGAGCGTCTTCGAGAGGTACACCGTGGTCTTGCTCGTGGGCGTCAGGAGAATGCGCTTCATGTAACCGAAGCGTTTGTCCTGGATGGTGCTCATGGCGCCGAACATACCGACCGTGAGCATCGAGGTCGCGAGCACTCCGGGGAGCAGGAACTGGAGGTAGCTCTCGATGTGGATGTGCAGGAACGCCTCGAGCTGCGTGAGCGGAACGTTGGCGAAGCTCGAACCGAAGAAGGCGAGCCACATGAACGGCTGCACGATGGTGATCGCGAGGACCCAGGGGTTGCGGAAGGTGCGCAGGAGCTCCCGGGAATACAGACCCACGAACTGGCTCCCCTGGCCGACCCGCCCGTCCCGGGTCCGCACGGCCGCCGCCGGGAGCGTGAGGTTCTTCGTCGCCGAGCTCATCGGCGGGCCCTCCGCAGGTTCACGTAGAACTTCCGGAAGTCCTGAACGTCCGAGCCGGCCTGGTCGATGCGCTTGCCCGTGATGTCGATGAAGACCGACTCGAGGCTCGGCTTCTCGACGTTGATCCGTCGGATCCCGTCGGTGGAAAGGCTGCGGAAGAGGTAGGGCAGGGCCTCCTCGGCGGAACCGACCCGGAGGATCCAGCTGTTCCCCTGGCTCCGCACGCTCGTCACGCCCGGGATCGCCTGGAACTTCTCGGCCGTCACGGACTCCTTCGTCTCGATCTCGACAAAGTCGGACTTCACCCGCGCCTTCAGCTCGGAGGGGGTGCCGGTCGCCACGAACTTGCCGCGATCGATGATCGCCACCTGGTCGCAGAGCGCGTCGGCCTCCTCGATGTAGTGGGAGGTCAGCAGGACCGTCACCCGGAACTCCTTGTTGACCCCCGTGATGAGCTCCCAGAGCATCCGTCGCACGTTGGGGTCGAGGCCGATGGTCGGCTCGTCCATGAAGATGACCTCGGGCTGGTGGAGGAGGGCCAGCGCGATCTCGAGCTTCTTGCGCATCCCGGTCGAGTAGGTCCCGACCTTGTCCTTCTTCCGGTCGGAGAGATCGAAGTACTGGAGCAGTTGGTCGGCCCGCTCCTTCCAGTCGGCGAGGCGCTCGAGCTTCGCCTGCAGCCAGAGGTTCTCCCACGCGGAGAGGTCGTCGTCGAGGATCACTTCGGCCGCGACCCATCCGACCCGCTGCTTGACGTGCATCGGGTCGCGGGTGACATCGTAGCCGGCGACGGTCGCGCTCCCCTCGGTGATGTCGCTCAGTCCCGTCAGGACCTTGATGATCGTGGTCTTTCCCGCTCCGTTCGGACCGAGAAGACCGAACACCGAGCCGGCCGGGACCGACATGTCGACGTGGTCCACGGCGACGAGCTTGTCGTAGTTCTTCGTGAGCCCCCGGGTCGAGATCGCCCAACCGTTCGCGCTCATCGTCGCCCCCGTCCGCCCGAGCGCACCGTCCGGCCGCGGGGCCGTCCCTCACCCGTCCTCGCCGCCGAGGACCGCTCTACCTGGTCGAGCCGGGACGCCGCCGCGGCGATCCGGGAACGCGCCTCGTGACGGAATCGCTCGCCGGCGGAGGTCGTTGGTCCCTCGCGGGACAGGAACTCGAACACCGCATCGAGATGCATGTCGAGACGCCGGAGGAGATGCTCCGCCGGGTCGGCGACTCCACCGATCTCGGACCAGAGGAGACCGAGCTCGAGACCTCCGCGGAGGCGCCACGCCATCTGGCGACGGATCCTCCTGAGGAGCGTCCGTCCCGGTCCCGTGATATGGTAGACCCTGCGCCGGCCGTCCCGGCTCACGGTCGCGAGATGCCGACGCGCGAGCGAGTCCAGGGCCGGGTAGATCGCCCCCGCACCGGGGCGCCAGGTGCCCCGGGTGCGATCGGCGATCCGGTCCGCGAGGGCGTACCCGTGCACGGATCCCTCCCGCTCCATGACGGCGAGGGCATAGAGGCCGAGGATGCGTCCCGGCATGGGTCCGTGCAGCGGGCGATCGACCATGGTATCGAATTATGTATCGAATTCGATATAAGGTCTGCTCCCGGGATCGCCGTACGCGAGCCGGGAGGGAGCGACCCCGGACCGGGCGGCGGGGAGGGGCTACTTGCGGACGAGGAACTGGACCTCGCAGTGGGCCCACGCCTTCTTGTCGTTCCACGGGTCGCCCGAATAGACCTCCCGCGTGGACGTCACGGCCCGGATCTGTCGGTCCTTCCGGCGCCACCGGGTCCAGTCGTGGAGGCCGTGATAGACGACCCGGGAGGAGAGCTGCTCCGGGTCAAAGACCACGGCGGCCACGTCCGTCGCCGGGAGGGTCTTGAGACGGACCCGCCCCTCCGGCCGGGCCGCACCCTTGATCTCGAGGCACGCCTCCCAGCGGTGGTGGTCCCGCCCGAGGAAGATCCAGTCACCGGTCCGGACCCCCTGGCGACGCGCCCACCTCGTGAGTTCCCGGAACTCGGAGCGGAGGTTGTCCTCCTTCCAGGCTCCGATCCGCGTGATCGAGCCGACCCGGTACCCGCGCACTCGCTTCAGGACAAAATCAACGACCATATCGTTCGCTCCGTACGCAGCCCACAGAGTCTCCTGACCAAGATTTGCGTTGGGCCGCCCTGGGGCGGCAGTGCTTAATTACCATGAGACCCGCTCGGGTGTCAGATGGTCGTCGTCGACGCCCGGCTCCGGGTGCACCATCCCTGTCCCTACTGCGACGTTTCGGGGGAGTTCCCCGACTCCTTGCTCCTTCTCTGGTGCGACAACCGGCGGGATGTCTTCCTCGTGTCGTCCCCGAGCCTCGCCGAGCTCGGTAAGCTCGTGTCGGCACTTCGCATCTCGTTCCATGCGCGCCCCCTCCTGGTCGAGGGTACCGATGCCCTCGTCGCCGTGCCCGACTTTGAGTGGGCATCTCCCCCCTCGGTGACCGGGCTCGCGCGCCGGTCCGGCGTCTGGGTCCTCCACCCCGTCATCTATCACCGCGGGACCGAGACCTATCGCCTGGTCGCCCCTTCGAAGGGCGGGCTGAATCGACTGGTCCAACGGGTGCGGGGCGTCGGGGACGTCGAGGTCCTTTCGGTGGTGAACCGCACGGGACTGGCCGGGATCCGGGATCTGCCCACGGCGTCGGTCCATTTCTTCGAAGGACTGACCGACCGGCAGGCGCGCTGCCTCGTGGCCGCCTACGAAGGTGGCCTTCTGGAGGTGCCCGCTCGCTCGAGATGGGGAGAGGTGGCTCGCCGCGAGGGATTATCCCGATCGACGTTCGGAGAACATCTTCGAAAGGGGCAGCGGCGTATCCTCGCGAACAGCTACACGTCGCTCAAGACTCGGGTGGCGACCCCCGAGCAACCCATCCTGCTTCCGGGCCGGCATGCCCGGCAGGGGCCTCGCCGGACGCCGCTCCAGGGGATCCGGGGGGCGTAGGCCCGAGCGCTGGCAGCTCAACCCTGGTCGGGCCGCGGGTCGATCACCGGGTCCTCTCGCGATCCCCCCACGCCGTCGCGGGCTCGCCACGGTCGGCGGGCTCGCGTGCCCATCCGCTGACGACACGCGGTACCGGAGGAGCACGGGCGGCCGGTCCGGAGTCGGGAGAGCGCCGGCAGGACCACGCTGCGCGGACGTACCGCGCGGGCGGCCCACCGACGGCCGATTCACTCCGGCTTGCGCGCGCCGTAGAGTCCCAGGCCGGCGCGGCCGACCGGCCGCGTCTGCTCCTCGTTCGCCCACGCGCGGAGCGCCGAGCAGAGCCCGCCCCCGGGCCCATGGTCCACGACGACCACCGACCCCGGGCCCATGAGCGAGTTGAGGAGCCGTAGCTCCTCCCGGGTCGTCCGATCCTCGTGGGGAACGTCGTAGACCAAGAGATCGATCCGGGGAAGCTCGTCGGCCAAGAGGGGAAGCACGTCGGCCTTGTCTCCGAGCCGGAGGTCCCATCGCCGTCGCAGCGGGAACGGGACCGCCCAGCCGGTCGACCGGCCCGGCGGAAGGCTCCAGGAGTTCCGCGGGGGTCGTCGGGAGGCAGCTTGCTTCCTCGGATAGGAGGGGAGGTCGACCGAGTGGAGGGTACCCCGACCGTTCTTCTCGAGAGCGTTCAATAGGTACGCCGAGGAGACGCCGGACGAGACGCCCACCTCGACGATATGGCTCGGAACCCGAAGGCGCACGAGCGCATGGAGCTCGAGCGGCGCGTCGATCTCTCCGCAGGACTCCCTGTGCGCGAGGTCATGGGCGCGGGCGAGGTGGGAGAAGAGTCGCCGTTCCCCTCGGGCCTCCGCGAGCGCCGGCTCGACGTCCTGCCCCGACCTTCCGCTGAGCGCTTCGACCCAGCGGAGATCCGGATCGACCTCGCACCGCATGGGTTCGGCCGCGGCTCAGGCACGGGCGAGCTCGTCCGCGTTCTTGACCCACTCGCGCGCGTGCTGGACCTTCGGCCGCACGGAACGGACCCGTTCGTAGGCCTGGTCGAGCGACAGGCCCTCCGACCGGCGCAGGTACCACACGCCTCCCAGCGCGGACCGTCGGACCCCGTGCCCGCAGAAGACCAGCACCGGACTTCCCTGGTCCCGTACCCTGCGCATACGGTCGGCGAGCCGGTCGAGGTTCGGTAGCCGGGCCATCTCGTCGGTCTCGCTGTAGATCGGAACGTGGGTCGCGGGCGGCATGTCGTCGGGGGCTTCGTCCAGCACGCAGAACCGCGCTCCTTCGAAGCGGATCGCATCCTTCCAACCACCGACGTAGACGCCGGGGGCGATCTCCGAGGGGGTCGGCGTGGGGCGGGGCGCCTTCTTCGTGCTCCGTGTTCGGGGGGTCGGCATGGTCCACCGAAGGTGGACAGAACCGGTCCGGAGTTTGTGCATTGAGCCGTCCGTGGGCGGGCCAACCGCGCGACCGCTGGGTCCGTGCGTTCGCGGGCGCCCCCGTTCGGCGCATAACGGACCCTTTCCCCCGTGCGGGTTCGCTCGGGGAAGACCGTTCCCGTGAGGGCGCGGACGGGATCGGACGTCACTCTTAGCTCCGTCACGCCGGTCGGAACCCGGCCGTATCCTCGAACGCAGGGACGACGACGTGGGCCCTGCGGCCGCACTCCCGGAAGCCGACCTTGAACGCTACGCGCCGCGAGGCGAGGTCGTCGCCTCCACAGCTCCAGACGGGGATGAGCCCCCGAGCACGGACCTCGGATGCGACCAGCGAGAGGGCGGCGCTGGCGTACCCGCGGCCCCGCCACCCGACGAGCGTGTGACTTCCGATGTCGGCGTGCCCCTCGGAGGAGAGCGTCATCGAGGTACGTGCCCGCAACTGCCCCCCGACCACCGCGCCGGCCACCACCCCTCCGGAGAGTGCGGCCAGGGTCGAGTCGAACCCGATGGGAGAGAGCTCGGGAGGGGATCGTTCGATGAGCTCCGCATCGTCCTCGGTCAATCGTCGGACGTCCGGGTGCGGGTACCGGGTCGCCGGACCCTCGAGCGAGTGGTAGATGTCGTCCCGCACCTCGATCGGTCGACCGAGTTCCCGCCCGAGCACCGGAGCGAGTCCGCGCGCCAGCTCGGTCGTGCAGTGAACGCCGCGCCAGCCCGGGAGCTCGCGGAGCAGCTTCCAGATCTCCTCCGGGTCGTCCCCGAGGGCGTCCGGTTCGTCGGCGGACCACCGGTCCCGGACGATCACGGCCCGGGGGCCCGCGAGAGGTCCACGGACCCAGGCGGCCCCGACGTGACGCATGAGGACGCACCGGGCGCCGAAAGTGGTCGGTCGGTCCGCGAGCCGTTCGGCGAGGACCGTCTCGGCCTCCCGGTCGACCGGGCGGGGCCCACCTACCCACGACGACTCGGCCGGGTGCGTCACGGAACGAACGTCCCCGGGCGCCCGGTCGGAACGCTACTGGACGATCTTGAAGGCGAACTCACGGGTGTTCAGGTCCCGGGCCGCCCGAAGCCACAGCGGTACGAGCGCTTCGAGCCAACGGGCGGCATCGATCGCCCCGACGTCCATCGCCCCCGGCCAACCCAGCTCCCGGACGATCGCATCGGTCTCCTTCTTCGCCTCGAGGTCGTTCCCGCAAATCAGCATCGGCGGAGTGCCGTCGCGGAACGTCGGATCGATGAACTTACTGTTGCCCACCGTGTTGAAGCACTTCACGACCTTGGACTCGGGGAGCTTTCGCTGCACCTTTTCCCCGAGGGAATCCGTCGCGTCCAGCAGGAGGCCGGGGGGCATTCCGTGCGAGAGGTCGAGAGGGTTGGTCGCATCCAGGACGAGCTTGCCGACGAAGTTCCTCACGTCCGCGAGCTCGATCGCATCCTCGGTCGCGGCGCCCGACGTGGCGAGGATCACCAGCTCCCCGAACGCGGCCGCATCGGCGAAGGTACCGATCGAGACGGTGCCCCCGGTCTCCCTCCGCCACTCTTCGAGCTTGGTCGGATTCCGGGACCCGAGCATCACCTCGTATCCCCGCTTCGCGAAACCCCGTCCTAGCTGCTGCCCGACGCGTCCGCTACCGAGGATCCCTACCCGCTTTCGGGCCTCCATGCCTCCCGCTCGCCCCTCCGGTTCGCTCGTTCGACGCGGGACCCATAGCGAGGGACTTCATTCCCTTTCTGCGCGGGCGCTCCGACGGGGGTTCCCTCGATGGGAGCGGCCGGCGGCGATGGAGGTCCGGGGGGACCTGCCTCCTCCGGGGGTGGGACCTTCCGGAACCTCCGGTAGAGGGCGAGGTCGTAGGCGACCTTCACCGAGCCGGCGAGCACGAACGGCCCGGCGAGCCAGGGCCCGCCGATCGCGAGGAAGGCGCCCGTCACCGGCGCCCCGAACATCTGGGTGCTCCGCGCCCCCGTCGTATAGCCGGCGGCCGCGGCACGATCGCTCGGAGGCACGACGGCCTGGGTGTACGACTGACGGGTGGGGACGTCCATCTGCGAGAGGGTCGCCCGGGCCGTCCAGAGAACCCCCGCCAGGACGACCGTCGGCGAGAAGGCGAACGCGATCAGGAGGAGGTTCGAGGGGATGTGCGAGAAGACCATCGTGTTGACGAGGCCGAACCGGCGCGCGAGCGGTGCCGCGGCGAGGAGCGAGCCGGCGGCCGCGAGGTTGGCCGCGAAGAAGATCACACCGATCGTCCCGAGCGAGGGGTGGAAGCGGACGAGCAGGTAGTAGGAGACGAGACTGTTGGCGATGAGCCCGCCGCCGAAGGCATCGACGGTGAACAGTCCCGATAGCGACAGGATGATCGACCGCGAGCGGCCCGAGAGCCGGGGACGCGGCCCCGCGGGGGCGGGGGTTCCGCCGGTCGACGAGAGCGTCGCGTAGACCGGCACGAGGGCGATCCCGATCATCGCGTAGAGCACCAGGACCGTGTCGCGAGGTCCGGCCGGAAGGCCGAACGGGAGCGCAAGGGACGCTTCGGTGACCGTGCCGGCCGAGAGGGCACCGAGCGCGGTCCCGACGTACCCCGCGAGGTTGTAGAGCGAGAAGCTTCGCGTACGGATCCGGTCGGAGGTGGAGTCGGCAAGGACGGTCTGCTCGAGCGCGGCGAGCGGGCTGATGTCGGCGGTCCCGGCCACGATCCCTCCCAGAAGGAGGGCGACCAGCACCACGGCGAGGTTGGCGAGATCGAACCAGAGCAGTGCGCCACCGGTCGCGAGCGCGACCGCGCCGAGGGAGAAGAGCGTCCGACGGCCGATCCGACCTTCGAGGCGAGGCACATAGAGGGACCAGACCGAGGCTCCCCCCATCGCGACCCCCAGGAGGGCTCCGACCACGAGGTCGGGGTATCCGGCCCTCGCAAGATCGACGGCGAGGACGATGGAGAGCGCTCCTGCGCCGAAGCCTCGAGCGGCCCGGGTCGCCGCGAGAAGGGTCCGGTTTCTCGGACCGGGGCCGGGATTACTCACATCTCCTCGGGTCTCGCGCAGCGGACCTCGGCTCTTGGGTCTATCGGACCCACGCTCTCAACCCGGGCTTCCCACGGAGATCGGGCCCGCCCCCTCGGAGGCGGCGACCGGCACGGTCGGCCGCGAGAGGTCGTCGCGAAGCGACCCGATCCGTCCACCTTCGGTTCGACCACGCACCCGGCGCGCGGCGTCGCGTCCGGACCGGATCGCGTCGGGGATACCGATGCCATCGTAGGAGCTGCCGGCGAGCTCGATCCCCGAGCCCGGTCCCAGGATTCGACGCACCTCCCGGATCCGGTCGACATGGCCGACCTCGTACCACGCGAGCGCGGCCCGGTGGGGGAACACCGCCGTGTAGTGGGGGCGGGCGGTGATCCCCATCACTTCGCGCACTCCCTGCCGCGCGAGGGCGACGCACTCCTCCTCCGTCGGAAGCGTCGTACGGCCGGGGTCGAGGCGCAGGAACACCCGGAGCGCGAGCTCTCCGCGCTCCGGCTCCCCACGGTCCCACTTCTCCGAGAGCCAGGTGACCGCAGAGGTGGATAGGCCGCTGCTTCGTGGGACCAGTACGCCGGAGCCGTCCAGAGGGACCGGCACCTCGCTCCGGTCGAAGACCGCAGCGACGACGACGATGCTCTCCATCCGGACCTGCTCGAGGAGCGACGACGCCGCCGGGAACTCCCGTTGGAGAAGCCGCGCCGCCACCGGCGGCTGCACGGCCAGGATCAGGCCGTCCGCGAGGACCGTGGGTCCGTCGGCCGACACCACCTCGTATCGACCCTTCCCCCGACGGACCTCGCGCACGGACTGGTTGAGATGCACCGTCGCTCCCCGGAGGTGCTCCGCGAGCGTCCGAGGGAGCTGCTCCATCCCTTCCTGAAGGGAGGCAAAGACCCCGACGGGAACTCGCCCCCGGTCCTCGGGCGGGGGCGAGCGGGACGGTGCGCTCGCGGACCGCTCGGGAAGCCCGGGACGACCCGTCGTCCAGCGGGACGGGAGGACGCTCGCGACGGCCGAGGCGCTGAGCGTGTCGAGGGGGGCGGGATGGACGCCGGCAAGGAACGGCTCGAGGAGCCAGTCCACCACCTCGTCTCCGAACCGGGATCGCAGCTGGGGTCCGAGGGGAGTGTGGTCGTCGACCCGGATCGGTCGCGACCGGATCCACGCGGCACCGAGGATCGTCCGCAGCTTCCCGGCGCGCGAGAGCAGGGGGGAGGCGAGCACCGAGCGGGCCGAGGCCCACCAGTCCGGTCCGATCACGGCAGGGATCCGGTGGAGGTGGCCTCCCCGGTAGATGTAGGCCCTCCGGGCCGACGGACGGACACCGATCACCGAGCCGGAGAGCCCGAGCTCTCGGCAGAGCTCGAGCGCGCCCGGTTTGGTGGTCAGGAAGCAGTCGGCCCCCGCTTCCAGAACGTGGCCCGAGCCGAGATCGGAACGGATCGGCCCACCGAGGCGCGCGGAGGCCTCGAAGACCTCGACGGCGAGGGTACCGTCGCGGCTCTCGGGCTCGAGCTCCCATGCCGCCGCGAGTCCGGCAATGCCACCCCCGATGATCACGATCCTCGGCACCTCGCCCGAGCTCGAAGCGGAGGAAGGGCTCATGGCGGCGGCGTCCGCTCCGAGCGGTCGACCACGTCGGCGAGGACCTTGGCGAACGGGAGGTGGTCGTTCGGCATGGCGGTCCTCTCGAATCGAAGTCCGAGGGACTCGGCGACCTCGCGCGCCTCGATGTCGATGTCGAAGAGGACCTCGAGGTGGTCGCACACGAAACCGTGGGGACAGACGACGACCGCCTCCGTCCCCCGGGCCCGCTCCGCCCTCAGGACGTCCCGGAGGTCGGGGCCGAGCCAACGGTCGTTCGTGCGGCCGGCGCTCTGCCAGGTCAGGGCGAATCGTTCGCGTGCGACCCCCGCACGTTCGGCGATCGCCCGCGCCCCTTCCCGAAGCTCGCCCGGGTACGGGTCACCGTCGGAAACCATCGCCTCCGGGAGGCTGTGCGCCGTGAAGAGAACGCGGCTTTCGGAAGCGGCACGAGGGGGAAGCCGAGCGATGGCTTCGCGGAGGAGATCGGCCTCGAGCGCGACGAACGAGGGCTCGAGGTGCCACTCCGGGGCGATGCGGACCCGGGACGGACGGCCCACCGATCCTACCGCCGCGTCGATCGGCCGCCGGTATCCCTGCTCCACGAACCCAGAGCGATGCGGCGCGAGGGTGATCGCGAGCAGTTCTCCCGCGCCGTCGCTCAGGATATCGCGGACCACCTCCTCGATGTAGGGCGCGGTGTGCCGGAATCCGAAGCGGACCGAATAGCTCTCGGGGCCGTGACGGCGATCGAGCTCGTGCTGGAGCCGTCCGGCGAGCGACGCGGTGATCGTCCGGAGCGGAGAGCGGCCCCCGATCGCCCGGTACCGTTCGGTGAGCTCTTCCAGGAGCTTCGGGGGCGGTGGGCTTCCGCGGACGTGCGCATAGTACGCCGGCAGCTCGTCGATCGACTCGGCCGCCCCGTGGGCCATCAAGAGGACGGAACGGGACCCGGTGGCGCTCACGTCGCGGGTAGCTCCGGCTGGAACGGGCAGGCCGGATCCTCGGCGAGGATATCGCCCGTCACGGCATAGGCGCGCGCCCGCGAGCCCCCGCAGACCTCCCGGAACGGGCACCGGCCGCACCGTCCGCGCAGTCGACTCGCATCGCGCAGCACACGGAACAGAGGACTCTCCCGGTAGATAGCGCTGAACGACTCGCTCCGGACGTTCCCGGCCGCGAGCGGAAGGTAGCCGTTCGGGGCGACATTACCGAGATGGTCGATGAACGCGAAGCCCCGTCCTTCCTTGACGACCGGCCCGCCCGGAAGAGGACCGCCGGGGCCGGACTGCTCGCGCACCCGCCGGAACTGGGGGGCGGCGACGGTCGTGATCCGGTACGGGGCGCCCGGGGCGTGGCGGGAGAGCCACCGGAGGGCCGACTCGGTCGCCTCGGCGCTCACCGCGGGGAGCTCACGGGCCCTCCCGGTCCCGATGACGAAGAACAGCTCCCAGCGTCGTGCGCCGAGTCGCTGGACCAGTTCGGCCATCGCGTCCAGAGACCCCGGCGTCTCGGCCGATATCGACGTGTTGATCTGGAGCGGAAGACCGTGCTCGACGACCGAACGCGCGGCCGCGAGCGACGCCGCGAAGGTTCCCGGAACCCCTCGAAACCGGTCGTGTACCTCCGCGCTCGGGCCGTCGATGCTGATCGAGACGGTGTGCACGCCGGCGCGGGCCCACCCCGCGATCACCTCGTCGGTGAGGCGGGGGGTCACGCTGGGAGAGACGGCCGTGATGAGCCCGAGCGACACCGAACGGTCGAGGATCTCGGAGAGGTCCGGCCGTTCGGTCGGGTCGCCCCCGGTGAAGATCAGGATCGGCCGATGCGGTCGGAGGGCCGCGACCTCCTCGAGGACCTTCGAGATCTCGGCGAGGGTGAGCTCGCCCGGGTTGCGCTCGGGCATCGCGGTCGCGCGGCAGTGACGGCACTTCAGGGCGCAGGCCCGGGTAAGCTCCCACGCGATCAGCATCGGGGCGTCGGCGAAGTCCCGGAGGGCACCCGGGCCGGACCCGGAGAAGATACCGGGACTCTCGGGTCGTGTGGGGAGAGAACGGGCCGCGACGTCCATGGGCGCCTCGGGGCCGGCGAGCCGGATGGCCCTCAAAAAGGGGCGCATCGAGCCGGGTTGACCCTGCGCACGGCGAGCGGGGCGCTACCGCCCACCCTAACCCATCCTACGGGCGGGTCGACGGGTCGGCCGGGGCGCCGGACGGGGCCGGGGCGTGCTCGGCGGGTTCCGGACGGAAGAGCTCCAGCGCGAAGCGGCGCAGCCGGTCGGCTTCCGGCCCCGGAGGTAGGGCCCGCAGGCGCTCGGTCGAGGTACGAAGGAGACCGGCGACGATCCGGCGGGTCACCCGCTCGAGCGCGGCCTCCTGCTCCGCCGTCATCGGTCCGAGGAACTCGCGCGCCCGGCGGACCTCGGTGCGTCGAAGCTCTTCGGCCCACCGACGGAGCTCGTCGATCCAAGGCTCGAGCGCCAGGGTCTCCCACCGCCCGCCGAACCGGTCCGCGAGCTCGACGAGCCGGGGATCCTCGGGCACGGCGGGATCGCTCCGGACGCCCGCGTGAAGGTCCCCCAGGTCGATGAGCCGAACCCCGGGAAGATCCCGCACGGCCGCGTCGACATTGCGGGGAACACCGAGGTCGACCAGGAGCATCGGATGCCCGGAGGGAAGGTCGGACGGGCCGAGGCAGCGGGAACCACTCTTGGCCGCGGTGACCACGAGGTCGCTCCGGGCGATCTCCTCGCGCACCGACTCCATCGGCACCGCGCGGACTCCCGTGCGGCGCAGGAACTCCTCCTCGAGGGGGTGGTGACGGTAGGCGATCGTGATGCGGGGGACCCGGCCGAAGGATTCGACCAACTGTCGGCCCACGGTCCCGGCCCCGATGATGAGGACCCTCGGGTCCGGTCGCTCGAGAAGAGCCAGCGCGCGGGCCGCGGCGATTCCCGCGACCGATTGTCCGAGAGGCACCGAGGGGAAGAGCTCGTCGGCGGCGTCGGCCGCCCGGCCGAAGAGCTCGGGGAGCACGGGCCGGGGGTCCCGGCTCCGGGTCGAGTGCCCGGCGGCGCGGACCTGGACCCGGACCTCGCGTTCGCCCAGCGCGAGCGACCCTTGGCCGCTCGCGACGCGGAACAGATGCCGGATGAGGTGGCGCCCGGAGCGGACGCGCCAGGCGTCGGACGGACCGGGAAGGGCCTGTTTCCAGCGTTCGGCCTCTGCATCCGACCGGACCACGGTCAGCAGTTCGACCCGATGGCAGGTGGCGAGCCGGGTCACCTCCTCGGTCCCCGGTGACATTTCGAACCGCTCGGCCACCCAGCGGTCGCTCACCAGACGGTGCATCCGGTCCAGTTCGTCCAGCGAGGTCGTCGCGAGGCTCACCTCGAACCCCACCATGCGACGGGGGCAGGGTACGTCGGGCTCGACCAGGGGAACGAGGGCGAGGGGCAAGGACGGGGGTGTCGAGGACGAAGGAGCCCCTACGGGGGGCACGGCGGGATGCGCGCGACGGGGGCCGACGGCCGACACGTGGTGACAAACCTCGAGCGAAGGGCTAATCCCTTGTGTCAACCGCGGTTCACTCCCGGCCGGTCGCCCTCGGAGTCGGGCCAGCCACCCTCGCCAGGGCGAGGGTCAAAGGAGGGAGGGGACCGGCCGCGGGAGCCTTCCGGGAGCGGGAGAGGCACCGCGGGGAGCGACGGAACCGGTCACTTCAGCTTCCCCACGACCTTCTCGACCGCATCCAGCATCTCCCCGCTACGAAGCACCTGGGTGATCGAGTCGAGATCGGGATACATCGGCCGGTCCTCCTCCAGCGTGCGGACGTGCCGGCGGATCACGTCGTACGCGGACCGGGACCCCGGGGAGGCCTGCGACGGACCCCGGAAGTCGAACGCCTGCGCCGCCGCGATCATCTCCACCGCGAGGATCGGCCAGGAGTTCTCCAGGATCCGTCGGCTCTTGATCGCCGTCGTCATTCCCATCGAGACGAAGTCCTCCTGGTCGGCCGCCGCCGGGATCGAACCGGTCGCCGCCGGGGTCGCGAGGACGCGGTTCTCCGCGACGAGGGCCCCCGCCGTGTACTGCGTGAGCATGAGCCCCGAGAACATGCCCGCGCCCTGGGTGAGGAACGCGGGAAGGCCGGCCGAGAGATGGGGGTTCATCAGCCGGTTCGTCCGGCGCTCGGAGAGCACGCCCACGGTCGTCACCGCGAGCCCCAGCGCCTCGAGCGCGAACGCCATAGGCGTTCCCTGGAAGTTCGCCCCGGAGAGAACGGCCTCCTCCTCCGCGAAGAACGTCGGATTGTCCGCCGCGTGGTTGAGCTCGATCTCGAGCATGTAGCGCGACCACGCGAGCGAATCCTTCGCGGCCCCCACGACCTGAGGACTGGAACGGAGCGAGTAGGCGTCCTGCACCTTCTTCCCGGGCCGCTGGAGCAGCTCGGAGCCGGCCGTGAGCGTGCGGACGTTCTCGGCGCAGGCCTGGGCGCCGGGGAACCCCCGGACCCGGTGCACGCGCGGGTCGAACGCCTGCATGTTGGCGTTCAGCGCCTCGAGCGTCATGGCGAGGGCGATCTCCTGCGTGCGGACCCATCGCTCGGCGTCGTAGACCTCGAGGCATCCCGCGCCGGTGATCACGTTCGAACCATTGATGCAGGCCAGTCCGTCCCGCTCGCGGAACGCGACCGTAGGGATACCCGCGGACTGCATCGCCTGGGCGCCCGGCAGGCGCTGCCCGTGGTAGAACGCCTCCCCCTCGCCGATCAGGACGAGGGCCATCTGGGCCATCGGAGCGAGGTCGCCGCACGCGCCGACCGAGCCGCGCTGGCACATCACCGGGTTGACCGCGCGGTTGAGCATCTCCACCATGGTGTCGACGAGCTCCGTTCGGATCCCCGAATGCCCCCAGCAGTGGGTGTTCAGACGGGAGAGCATCGCCGCCCGGGCGTCCTCCTCCGACATCGGCTCGCCGGTTCCCGCCGCATGCGAGTAGACCAGGTACCGCTGGAACCGGCCGACCTGTTCGGGCGTGAGGACGACCTCGGAAAGTTCGCCGATCCCGGTGTTGACCCCGTACACGATCTCCCGGGACGCGATCTTTCGTTCGAGAAGACCCCGACACTTTTCGATGCGGGACCTCGCGTCCCGATGTATCCCGACCGGCTCGCCGTTCCGGGCGACGCTCACGACGTCCTCGACCTTCAACGAGTGACCATCCAGCACGATCGGCATCGGGTTCCACCGTTCCGTCCGGGACGAGCCGAGGCGAGGTCATGTCGTTGGCGTTCGGTCACGTGGACCCGGGCCTGCGACGAAGCGACGAGCCGAAGCGACGGGCGCGGGGTTCGCGTGCCGGCGCTCGTACCGCATGCCTCGCGACCTCTCCGGGGAGGTCCTCCTCAGGGGAGGGCCGATCGCACGCTATCCGGAGGTGGCGGTAGTCCGAACCCCGGACTCTCGAAAGCCCTGATCGGGGGCGAACGATATATGGGTGACTGGTCAGTCACAACATAGGGGTACCGATGGGCCGGATCTCGCGGACGGACCAGCAGAGAGTGCGACACCGGCTGCTCGAAACCGCAGCCAACCGGTTCGCTCGAGACGGGTACGATGCCGCGAACATTGACCAGATCGCGTTGGCCGCCGGGGTCGCCAAGGGGACGGTCTACAACTACTTCCCGAGCAAGGAGCGGCTCTTCGGTGCGGTGCTCGCCGAGGCCGCGCGGCGTGCGGTGGACCGCTACACGGCGAACCCACCGTTTCCCGACACCCGGGGCGCGCTGCGGGCGCTCGCGCGCGCGGACCTCGCGGTGCTCCGTGCGGGGGAGGCGTTCATGAAGGTCCTGGTCGGGGAGGCGATGAACCCCCGGCGCGAGAACTACCCCGTTCTCCTCGAGCATCTCGCCCCCTTCCTGGGAGCGGTTTCGGAGATACTGGACCGGGGAGTCCGGGACGGACAGGTCCGGGACGACCGACCCGTACCCCAACTCGCCCTCACCTTCGTCGGGATCCTGACGCTCTTCTACATCCAACACTGGAAATCCGGTGGCCGCTGGCCGGAGTGGGAGGAGGTCCCGGATCTCGCCGTAGGGACCTTTCTGGACGGCGCGGCAGGACCGGCCGCTTCCCCACCGGCGAGAGCCCGAGGACGGCCGCCATGAGCTTCGTGTACATGAAGGTCCTCGAATCCACGCCGCTCCGCTACGACCGCGGGCTCCGCCTGCTGTCGCACGGCCGGATCGAAGAGGTGTATGCCCGGATCGCTGAGAAGGTGGCGGCGCCCGGGCGGATGGTCCTCGATGTCGGCTGTGGGACCGGTGGCGCGTCCCTCGCCTGCGCGGGGCGAGGAGCGGACGTGGTCGGGATCGACCGGAACCCGGGCATGCTGGAGGTCGCGAGATCGAAACCCGTCACCTCATTGCGCGGTCGCGTGGCCTGGATCGAGCTCGGCGCCGCCGAGATCGAGGACCGCTTTCCTCCCCGGTCCTTTGACGCGGCCGTCGCCTGCCTGAGCTTCAGCGAGCTGTCACGGGAGGAACTTTCGTACGTTCTCGAGATCCTCCGGACGCGACTCCGGCCCGGCGGCCTTCTCCTCATCGCGGACGAGATCCTGCCGGAGTCGGCCGGCGGGAGGGCGCTCTACCGCCTGAGGAGGCTGCCCTACGTCGTCCTGGCGCATCTGGTGACGCAGACGACGATCCGTCCCCTCCGGGACCCGACGGGCCTGCTTCGTGCCGCAGGATTCGTAGGGGTCGAGCAAGAGCGGACTCCGCTTCGATACCTTTCCCTTCTGACGGCCCGGTCCGAGGAAAGCGACCGATGAAGCTCTCGGAGCTCCCAGGTCGCCTCTACGACTCGTGCTTCCGAGAGTTCCGCCATCGCCATCGGACGGGGCTCGTCGCCATCGGCACTCCGGGCCGTACCTCGCCCGTATTGGTGACGGGCAACTACACGCTGACGGTCCGGCGACTCCGGTCCGCTCTCTCGGGCGAGAGCGTCTGGCTGCTGGTGGCCGATAGCAAGGGGATCAACGTGTGGTGTGCGTCGACCGGCGGACACCTCACCCACCACGACGTCATCTCGGCGATCCGTTCGTCCCATCTGGACGCTCGCGTGGACCACCGTCAGCTCATCCTTCCCCAGCTCTCGGCCACGGGGGTCGAGGGCAAGCGGATCACCGAGGCGACCGGCTGGACCACGCAATGGGGCCCGGCGCGTCTCGAGGACGTGGTTTCCTTCCTTCGGAGAGGCCAGCGTGTGGCGAAGAAGGAGCGCCTCATGCGCTTTCCGCTGTGGGAGCGACTGGAGATGGCCCTCATGTGGGCCTTTCCGATGGTCCTGATCGGGCTTCCCCTGTTCGTCTTCCTCGGCGGCTGGACGGTGGGTCCGACCGTGGTGCTCGTCATGGCGGTCGAGGTCTTCGCTCTCTTTGCCGCCCTTCCGGGGCTCCGGGTCTCGGGTCCGCTTCGTTGGGCCACCTTCGGTCTCTGGACCCTGGCGGGATTCGCGCTCGGCAGTGCTCTCCTTGCGACGGCCCGCCTTGCGACCCCGGGAGCGCTCGGTCTGGTCGCGACGGGCGCGCTGATCGCCATGGGAGTCCTCTCGGTAGACCTCGCAGGAACCACCCCGTGGTACGGGAGTTACATCAACACCTTCCGGAACTCGGCCCAGATCGAACTCGTCGGCGAACGCTGCAGCGGGGCCGCCACCTGCGTGCTCGTCTGCCCGCGAGATGTACTGGTCATGGGTACCGCAGATACCCGAAGGGTCTCCGTCGCGCGCCCGACGGACTGCGTCCAGTGCGGTGCGTGCATCGTCCAATGTCCGTCGGATGCGCTGAGGTTCCGTTATGCGGACCGTCGGGTCGTCGAGGCGGCCACCGTGCGTCGCACGAGGATGAACATGTTGGGCCGACGAACGGTTCCGGTCGATAGCTGAATGGCATCCCCCGAAGTCCTTGGGTCCGTCCAGGATGTCGAGAACATCGTTCCCCCCATCCTTCGGAACCGACCGTGCGCTCGGCGTCGGTTCGACTACCTCGCATGACTAGACCTAGGAAGATATCGAGCGAACACCTAGCTCACCCGCACCACGATGAGAGGTCCGTTCGCGTCACACCCGAGCATGGTCGATGAACTAGTGAGGACGAACGAACGGGGGTCCCAAGAGCTCCACACTCTCTGTGACCCTTGGGGGTACGTTCTTACTACTTGGGATGCCGAGGACTTGCACCAGTCCTACTTCAGAAACCACCCAGGCGACCCAGACAGGTTGCACGAGGAGCTGAGTACCTCACTCACGAAAGGGAGGATTGAGGGTCGAGCGATCAGAAGGCGGCTACGAGAACGTCACGTTCCCGGTGAAGGAATACTCGCCCGGGGAACTGGGAAGGGTGAGGTTTACTGCGATGTTGAGACCGGTGGGTGGGACGACCGCGGGAAGACCCGGATCGGTCGACGCGATCGAGAAGGGTGACGGTGCATAGAGCGTCACGTTCGTTCCCGAATACGGGGCAGCGAAGAAAAGGGTGGTCGAGTAGACCGAACCGGGCTTGACGTGATAGGGGCAATTACCGACCCCGTCGGAGCTCTGACACGAGATGTCGTACACCGCGTGGCCGTCTACCGGCATCGCCCAGCTCACCAGATCGATAGTGACGGTCGTGTGTGCGACGATGTAGTCTCCGAGCGCAAAGACTCCCATCATGATCAGCGGACTCGCGGCCACGACCGCGACCACCACAACCCAGAGCGGTACCTGCCGATGCGGTCGCCGCTTTGATAGGTCCAGAACGGGTCGGTCCGTCGGCTGGGGTGGGTTGGCCATACCCTCGCGTCGCCAAATCTATCACGTCGCACGTGGGCATAAACCTATCCCCGAGAACCCGAAATCACGGTGGTCCGGCAGGTCGCGAGGCACTCGGGTGCCCGGACTTGCCCGAACTTATCGAGAGCGTCCGGACCGATGACCCCGACCAGTGCGTGAAGGTCTCGGCGCTCTCGTTCGATCGTCTGGGACCCACGGTGGTCACCTGGAGAGGTCAGTTGGGGCGCTTCGGGCCCGGTGAGATTCGGAGCGACCATTATCGCTCCAAACGGGAACCTTTCGGATGATCGCGAAGGGACCGTTGCCTCTACCCGCACCCATTCGCGTCACGTCAGAGGCTGGGCCAGAACCTGGCGTGTGATGAGACTCGAAGCACGAATAATCGACGGTGTTCTCCTTGAACGAAGACTCAATTAACCGGCACCACGATGAGGAATCCGCCCGCGTCTCCCCCGTCCATGATCGATGAATCATTGAGGCCGAACGAAAAGGAGTCCCAAAAGCTACCCACATTCTCTGGCCCTTGGGGGTACATTCTTACTACTTGGGATGCAGAAGATTTACTCCAATACTACTTCAGAAACAACCGAGACGATCGAGAGCGGCTGCGCGAAGCGCTGAGTACCTCACTCTCGAAAGGAACGCCATGCGCGCTTCTCCGAATGGGATGCGCGGGAGGGTTTCCGTATTTGGCGCGGCTGGACGAGAGGATTTTCCTAGATACCCTTACCGGAAGGAAGCCGAGCTCCCCGCCTCTTCCTGCGGAGGACCGTCGTGGAGCGCCGCTTCCGTAACCCACAACCTCGCGTGATTGATACAGGGGTCGGCCTCCGTTCTCAGGCACGCGGAACGGTAGAGCCGAGATCCCATGCGGTTCCGCCGGCCAGCTCTGGGAAGTCAGCGCGGTTCGAACCGGCGCATAGCGGACACGGAACGCGATTTTGATGATCGTAACGGGACGGTTTCGAGCTCGTCCCGGGTTGATTTGTCCTTCGAATTTCGTACAAGACTACCCAACTTCTGCCTCAGTGATGCGAACGCATTCCCGTGGAGTTCGACAGGCGCGCCTGATGGAGTGATCGAGACACTATCCGGAACACGCCGTGCGTTCGAAGGCCACGAGCCCGGGAAGGTTCGATCCCTGCGGGTCGATCGGCGAGGTCACGGGCCCCACCGGGGCGAGGTCCCACAACCACCCCGTGGGGAGATCATAGGCCGCCGTTGCAAAGCCCGGGGACGAAGGATTAGGAGCAGCAGCCCAAGTCAGGTAGCCTGTAGCGGAGACGCTCCCGCCGTGATCGGGCACCGACATCACCACAGGTACTTCGGCCGGAACAGCAACCTCGAGAGAATGGGTCCCACTCTGATTGCAGAGGTCCAGCCGGGCCGCGCTCGCCACACCGGACCCAGACCCGTGGAATGATGTGTCGAACCAGACCGATGCGCCCGGGGTCGGATTCAAACACCCTGGCCGTCCCGGAGCACCCCCGAACCAATTCGAGGGTGTCCCATTCCATACATGGGGCTCGGCTAGGTCACTGGAATTGATCGGGAGGGGAAGGATTCCGTAGCCCTCGCAATAGCCGGGCTGACCGGCAAATTCTGCTACATATGGCTGGGTGCAGGGATTAGCGCTTGTGCCAATCGTTGAGACGTTCTCCGTCTCATAGAAAGTCCAGTTCTCGTCAAAGTAGTCCGCGAGAATACCCGCCGTTGACAGGTCGAGACCCCAACCGTGGTTGAGATAGATCGTCCGGGAGGAGCCAGCTGCTAGCGATCCCGAGGTCATCGTGTAATTGTAGCCGGCGGCGAAAACGGAAGCGTTGCCGCCGTCCGGTATGTTCGCCAGCATGACCGGAGTCCAGATCGTGTACGTCCCGAGTGATGGGCCGAGCTGACAGGTTTCGGAGTGGGGGGGGGGGGTCCGAACCCTGCGAGAAGAAGAACTCCAATGACGACCCCAGCGATGGCGGAGATTCACCTCGGACCGGGGAGAGTCCGCACTTCGAGCTCACCGGCTTGGGCCGGTGTACTGGAATAGCCGCTTTCAGTTAATGAAGCGAGTGCCCCTGTTCAATAGAGGCCGGTAGAGAGAGCCGCGCCCATGTGGGACGAGCAGCTGACTGGTCGGAGCGCCTGGCACCCGTTTTCGTCTGCTCGATAAGGGACCCTTCGGATCGCACGCGGGACCTTTCACCCAATGCGGCGAGGATCCGTGAGCGTGGCGAAAACGGGGGGAACCCGGGTGATCCCTATCGTGGCCTCGGTGGCATCGCATTGGGAGACGGGGGAACCGCGGGTGGCCACTTGGCCAACCACGCAACGAGCAACAGAACGAAACCCGCGGTTCCGAGGAACTCGATGGTATAGCCGATAATCAAAACTCCGGTGAGACCAAGGGGAGCGGTCAATTGGGGTAGGATCCACGGGTCGACCGCGACGATCAGCGTGAATATCACAGCGATCGGCAATAGACACACGAAACCCACGATCGCGGTAAGCTGTCGCTTGCTCAACACGGGGGTTCGGCCTCGGTTATCTTCTCTTCATGGACGACATGGAGTGCCGTATATCTTTCGGCCCGTGGCGGAAATCCGACCGGGAAGCATCACCAGATTCCAGAATGCTCGTCGCGGCCCAGCGTCATCGCGCTCCCGGACCGGGTGACCGTTCGCCAAGAGGGTGTCGATTCCTCACGGGCTTCTGGGCTCTAGGGAACAACGGTCGGGGGCAGACTCAGCCGAATGCGGAACCGTGCGTTTCCTCGACGAGCGGCGTGATGGAGCCACATGGTTCGCTCGAGACGCCATGTCTTACGCGGGGTCCGCGTCCGTAGCGGGCCGTGCCGCCGAGAACACACGCCACCGCCCCGGAACGCCTCGAATCGGACGGCTGCCCCGCCCGAGGAACCGGAGATTGGACCCGGCCGCGAGGTCGCGGACCGTCCCAGATACGAGCACCTCTCCCGGCTTCGCGCCTTTCACGAGCCGGGACGCGAGGTGGACCGCGATCCCCTCGATGTCGCCTTCTCGCAGCACGCACTCCCCCGTATGGACCCCGGCGCGCAGGGTGAGGCGAAGTCCCTGCAGTCTGTCCTGCAGTTCTAACGCGCACCCCACCGCGCGGGACGGTCCGTCGAACGTGGCGAGAATTCCATCGCCCAGCCGTTTGATCTCTTGGCCCCGGTAGGTCGCCAGCGTTTCCCGGGCGGTCGCATAGAACTGGCCCAACGTCCTTCCCCATCGCTCGTCCCCGATGGAGCTCGCCGTCGCCGTAGAGCCGACGATGTCCACGAACAGTACGGTCGTGAGTACCCGGTTCGGGTCCTTCGTCTCGCGAAGCCCCTCGACGAATTTCTGAACTTCGGTGAGGACGAAGGACCGGAACACCGGATCCGGCCAGAAAGCGTGGTCGGCGCCCGGGTACTCCAGGTACCTGGCGCCCGGGATCTGTTGGGCCATGTAGCGGCCGGCCTCGACAGGAGTGATCTGGTCCTTGACGGGGTGAATGACCAGCGTGGGGACATGGATCGTAGGCAGGACGGCCCGAAGGTCCACCTCCTGGTCGATCTTGAGATACCGGATCATGGAGGCGGGGGTCACGCTGTACCGGATCAACTTGCTCGCCCACTCGAGGAACTGCGGGTCGCTCTGGTGGCTCGGTGCCCAGCGGCCACCGAAGCTCTCCACACGACCGGTCCAGTCCGTGTCGATGCGCCGGCGGGCGGCCTCATAGTCCTCGGGTCGTCCGCCCCACGGGTAGTCCGGTGCCCAGGCGCCTTTGGGCTCCCCTCCGAAAATGACCAGACCGACGGTCCGCTCCGGATACATCGCCCCAAAGAGGGCGCTCATCTGGGCCCCCTGGGAAAACCCGAAGATCACCGCCTTGGCCGAATCGGCCGCATCCATCACCGCACGAATGTCGTCGATGCGCTCTTCCAGGGTCGGGAGACCGACCGCACGGTCGGACATTCCGCTTCCCCGCTTGTCGAAGAGGAGCAGGCGAGCGAACCTCGTCAACCCATGGAAGAAGGAAACGAGATCGGAGCTTTCCCAGTAGACCCCGAGGTGGGAATAGGCGCCGGGAGCGAGTACGATGTCGATCGGCCCTTCACCTATCAGCTGGTAGGCGATGTGCACATCCTGGCTTCTCGCGTACTGGACCTTCGGCGGGTACACGCGTGCGCGCCTCCGGTCGAAGATGGGAGGAGGGGGTTTGATACTTCCCCCGTCGCCGGTGAGCTGGTTTGCGGGACCTCCTCTTTCGCGACGCCTTCGGATCCGCTGCGGCCCTACGGGAGACGGGCTGCGGCGGTCATCGCGTCCCTCGCGGACTCAGCCTCTGAGCACCTGCCACGCCGGGACCGACACTCGGCGTTCTCCCCAAGGAGAGGGACGACGCGCCTGAGGTCCGGGCCGAGCACCGAACCCAGGATCGGGTCAGGACTCGGTCGAACGGGGTAGGACCCGCGACCAATCCTGAGCGGCGGACCATTCCGAGAAGGTGGTCCAGTGGACCTGCGGATAGTCGGTCTTCAGCTTCGGGATGCGGACACTGTAGCCGACCCGATTGAACCAATCGTACATCCTCGCGAAGTCCTCGCTCTGCTTCCGGACCTCGTCGAGAGGGACCGGTACGTACGTCAGTCTCGTCCCAGCGGCCTTGGAGATCTGCCGGGCCATTTCGACCGGCGTGAGCTCGTCGGAGGCGATGTTGACCCGTTTTCCTCGGAAAGAGTCCCGCCGTTCGACGGCGAGGGTCGTGAACTGGGCGATCTCGGGAAGCGAGATGACCTGCAACTTTCGGTCCGGGTCGATCCCCAACGCGAGGACTCCGCGGGGAAACCCGCCGGTAGTCCAGGGTGCAAAGAAGTTCTCCATGTAGAACACGGGTGCGATGATGGAAAAGTCCGTACCCAGTCCCTTGAGGTGCTCTTCGATCTCGAACTTGCTGTCGAAGTGCGGTATCCGGGTGTTCCGGTCCGCATCGCTCACCGAGGAATACACGATGTAGGGAACCCCGGCGGTATGCGCCGCCTCCACTCCGGTCTTCCCCCATCGGATCTCGGAAGCGGGACCCTGTTCATACGGAGTGGCGACGATGAACGCCACATCCCTTCCCTTCGCAGCGGTTTCTACCGAAGAACGGTCTCCGAGATCCCCCGCGACGACCTCGGCGCCCGCTCGCTTCAGATCGGCCGCCGCCGGCCCGTCCGGCTTTCGGGTCATCGCCCGGACGTGATGCCCTCGGCGGAGAAGGAGGCGTGCCAGGGCGCCGCCCTGCTGCCCGGTCGCACCGGTTACGAGCACACGCTTCGCCTCCGACGCTGGCCCCTCGAGCTCACTGGAAGCTGTCATTCGGTGGGCGTGTGGCCCCGGCTACAGATAATCTCGGTCTGAAGGACACGTAACCTAGCTTCTCTCCCGTAATCGAACGACCCGAGATCAGGGCGAAGGCGAGACAGGCTCCGGCTCGGAGCCGAACTGCTTCTCGCCCATCACCCAGACTCGGTGGACCTGGAACCCCAGCCTCTGGTTAATCGCCCAGATCCTCGGGTTCTCCGAGTCGTTGAAGGTCCGAAGGTACCGGTACCCTCGGGCCCGGGCGAACGCGACCACCCTTCGCTTGAGCTCCGTCGCAAGCCCCCGCCCCCGATGGGCAGGAAGCGTGCCGGTGAACCCGACCATGAGGGTGTCGGGCTCCGCCGGCAAGTGCCGGAGCGTGCTCATCGCGACGAACTCGTTCCCCGACCGAGCAAGGAAGAACGCTTCCGGGAAGGAATACGGACTGTGAAACACGAGGTCCGAGTACTGCTCGAACGACAGGGCGGTCGTCGTCCGCATCCGAGGTTCGTCCCGGCGCGCCTCGAGGTCCAGTCGGTAGATCCGCTCCTGCACATCGCGTCGGTCGGCCCCCTCCTCGGCGAGCGTAGTGAACGTCATGCCCGCAAGGGGACCCATCTTTCCCGCTCCGAGGACTTCGGGGGTCGTGGCGTCAAGCGGAAGACGCGACATCCATGAACGGCGCCGCACCGCAAAGCCCGACCGCTCGAAGAATCGGACCGAGCGCGCGTCGTTCGCCCGTACACTCCCCCAGAGTATCTCCGCCTTCCGTGCCTTGGCCAGCCGCTCGAGCTGCTCGTAAAGGGCACGGCCAATCCCTCGGTGTTGGTGATCCGGATCGACCTGGACCTGGATCCAAAACCGACGCGGGTGAAACATCTCGGGATCGTGGTGGAGGGAGCCGTATGCGACCCCGATGCCCGAGGACC
This sequence comes from Thermoplasmata archaeon, assembly GCA_046704665.1. Classification (GTDB taxonomy): domain Archaea; phylum Thermoplasmatota; class Thermoplasmata; order Lutacidiplasmatales; family UBA184; genus Lutacidiplasma. Next base: position 45,906 of record JBJKRJ010000068.1, on the reverse strand, counting down.
ACTCCTCGACGATGAAGTCGACCTTCACCAGGTGTGGTTCCCGAAATATCCGGTCCCAATGACGCCGCCGTGCCCCGGTGATCGGATTGTCGGGTTCGAGTCGAGTGAGGATCCTGCCGACCGCCTCGTGATCGTCGTCGCCAAACGGTCTGAGTCGGTACCGGGAGTCATCCATGCCCCGAGCGACAGGATTCGGCCGGAGATGAGCATGGCGGCTGCGGCTTCGACCGGGAGAGAAGCCGGGCGCTCGCCCCATCCGCGTCGGACGGGAGATGCCCGTCCAGGCTGCACCTTCTGAACCGGCGAGTACACCCCGAGGGCCTAGTTCCGCCTGCTCCACGGCCCTCGTCGTCGGGACGGGGTTCGCGCACAGGGCCGGTGGAAGTCGGGCGCGGAGCCACTCGCTAATCCAACTTCACCGAGAGGATCCTGACGCGTCAAGAGGAGTCTCGAAGAGCGGGAGTCCAGAACGGCGTGAAAGGGGTCGGCTTTGAACGGAACCGTTCCACCCCGCCCGGACGATCGAGTCGGTCCGCGGGAGTGGAGTCGAAGGCCGTCAGAGCAACCGGGGTGGGTACGACGCATCACGATAGCTTGATGGGTATCGACACGGCCGCGCTGCCGAGGTGGTTGCGACAGGTTGTCGGCGCGACCGCCGGGCATGTCGAGCCAGTCGTGGAGTCCTGCCGTCGCTCGGGCCCACGGCCGCCGATGGCCCTCCGGGTCGTGCGATCTCCTACCTATCGGGACGGAGCGGTCGCGATCGGTTCATAGTGAAGCGCGACTACCCCGGAGTGGAAGCTGGCGCAGCTGACGAGTCTCAGCGCGTGCCGCTCGGTCTGGTCCTTGAACAGCGGACGCCCGGCGCCGAGAACGATGGGTACGACCCGGATTCGATACTCGTCGATCAGGCCGTCGCGCATCAACGACGAGACCAAATTCGAACTTCCGAGCACGAGCATGCTCCTGCCCGGCCGCCGCTTCAGCTCGAGGATGACCTCCTTCGTGGGGTGGGGAAGGATGGTGGAGTTTTCCCAGGTCGTCGTCTTCAGGGTCCGCGAGAAGACGATCTTGGCGGAGCCGTTCAGGTGGTGGGCGATCTCGGCCATGTTCTCGCGAGCCCAGGCCGACGGCCAGAACTGGGCCATCCCCTCGTAAGTGACGCGGCCGAACAGGATCGTGTCGCTCCTCCGAAGCATTTCGAGCGACCATGCCTCGCCCTCGGTCTGATTGAACTCCTCGTCCTGGACGAACCAGTCGATCTCGCCGTTCGCATCCGCGAGGTACCCATCGAGAGAAATCAGGGCGTCCACGATGATTCGGCGCATTAGCGGTGGAACCCGGCCTCTTCACATATACATTTGAGGCGGCCGAAAGGGGCACGTTTCGCACAGGAAGCTCTCCCGTTCGGGCAGACGACCTCTTCTCGTGTCGAGGGTTTCGCGCGAACGGCATCGCATAGGGTGAGCCGAGCGCGGAGGGACTCGAGCCCCCGGGGGGTTCGAATCCCACCCCGAGCACCGACCCGGTATCGGGTACCCCGGTCGCATCGAGCCGGGTCTCTAGGGACCCACGAGATTGTCGCCGCCGAACGCAAAGGGTTCGGACGCATTCGATATCGATATCGAATCGGTGGAGGGGTACGCTCCTGACCCCACGAACGCGATGAGGTCCCCGCTCCTAACGGGAACGTCAGGGATAGCCCACTGCGTGCCGTTGGGAGACGTAGGGTAGCTATCCAACCACGCCCCAGAGGGCGAGAGAAGGACCGCGTACCAGCCGGTAGCCGGAGCCGGACATTCTGTCAGATTCTGCGAACCGGGACCGCACAACGCCTCGCTGCTCGGAAGCGACCCAGAAGACGGCGGAGGAGAGACCAGTTGGAAACCGAACAGTGATGTCGAGAGGTCGCTCAGCTTCCAGTGGGATGGGACGGCGGAGGTCATGAACGTGACGTTCGTCTTCCACTCGAGGTATTGCCCGCCGTTGCCCGGAGCTCCGACCACGGCGGTACGATTGAGGCGAACGAGGTACTCTGTGTCGTAGCAAGGCCCGGGACCGATCATCCAAGAGTAGCTATGACCCGACGGGACTGCCGTACTATTCATCAGGTAGCCGGTGAACGGCGTGGCGGTTCCATAGAATCCGTTGAGTCCGCACGTTGTGTAGGCCAAGGTCCATTGGGGTTGGAAAGTGATTATGTAGGGAAGCAGCTGCGGGCCGGGAAGGTACAGTGCTACCCCAGGGTTCGGGGGAACCGGCATGGGAGTGAGTCCCCCGGTGTAGCCGGTACGCGAAAGGTACTCGTCCTCGGCTCCCACCTCACTCGCGATGGCGTCCGAGTTCAGCTCCTGGGAAGGTGCGACTCTCTGGTAGTCCGGCGGACTGAAGATCTCGTATTGAAGACAGACACTACCCGGTCCGAGAGCCCCGTTGAGAACGACGTTCCCTAGGAACCAGCTCGCGACGAACGTCAACGTACCGGTACCGTTGAAAATGAACGTCCAAAGGGGAGCCGCTCCGCTGGTAAAGTCGGTGGCCGACTCAGTGGCAGGATAGTGCGATGCGTTCCAGAAGGTGAGACTACTGATCCCAGAGAGTTGTGACTCGCACGCCGTCCAAGCCGGGCCGCCGACAAAGTTGAAGAGGGTCGCTGGCGGCGACCAGTGGCCATCGGCGGCCACACCCTCGGCGAACGAGATGTTCCAGCTCCCGTTCGCGAAGGCAGAGAACGCATCGGCCACGGTGGTCCAAGCTCCGTCCAACGTGGTCCACCCCTTGGGTGGAGAAGGAGAGGGCGCGGAGGAGGGGCGGGTCTCCTGGTAGACCACGTACGACGCGGCGCCGGCGGCGATCACCATCACGATGATTACGATCGCAGCCAGAATGCGTCGGGGTTTCCCCCGCTCGGGTGGACCCGCGACTGGGAATGGCCCGGGATGGCTCCCGGTCATCAGCGGGTGAGGGTCCCGCCGAGATAGATTCTTTTCGGTTGACCTCGACAACTGGGGACGGGGCGTGGCGTCGGCGTCGGAGCACCGAGAGAGGATTCGAATCCAAGCGGCCGAGGAGGGACTCGCGGAACGATTTCGCCCTCGGTATCGTGCTCCGCCAAGGGACTGGCTCGAAACGTGACTGGCGGGGGTCGATTTCATCGGCGCATTGGGTCTTGTCCCACGTGACCACGCGTATGGGAAGAAGGGCGGGCAGCCAGACTGCCTCACTCGACATCCGGGTGGCGGCGGTCGCGCTCCTGAATTCGGGAGTGCCGGTGGCCCGAATCTCGGAGGCCCTTCACCTGGACCCCTCCACCGTCCGCAGGTGGGCGGCTCGCTATCGTCGCAACGGGATGGAAGGACTCCGCAACCGCTCTCCCACTGGGAGAAAGGCCCGGGTCGACGACGCTTCGCTCTATGGACTCCTTCGGTCCGTTACCACCGAGCCATCGAACGGACGCCCGTACCGAGCTTTCGTCCGCGAGGTGGCTCGTGCGGCCTCCGCTTCCATGGCCACCCCGTACGACTTGGACCACCTCGTCCGCCGGCTGCGCCGGATCCTTCGCTCCGAGGATAGGATTCTGCCGGTCCCCCAAGGGTTGATATCGCTCTCTCCCAGACGGGGGTCGATGTCACGTCACGAGGCCTCCCCGGACGAACGCCGACGGCTTGACCACGCAGTTCGTGCCAAGGACATCGCCCAGGTCCGCGCGCTGTTGGAAGGGGACCCTCGACTTCTCGGGACGCGGAACCCGGACGGACTCTCCCCCCTGATGGTCGCGATCTACTCGGGAGCGGACGACCTTGCCGTCTATTTGGCGTCGAAACAACCGCCCGATATCTTCGAAGCCACCGCACTGGGAGACGCCGACCGCGTGGCCTGGTTGCTCTCGCAGAATCCTCGTCTGGTCAACGAGTTCAGTTCGGACGGGTGGACCCCACTCCATCTTGCCGCACACTTCGGACGAGTCGAGCTGGCTTCCCTATTGCTATCAAAGGGTGCGCGAGTCGAGGCGGTCGCCAAGAATGGAATCGCCAATCAACCGCTCCAGGCGGCCGTCGCGGGACGCCGACCGGAGCTTGTGCGCCTCCTGATTGCGGCGGGCGCCGACGTGGAGCACCAAAGCCATGGCGGTTTCACGGCGGCCCACATCGCGGCGGAGAACGACGATGTCGAGGTCCTCAAGCAGCTGAGGGCCGCCGGCGCCAACCTCGGGATCACGACCGCCGGCGGAAAGACCCCTTCCGAAGTTGCCGCGGACGGGGGTCATGATGTAGCGAGACTCTGGCTCGAGACTAACGGCCGAACCAAGAGACGTTCGTGACGGCCCGGTTCCGCGCGGCGTCCTCCAGGGGGCTCAAGGTCGTGACAGCAAACTCAGGATCTCGCCCACGTCCATGGGTCGCGGTTGAACCGGCTCCGAGCTGGCGGGAGGAGGGCCGTGGTCACACCCCTCAGAGGTGTGTTCCGCCCAGTTTTTTCCCCATCCGTTGCACGACCTCTTCCCACGCCAAGGGTTTCACGCGAAGAGGATCGAATCGGGTAACCCGGACGCGGTGGACTCACTAAATCCAGTACGCCCTCGGTACTGTGCCTCGTCCATAGCAGGTCCCGGAGCGCCAGCCATCCAGATTGGCGAGAAAGGGTGGGTCTCTTCGCTCGGAACTAGACCTCTTTGCCATGGTCGAAGAGGAGCAGATGGCAGGCCCGGCAGCGCCAGGCGGGATAGTTCTGGATGGTGCTGATGAACGTCCTCCCGACCGTCTCCCCGTGGAGCATCAGACGACCCGCCTCCTTCTCCCAGGCGAGCTTCCCATTCGTCCCTAGAATCCCCGATTCCATCGGCTTTCCGCAGCTCGGGCAGACCGGGGTCGAAGGGAGCGCCATCCGCGGGAGCATGCGCCCGGGTCGGGTAAAGGTAACCCCTCTTTGAGCGACTGGCGACCATCGTGCGCGTTTCGCCAGCGGGCCTCTCGTCTTCTATCTCACGACTCGCTCCCACGTCTGCGGTCTTTGGCACCTAGGGTCGGATCGGGTAAGCCGGGCGCGGAGGGATGTGAACCTCCCGGGGGTTCGAGTCCCGGGCACAGTCGTGCGTCGACCCACCACCTAGCACAGGGGCCAGACCGGTTCTCAGTGAACAACGGGTCTTGGGACGACCCTCGGTTCCATCCGATCCCATCTCTATGGGGCCGACCGATAGTTCACCGTCCGTGCGCGGTCGGGCCAGACGGAGATGAGCCGTGATGCGCACAAGAAGGGAACTCACTTATAGGTAAGTTCCACCTCCCGGAGCTGCATGGAAACCATCGCTCTGCCGGTCCTTCGGTGCCATCGCTGCGGGAAGGCGTGGACGCCGCGTCGTCCGCTGGTCCGTATGTGCCCTCGGTGCAAGAGTCGGCTGTTCACCACCCCTCGACGACCGTCCCGTGCGACCGTCGCTCGACTCCTGCGCCAGTTGGAGAAGGAGGCGCCGCCCTCCCTCCTGGGCTGCGGGCCGATTGAGATCGATCTCCGCCGGCGCCGGGAGAAGGACAGACTTCTCGCCAAACATGGGATGAGACCGAGCCGGTGGCATGAATCGAAAGGAGTTTGAGGCCGCGATTGCAAGTGCGCCCTCGGAGGAGGAGCGACTCGCGTACTTCGGCGCCCTGCTCTCACGCGAGACGGGTCTCGGAAGCCGTCTCGTCATCGTAGGCGGGTCGGCCATCGAGATCTATCTGACGGCGCAGGTGTACACCTCCCAGGACATCGACGTGGTGGGGGCACGTTCCGACATCGCCCCGGTGCTTTCGAAGTGGGGGTTTTCCGCGGAGAGCGGACGGAGCCGACGTGTGTACTGGGTCAAGGACGGGCTCGGTGCGGTCGACCTCGTAGGGGCGCGAGACCGGTCCGGTCTTCCGCCGCGACACTGGCCCACCCCCTACGGCGAAGTGATGCTCGGGCCGATCGAGTTCTTGATTGTCCGGCGGCTCATGCGAACCGTGAGCGATCGTGACCCCGACCTGTTCCGGCAGGCCGAGGCTCTGGCGCTGCGTTATCCGAAGGGACTCGACTGGGAGTACATTCGCGTCCTGGCGAAGGCAGAGAACGTCTTGCCACTGGTCGGTCAGCTCGAGGACCGTGTCCGAGCGCGACGACGAGGACTCCGCCGGGCGCACTGAACTCGGTTGCCGCTCCGCTCCGCGGATTCTTTTGGTGCGGCGGGAGCGGGGGGATTTGAGCAACTACATGCTCGAATCCAACCGGGCGCCAAGGGACTCGCCAAATCAGTTTCACCCTCGGTCTTGCACTTCGTCAAAGGCAGGTCCCGAAGCGCCAGCGATCTGGTCCTGCGCGAAAGGGTCCCTCTCTGAGCACCCGAAGTCGATGCTCCCGCCAATAGTGTCGTGCCGGGGTCAGCAGCTGGATCGCTCGAAGGCCAGAAGCGAAGTCGTGGAGGGATGGGAGGGCGTCGGGAGCGTCCCCGGGCCGACCGTACTGACGTTCCAAACCCACCCATTCGGCAGGGAGTACTCGGCGGCCGGGGAGGCGTGCGGGTTCGAATCGGACCACACGAAATTTCCGGTCGTGCGTATGGTCTGGCCGTCCGCGAGCATGCTCACGACGATGGGGTAGGAAGCGGGGCCCCAGAGGGAGACGTTGAGAGGAGCGGTGTAGGGAAAGCCGCAGAGCCGCAGACTCTCGGATGCTCCGGACCCGCTGGTTCCTCCCACGTGATACGAGGTGTCGAACCAGATGCTCGCTCCGGGTGACGGTGTCATGCCCTGGGTGCAGGAGTAGCTCAACGGAATCGTGTGGGGTTGGACCGCGTCGCTTACGTTGTTCGGAAGCACCAGGATCGTAGACAGGTTCCCAATGGCGCCGCAAGAAAGTGCCGAAGTGATCTCCGCAACGTACGGCTGAGTGCAAGGGGTGCCAGTTCCGAAGGCCTGCGAGTGATTCTGTGCCTCGAAGAAGCTCCAGTTCGCAAGGCCAAAAAAGCCGTTGATGCCGAACTCGGGGGGTCCCGGAGACATGCCGCCTCCCCCGTCGGAGGGAGGAGTCGCGCCGACCTGCAACGAGCCGGACGAGAAGATCCACTCGATCTGATTGCTGCTGAACGCGGCCGAGCCTAGGAACGGTACGTTAACGAGTATCCCGGGTGTCCAAATCGAGGCAGAGCCAACTTCTCTGCCCAAGCTACAAGTCGTGACCGGATTGGTCAGTTCAGGGATTCCCACGACCACCGCTGAAGCCACGATCACGGCGACGCCGATCGCCACCGCGTAGAACGTGTAGGAGCTGCGACGCCCCCGGATAGGGGCGACCATCCCCCAGAGATTCATTTGAGAGCCGGGATATTACTTCTCACGCCGGAAGCCACGAATGGGCGCGTTTCGCCCAGAGACCCCCCCTTCTATCTCGCGACCTTTTCGCATGTCGAGGGTCTTGCGCGATAGGAGTCGAATCGCGTGAGCCGGGCGCGGAGGGATTCGAACCCTCGACCGCCGGGTTAGGAACCCGGTGCCCTGTCCAGACTAGGCTACGCGCCCTCAGGGAGTTTCTTTCGAACGGGATAAGTCGTTCGGTCCGGGACCGCGAGCCGGGCGCGCCCGTAGTCAGCGATTGATCGGGCGACGGCCCGACCGGAATCTCCGGGTCAGATCCAGTGGATGGGCACCTTTCTCGACGGTGCGGCGGAACTCTCCGGAGCACCCCCCGGGTATCGGATTGTCGCCCGGGTGGGGACCGAGGTCAAGCTCGCCGCGGCAAGGGTTTGTACTATCGCTTCCATGGGGAGGCCCGGCGGCGCGGCGGCCCCGTGTCGGACCTGCCCGGAGGGAAGGAGCATGGTGTCGTTCGGACCGTTCTCGTTCGACCTTTCGGCACTTCTCTACCACCTCCTGGTCTTCGCGATCGTCCTGCTGGCCGGCTGGGGGGTCGGCCGACTCGTCGGCTATCTCCTCCACCGCCTCTCCCTGGCGGTCGGACTCGACGGCGCCTTCCGCCGGACCTCGCTCGGCAAGGCGATCCTGAGGAGCGGCTACACCGGCTCTCAGTTCATCGACATCACCGCGCGTTGGGTGATCTACATCGCCGCCGCGCTGCTCGCCTTCGAGTCGCTCGGGGTGTCGGATATCTCCCAGGCCGTGGCGAGCCTGCTCGACTACTTTCCCCGACTGGTCCTGGCCCTCGTGATCCTGATCGCGGGGATCATTCTCTCCGACTGGTTCGGGGAGTTCGTCAAGCGGAGCCTCTCCCCCGAGCAGCGGGAGCTGCTCTATATCGACCTGGCCGCGGTCGTCGTCAAGATGGTCTTCTACTTCATCACGGTCATCCTCGCGCTGCGGGAGGCCGGCATCGACACGACGATCCTCTACATCTTCGCCGAGGCGTTCGCCTGGAGCATCGCGATCGCGGTGGGAGTGGCGGTCGGTATCGTCGTGGGTTGGACGTTCCGCGATCGGCTCAAGCACCTGGTCCCGTGAGCGACCGGCCCGTGGGGTCCGCCTCCGAACCCAGGATATCGTAGATCATCCGGAGCGGGCGTTCGGGTCGACCGGTAGGGCTCCGCAGCGCTCCGAGCAGGTCACCGACGCAACCATCGAGAAGGAACACCTCGAGGAGCGTTTGGCGGGTTACCGGGTCCGAGGGAACGAGCGGCGTCCCGGTCGTGGCTGCCTCGTAGGCCGCGCGGAACGTCGTGGTCGCGGTCTGGTACCACGCTCGGACCCAGAGGTCCACCGCGACCGGACGTCGGTCCTCCGAACCCGCGAACCGTGCGGCTCCCCGGTCCGCGACCTCGTTCAGGGAACGCATCAATCGCGCTACATCCCTCAGCGGCGAGCGCTTCGCCACGGTCCGGCCCCGGCCCCAGCCCGTGACCCAGAGCTCCTCCCCCTCGACGAGCACTCGCTCCAACGAGAGGTCCCCGTGTACGAGCAGACGGACCCCATCGAAACGTGTTCCGCGGAGCGAGCGGAACCGGTCGAGCAGCGGCGCCGGATCGGCGAGCAGCGGATCGACGTCGGAGTCCGAAAGCGGGCCCCGCTGACGGGCGGACGCGAGCTCCTCCAGGAGGCGTCGGGCACTGCCGGCCATCGAGTACGCGAGCGAGGTCTGGTAGAGATAGTCGAAGGGTGCGGTCGCGAACTCGGGGACCTCCGGGCCATCGAGCAGGGCCCGATGCAATCCGGCGAGCCGTTCGCCTAATCGGGCCATCGCGCCGAGCACGTCGGGACCGATGGCCTCGATCAGCCGTTCGGGGAACGGTCCCCCCTGAGCGAGGGCCCTCGTTACCTCCTCGGGCGGCCCCCGCTTTCGCGCCCGCACGCTGGTCAGGAAGCGAGCCATCTCCTCTTCACACCGGCGGGCGAGAGGGATTGCGCCGGGGCGGTCGGCGGAGACTACGGCGAGGGCCAGGGGCGGCGCCCCTCGCTCCGCATAGACGACCGTGCCGATGAGAGGGAGGACCCCGGGGGTATGCTTCTCGCTGAAATGCCGCGCGATCTCCACCTCCGTGTCGAATCCTTCGAGGAGACGCCGTCGGAACGTGAAGTGAGGCTGTGGCTCCGAGGACGGCGCGGACTCCGACCCGCCCTGCGGCGGACTCCCACTCGCTCCGGGACCCGGGACCCCCCGCACTCCACCCACGGCGCCGGGGGCCGACCCACCCCGCACCGCGAGGACTCCGAGCCGGCGGGCGAGATCGCTCGAGCCGAGACCATCGCACAGGACCCAAGGGACGCCGTCGATCTGGAGCCGCGCCACGACGTCCGGTGGGCCGGCCGCGACCTCCAAGGGCTCGTTTCCCGGGAGGACCGCGGCAAAAGGGAGCGCATAGGTGTCGGGGGGCCCTGAGAGGAAGTAGACATCGACGACCGTCACCCACTCTCGGCCCCCTCGGTCCGGATCGAGAACGACGGAGTCCCGTACCCGGACGAACTCGACCCGGCGGCCACCGGCCTCGAACCAGGGCCGGTCCAGGAGGTACGCCGGGAGCACCTCCGACTCCATCTTGGTCCGAGCGGGGCCACTCCAGAGGGCCGTGGTCCCTCCGTCGAGACGGATCTCGTACGGGTTCGGCGCCTCGGGCAGCGTCGTGGGGACCCCGAAAGGCGCGAGGAGAAGGGCATAGTAGCCGTAGGGCCCGAGGGCGAGAGAGAGCGAACCCCCTCGGACGGGTGGGAACTTCGTGCCCCCGAAGAGATCGACCGGGGCGTGGCCCTCGAACTCGGAGAGCGGGAGCTCGACCGACTGGGTCGCGTGGGAAAGGTTCACGACGACGAGCAGGTCCTGCCCGCCGCGTCGCAGGAACGCGAAGACCCGGGGGTTCTCCGGATGCAGGACCTCGAGATCTCCCTCGCCGAAGGTCGGGAACTTCCGGCGCATCCGGATCAGGCGTTTCAGCCACCAGAGATGGGAGTCGAGGTTCTGGCGCTGGACCTCGACGTTGACCACGTCGAACCGGTACTCGGGGTGGGCGACGAGCGGGAGATAGAGATTCTTCGTCCGCGCCTTGGAGAACCCGGCGTTGCGCCGCCGGTCCCACTGCATCGGCGTGCGGACGCTGTCCCGATCGCCCAGGGCGTCGTTGTCCCCCATCAGGATCTCGTCGCCGTAGTACAGGACCGGTGTCCCGGGCAGGGTGAACAGCAGGAGTTCCATCAGCTCGATCTTGCGACGGTCACCGCCCATGAGCGGCGCCAGGCGGCGACGGATCCCGAGGTTGAGGCGACCGCGGGCGTCCCTCGCGTAAGTGCGGTACATGTAGTCCCTTTCCTCGTCCGTGACCATCTCGAGCGTGAGCTCGTCGTGGTTGCGGAGGAAGAGGGCCCACTGGCAGCCGTCCGGTATCCGCGGGGTCGCTCCGAGGATGTCGACGAGCGGCCGCCGGTCCTCGAGCTGGAGGGACATGAACATCCTCGGCATCAGCGGAAAGTGGAACGCCATGTGGCACTCGTCCCCGCGTCCGAAATAGGACGCCGCATCGTCCGGCCACTGGTTGGCCTCGGCGAGGAGGATCCGCCCTTCGAACCGCCGATCGAGGGCCGACCGGAGCCGGCGGAGGATGTCGTGCGTCTCGGGGAGGTTCTCGCAGATCGTTCCCTCCCGCTCGCAGAGATAGGGGGCCGCATCGAGCCGGAGCCCGTCCACCCCGAGCTGGAACCAGAACGCCGCGACGTCCTGGATCGCCTGTTCCGTCGCGGGATCGTCGTAGTTGAGGTCCGGCTGATGATGGTAGAAGCGGTGCCAGAAGTACTCTCCTACCTCCGGGTCCCACGTCCAGTTCGATCGTTCCGAGTCCCGGAAGATGATCCGCGCTTCCCGATACCGATCGTCGGTAGGGCTCCAGACGTACCGGGAGCGCTCGGGCGTGCCCGGGGGCGATCGCCGGGAGGCGACGAACCAGGGATGCTGGTCCGAGGTGTGGTTGAGGACGAGCTCCGTGATCACGCGGAGGCCACGGCGGTGCGCCGCGTCCAGGAACCGACGGAAGTCGTCCAGCGTGCCGTAGATCGGGTGCACGTTGCAGTAGTCGGAGATGTCGTACCCGGCGTCCCGGAGGGGAGATGGGTAGAACGGCAATAACCAGATGGCGGTCACTCCGAGCTCGACCAAGTAGTCGAGCTTCTCGGTCGCTCCCGCGAAGTCCCCGATGCCGTCACCGTTCGCGTCGTAGAAGGCCCGGAGGTGGAGCTCGTAGATGACCGAGTCCTTGAACCAGGACGGCGGAGCCGACGCTGGAACCTGGGGCGCGACCGACGGTGGAGCCGACGGCGCGACCGATTCCTTCGCGGACATCTCCACCCGGGAGGGGTCAGCGCGTCCCTCCTAATGCTGCTGCGGGGTGGACCGACAGCCGATTCACGAGTTCCGGTCCACTCTCCGGCGGGAACCGACCGTCCCACGCCCCGGTCGATTCGCACGAACCGCTGCGAGGGCGGCCGACGGGGGCCCATCGGAAGGGGCGGAGGGTACGATGGCCGACGCGTCGCGTCTCCCTGGGCGTCCCGGGGGTCCGTCGACGACGCGACGATGAGTCCCCGCGGAGTCCCACCGATCTCCGGCGAGCGCCGGGACCCTCCTCACAGGGGCTAGCTCGCCTTCGCCGTAGAGGACTTCTCCGCCGGCAGGAGCCGATCGTACCGGTGATCGACGGGAGCCGTGAACCCGCCCGCGGCCTCCTGGAGGATCTCGATCCCCTCGAGATACTCTCGAAGGGTCGGGAGCACCGGTCGGCGGAGCATACGACCTTCGTCGGGAGGGGGACCCGAGGACCCGAGCGCGCCGAGGATCCATCGGTCGGGGGCGATCGCATACAGGAACGGAAAGACCCGCGACTCCCGCGTGAGCACGAAGAAGAGGGCCTCGGGACGAGCCCCGGGTCGTGGTGTTCCGCTCACCAGTACGATCTGGTCGGCGAGCTTTCCCTGGAACGGTGGGAGCCGCGAGGGGTCGAGCAGGGTACGGTGGGTGATCCAACCCCGGGCGAGCAGGCGGCGCTGGGAGAAGGGGAGCCCGAGCGGGCCCACGAGGTGTCCCCCCCGACCCTGATCGACGGCCGCAAACGGGCGTCGCAGCAGCTCGCCCAGGGCCCAGAGCTCGTGCGGGGAGGGTGTCGACCCCCCCGACCGCCCCGGCGCGAGACCACCCCCGAGCCCGTGCGGATAGGCGAGGGTTCCCTCGAGAGAAGCCAGGTTGCACCAGAGTCCCTCGAAATCGAAGTACACCGGCACCGAGGGACCGTCGGCGTGCACGGTGACGACCAGCGGCAGGGGGGCGAGCCGTTCGGCCACGACACGGTCGGTGAGCCTGCGCGGTTCGGTCGCCTTCGCATGGTAGAAGATCGCCATCGACATCTGGGTGCCGGTCCACAGGAGGACGTTCCCGCGATCTCCCGAGACGCGGCGCACGAAGTCGTCCTGCCGATCGGCGTACGGACGCGCGACGAGTACCGTCACGAACGGCCGGCCCATCGGAACGGGGTGCGGGATGTACCGGTCGCGGAGCCACCCCTCCTCGTAGGCGCGCCGACGGACCGCATGATAGGTCGACCGCGGCACGCCGATCTGGCGGAGCCGCTCCCGCTCGCGGTCCGGCCGGGCGGCCAGCAGGACCGATATGACGCGAGCCTCCGCGTCGGTCAGCGCACGCATCGGGCTAGACCCCCCACCCTGCGACACCGTAGCACGGTGTCCAAATGACCCGGGTGCCACTCGAACCTCGGCTTAAGAACGGCCGGCTCCATCGATGCGCGCAGGGGCGTTTCCCTGGGAATCGTACGGAGATGATCGGAGGTTCCGCACGGGCCGTCTCGGTCACGACGGTCGGACTCGTAATGCTGACCGTATTAGGCGTCTCGGCGGCGGCCCCGGTATATGCTTCGACGACGACCCCGACCTCCGGCCCAGGCTTCAGCGAGTGGGCGTACGGGGCGTCGAGGAATCTCTCGTTCGGGCCCGTCCCATGGGCGGGTCACCCCTCCTGGGTCCGGCAGGGGGACCTCACGCTCGGGTTCTCAGTGATTCTCAACGAGACGCGATCGAGCACGAACGCCTCCACGTTCGAGCTTTCGGTCGCCCGCACGATGGGAGTCTTGTTCTCCGTCCGGTACTGCAGTCCTTCGTGCGCCTCCCCCTCCGAGTATCTGGACATCTTCTACCATCAGTGGGAGAATACGAGCTCGCACGCGAACCTCACCGACCAGGGGACGGTACTGACGGCGGGCGGCCCGCTTCCCGCCATTGCGGTCCTCAACTCGAGCACGGATCTCCAGGCGAACCTCACCAACACCTACGATTGGTTGCTCCCCGGGACCGGGATGATGTCCGGTAAGATGGTCACGCACACCGCCGCGATCTACGCGAACGTGACGAGCGGCTCCGAACTTGCCTTCGATCCCTCGCTCGGCCTCTTTCCGCAGAGCAACCTGTCGTCCCAACCCGCGTGGACGTCCCACAGCGCGTTCAACGCCTCGGGCGCAACGCAGGCATCCTACTTCGGATACGAGAAGAGCTCCGCGGGGTCGTCGTGGGCGCTCGGGCCCCGTACCGCCGTCTGGGGGGTCAACGCCTCCGGCGTGCTGTGGCTCAGCGGTAGCGTCGCACCCCATGGTACGATGAGCTGGGGGGGCGTCAGTTACCCGGCGCTGGAGCTGAACGTGGCCGGGCCGTTCTCGGTACGAGAGGGCTTCATCCTCGTCCCAGATACCGCGGATCTGTTCGGGACCAGCTCGGAAGCATGGAGCGCCAATGAGACGGGCGACACGATCGCCTCGATGGCCTCGCTGGATGCGCGAGCGTCGGCCGACGGACACCTCGGTTTCGGTGCCTCCAGCTGGCAGTTCGCCCCCACCTCGACCGACACGATGGACGCGGTCGGGATCACCGGCGGGTTCGTCCCGGCCCTGACCTCCGCGTCGGACCCGGTCGGGAGCGCCTCGTACGTCCTCCAGGGCCAGCCGGAGCCCATCACGGACGCGCAGTCCCAGAGCAACTGTGTGACCACCGGCGTGGGCTGTCCGCCGGCTCCGTCGGCCTTGCCGTTGCGCAAGCTGCTCTTCGGCGCTCTTGTGGGAGGCATCGCGGCGGCCGTCGTCGCAACCCTCCTGGTGGTGCTCGTCGCCGAACGCCGGCGTCTCCCACCCCCGGTCTATCCGAACGCGCAGCTCTATCCGCCCGGCGCCACTGCGGGCCCGACCGATCCGAAGGCACAGGGCCCACGACCCAGGTCGCCCTCGGAGCCGCCCCCGGAAGAGGATCCGCTCGACCACCTTTGGTGACCGAGAGATCGGACGAGCGAAGCACGCGGCTCGCGCCGGGTCCGAATCCCTCGGGCCTGACTCGCGACCCGCTCACGGGCCCGAGGGACGGGTCACCGCGCGGGTCGCCAGGGGATAGCGCAGGATCGCCGCGACCCCTCGGAACGCCTTCTGGAGCATCTCTCCCTCTTCGCTCTCGGTCGAGATGAGACGCGCTTCGGCCCCGGAGTCGGCGGCGCGACGGAACAGGCCCTCGACGAAGTCCTCGCTCGCGGTCTCCGAGAGGGAGCGCTGCCCGCACTTCGGACACGGTCCGTCCAGAAGCGCCTCCACCTCCTTGTCGGGCAGCGAGCGCTCGAACTCGGTGCCGCACGCCGAGCAACGGAACTTCACGCGCTGTTGCCGGAGTCCCTCGGAGATGAGGAGGGTATCGACGGCCCCGACCTCGAGCGCATAGTCCACGTCCACCGGGCCATAGGCCGCGACGCCGCTCTCCGCTTTCCGGATCTCGCTCAGGAGGCGCTGGACGATCCTCTTCTCCTCCGTGATCTCGAGCCCGTGGAGCGTCTGGGTCGCCTTCTCCACGAGCTCCTTCAGCCCATACTCGTCGGTGTATCCGGTGTCGAAGAGGGGCAGGATGACCTTCTGCTGGAGCTCGTACTCGAGGTAGTTCTGCTTGTAGAAGTACTCCTTCGTGGCCCCGGGCCCGCCGAGCAAGATCCCCTTGAGCTGTTCCTTGCGCGGGAGGAACAGCTCGCCCGACATCTCCGCGATCTTCACGAAGAACTCGTGGGCGGCGTGCTCGATCATCCGCTCGAAACGGTGCTGGGACTGGCCCCCCCGACCGTGCTTGCTCGGAACGAGGGACTGCTTGTTGCGAAGGACCTCGACGCGTTTTCCCCGGAGGAGGCCGAGGGTCGTTTCGGCGCGGTCCATGACAATGAGGCCGTAGGTGTCCGGCTCGTGGACCATCGCGAGGAGCGGGTCGAGGAAGAACGTCGAGTCGCACCGGTAGAGGTAGGTGTTGAGCGGCTCGGGGGGTTCGACGATGAACGTGACGGGCTCGGAGCGGTCCGCCCCGATCGCCTTGTTGCCCACGAAGAAGGCGACCCCGTTCACCGGCGGCGCTTTGAACTGACGCACGCGGTTCATCAGGGAGTCGATCGCCCACATGACGTTCTTGCGGGTCGTCCGGCTCTTGATGTTCGAGCTCTGCGCGTACTCGTTCCGCAGGTAGGAGATGACGTCCGAGATCTGCTTTCCGGGCGAAACGTAGAGCGAGATGAGCTCGGTCGCCCGGCCGCGGGCGGAGGCGATCTCATCGAGCTTCCGCTGGAACGAGTAGCGGGCCAGCTGGAGGTCCGCGGGGGACGCGCTCATGGGCCCTCCCCACGCACGGAAGGACTAGACGCGGCTCCCGGCCGGTCGTTCGGCGCGCCGAGCGCCCACGGGCGACGGCGCCCGTCCCCCGGGCGGGACAGTCAGAGGAGCCGCTGGAGGTGCTCGTCGATGATCTCTTCGGGGTAGGCCCCGACGATGCGGTCGACGAGCTTTCCCTGCTTGTAGAACAGGAGGGTCGGGATGCTCATGATCCCGAGGGCTCCCGCCTTCTCTCCGTTGTCGTCGGAGTTCATCTTGCCGAACCAGATCTTGCCCTTGTACTTCTCGCTCAACCGCTCGACGGTCGGCGAGACCATCCGGCATGGGCCGCACCAGGGCGCCCATACATCGATGAGGGCGGCGTTGTTCTCTTGGGTGAACTTGTCGAAGGTGGCGCTCCCGATCTCCTGAACGACCATACGGCACTTCCGTAGCCCCTCGATAATCCGACCCTATAAAATCCGTCGCTCACGTCCGCGCCACTTTGCGGCACCGGCGCATGCGCTCACCGGGCCGCCCGCGAGCGGGGGCCCCGACCCGAACAGTATTTGTGGGACGGTGCCCTTCCGCTCGCCGTGTTCGTAGCTCCCGATCCCGGGAGCCCCACCTCTTCCTCATCGACCTCGGGAGCGCGGGCGGGGGATGCCGTTCCCTACGTCGATCGGCGGGGACGACGACTCGCCCTGCTCACCCCGGCGGCCCGCAAGGACATACGGCACCGGATGCTGTTCTACCGTCAGGCGGCGCTCGACCGGATCCGGCAGCTGACCGGCGCGAGCGCCTCCGAGCTCCAGCGGTTCCGCCGGGAGCTCAAGGAGGGTCCGCTCCCCGACCTCCTCCTGCAGCGCGGGGCCGGGATGGCCTTCACGCGCGAGCTTCCCCAGGGTGCGCTGCTCTACCTGATCGTCCGCGCCGCGCGACCCCTGCGCATCGTCGAGACCGGTGTCCGCCCCGGCTACTCGACAGCGTGGATGCTGGCGGCGCTCGATGCGAACGGGGAGGGCGAGCTCACGTCGCTCGGCCCGGGGCCTTCGGCCGGACGATCGGTCGCGGTCCGTGACTACGGCGTGGGCCAGTTCGTCGCCCCGTCGCTACGCGGCCGCTGGACCCTGGCGCTCGGCAACACCGAGGAGCGGCTCCGAGAGGTGCTCGGCTCCGAACGCGGGGTCGACCTGTTCTTCTACGACAACGGCCCGATCGCGGTCCGCGCACGCTTCGAGCTCCGCGCGGCGTGGGAGGCGCTCTCCCGGCGCGGGATCCTGCTCTCCCACCACGTGGACGCCAACGCGGCGTGGGCCGATTTCTGTCGATTGCAGGGGCTCCCGACCCAGCTCCTGGACCCCGGCCCGCCCCCGATGGGGGCCCTCGTGATGCACCCGTAAGTAGGCCCAGGGCCCGACGGCCTAGCGTTCCAGCTCTTCCACGAGATGGATCGCCGCGGGGAGGATCAGCTTCTCGATGGCGGTCCGGACGGCCCGCTCGCTTCCGGGGAGGGCGAAGACCGGCTTCCCCCGGATCAGGAAGAGCGCCGCCCGGCTGATGACCGCGAGCGCGCCGACCTCGCTGTAGCTGAGCGACCGGTAGATCTCGCCGAACCCCTCGAGCCGCTTCCCGCCCATCGCCTCGAGCGCGTTCACCGTGAGGTCCCGCGAGCTCACCCCGGTGCCTCCGACGGTCACGGCCGACTCGACCGCGGGCTCGGCCAGCCAGGGTTCGAGCTTCTCGCGTACGTCCGGGACCGAGTTCGCGACGAGCGCGTAGCGGTACACGGTGTGACCGCCGCCCGTGAGCAGTTCACGAGCGAGGTGGCCGGACGGGTCATCCTCCTCGGTGTGCGTGTCCGAGACGGACAGCACGGCAAACGCGAGGGCGCGGTCTCCTCCGAGGTGATGGCGGCTCTTCGCGTCGACCGGAGCGGAGTTCATGTTGGTTCGATCCTCGATTTTCTCTTCACCGCGACCCGGATCGGTCCGAGGGACGCCGTGGGGTAGAGCCCTCGCGCATCCTTCTCGAGGTACTTGACCATGTCCCACACCGTAAGGAGTGCGATGCTGGCTCCTACGAGGGCTTCCATCTCGACCCCGGTGCGCTCCACGGCCTCGGCCTCGGCCCGGACCCGGACCCCCCGCGCGGCGACCGTGATCTCCACGGCGCTGGAGGTGAGGGGCACGGCGTGGCAGTGGGGGATGAGCTCGGGCGTGCGCTTCATCGCGAGGAGGCCCGCCAGTTCCCCCGCTGCGATCGGATTCCCCTTCTCGACCCGACCCGCGCGGATGGCCCGCCGGGTCGCCGGACCCAGCCGGAGCTCTCCGACCGCGATCGCGAGCCGGTGCACGCGGGGTTTGGCACCCACATCGCGCTGACGGGCCATCCACCCTCACTTCCCTGCCGGGCGGCCGACGGCCAGGTGCGCGAGCACCGCCTCGAGCTGGATCCGCTCGGACGCGCCCTCCGCGAGACGGAAGTCGACCTCTCCGAGGTACTCGACGAGCCGGACCTTCTCGCGGGCCGGCAGGACCGAGTCCGCGATCTCGGGCAGATAGCTGTGGATCGCGCGCAGTACGTCCTCGCCCGATGCCCCTCGCTCGGCAAGGATCCGATAGAGGCGGTCGCGGGCCTCGAGGAAACTTCCCTTCAGCGCCGCGCCGAGCATCCCCTCGACCTCGCGGCGGAGCGGGACGGTCGCGTACTCCTTGACCGTCTCGGCAGTGACATGGTCGGCGTGGAGGGCCGTGAGCTGGAGGAGGTTCACCGCCCTCCGCATGTCGCCGGCGCTCGCCGACAGGATCGTCTCCAGGGCCTCGGCCGACAGGCTCTTGCGCTCGGACTTCGCCACGCGTTCGAGCTGCGAGCGGATCGCGTCGTTGGAGTAGGCCCGGAACCGGAAGACGGCGCACCGGGACTGGATCGGCTCGATGATCCTCGATGAGTAGTTGCAGGAGAGGACGAACCGCGTGGACCCCGAATAGCGCTCCATCATGCGGCGGAGCGCCGCCTGCGCCTCCGACGTGAGGTTGTCCGCCTCGTCCAGGAAGAGGAGCTTGAACCCGACGTCCCCGAGCGGCGCGGTCCGCGCGTACTCCTTGATCGTCGTGCGCACCGTGTCGATCCCCCGGGAGTCGCTGGCGTTCAACTCGAGGAAGTTCTGACGCCACTCCGCCCCGTAGAGGTCCCGGGCGAGCGCAAGGGCCGCGGTCGTCTTCCCGGTCCCCGGCGGTCCCGCAAAGAGCAGGTGGGGCATCGATCGATTCTCGGCGTACGACCGCAGGAGGGGCACGACCGCCTCCTGGCCGACCATCTCCTTCAGCGACTTCGGCCGGTACTTCTCGACCCAGACGGCTTCGGTCGCTCGAACGGCCATGGTCCTCGCTTCGCGTTCTTGCAGGAGACCTAATAGCCCTTCGCCGGGGCCGGCCGCACTCCCGCGTCCGGTGCGAGGTCCCTCCTTCAGGCGAGGGGAAGGCCGTCGGCGCGGTCCCGACGGGGCGACTCGGCGAGGTCCCGACCGTGCGGGCCGAGCGCTCGCCGGTGCCCTCGGGGGCCCCATCCTTTGGACTCGAGGTCCCGGGCGCGTCCCGGTCCGAGGAGGGGTGCGAACCCGCACGCCGCCGAGCCGTGACTCTCCGGAACGACCGCCTCCAAATAGACCGGGGGCGTGTCGAACCCATGCCCCGCACGCCCGCCATGGTCCGGGAGGGCCGGGCGACCGTCCATGGCTACCGACTCTACTGGAAGAGCGTGGGCGACCCGGGGACCCTCGGCACGGTGGTCGTGCTCCACGGAGGTCCCGGCGCGACGCACGACTATCTCGCCCCGTTCGCCGATCTCGCCCGGTGGGGAGCCCGGGTGGTCTTCTACGACCAGATCGGCTGCGGCCGCTCCTCGCTCGCGAGATCGCCCGACGAGTACACGGTCGACCGCGACGTGGAGGACCTCGAGGAGCTGCGACAGAGGCTTCGCCTCGGGCGAATCCACGTCATCGGTTCGAGCTACGGCGGTCTTCTCGCGCTCGCCTACGCGCTCGCCCACCCGGAGCCGGTGCGCTCCCTCGTGAGCGCGAGCGGGCTCGCGAACGTTCCTCTCGCGGCGCGCGAGATGAACCGCCTCAAGAGGAAGCTCCCCGGGCGGCTCCGCTCGGTCCTGGACCGCTACGAGGCGCGGGGAGACTTCCAGGCGCCGGAGTACCTGGAGGCGGTGCAGGAGTTCTATCGCCGCCACCTCTGCCGTCTTCCGAAGTGGCCGGCCGAGCTCTCCTACTCGCTCGACCACACCAGTGTTCCGAAGTACGGCACGATGAACGGACCCAACGAGTTCACGATCACGGGGACGATCCGGGACTACGATCTCACGGACCGGCTCCACGAGATCCGGGCTCCCACGCTGGTCACGGTGGGAAGGTACGATGAGGTGACACCGGTCGTCGCTCGCTCCCTCCACGACCACATCTCAGGGTCGGAGCTCGCCCTCTTCCCGAAGAGCTCCCATGTGGCGTTCTGGGAGGAGCGGCGGCCGTATCTACGTGCGGTGGGGGACTTCCTCGCCCGCTCCTCCTGAGATCCCGGCCGAGGCGTCCTCCCGCGGTCATCCCCGTGCGTCGCCTGCCGGTGCCGCTCGCCCGAGTCCGAGGCCCCGACGGTCGATCCTCCGTCCGAGGCGATAGAGAAGGACCGCGAAGACCGCGCTCACGGCGAGGATTCCCGGGACGGAAAACTCGATGGGAATGTCCCAGACGAAGAGGATGGCGAACATGCCGACCGCGAATCGGAACTTCGATTTCTCGAGGTCCATCGTGCCCACACGACGAAGGATCAGGGCGAGCGCGCCCAGGTTCGCGGCGACGACGATCGCTCCGGCGAGGAGGGCCGGTACGTCCCGAACGCCGGCGAAGACGAGCACCAGGAGCCACGCATCGAATTCGAGCGTACCGGCGAGCCCGAGTCCGAGGGCTCCGATCGTCGGAGGCCCCGGACCGACCGATAAGAGGTCCGCCGGAGCCCACCAGGCCAGGGTGAGGAGGAGCGCAACGACGGCCAGGAAGAACGCGAGGGTCAGGGGCGTCGGTCCGTGTCCGACCAGGAGCGAGAAGAAGACCACCACGAACACGTAGACGCCGGCTACGAGCGCGACCAGACCGCGATCGAGCCAGCGCGCGTCCTTGACCTCGGGGAACCAGAGCTGGGTGAGGAGGATCGGGAGGGCGATCGAGTAGGTCGCGTGAAAGACCGTGAGCCCGAGCGCCCAGAGCCAGTTCACTCCCCACAGATGGCCGTACGACCCGAGGACTCCGACCGGGGCTCCCGAGGTCTCGAAGAAGGTGTGAACGGCCAGGCCCTCCTCGGCGATCCCGTACGCGGCCCCGAGAAGGAGGATCGACGCCCATCCCTTGCGATAGGTGACCGCGAACTCTCGGATCAGGAGAGCCCCCGTTCCGTACAGGCCCACGATCCCGGCGAAGTCGATCGCGAACGCCGGCGGATTCAGGACCAGCGTGGAGATCGGGGTCGAGCCGGTCAGGAGCTCGGGGATCGACGGGGCCAGAAGGAGAAGGGCGAGCACCGGGAGGCGGGGACGGATCCGAAGTCGCACGAGCGAATGTCGGGGAGCGGGGTAGATGAACACACCGGTGAAGTCGCCGCCCGTCGGCCCTTAAGAGCGGAGGGCGCCTTCTCGCGAGGGGTCCGATGCGCGAGCTTCTCGCCCACGTACCGTTCCGGGGAACGATCCGGGAGCGGTCCGTCGAACCGTACCTGCGGCTCCTCAAAGGGCTGCGCACGCGACGACGGGTCCGGGGAGTTCTCCTCGACATCTCGAGCGGCGGAGGGGAGGCGATCGCCTCGATGGACCTCTATCTCGCGGTAAAGCGGCTCGACCAGGTGAAGCCGGTCTTCGCCTCGATCGGGTCGATCGGCGCTTCGGGCGCGTACATGGCCGCCCTCGGCGCCCGCCGGGTCTTCGCCTACCCGGAATCCGAGGTCGGATCGATCGGCGTCATCTATCCCCACTTCGCCGTTCGGGACCTCGTGCGCCGGCTCGGGATCTCGGTCGAGCTCATCCACGCGGGGGTCCACAAGGATGCCTACCAAGGGTACCGCCCGCTCACGGAAGAGGAGCGCGGGAAGCTCGAGGAGATCGCACGGGAAGGGTACGATGTCTTCGTCGATCTCGTCGCCCGGGAGCGCAAGCGACCGGCGGAGGAGGTCCGAGCGCTCGCGACCGGCGAGTTCTGGACGGGCGCCCGGGCGCTCCGGCTCGGCCTGATCGATGCGCTGGCCGACCGGGAGGCCGCGCTCGAGGAGCTCGCCCGGGCCACCGGGGTCCCGGCACGAAGGGCGGTCCGAGTGCTCCCTCCTCGCCCGTTCCTCGATCGGATCCTTTCGGGCGGCCAGAACGACATCGGAGGGGGCCTTCTCGGCCGGGTCCGCGACACCGTCGAGGATGCGATCCTCGACGTCGGTCCGTTCTCTCTGCGTCGGTGAGCCCGGGCCGCGCGTGCGGCACTTAAATAGGACCGTGACCGTTTCCGGCCGGAACCATGGCCGACAAACGCCGCAGCGGATTCTCGAGCGCCGCGGGTCTCATCCAGTACTACGACATGGAGGAGACCAAGGCCCTCAAGATCAATCCGTACATCGTGATGGGCCTCGGCGTCGGGGCCGCCGTGTTCATCTCGATATTGAACTGGCGGCCGCTCTAGCGGCTCCGGCCGACACCGTCACAACCGGCAGCGCCGACGTCGCACGGAGCGTTCCGGGCAGGAAGCGACCTTCGGTCGATCGTCCGAGCAGAACGACCTTGGAGTCGGGTGACTCGTCCAGCACCAGGTAGCCGGTCCGACGCGCCAAACGACGGGCGAAGGCCGCGATCTCTTCGTGGGAGGGGACATGGTCCCGACCGAGACGCTGCCGGGACTTGCCCATGTAGACGTACCCCTTCGGCTCGATGAAGTCCGGACGGGCGACCAGGTCAAGTCCGGCGTACTCCTCGGTCCAGCCGAGGTTCCAGCCCTTGACGAGGGTGTGGCGCACGACGCGCCGGGTCCCGAGGTCGCGGACGATCGCGAGCGACTCGAGGAGGCGGTCCCAGGCGTGCTCGTCGGTCGGGAGCGTGAGCCGACGGAAGACCTCCCGGTTCGGCGCGGTCACCGAGACGTAGAGCTGCGTCGGGAGCGGGTCGAGCGCGCGCAGGGCGTCCGGGTTCGTTCCGTTCGTGACCAGGAACGTCGTGATGTCGCGCGCGTGGCAGAGCTCGAGGAACCGGTTCAGCTTGGGGTAGAGCGTCGGTTCCCCGGTGAGGGAGATCGCGATATGCTTCGGACGCTGCGATTCCTCCCATCGGTCGAGCGCGACCTCGGGATCCCCCTTGAACCCCGAGAGGATCCTCCGCTGCGCGTCGATCGAACGGTCGAGGAGCCCGTCCGGGTCGTCGTACTCGGCCATCACCTCGTCGTTCTCCCATCCCTGGTTCCTCCAGCAGAAGCGGCAGTGGAGGTTGCACGAGTCGATCGACGGCGACATCTGGAGGCACCGGTGGCTCTCGATGCCGTAGAAGCGGCCCTTGTAGCAGTCCCGACCCCGTACGAGCGATTCGCGCGTCCAGTAGCAGATCTTGACCGCGCTGTGCTTCCCGACGAGCTGGTAGCCCTGGCCGGCGAGCTCGTTCGAAAGGTCCTGGTCTCCCATCCGTCCGCCGGTCGACCGACCCCGCCGCCATAACGTTTTGGAAGGCACGGTACACCGGCCGTCGGTAGCGGCCCCGGAGAGGCGTCCTGACGCGTCCCGTGAGGTCGAAGATCGGGTCGGGCTGGTTCGCGCTTATCGCCGAGCGCCTCGGCCCGGCAGTGGGCCTCGCACTTCGGGTAGTGAACGTCCACCACGATCTGGAGCCGGGTCGTCACGCCCCCAGGTGGTCGAAGGGGCTCCACAGTCTCTGCGAACGGCCACGGGGGCGTCGTTCCCGGGCGAGCAACACGCACCCTCCAACGCGATCGCTCCGAGGGGCCCCGGGGCGGCCGGGGAAAGGTCAGTCGCCGGCCGATCCGATCGGAACGGCGCCGCGGCCGTTGACGTTGCCGGCGATCAACGAGAGGTACGCATCTTCGAGCATCAAGGACGAACTGGTGTAGGAGAGGACCGGGCCGAGCTTCACGAGCCCCGTCAGGATCTCCGCGCGCGCCGCGTTCGACCCATCGAAGGTGATGCGGAACCGTCGCTCCCCGACCACGACGGCATCGTGGACGATCGGACCGATCTCGCGGATGCGATCGATCGGCATGGGGACCGCGAACTCCGCGTCCACGGAGCGTGTCTGGAACCGCGCGGCGACATTCTCGACCGTGTCCTTGAGAAGGATCTGACCCTGATTGATGAAGATCACCTGATCGCAGATCTCCGTGACCTCCTGCATCAGGTGCGAGCTCATCAGGATCAGGTGGTCCTTCTTGAGCTCGTTGAGGAGGTTGCGCACGAGGATCCGTTCCTTCGGGTCGAGGCCGTTCGTCGGCTCGTCCAGGATGATGATCTTCGGGTCCCGCACGAGCGACGCCGCGATCGCGACGCGCTGCCGCTGCCCCTTCGAGAGCCGCCCCGTGCGCTGGGCAAGCGGAGGGAGATCGAGCTTCGCGTTGAGGTCCTGGATCTCCTCGGTGGCATGGTCCAGCGTGCCGCTACGGAACTCGGCCACCATCTCGATCGCCTCGGAGACGGTGTGCACCGGGTACGGCTCCGGGGTTTCGATGACCGCCCCGACGTCCGCGAGGGCGTGCTTCGGGTCCCGAGACACATCGATCTCGTTGATCCTCGCGACGCCGCTCGTGGGGCGAAGCAGCGCGGTGAGGAGCTTCAGCGTCGTCGTCTTGCCCGCGCCGTTCGGCCCGAGGTAGCCGATGGCGCCCTTGCCTTCGTAGCGGAACGTCGCGGCCGAGAGCGCCGCAAAGCCGCTGTTGTACTGCTTCGTGAGCCCCTGGACCTCGATGCTCGGCATGGTCACCCCTTCAACTCCCGGTACTGGTAGATGACCGAGCTGAGCACGAGCGCCACGAGGAAGTACGTGAGCATGATGAGGGTCCCCTCCCAGATGTAGGGGTGCCAGGTGTGGATCTCGAGCCCCGAAGTTGCAGGTCCGCTCAGCACGGTGAGGTGGGGTTGGCCCTCGAACACGAGGCCGATCACCTGACCAGCGTACGGCAGCGAGAACCACGGTTCCAGCGAAGTGATCGCGAGGATCCCGTCGATGAAGAGGAATGCGAGGAAGAGGACCAGGATGGTGACGACCATGCTGACCGCGGGGCTCCGGAAGAACGAGCTGAACAGGAAGGCCGTCGCCAGCGTCGCGAGCAGGAAGAGGCACGCGAGACCGAGGGAGGCGGCGAACGCGCTCCAGGGTACCGCGGCGAAACCGTAGAACCAGAGGGCCCCCGATACCCCCACCGCATAGTACACGAGAATGAGGGCGAACGAGACCAGGAACGCGGCCGTGAACCGGCCGAGCAGGAGTACGAGACGGCGGACCGGAAGCACGAGCATGAAGTAGCCGGACCCGGTACCAAAGTCCACCGCGATCGCATCTCCCCCAATGAACGCGCCAATGATGATCCCGAACGTCCCGAAGCTGCTGAAGATCCCGTAGAGATAGTCGGCCGCCGATTGACCGGCGCTATCGTACGCGATGGAGAGCACTGTGCCGGCGACGGTGACCAGCAGAACGAAGGCGAGGAGACCGACGAACCTCCACGTGCGTAGGTAGTACCGCAGCTGCCCCCGGACGGCCGAGAGCCACTGGGCCTGGTCCGAAGGCAGCGTGGAACGGCCCATGACGGGTCCCCTACCAACCCCTGTGGCTCAAAACTCTGTGGGGGAGCTGACAACCCCTAGCATGGAGCTCTCCGGGGGGAGGAGCCGTCCTACGGCCGTGCTCGGAGGGGTCGCGATCGGTCCGGCGAGGAGCGTGGCGATCAGGCCGTCGTGGGGGAATGCGTTCGGTCGTACGTCTGCTTGCATACGACCGAACAGAAGTAGATCGTCTCCGACCCATACGTTCCCTGGGCCGCCGCCTTGGACTGCTCGATCGTCATGCCACAGACCGGGTCCTTCACTTTCATGGCTCCGTCGACCCCCGCGAAGGATATAGGGTTCCGGGAGCGACGGGGGAATGCCACGGGCCGTGCCCAGGGGACAGGATGAGGGTTCGAAGGGGCGGCGGGGAGGCGCGATGATCGGGGAGATCTTGCCCCGCGAACTCGCCCGACGGCTCCAAGCAGCGCCGGAGGAGGTGGTGCTCCTCGACGTCCGCGAGCCCGACGAACGCTCGTTCGCCGCGATCGAGCCCTCGCTCCACGTACCGATGCAGGAGCTTCCGGGGCGGGTGCAGGAGATCCCACGGGACCGGGAGGTGGTCGTCTACTGCCACACCGGGGTCCGGTCCGCGATGGTCGCCGCGTACCTCGGGATGGTCGGTTTTCCCCGTGTCCTGAACCTGGCGGGCGGGATCGACCGTTGGTCGTCCGAGGTCGACCGACGAGTTCCCCGGTACGTCTGACCGCCCCGTTCGCTCCCCGCTGCGGCCGCCTCCCCGGGATGCCCGCGAGGGTCTTCGTCTTCCGCCCCCCCCGAACGAGAACGCCCTCCGGTCTCCCGGCGATCGCACGGTGCAAATCGCTCTTTCACGCAACGGCCGTGCGGACCGACTACCTCCGCTGCACGGGGCGCTCGTCGGACGGGGCCCGTTCGAGGCCCTCGAGGTAGCCCCGAAGCTTCCAGTACGCATCCAGATACTCCTGCCCCCGCACCGTGATGTCGTAGACGGCCCGGCCGTCGAGCTCCTCGCTCCTCAAGAGTCCGAGAGCGATCAACCGTTCCACGAAGTTCCGCAGCCGGTCGACCGGCATGCCGGCCCCGTACGAGACGCGCGTGATGCGGGCGGTCCCGTGATAGTGCTTGACGACCTCGAGGACGGTCGCGTAGAGATCGCTCACTTCGCGCCGGCGGGAGGCCGTTCCGCCTGCCTCCCGTCCGTCCGGCATCGGGCGGTCTCCGATCAGAGCGGGGCGGCGGGACGCTCGCTCACCTGGCGGGGCGGTGAGCGGACCTCGGCACCGGGGTCGATCTCCGCGGTCTCGGAGTAGGCGATCTCCTCGACGATCGCTCGACGGGCGACCCTCACCCGGGCCGCGGCGACCCGTCGGGCCTCCGCGCGCTCCCCGACCTCCACGCGCTCCCCATAGACATCCTCGGCCCGGGAGCGGGAGTCGAGGATGATCTCGTCGCCGACGAGGGGCCCGGCCGCGCGCGACCGGCGTCGGAGAACGATGCGGTGCGCCTTGAGTCCTCCGGCGGTCCGGATCTCTCCCCCGATCTCCGCTTCTCCCGCGACGAGCGCCTTTCGCGCCGAGAAGTGCCCCCCGACTTCGAGCGACTCGGCCTGGAGGTCCCCGCCGACCGCCATCGACCCGCCGACCTCGATCCCCCGATGGAGCTCGAGGCCCCCGGCGACGTCGAACTTCCCGCCGACCTCGAAGCGATCGCCGGAGCCGTGCCCGCCGATCGAGCCCATTCCCCCGACCTCGAGCGTCGAGAAGGTGAGATCCCCACGGACGGTGAGTACGCCGCCGACCTCGACCGAGCCGCCGTGGCCATCCGCCCGGAGCTCCGCGGTGCCCCCGACCTCGAGCGCGCCGAACGTGAGCGGACCATCGGCCACGAACCTTCCTCCGACCTCGATCGACCGGGCGACCGATCCGCGATCGAGATGAATGAAACCCCCCGCCTCCAACGACTCGAGCTCGACCTCCCCGACATCGACGGAGCCGCCGGCCTCTACGGAGCGCGCGGTGAGCTTCCCGGTGAGGTGGAACTTTCCTCCGACCGAGACCTTGGTCGCGGTGAGGGCGTTCTTCCCTTCGAGGAGTCCTCCCACCTCGAACCGTTCGGCGAACGCGGGTCCCTCGACCCGGAGGCCGCGGTCGACGTCCGCGCGTGTCGCCCGGAACTCTCCCGAGACCTCGATCGATCCATCGTGCGCACGCACCTCGCCCGCGGAGACAAGGTTCCCCTGCACCCGGACGGTCCCGTCCTCGGATTCGAACGAACGACACTCCAGATCGCCGCGTACCTCGGCGTCGCCTTCGAAATGCGCGGTACCGGCGACGACGAGCTTGCCGTCGGCCTCGATCCGGACGTTCTTCTCGGCACGGAGGTCGCCCGGGACCGACCCCAAGCGGACCGTCGTACCGCGGGGAACGTGAGTTTCGGTCATCACACAGAGATAGGTCCGGCCTTCAATAGGGTTGGTCACGCCAAGTGACTACTTCTCGGGAGCGGCCGTGCGACCTCGTACCTCAGATATCCTGGGACGGTGGCCGAACTCGTGGCCGATACCTTCGAGCGGATACGATCGGAGGTCGTCGCGTGTCGGCAGTGTCCCCGGCTCGTGCGATACCGGGAGCGTATCGCGCGGGAAAGAAAGCGCGAGTTCTCTTCCGAGTCCTACTGGGGCCGGGGGGTTCCCGGCTTCGGCGATCCGAAGGCACGTCTCGTCGCGATCGGGCTCGCCCCGGCCGCCCACGGCTCCAATCGCACGGGCCGGATGTTCACGGGCGACCGCTCCGCCGCGTTCCTCGTACGGTCGTTCCACGCAGCGGGGTTCGCGAACCAGCCGACCTCGCTCCATCGGGGGGACGGGCTCCGCTACACCGACCTCTATCTCACCGCGGCGGTACGATGCGCTCCCCCCGACAACCGGCCGCTTCCGGTCGAGCGGTCGAACTGCGCCCCCTACCTCGAGCGGGAGCTACGGCTCCTGACGAACGCCCGCGCGATCCTTGCGCTCGGAGGGTTCGCCTGGGACGCCCTCCGCGACGTGGCACCGAGGGTCTACGGAGGGGGGCGCCCCTCGGTCGCGTTCGCCCACGGCGCGTGCGCGCCGCTCGGCCCCGGCCGTCCGCTCCTCTGGGCCTCGTACCATCCGAGTCCGCAGAACACCCACACCGGAAAGCTCACACCGGCGATGCTGGTCGGGCTGCTCCGACGGATCCGCGACTCCTACGAGGGGACGGGGCCCTCCTCGCGGCAGACTTAATCGGGCCCGCTGCTCGGAGGGCCGATGTCGGATTTCGAGGTCCTGGAGCGGGACGGGCTGGCCCGTCTCGGCCGCTTCGACACTCCTCACGGTCGGATCGAGACGCCGGCGCTCCTGCCCGTGGTCCACCCGGATCCCGAGCGCCAGCCGGTACCTCCGGTCGAGATGCACCGGCGGCTCGGCGTGGGGGCGGTCATCACCTCCTCCTACATCGTCTGGCGGACCCCCCCGTTGCGGGAAGTGGCGTCCACAGAGGGGGTCCACCGGCTGATCCGGTTCGACGGCCCGGTGATGACCGATTCCGGCGCCTTCCAGCAGCACGCGTACGGCTCGGTCGAGGTCGGACCCGAGGAGATCCTCGAGTTCCAGGACCGGATCGGAAGCGACATCGCGACCGTGCTCGACGAGTTCACCGAGCCCGATGCGACGCACGCCGGGGCCGAGGCGTCGCTCGCGACCACGCTCACCCGCGCCCGTGCGGGCCGGGAGTCCCGCCCGGGACTACTCGCCGTTCCCGTGCAGGGGGGCCTTCACCCGGACTTGAGGCTGCGTTCGGCGGCTGCGGCGAGCGACCTCGGGGACGTCCTTGCCATCGGTGGGGTCGTGCCGCTGCTCGAGCAGTACCGGTTCGTCGAGCTGGCCCGGTGCGTCGCCGCCGCACGACCGGGTCTATCTCCCGGTGCGGCGGTCCATCTGTTCGGTACCGGCCACCCGATGACCTTCGCCTTCGCCGCGCTCTTCGGGGTCGACCTCTTCGACTCGTCGGCCTACCACAAGTTCGCGCGGCGGGGAAGTCTCCTGTTCCCCGACGGGACGGTCGCGATCGATGCGCTCCGCGACCCGGTCTGTCGATGCTTTCTCTGCGCGGAGACTCCACTCACCGAGGTCGCGCGACTCGCCGGACCGGAGCGAGAGCGGCGGATCGCCTACCACAACCTCCTCGTCTCGATGGAGGAGATCGCCCGCGTCCGCCGTGCGATCCGGGAGGGGACCCTCTGGGAGCTCGCCGAGCGACGCGCGACCGCGCATCCGGCCCTCCGCGCCGGGCTCGCTGAGGCGCGGAGGAACGTCGACGTCTTCCGAGCCACTGAGCCCGAGAGCCGGCGGTCGTTCCGGGAGACCTCCCCGGAGAGCCGGGAACGCCCGGCCGTCCGCCAGTTCCTCGAACGCATCGCGGTCTATCTCGCCGCGCGACCGGGCACGCGACCGGTCCCTCGGATCGCCCTCCGTCCGGAGTACCTCGATCACCTCCCGCTCCGCGATCGCTCGGACACGGAGCTTCACTGGGTCGCCGAGACCCCGCTCGGCCGGGTCCCGCTCGAGCTCTGCGACCTCTACCCCGTCGGGCCGTACCTCGGTATCGACGAGTTCCGCGAG
The DNA here is from genome assembly GCA_046704665.1 of Thermoplasmata archaeon. Classification (GTDB taxonomy): domain Archaea; phylum Thermoplasmatota; class Thermoplasmata; order Lutacidiplasmatales; family UBA184; genus Lutacidiplasma. The sequence continues at coordinate 15,335 of JBJKRJ010000068.1, read as the reverse complement.
GTTCGCCATCACCTCGCCCCGTCGTCGATGCGAGAGGAGCTCGAACGCCAATGCGGCTCGCTGGCGGACTTCGGACGATCGTGGACCGCCGCCTGGACCGAACGCCAGGTGCAGGGCCTGATCGAGTGGCAGTTCGGACGCGAGGTCGCGTCCGCGCTCGGGGCGACGCTCGGTGGGGAGCGGTCCCGCCGTACCGGGCGGTTGCGCGCCGTTCGGTCGGGGAAGGAGATCCTCTTCCATGTCGGCACGGACGGGATCCCCCGTCCGACCTTCCTCGGCGCCGCGCAGCTCCTCCGCGTCCTTCCCCCCGGGCGAGGGCGGGTCGTGGTCGCCGACGATGCGGTCCCGTTCGTCCGGGGAGGTCGCAGCCTCTTTGCCCGGTTCGTCCGCGGCGCGGACCCGGCGTTCCGACCAGGGTCCACCGCGCTCCTGGTCGACCGGTCGGATGAGCTGCTCGCGGTCGGTCGCCTCCTGCTCGCTCCGCACGAGATGCCTCGGTTGTCGCGGGGCGTCGCGGTCCGGGTCAGCGCGCACGCCGGCGCATCCGATCGGGAGGAGGAGATGGAAGCGGCCGGGCCCGATGAGTGAAGGTAACCCGGGCCGCTCGGTTTTATCTGCTCGCGACTTTCGCGGACGGAGGCAACTGACCGGAGCTCTCGATGACGAAGACGTTCCTGCTCGTCCAGCTTGACAGCGAGGGGGCCCCCTATTCGGAGGTCGCCGAGGTCCTCGAGGACCTCGGGTTCCGGCCCGAGACCGAGGGGTACGACTTCGTCTATGACTGGGGCCGTGCCGTGACCGTCGCCGAGTCGCTGAGCTTCGCCGACCGCATCCAGGAGTCGCTGCGCGGCAAGCGCGTCAACTTCCGGATCGAGTCGACCGAGGACTGAGCCGAAGGTCGGCCCACTCCTCGTCGCGGGCCTCGATCTTCGGGGGTTGGGTCTCCGAACGATGCGGGTCCTGGGAATCGAGTCGACCGCCCACACCGCCTCCGTGGGGATCGTCGACGAGAAGGCGACGATCCTCGCCGTGGCCTCCGACATGTACCGGCCGCCCCGCGGAGGGATCCATCCGAGGGAGGCGGCGAACCACCACGTCGATCTGTTCCCCGATCTGGTGCAGCGCGCGATCGACCAGGCGAAGCTCCGGCCCCACGAGATCGACGCGGTCGCGTTCTCGCAGGGCCCCGGCCTAGGGCCCTGCCTGCGGGCGGGCGCGACGGTCGCCCGCATGCTCTCGCTCGCCTGGGACCGGCCGCTCGTCCCCGTCAACCACTGCGTGGCGCACGTCGAGATCGCGCGGGTCCTGAGCGGCCTCGACGACCCGATGCTTCTCTACGTGAGCGGCGGCAACACCCAGGTGATCGCCTACGCACGGGGCCGCTACCGGGTCCTTGGCGAGACGCTCGACATCGGGGTCGGCAATTTCCTCGACAAGCTCTGGATCGAGCTCGGAGGCACCTTCCCGGGGGGCCCGGCGCTCGAGAGGGAGGCCCGCCAGGGGAGCGAGCTCCTGCCGCTCCCGTACTCGGTCCACGGGATGGACGTAGCCTTCTCGGGGATGCTCACCGCGACGCTCGCGCTCCACGCGAAGGGCGTGGCACGGCCCGATCTCGCCTACTCGGTCGAGGTGACCACGTACGCGATGCTCACGGAGATCACCGAGCGCGCCCTCGCCCACCGCCGGGTCCGGGAGGTCGTCCTCGGAGGAGGGGTCGCCTGCAACGAGCGCCTCCGTGCGATGGTGCGGGCGATGGTCGAAGAGCGGGGAGGGACGATGTTCGCTCCCCCGTGCAACCTGTGCGTCGACAACGGCGCGATGATCGCCTGGACGGGGAGCCTCGCCTACCGGGCGGGTATCACCATACCGGTGGAGCAATCTACCGTGCAACCCCGACAGCGCACCGATCTCGTCGCGACACCGTGGCGGGAGCAGCGGACCGAGACGGGCCGGGCGAGCTAGACCGCACTCTGTCGAACGTCCCGACGGCACGGGGGGTCCGCCGAGGGTGCCGACCGCGTGCCGGCACCGCTATCTACGGAGGCCCTCTCGAGACCCCGTGGAGTCGGTCGACGTCCTCGTCGTGGGCGCCGGCCCCGCCGGGTCGACCGCGGCGTTCCGGCTCGCCGAGAAGGGCCATCGCGTCCTGGTCGTCGAGGAGCATGCCAAGGTCGGAGAACCCGTCCAGTGCGCGGGCCTCGTCTCCCGCCGCGTTCTCGACCTCGCGGGCTCGGAGGCGTTCGTCCTCGCCCCGGTCCGGGGCGCCTCCGTCTTCGGGCCGAGCCTCGGCTCGGTCTCCTTCCGGGCGGAGGAACCCCGGGCGTACGTGATCGACCGGCGCGGGCTCGATGTCCATCTCGCCGACCGGGCGGCCCGGGCCGGGGCCGAGTTCCGCACCCGGACGAAGTTCGACCATCTGCTCCGCGTGACCCGCGACGGGGTCGAGACGCGCCTCGTCGAGGAGGAGGGACCGACCTACGAGCTTTCGGCGCGTCTGGTCATCGGCGCCGACGGGGTCTCGAGCGCCGTCGCTCGGGCGTTCCGCCTCCGGCGTCCGGTCGAGGTCCTCCCGGCGTTCGAGGCGGAGTTCCCGAAGAGCCCGGGAGACCCCGACTCGGTCGAGGTGTATCTCGGACGGACGATCGCGCCGGGCCTCTTTGGCTGGTGGATCCCGGACGGGACCGGCGGGGCACGGATCGGAGTTGCGTCGGACGCGGACGGGACACCGGCACGCACGTACTACGAGCATCTCCTTCGCCATCTCGAGCGACGGTTCGGCACCCCGCTCGCGAGCCCGACCGGTTACGTCGTTTCCGGCATCCCGATCGGCGCCCTCCCGAAGACCCACGGCGAGCGCGCCCTCTTGGTCGGTGACTCCGCCGCCCAGGTGAAGCCTCTCTCGGGGGGCGGGATCTTCACCGGCATGCGCTGCGCCGAGATCGCGGCGCGCGTGGCGCACGCCGCCCTCGAGCGGAACGATCTCTCCGAGAGCGCCCTGTCCGAGTACGACCGCGCCTGGCGCGCGGAGCTCGGCGAGGAGCTCCGACGGGCGCACTACCTGCGCCGCATCTTCACGCGCTTGAGCGACGCCGACCTCGACGCGGTGATCGCGGCCCTCAAGGGGGCCCATTCCTCGGCGACGATCGTCGCGTTCGGGGACATCGACTTCCCGACGCACGTCGTCCGCGAACTGCTATCGAGCTCGCCGTCGCTCGTCCGGCTCCTCCCGAAGGCGCTCGGCGCCTGGTTCGCGCCGGGCGCCGGCTACCGCGTCCCCGATCTCGAACCCGGCCCTCTGCGGAAGTAGACGTAGGCGCCCGCGCCGACGAGGACGAGCCCCGCCGCGACGATCGCGGCCAGTACCCAATCCCACGACGAGCTCGCGACGTAGATCGCCGTCTCGGGGATCACCCCCGAGACCCCCAGCACGGAGAGGTTCAGGGTCACGCTCCCGTTCGGCAGGCTCGTCGCCGCCTGCCACGTCGCGGAGGTGAACCAGCCCCGGGACTCGAGCCGGTACGCGGTCCCGTTCGCCGTCAGCGTGAACCCGAGCGCCGACCGCACCCCGTAGGCACCGTCCGCGGTGGAAGATGCGGTCGTGACCCCGACCGACCCGGCGTACGACCCGGCGGCGGCGAGGCTCCCGACCGAGACGTTGGCCCACGCCCCGGAAGCGCCCGGCGTCGTGAGGACCGGGGCCCCGGCGACCGGGACGGTCGAGGTCGCGTTCCCGGGAAAGGCGTTGAAGGCATAGACCTCGAGCGTCAGCTCGACCGAGGAGATCGGACCCGGCAGCGGGTTCGAGACCGTGAACCGCAGAGCGCCCGAACCTCCCGGGGAGAGGCTCGGCGCGCTGAGGTTCCCCAGGAAGTCCCGGTCGAGGGCGATCGGCAGGGGCGGGTAGGCGCTCGCCCGAGCCGCCGGGGCCAGGAGAATGACGAGGACGACCAATCCCACGGGCGCGAGAAGGTACCCCCGAGTCCGTCGAGCGAACGCGAGGGGGCGGCTACGCACCGCGATCCTCCGGGAACACCCCGCTCTCCGCGAGGGCCACAAGGCGACGGATCCTCTCGAGGGTCTCCCGGCGTCCACGACGACCGCGGACCCCGAGCAGGCGCGGCAGGACCGAGCGCCGGGAAGGAGCGATGAGCGAGGCCTTGTAGAGCGCTCGCGCGAGGGCCCGCGGACGGCCGGTGAGGGCGACCGCGTCGAGGTCGGCGCGGTACTCCTCGCGCCGGGTGAGGGAATCGGCAAGGAACGCGAGCACGGGGTCCCAGCGCATCATCTGGGCGAACGTCCGGAAGAAGGTGAGATACCGTCCGTCGAGCTCGTGGCCGTGCCCGAGCTCGTGGGCGACCACCGCCTCCCATTCGGAGGGGCTCAGGTCGGCGAGCAGGCCCTCGGAGACGAGGATGACGTCCCGGCAGCCGAGCCGGGTCCGGCCGACGCGTTCGAGGAGCGTGAACATGAAGGCGTCCGCTCGCACGGCCGGGAAGGCGAGCAGGCTCGTCCGGGTCCGAGGGAGCGGAACTCCGGGGGGCCAGGGAAGCTCGCGCGTCCGGAGGACCCGCAGGAACGCCCGGTCGACGGTCTGGCTCAAGAGGAACGCCACGCAGAAGACGGCGAACGCTCCGACCGCGCCGATCGACCAGAGCGTGAGGGAGGCATCGTCCAGTACGGAGAGCGGGGCGACGACCAGCCGGAGGAGCGCCGCGGCGCCCCCGTTCGCGACCACCCACACGAGCGCGGTCGTCGCAAGAAGCGCCCAGGCCGCGAGGAACAGGGCGGCGAGCCGGAAGACGAGGGTCGAGGCACCGCGGCGGTTCGCGACCCACAGCGCGACTCCGAGTGTCACCAGGACGAAGACGGGAAGGTAGGCCGGCCCCGGCACGACAACGCGCATGGTGGCGGAGTACCGAGGGTCACTCGAGTCCCAGCCGCCGCCGGAGCTCGCGCTCCTGGGACGGATCGAGCTTCGAAATCTCCTCGTTCAGGTGCACGACCCCCGCCGGGCCGAACATGGCCACGACGCCGCGGAGGAGGTTGACGAGGTATTTCTGCTCGACGGCCGCCAGCCGGTAGACATAGCGCTCTCCGCCCCGACAGGTCTCTCGGCGGCGAGCGACCAAACCCTTGTCGTAGAGACGGGAGAGGATGGTGGCGACGGTCGTATAGGCGACCCGTACTCCGTTCGTCGCGAGCTGGGTGCGGACGTCCCTCGCGGGAGCCTCGTTCAGCTCCCGGAGCGCCACCATGACCTCCGTCTCGAGCGAACCCAGCATGCCGCGTCCGTCGCTAGCGAGCCGGGAACTCTCCTTAATAGGTCGGTCCATTGGAAACGTACTAGTACCGACCGGACGAACGAAGACCCCAAACATCGAGGGGGCGGACGCGCGAAGCTTAATCGTGCGGGCCGGCTCGCCGGCTCCGTGTCCGCGCCCGCTCCGATCGCCGGCAGCATCCTCGATGTGATCGGGAACACTCCCCTCGTGCCGCTGCGGCGGGTCACCGCGAACGCCCCCTATCGCATCCTCGCAAAGCTCGAGTACCTCAATCCCGGGGGATCGGTCAAGGACCGCATCGGCTCGACGATGGTCGCCGAGGCCGAGCGCACCGGCCGGCTCAAGCCCGGAGGGACGATCGTCGAAGCGACGAGCGGGAACACCGGGGTCGGGCTCGCGCTCATCGCGGCCGTGAAGGGCTACCGGATCGTTTTCGTCATCCCGGACAAGATGAGCTCGGAGAAGATCCGCCTCCTGGGCCCCTAAGGCGCGCGGGTCGTGGTCACCCCGGCGGGGGTCCCGCCCGAGCATCCGATGAGCCACTACTCCGTCGCCCGACGCCTGGCCGAGGAGATCCCGGGGGCCTACTACCCGAACCAGTACGAGAACCAGGGAAACCCACTCGCACACTACCTCGGGACCGGTCCCGAGATCGACCGCGACGTCGGGGAACCCCTCGCCGCGGTGGTCGGTACCGTCGGCACCGGCGGCACGATGAGCGGCGTCGGCCGCTACTTCAAGGAGCACCGGCCTTCCGTCAAGATCGTCGCGGTCGACCCGGCCGGCTCGGTGCTCGGTCCGTACTTCCGGACCCGGAAGCTCGTTCCCCCCGTCCCGTACCAGGTCGAGGGGATCGGGGAGGACTTGATACCGAAATCTATCCACTATCAGTACCTCGACGACTTCGTGGAGGTCAACGACCGCGAGTCGTTCCTCTTCGCGCGAAGGCTGGCCCGCGAGGAGGGGCTCTTCGTGGGTGGGTCGGGCGGTTCGGCGGTCGCGGGGGCGCTCCGCTGGCTCGCGAACCGCCCGCTCCCCGAGGGCGCGACGGTCGTTGTCATCCTTCCCGACTCGGGCGACCGGTACCTCTCGAAGGTCTATTCGGACGATTGGATGCGCGAGAAAGGGTTCCTCGACGTCGGCGCGACCGCGCGCGACCTCCTGGGCCGGAAGGGGGCGACACCCGCCCTCGTCGCCGTCGCCCCGACGACGGTCGTCCGCGACGCGCTCGGGCTCCTACGGCATCACGACATCTCCCAGGTGCCGGTCCTTTCGGGCACGACGAACGCCGGGAGCCTCCTCGAGGACGAGGTCCTACGTAAGGGCCTCGCGGACGAGACGGTCCTCTCCCGCTCGGTCGCCACGGTGCTCTCGCCGCCGTTCCCCGAGATCCCGGCCGACGCCCCGGTCGCCGAGGTGCTCCACCGACTGAAGGAGGAGAAGATCCTCCTCGTCCGGGACACCGGTACTGGTACGCCGGTCGGAATCCTCACACGCCACGACCTTCTCGGGTTCCTCGGGGAGGAAGGAGGCACCCATGCGATTTGATACGCGATTGATCCACGAAGGCCAGCCACCGGACCCCGAGACCGGGGCCGTCAACGTACCGATCTATCTCTCGAGCACCTTCCGGCAGTCGGCGCCGAACGTCCACCGGGGGTTCGTCTATGGACGCAGCGGCAACCCCACGCGCGCGATGCTCGAATCGACGCTCGGCGCGCTCGAATCGGGGCGCGCGGGGCTGGCCTTCTCTTCGGGGCTCGGAGCGCTCACGACCCTTCTGGAGGAGTTCCCGAGCGGGAGCCGCATCGTCGCAGGGGACGACCTCTACGGGGGGACCTGGCGGCTGTTCGAGCACCACCGCCGGCAGTTCGGGGTGAAGGTCGACTACGTCGACATGACCGATCTCGCCCAGGTCGGGGCGGCGCTCGAGACCCCCGCCGACCTGGTCTATCTCGAGACCCCCACGAATCCCCTGCTCCACATCAGCGACGTCCGCGCGATCGCGCGGCGGGCGAAGACGGCCCACGCGACCGTGGCGGTCGACTCTACGTTCGCGACCCCGGCGCTCCAGCGACCGATCGAGCTCGGCGCGGACATCGTCCTCCACTCGATGACGAAGTACCTCGGCGGCCACTCCGACATCATCGGCGGCGCGCTCGTCCTGCGCGAGCAGAAGGCCGCGGAGCGGTTCGCCTGGCTCCAGAACGCCGTCGGGGCCGTCCCGAGCCCGTTCGACTGCTTCCTGGTGCTCCGGGGGATCCATACCCTCGGGGTCCGGATGCGCGCCCACGGGGAGAGCGCACGGGCGGTCGCCGAGGTGGTCGAGGGCCACCCGAGGGTCCGCCGGGTGCACTACCCGGGTCTTTCGAGCCACCCTCAGCACGCACTCGCCCGCCGCCAGATGTCCGGTTACGGTGGCATGGTCAGCGTCGAGCTCGCCGGAGGCCTCCGAGCGGCGCTCGCGTTCCTGAAACGTCTCAGGATCTTCTCGCTCGCGGAGAGCCTCGGCGGGGTCGAGTCGCTGGTCGATCATCCGGCCTCGATGACCCACGCGAGCGTTCCCCGCGCCGAGCGGGAGAAGCACGGGGTCACCGACGGGCTCGTCCGCCTCTCGTGCGGCATCGAGGACCCGGCCGACCTCGCCGACGATGTCCGGTCCGCGCTCGGGGGCCGCTAGGATGCGTCGCGTCCGCGTCTACGACTCGATGACCCGCGAGGCGCGGGACTTCGCGCCGCTCGCCCCGCCGCGCGTGGGGCTCTTCGTCTGCGGCCTCACCCCGTACGACGAGGCCCATATCGGTCATGCGCGGACGTTCGTCTTCTTCGACGTCGTCGCCCGGGCGTTGACGCGGTGGGGGTACCGGGTCTTCTCCGTGCAGAACGTCACGAACCTCGACGACAAGGTCATCGACCGGGCCCAAGAGCTCTCCGTCGACCCCCTCGCGCTCGCCGAGCGCCACTTCCTCTCCTGGAGGATCTCCTCCGAACGGCTGGGGATCCGCAGCGTGAACTACTACCCCCATGCGACCGATTACGTCCCCGAGATCCTCGTCCAGATCCGGCAGCTGGTCGACCGCGGGATCGCCTATCCGGCCGAGGGGTCGGTCTACTACGAGGTGGCGAAGTTCCCCCGCTACGGCGCGCTCTCGGGCCAGCGCACCGAGGCGTTGCGACCGGGGGCCCGTGTCGAGGTCGATCGGGCGAAGCGGGCGCCGGAGGATTTCGTGATCTGGAAGGCGACGACGCCGGGCGAACCGTCCTGGGAGAGCCCGTGGGGACCCGGCCGGCCGGGGTGGCACATCGAGGACACCGCGATCACCCTCCGGCTCTTCGGGCCCCGGTACGACCTCCACGGGGCCGGGCTCGACCTCATCTTCCCCCACCACGAGGCGGAGATCGCCCTCGCCGAGGGGGCGAGCGGAGAGTCGCCGCTCGTCAACTACTGGATGCACGGCGGAATGCTCACGATGCGGGGAGAGAAGATGTCGAAGTCGCTCGGCAACATCTACTCCCTCGCGACGGCGCTCGACGAGTTCGGTCCGATGGTCCTCCGGTTCTACTACCTGAACGCGCAGTATCGTAGCCCGCTCGATTTCGACCGCGGCAAAAGCCTCGAGGAGGCCCGGGAGGCCTACGCGACGCTCTCTCAGCCGGCCGGTCGGATCGATGAGCTCCTGGACCGGGACGGTCCGGACCGCCCGGGGGCCGAACTTCCCGACGAGCTCGCGGACGAGGCCGAAGCGCTCGTCGATCGGCTCGACACGACGCTCGCCGAGGACTTCAACACACGGGAAGCGATCGCCCTCCTGTTCGGCTGGAGCCGACGCCTCGCGGCCCGTCTCGGCGAGATCGATGGCTTCGGGGCGGGTGCGCTCGCCGAGCTCCGCGCGCCGTACGCCTGGGGGGAAGAGGTCCTCGGGCTCTTCGAGCGCCCCGCGACGGGGCGCTCGGGCGCCTGGTCGGCGATCGTCCCGATCGCGATCCGGGCACGGGAACGCGCCCGTACCCGCAAGGACTTCGCCGAGGCGGACCGGATCCGTGACGAGCTCGCAGCGGCGGGCATCCGCCTCGAGGACGACGCGCCGGGAACTCGCTGGTCTTTTGCGCCGGGTACGTGAGGGTCGATCGATGCGCGGTTTCGGAATACGGGAACACGGCGATGCGGGCCAGCTCGCCTATGTGGAGATCGCGGAGCCCGAGCCCGGACCGGGCGAGGTCCGAGTACGACTCCGGGCCGCGGCGTTCAATCACCTCGACAAGTTCGTCCTCGGAGGGATCCCGGGCGTCACCATCGAACTCCCCCACGTCCTCGGTTCGGACGGGGCCGGGGTGGTCGACCGACTCGGGAGCGATGTCGAGGATCTCTCGGTCGGCGACCGCGTGGTCCTGAACCCCGGTCTCTGGGACGGAACGTGCGAGGACTGCCGCGCGGGCCGCGAGGCGCTGTGCCGGAGCTACCGGATCCTGGGGGAACACACCCAGGGCACGGCCACGCGATTCACGGTCGTTCCGCGACGGAACGTCCACCCGCTTCCCGAAAGGCTCTCGTTCGCGGAAGCGGCGGCGTTCCCGCTCGTGTTCGAGACCGCGTGGCGGGCGCTCAAGAGCATCGGGCAGGTCCGTGCGGGCGACCGCGTCGCGATCATCGGGGCCGGCGGGGGGGTGCCGACCGCGGCGGTGCAGGTCGCGAAGCTGCTCGGAGCAAAGGTCGCCGTCGCTTCGCGTTCTCCCGCGAAGGCCGAACGCTCCCGGGCCCTCGGGGCGGACGAGTACCTGACGTACGACGAGAAGACGTCGCTCGACCGCGCGCTCTGGCTCTGGAGCGAGAAGAAGGGGGTCGACGTGATCCTCGACTCGGTCGGTGCGCCGACCCTCGCTCGGTCCGTGCGGGCGATCGCCCGCGGGGGCCGGGTGGTCGTGATCGGGGCCACGGCGGGTGCGACGGTCGAACTGGATGTCCGGACGCTCTTCTGGCGGCAGGCCTCCATTCGGGGGAGCACGATGGCCGGGGCTTCCGAGTTCCTCGAGGTCCTGGACCACATCAGCGCGGGACGCCTTGCGCCGGTGGTGGACACGGTGAGCCCCTTCGACCGGGCGGCCGAGGCGTTCCATCGGTTCGATGCGCCTGACCTGTTCGGGAAGGTCGTGGTCGAGATCCCTGACTCGGTGTAGCGAGACGACCACCCTTCGACCCGGAGGGGCCACGAACCGTCGAACGGCAGGCCTTTTCCGCGTCCTCCTCCGAGCTGCGTCTCGAGCGGGCCATACCACTAAATACTGCGTCCCTGCCTAATTCAGCATCGCGGGGTCTTCCCTCGATGGATCACAGGGTCCGCATCTCGTGCGGTCCGGTCGAAAGACCCGATCACCGTGTTCGCGTCGCGCGTCCGGCGGACGAGCCTCACCGGGTCCGCATCTCACACGTCCCGGAAGCGCCCCACCGGGTGAGTATCGTTCGCGCGCGACCTCAGGCGCCTACCGCTGCGCGTTCCCTCAAAGCTCCCGTCGTAACGGTCGCAGAGAAAGTCCCCCGGGCTCACGTTTCATCGAGCCGTCGTCGCTCGCACCACGGGGGCAGGGGTCGCGGTCATGGGCCGGCTCGGCGATGGCGACGACGCGGACAGCGTGCGCAGGTCTCCGCGATCGCGACCATCCTGGGGCTCCTTCTGGTCGTGACGGTTATCGCGAACTTCATCGCGACGACCCTGCCGAACCAGATGACGGCCAACGACGTCAACCATTCCCTCCAGGTCGAGAATCAGTTGGGCCATCTGCGGGCTCTCCTCCAGGCGACGTCCACGCCGGCCGCCCTTGGGGCTCAGATCGTACAACCGGTCTCGCTCGGATCGGAGGGCCTTCCTCCGTTTGCGGCCCCGGACGGGGGAAACATCACCGCCGTTCCTCACCAGCCGAATGCCTCGGCGGTCGTGAGTCTCCTGAGCACCCATTACGCACCCCCGACCGGCTGGGCCCCGAACGAATACCCACCGGCGGGCTGCACCGCGAACACTCCAACCTACCCGACCCAGATCGACTGTCACGGGGCGGGCACGTACAATCAGACAGTTCAGTTCAACTTCTCCGGGACCCAGAGGGACATCAACTTCTCGCTCACCGGGACGGGCGGCGCCTCGTTTCTCATAAACTTCACGACGAACTACTCCTCGGACAACATCGTGGCGACGGGCGGGGCGTTCAATCAGGTGAACCTCGTCGGTGACAACAACACCGGGACGATCGAGACCAAGGGCGGCGGCAACACCAACCTCACGATCGTCGGGGATGGGAACAATATCACTCTCGAGGGACTGGGAACCTCCTCCGTTCTACGCCTCCTTGTGGTCGGTAATCACGACTGGGTCAACCTGAGCAGCGTCGGTCAGGGTACCGCGTACGCGGTGGTGTGGGGCTCCTACGACTACGTGGATGCGGTCAAGGGCGGTTCCATGTACACCGTGACTTTCTACACGTTCGATGCGGACCTGGCCCGATCGGCCCAACTGGCCTCTCCCCTGTGTCCCTACGACCTTCCCCTGACGGACTACGTGGTAAAGCAGAAGGGAAGTGGCCCGAGCGGGACCCTGACCTATTACAACACTCAAATGTCGGGCACCTACACCACCAACCCCCTCTCGCCTAACGCGCCATACAGGACCTGGACCACTCACTACATCATTCCCACGCCCTTTGCCTGCATCTTCTTCCCCCAGTTCCGCGCCGAGGGCTCGAACGTCGTGGCTGCCTCCTTTGCGGTACACTTATTGAACTCGTACGCGCCCCGTGCGGAGGTCGCCTTCGACCAGGGGGCCGTGATCAGTGCGCAACCGGGTGGCTACCCGGTGATGGTCGACCCGCCGCCGGTCAGTTTCTCCTCCGGCATCGCCAATGTTTGGCTCCCCGCGTTCCTCGGTCCGGTAGGTTCGGAGAGCGGGACCGGCACGGCGGTGATGAACCTGCGCCTGTATTCCGCCGAGGTCTTTGCGTTCCCGGGAGGCGGCTGGTTGGCGAATCCCGGACACAACTTCGGAAACGCGACCGATCCCGTTCTGGGCTCGATCCAGCTCAACTACACGACCCCGTACGCCTACGCATGGAACCACTCTGCGTGGGCTTCGTCGATCCGGGCCGCAGGGGGAACGGTTCACTGTGGGAGTATCTCCGGGGCATCCGATCCCGCCCTGTGTGGGCCCACCCCATCGGCCTACGAACCCGGAGGGCCCTTGGGCCTGGTCACGATCACCCTTCCTGCGGTGCGCCTGGTGCTCACGATGGCGGTCTTCACGATCGCCCTGCAGTGACGGCGTGGCCGACTATTTTCGAGCGGACACGACTCCCTCGGGACACGTCATTTAAATACAGGAACCCGACCTTTCTTCGCACGTGAGCCGTTCTTCGGGCATTCCCTCTCGCCCAGGGGGAACGACGCGAGACGTTCGTGACCGAATCCATAGGGGCCTCGTCGCCCTGGTGACTCTCGGAGTCGTACTCGGACTCGCGGGGATCTTCGCGGTGGCGGTGTCCGGCAGCCCCTCGGCGGCCGCGCCCTCGATCTCGTCGGGTATCCTGCCGGCGGCGACCCATGGGGACCTCGTGGTGCCCGCCGGGTCGACCTACACGATCGAGCCGACGAACGCCTCGACCTCCAGCTTCACCTACTTCCAAGGAGGGAACGTCACCGTCGACGGCACCCTCATCGTGAAGGACGCCACGCTTTCGTTCGTTCAGACCCCCATCAACTATGTCTTCCAGGACGCGGGGACGGTCAAGCTCTACAATTCGGTGATCACGACCGACGTCCAGATCATCCCGTTCACCCCCCAGACGCCGAAGCTCGACCTCGCCGTCACCGGGGTCTTCTCCGCATGGAACAGCACACTCGCCTTCCCCGGGACCTTCACCGCCTCGGGGGCTGGCGCCACCGTGACCCTGAACGGGTCGACGGTACAACGCAACTCCGCCGTGCTCTCCCTCAACGAGCCGAAGAGCATCCTCGGGGACACGGAATGGGCACCCACGATTTCGGTCTCTGGCGGGGCTCACCTGAACCTGTTCGGAAGTACGATCACGAATCTCTATGGGGACAACTGGGCGGCCAACGGCCTGCCGGCCGCCGCACCCCCAGCGTCGGTCTTCAACATCACCGTCTCGGGGAGCGGGTCGGAGCTCTCGGCGGTGGACAGCTCGATCGGAGTGAACTGGTCGACCTACAATGTCTCTCGACCCTGGAATTCGAGCAAGCTCATCTTCTCCTCGGGCGCGGTCGGGTATCTCGCAAACATCACGACCCCCACTAGCTACCTGTGGAGCGTGACAGGGACGGCCTCGGCGGTCCAGCCCGACGCAACGAGCCACGTCTACTTCTACCGCTGGGCCGAGTTCACGTCCATGGGACGGAACGGGGTCCTCGGCGTACGCGGGGCCCAGGTCAGCGCGTACTACGCCTACGGCAGCTCTCAGGCGAACAATGCGACCGTCAACTCCCTCAATAATCTCGCCACCACGGATCCCGCGATCTGGGGATATGTGCAGTACTGGGATGCCCAGCAGGGCGCCTCGGGCTACGGCGTGTCGAACGCCCTCGGTCAGGCGTGGCTCCTACTCGCGTCGTCCCGCCTCGATGGTACCAACCTCCCGGGCGGCTACTTCCTCGGAAACTACCATATCGGCATCACGGTCGCCACGAACTCGGTCGGGACGAACTGGTTCAACTGGTCGGTCACTCCGTACCCGCAGGGCGTCGCGAGTGGCACCGCGGGCTACAACGGCCCGGACGTTGGACCCACACAGAGCTTCCAGAACTACTACTCCGCCGTGAGCTTCAGTTCGGTCTTCACCGCGAACGGGACGGCGGACGTAAACCAGACGATCCGCGAGGGCCAACTGCTTGGCATCGCGGTCACGGCCACCGACAACGGGTCGGCCCCGATCGCCCAGGTCGGGGGTACCCTCTTCTACAACTCTTCGACCTCCACGCTCCTCGCGAGCTACAGCACGAGCGGCCTCTACCTCACGACACCGGGGCAATCCGTGCAGTTCAACCTCACCTGGGTCGTCAACGACACGGTCACCGGCCTCCACGGTCCGTTCACTCACTCGTTCCTCGTCAATCTGGAGTGGAACCAGGGGATCGTATCGCAGGGCGGCGGCGTCCAGAGCTCGAGCCTGCCGGTCCACATCGAGCCCTCACAGATCCGAGTCGTCTCCGTGACGGGCCCGGCTTCGGTAGTGCAGAAACAGACCTACCTCACCACGGGCACGATCCAGTACAACGGCTCGAGCGCCGCGACCGTCGATATCTGGGCCTCCGGTGGCGGCACCATCACACTCTTGGACAGCGTCCACGCCACCCCAGGATCCAGCTTCGCGCTCTACTGGTCGACCACCAATTTCGCGGCGGGCACCACCTACACCGTCTACGTGACGGCGACCTACAACGGCGTGACCTCGGCGCAGAAGAAGGTCGGCGTCTATTCGATCCCGGCGAAGCCGGTCTCGGTCACGAGCTTCTTCACCCAGAAGGTCCTCGGCCTTCCGTTCTGGGTCTGGCTCGCCATCGCGGTGGCCATCGTGATCGGCATCATCGCCTTCCTCCTCGTGGTCCGGCGGCAGTCTGCAGGCAAGCTCGTCGAGTGCGGCGAGTGCGGCAACCTCATTCCCGAGACCGCGACCGTCTGCCCGAAGTGCGGCGCGGAGTTCGAGAAGGACCTCGTCCGGTGCAGTCGATGCGCCTCCACGATACCCGCCGAGTCGAAGTACTGCCCCGAGTGCGCCGCCCAGCTCCTCGGCAAGCCCGGTGAGGGCGGCGAGGAGGCCGAGCGGCAGAGCTACGGCGACTTCACCGAGAAGTTCCGGGCCGAGGCGAAGCGTGAGCTCGGCGAGAACTACTCGGAGGGCGGCTTCTGGGACTGGTGGAAGCGCCAGCCGACGTACACCGCCTACGGCCAGTGGAAGCTCCAGCAGAGCCAGGGCACGCCACGGACCGGAATGGCCGCCCCGCCTGCGGGCAGCGCGTACCCGCCCGAGCAGCCCGGCCGGCCTCCGCGAGGAGGC
>JBJKRJ010000067.1:0-10413 GCA_046704665.1 Thermoplasmata archaeon | reverse complement strand
AGACGAACGGGTCATGGTGGGCCACGTACGGGAGGGCGTCGGTCTTGTCGCAGGGGGACGGCATCGACTCCATGTAGCCCTTCCAGGAAAGCCCGGGCGTTCCCGAGACCAGGTGCCCTACGTTCGGAACGGAGTAGGAGGAGACCGTGTCGGTCCCGCACTGGAGCGACTGTCCCGAGGTCAGGGAGAGATACTCCGAGGCGGAAGGATGACAGACGGCATAGTAAGAGCTCGCGACGGGGTACTGGGCGGCCAGCGACATCTCGTACGTCCCGTAGGCATCGACCGTGCTGACCGGGCTGTTCTCGGCCACGATCGTCACCACGTGCCGGATCGGAGTAGGGAAACTGGGTGAGGAGGTCGTGCTCGGAACCGCAGTCGGTGACGCGGCGATGCTGGGATGTAAGAGTACGACGCCCGACAAGAGCAGGAGGACCACGACCGTGACTCCCGGGACCCAAACGCGGAGTCCGATTCGGGCCGAGCGAGGGGGAGGGCGGGGGGCTTCCCGGTTACGCCCACCGATGCGGAATCTCTCCACCATCTCGGAACCCCCCCGATCGCCCGGGGCAGCACTAGGCGCCCCGGTTGCTCGGAGTAAATGCGTAGATGTACGTGTACGTGCGCATCTGAATAAATAGCTGCCTGCCCCCTTCCCCGGCTCTGCGGGAAGAGCCACGCAGCCGGAGCGTTACGGCGTGCCGTCGAACCTCGCGACCCACGGACCGAACCGGTTCTGAGAAGTGGGCCCCGAACGTCCCGGCCACCCCGCTCAGGGCGCGTGGAAATCCTTTTTACTCCGCGGACCGGCATACAACAGGACGCGAGGCGACGCGGGCAGAGAGATGGCCGGGAACGGGAGCCAGATCAGATCGATGGCCCAGGGTCTCGTGAACCGCATGGTCGACGGCAGCCCTCGCGACACCCGCGGGCACCCTCCGAACAATGGTGGTCGGGTGCCGTTCCGGATCTTTCTCGACTTTGACGGGACACTGGTGGAGCCCAATGTGGCCATCGTCCTCGTCGAAAAGTTCGCGGAGGACGGGGGTCGCGTCGCCCACGAGGTCGACCTACAGCTCCACCGGGGCGAGATCACGCTCCGGCAGGCGTGGGAGCGTCAGGCGGCACTGCTTCCCTGGGACCGGGTCGGTGCCATGACGGAGTTCGTCCGTCGCGAGGTCCCTCTCAGGATCGGCGCCCGGGAGCTCCTTGATCTCGTCCAGCAACGGGCGGTCCCGCTCGTCGTCGTCTCGGGTGGGCTCGACTTCTACATCCGCGCGATCCTCGATCGAGAGGGCTACGCGTTCCCGTTCTTCTCAGACGGGGCCGGGCCGAGCAAGGACGGACGCTTGGCGGTGACCCATCCCTACGGTCACGCCGACTGCCGCCAGTGCGGCATCTGCAAAGCGCAGGTGCTCCAGCGTCCGCTGCCCGAGGCCGACCATACGATCTTCATCGGGGACGGGAGCACCGACCGCTTCGCCGCCGAGGTCGCCGACATCGTCTTCGCGCGTCGCCGGCTGCTCACCTACTGCCGGGACCGTCAGATCCCCTGTCTGCCGTTCGAGGACTTCCGACCCGTCACCGAAAAGCTGCGGCTCTGGTTGGACGGCCAGGAGGCGCCCCCCTGGAGGTCGATACGAGGATCTCCCGCGTCCTTGTGCCCCATCTCCCGTTCATTGGCGGGCGCCGGCTGAGGACGCGTTTCCTCCTCCCGCGAGAGGGGCGCCCGGGTCGCTCCCGCACGGCACGTGGGCGGCAAATCGTCGTAACCCTTAAGCCCCCTGAGTTATACACATCTATGCGCACGCATGCGTGTTGCATTATTGGTCTTTTGCGAGCGGGCGCGCCGACGTGCCTGGGGCGCAGCTCTCGTCGGTGCGGTCATCCTTCTGGGAGTGCTGGTGCCCGGGTTCCTTTCGGTGCCGGCCCTGGCGGACCCGAGCCCCTCCTCGACGACCTCCGCGGCCCTCACGGTGAACTGGAGCGCCCCGACGAGGGACCTCGCGACGACGTTCTGGGGAACCGACGTCCGCCCGTACGCCACCGTCAATGCCTCCCTCGCGGGTGAGTGGAACGCGACTCCCCTCGGCTACGTGGTCTGGCCGGGCGGTAGGGTCGCGGAGGGGTACAACTATTCCTCCGGGGTGATCACGAATCCCGGCGGTGGGACGTACAAGGCTCCGGAGACGACCCCGGCCTTCGTCCACTGGTGTCGCCAGGTCGCCTGTCACTCCATCTTCCAGGTCCCGGCCGAGATCGATCAGCCGGCGGTCGCGGCCTACTATGTCGCATATACGGAGAAGA
Organism: Thermoplasmata archaeon; assembly: GCA_046704665.1. GTDB lineage: Archaea > Thermoplasmatota > Thermoplasmata > Lutacidiplasmatales > UBA184 > Lutacidiplasma. The sequence goes on along the minus strand of JBJKRJ010000067.1, from coordinate 8,106 downwards.
CCCTCGGCTACCATCCCGACTACTGGGAGATCGGGAACGAGCCCGCCGGTTGGAACAACTTCGGGGTCCCCTGGTCGAAGTGGGGCTCGGTCAGCGGGACCGGCATTACCGCGCAGGGGTATGCCCAGCTGGTCCACCGCTTCATCCCGGCGATGCGTGCGGTCGACCCGGCCGCCCGGATCATCGGACTACCGGGCACGGGGATCGGCGCCAGCCAGGAGACGACATGGCTCGGCGACACCGTCGCGCTCAACGGACCGAATCTCAGCGCGGTCGCCATCCATGTCTATCCGGCCGGCACGGGGAGCGGGACCCCGACGCTGTCGGGTTTCTTCGGTTCCCTCATCGGCAAGGGTTCGCTCTCCCACCGGGTTCCCTCCGATCTGGCGGCGATCCGCTCGGCCTGTCCGAGCTGCGGACCGCTCCCTCTCTTCGTGACCGAGTCGGGCGCGGGGATCTCCGGCGGGATCTGGGACACCTACATGTCGACGTATCCGGACGTGCCGTACATGGCGGCGCAGGTGGTCCAGGCGATCTCCCTAGGGGTCGCGAACCTCGACCTGTTCTCGTTCGAGGGAGCCTATCCGGGGTCGCTCTTCACGGGCTCGGGTTCTCCCCTCCCGGTCTACACCTTCTACTCTTCGTTCCTTTCGCGGCTCGGGCCCGCGGCCGTGTCGACCGCCCTCACGACGTCGGCCCAGGGTGCGTACGCCCAACTCACCGTCAACTCCACCTCCGGGACCCTGGGGCTCTTGGTCGTCAACGCGAACGCCTCCAATGCGATCGATCTCCCGTTGACTGGCGTGAACCTCTCGAGCGGGGTCGGACCCGTCACGCTCCTCGCGTGGAACGAGTCCCAGTCCGGTCCCTCGATGTGGTACTCCTCGAGCGGGCTCCCCGGGTCGGTCACGGTCCCCGCCGCAAGCGTTCTCCTGATCACCGCCCCCTATTCGGGGCCCTCGGAGACGCCGGCCCTGTTTCCGGTCCAGTTCTCGGCGACGGGGCTTCCGTCCGGCGAGAGCTGGTCCGTGAACCTAGCCGGCGACCTGCTCGCGGGAACGAGTTCCACACTCTCGACCACCCTCGCGAACGGTTCGTACTCGTTCGTCGTGAACTCTCCTGCGTCGTGGACCGCGGACCCGTCCGGAGGCACGCTCGTGGTGGCCGGGAGTGCGGTGAACCAGGCGATCGTCTTCAGCGCGCTTCCGTCGACCCCGGAGAACTACACGGTCTCCTTTGTGCCGGACCATCTCTCCTCTGCGGCGACGTGGAGCGTGACCTTGGGCGCCTCGGTGCTCCACGGGAACGGCACGCTGGCGTTCTCCGAGCCGAACGGCACGTACTCCTTCTCGGTGGGCGCACCGAACGGAACAAGGGCGAGCCCGGCCAACGGTTCGGTCACCGTGGCCGGGGCGTCCCAGGAACTTCAGATCAACCTCTCGGCGAATCCCCCGTCCGTCACGATGTACCGTGCCGAGTTCGTTCCCTCGGGGCTCCCCGGCGGGGACACTTGGCAGGTCTCACTGGGATCCGGTGCGCTCTCGGGATCGGGACCCCTCGACTTCTGGGTCCCGAACGGCACGTACGGCTTCCAGGTCGCGGCACCTTCCCTCTTTACGGCCGACCCGTCCGTCGGGACCGTCACCGTAGCGGGGGGTAACCAGACGATCCCGGTCGCGCTGAGCGAGAACACGTCCACCGGTCCGGGCCCGGCGACCCCGGTCTACAACGTTTCGTTCGTCCCGGAGGGTCTCCCGTCGCACACGGTCTGGTCGGTCTCGCTGGGACCGTCCCTGGTTGAATCCTCTGCCGGCGTCCCGATCAACTTCACCCTCGCGAACGGATCCTACGCGTATGTCGTCTCCGCCGTCTCGGGCTATGCACCCTCGGTCCCGACCGGCGTCTTCGTGGTTCAGGGAGGCGGCTGGACCTTCAACGTCTCGTACGTCGCGGCCGTTCCCTCCACCGTCGCCTCTCCCGGACCCACCTCCCTAGCCCTCGGTCAGCTCCTCGAGCCGGTGGTCCGATCCTGGTTGCTCCTGACCCTGCTCGCGGTGGTGGCGGTCCTCTCCGTGGCGTGGGTAGAGCGTCGGCTCCTCCGCCTTCGCCGTCGGTGAGCCCCCCAGAAGAACGCCGACGACGGCTCGTGGGCCAATCGACACTCGGAACCCGGTCGGCCGGACGCGGAGACCGCGGCGCGGGCGACGCTCAGGCCGAGTCGCACCACAGGTCCGAAAGGCCGTCCGGGGTCCCGAGGGCCTCTTCGAGCTCGCGTACCAACGTGACGCCCCGAACCAGGAGCGATTCTGCCTCCGGGACCGTACTTCCCTCGACCTCGACCCGACAGCGAGCGTCCGTGTCGGACGGTCGGATCCAGAGCCAGCCACCCGCGTAGAACGCCCGTATCCCGTCCGTGACCACGACCCGTTCGGAACTGCGCTCGAGGCGTTGCCTGACCCGCTCCATCACCGGGACGCGCAGCTCGGCGCGCAGTGGAACCTCACTCTCAAGCCGCACGGGTGCCTGGGGGCTGAGCTCCGGTATCGAACCCGAAGGCGACCCGGTAGGGCGCACACCGCCTCCCTAGGGCCGGGGCTTGGAGGCGCCGAGTTGGGCCCTCTCTCCCGTCGCCGGGAGATCGTCGCCCCGGTCCAGACGAAGGACGCTCAGGGGAAGTCCCATCTGGTTGGCCCCCAGGAACCGAACCGTACCCTGGATCGAAGGGTCGAGCACGGCCCGGAGGGACGCGAACGCACCGACCGGGTGGACGGCGGGGCGTTGCGACATGATCGAGAACACCTCGGTCGTCGCGCCCGAGCGTTCGAGGGCCACGAGACGACGGCCTCGGACCGTCCGGGGGTCGTCCAGGTTCAGTCCCACCCCGATCACACGCTGGGTGTTGGGAAGGAGGACCATGCTGGCCTTGGGCCAGGTTGCAGGGGAATCCGGTCCGGTGAGCGCGACCACCGGAGCGTTGTCGGCGTGGGATCGCCGCACCATGGAGTGGACGAGCGAGGGTGAGGAAGGTATCCCCGGTCCGGGGACCACCTCGACCTCGGCCCGGATACCCCCTTCGGCGAGCTGGTCGGATAGCCGGTGCGCGCGCTCGGCGCTTCCGGTGTCGGCGAAGACAACGAGCCGTCCGCTCCCCTGGATGAAGCAGACCGCGAGGATCGAGCGAAGGAGGCCGGACTCCGGGGTCCTGTCCGCGAAACCCCCAGAGGCACCGCGGAACCGCATCGCGCTCAGCACCGACAGTAGGATGCGCGCGCCGTCGTTGATCGTGCGCAGCTTCGCCCCCTCGGACCGGGCCCGGTACGGGATGGGGATCTGGGCGACGGAATAGCCGAGGAGAAGACTCTTGAGGAACAGCTCGGACTCGATCTCGAACCCGGTGGCCTGCAATCCGTCGTCCGACCAGGTGGTCAGGTCGACCCCCCAGAAGCCGCTACAGAGGTCAAGGATGAGCTCGCGGCCGAGCGTGCTCGCGACGTAGGTGAGGATCGCATTGCCGATGCGGTGAACGTACTCGCGCGCTCCGTGGGGCTTGCGGAAGTTCTGACGCACCCCGACCACAAGGTCCGAACCCGAGTCCAACAGGGAGAGGATCGAGAGGACGGACTCTCCCGGGTAGGTGCAGTCCGCGTCCATCACGACCGCGAACCGTGCGCCTTCGTTCTGCGCGTACTGAAGCGCCTCCCGGATCGCCGCACCCTTGCCCCGGCGGGTCTGCACCAGCACCGGTAGTCCGAGCTCGCGGGCTTGGTCGACCGTCCCATCGGTCGAGCCCCCGTCGATGACGATCGGCTGCACGGTCCATCCCCGGCGGGCGAGGTCCCCGAGAGGGATCGACGCCAGGGTACGGGGGAGATTTCCGTACTCGTTCAGGGTCGGGAGTACAATGACGACGCTCGGGCGTGTCTGCCCCCGAGCGTGGCCCGCGAATGCCCCGGCCGGTTCCGTGGCCGTCGACCCGGACGACGTCACAAGCCCTGCGGAATTATACGTCAGCATATAAGCCTGAACGACTTCCCTTCGCTACTATGGTATGTGGATTGCGTAACACGACGTTTCTGTATCATGAGTAACGTAGTTTCAATATCACCCCGCGATGTGGCCACCCGCACGATTCTGACGCGGGTCCATGGCCCGGGTCCGGAGCCACGGCACCGTGACTCCCGGGGCCTAGTCGAGCAGCGCTGCGATCGGTTTCCCTTGCACATGGGCCGGAACCTGGAGCCCGAGGCGGGATAGGAGGGTCGGGCCGACGTCCAAGATCGACTGGTCCGGAAGCCTTCGGCCGCGGGCATTCTGGGCGGAGGGGTCGTAGAGCAGGAAGAACCCTTCCATAGAGTGGACGGAGTCGTCCGGCCCCGTATCGTTCTCGGATAGGAAAAGGCTTCGGTAGCCGATCGTGCCGGCCGAACGCCAGCGTAGATCGCGGAAGTAGGCCATCAGGTCCGGTGCGTCTCCTCGGACCTGGTGGTAGACCTTCGCCGGCTCGAGCAGCGCGACCCCGAGGGGTCGACCGTCGGGGGCCATCACTCGGGAGAGCCCGGCGTTGAGCTCGCGGACAAGCTGAGGGACCTCGTCGCTCCGTACGGTGCCCTGCCGCTCCCGGCCCCGCACGTTGAAGAACAGCCGTGCGTAGTAGCCACCCGCTCCCCACACCCGGGTCCGGCTCCAGTCCACGGCGTTCGGCTGGAGAGGAGACCCCGGCGCCGGAAGCGGTCCCTTGAGAGCCAGGTAGCCATTCTGGATCAGCCAGTCGTTGATGCAAAAACATCCCTCCATCGCCTGGCTACCGTGGTCGGAGGCGATCCAGACGTTCACATCCTCCGGTATGAGCTCGAGGAACCGGGCGATCTCCTCGTCGAGCAGTCGGTAGTACCGTTCGGCGATCGAGTTGAACGGAGAACCGGTCACGTACTTCGGGTGCGTCGGATCGAAGTACTTCCAGAAAGCGTGGTGGATCCGATCCGGGCCGATCTCGTGCACCGCGAAGAAGTCCCACGGTTCCTTGTTCCAGAGGTGGCGCGCGACAGCGAAGCGTCGGCGGGTCATCTCGAAGACCTCCCGCTCCACGCGGTCCCGGTCCTCCGCGCGGAACAGCACGTCGAACATGTACTCGCCTTGGGCGATCGACTGGATCTCGGGGGCCAGCTCGGGCGGGCGGACGAAGTCCTTCGCGTGATCCGGCGTGAGGAAATCCGAGACGTAGACGCCGTTCACCGAGGGCGGAGGGTAGCCGGGGGGCATCCCCACCACCGCGACCCGGCGACCGGCTTGGGAGAGCAGGTCCCACACTTGGGGATAGGGCACCATCGAGGAGGAAGGGGTGTACATGTCATCGTACGAACCGTTCCGACGATGGCGGAATCCGTAGATCCCGAGCGATCCGGGGTCCATGCCCGAGAACATGACCGCCCATGCGGGGACCGTGATCGGGGGGTCGGTGCTCCGCAGGGTGCCAAAGCGGGACCGTTCGAGCAACCGTCGGACGGTGGGCATGGAGGGGAGGTATGTCTCGAACATGAACTGTTGAGGCACCGAGTCTAGACCGAGTACTAACAATCGAGACACGGGCTCTTTTTCCGGCACAGGGCTATTTAATCCCTTGGACGCAGGAAACAGACTTTTCTTGCGCGACCCTCCGATGGAAGTACTTCCGTCCCCCATCGGGAAAGTCGAAGGGTGGTACTCGGGTATCGTGTAGAAGGGCGCCGTGGGCTGGAGAGGACGTCCGCGGGCGCACGGACGTCCCGGTTCGACCCCGAAGGAAGTCGGTCGCGGTACGCTTCCTTCGGCGAGACTATACATAGCTTGAAGAACGGAGCCGGGCTCTGCCCTCGGCGCGGTGCCCACCGGGAGGCGATACGACCCCTCACGCTCAAGGCCGAGATCCGTCACTCGGCCGCTTTCGACCCGCCGTACCCTCCGGACCTCCCAGCTCTCCGGGCAGACCCTCCGCGTCTGCGTCGGGAGTGCTTCCGCCTTCACAGGGCTCGGCAAACGGGCGGTACCGCGGGACCCTCCTGACGCCCGGCCCGGAGGCCGGAGGATGGTTGGCGTCGTTCGCCATCGCCCTCGTCTTCGTCGCCGTGTTCGAATGGCTGAGCCTCGTAGCCCCCGTCCCTCTGGGAGGGGACACCGGGACGTGGACCGCGCTGTCCTACCCCTACGTCGGGTATCCCCATCCCTCCGAGATCACCCTCTTTGGCTATCCTCCGTTGATGTTCCCGGTCCTGGGGTTCTTCGTTCTGGTCGGGGGGGGACCGTTGGTCGGTCCCCGGCTCTTCGCCGGCTTCATTGGGATCCTCCTCGGGCTCTCGACCTATGTCCTCGGCCGATCGCTGTTCCGGTTCCGGGTCAGCGCCCTGCTCGCCGAGGCGCTCCTGTTCGCCACGACCCCGTTCGACCGCTTGTTCTTCTTCGGCGGCTACCCGACGCTGTTCGCCCTCGTGTTCATGAACCTCGCCTTGGCCTTCGCGGTCCGTTACGTTCGGGACCGACGCCCCTCGCACGCGATCTTCTTCTGGGCGGCCACCGCCGCCACGCTCCTTTCGCACGAATTTGTCGGCCTCGCCCTCGTGGTCTCGCTGGCCCTCATCGGATTCTTTCTCCTGTTGAAACGCCAGTTCCCGTGGTCCATCATTGCGAGCAAGGCCGGTGCGGCCGGAACCGTCGCGGCCGCCCTCGCGGTCGGGGCGTTCTACATCGGAGTGAGGATTGCGCACATCGTCCAGAACAACTACCTCGCCACCAACGCCCTCGCGCACCAGCGGTTCCTGATCTCCGCGGTCCTCTATCCGCTCCGCATCCAGGCCTTCGGGGGCGTCATCGGATACGACCTGATCAAGACCGACCTTGGCTCGTTCGAGATCGCGACGGCGGTCATGCTCCTGATCTTCGGGCTCCTGATCTCGCTCGCATTCCTCCGACCGAAGCTGCTCACGCCTTCGCTCATCGTGATCGGAAGTGTCGTGCTCGCCGTTCTGCTCATGGCCATTGGAGGCTGGCTCCTGTACATCTTCACCGACTACCGTCGGTTCGCGTATGCACTCTACCTGCCGTACGTGTTGGCCGGTGTGTTGCTCCTGGACACTGTCCTTCACTGGTGTACGCCGGACACCGGTTCGCAACCCGTTCGTGCCTCGGCCGGCCCGTCGCCGCCGATTGGTCCCCGAGCTCACGCCTTCCAGCTGCAGCACAGTCCCCGGGGCAGCGCGCGAACGCCGAGCCTTCCGACCGCGGTCGCCGTGTGCGGCTTCGTGGTCGTGTTGATCGCGGGCGGCCTGTACACCTATCCGGGCCTCGTCGCGTTCCAGGATCAGTACAATACCTCCCTCCACGGCTGGGAGTACGTGCATGCCATGGACGCGATCCAGAACTCCGGCGTTCCGGGCAGCATTCTCTCCTGGTCGGCCGGGCCCACGCTCCACTGGACGTTCGCCATGTCGAACCGGAACGTCTACGCCCCAACGATCGTTTCCGGATTCGTGTTCAAACAGACCCGGATCCAGTCCGATCAGTTGGCCTACTTCCCGTTCCATTTCTGGACGGCCACCTCGAACGGGCTCGAGTTCGTCGGAGTTCCGGGCAACACGACACCCTTCTTCACCGGATCCCCGATCTTCGGCGCGCTGCGGTACGGTACCCCCAGCCAGATCCTCGACTTCTCTCCGACCGGTTTTTCGGTCGTCCTCGGGAACGGAACCACGGTCCCGGCGTACACGTACGGCGGTCCGATACCGACCATCTCGGTGGTCGGTCCGGACCCGGCCTCCCTCGTGATCCGCTACGACAATCCCGCGTTCCAGCTGACCGTGAGCTCGACCAGCGTCGCGGGTGGGCTCACGTACGTGAACACGACCGTGACCGCGACCGGGTCCCTCGGCATCCGGCAGCTGGAAGAAGGGATCCGTCAGGTGCCGGGGGTTCGGGTCCTGCCCAAGACGGCCATTGACGGGCAGTCGTTCTCGTGGAACGTCGGCCTGACGACCTATCGGTCCCTCGTGACCGATGGCACCGTGGCCCCCCCGACCACGATCTCCTACGGAAGTCTCGATGCGGCGTCCGGTGTGTCCAACCTGAAGTTCGACGCAC
>JBJKRJ010000066.1:0-66982 GCA_046704665.1 Thermoplasmata archaeon | reverse complement strand
TGGGATCCATCGCGGCCTTCGCGCTCTCCGACTTCCCCTCGGTCGTCAGCGCCTGCTCGGTCGCTCCCACCACCTGTGTGATTCCGTGGTGGCAGATCGTCATCCCGGGCTTCATGCTGTTCCTGTTCGCGATCAGCGTGAACTTCTTCGCGGACGGACTTCGCGACGCGCTCGACCCCCGGTTGAGGAGGTAGAGGTCGGTATGGCAGCTGCGCAACGCCCATGGGTCACATCGCCCGATAGCCCACCCGCGTCCTCGCCCGATGCCGCGTCGGGGACGCCGGCCGGGCCGATCCCGGGAGACGGGGGCCGCGGGGCCGAGGATACGCTCGTCGTCAAGGGACTGCGCACGTTCTTCTTCACGTACGATGGCGTCGTCCGCGCGATCGACGGGGTCTCGTTCCGCATGAGGGGCGGGGAGACCCTGGGTATGGTCGGCGAAACCGGGTGCGGAAAGAGCGTAACGGCGTTCTCGATTACGCGACTTATCGCGGACCCGCCGGGACGTACCTTCGAGGGCGAGGTCTGGTTCCGCGGAGCGAACCTGCTCTGGGGACTGGAGGGAGAGGCCCGTTTCACCGAGAGCCATCGGACCCACCGTCTGAAGGTCAAGCGACGGTTCCGTCGCATCCGGGAAGCGAACCGACGGATGGACGCCATCCGGGGCGGGGGCATCGGCATGATCTTCCAGGAACCGACCCAGGCCATGAACCCGGTGTTCTCGATCGCCGACCAGGTCGGGGAGGCGCTCCTCGTCCATCGGGGCGTGGAGATCATCGACGAGCTGCTCCAGTACCGCCCCGACGTTCTGTCCGAGCCGCCCGTGCAGCAGGCGATCGACCGGATCCTCGATCTCGCCTTCTCGGTGGAGGGCGAGGCCTCCCTTCGCCAGGCATGTACGGCCCTCGCGAAGGCCGTGGGGGTCCGGTCGGTCGCCACCGAGGTCTACTATCTCGTGCGGGACCGAGGTGCGGACATCGAAGCGCTGCGCACGGACATCCTTCGGTCGTTCCGCCGTCTCGCCCTGACCCGAATCCAGCGGAACGCCCTCGCCCATCGACGACGACTGCTCGCGGTCCAGAACGACGTGAACGAAGTCTCCCTTCGCGAGATGCACGAAGGCCGGCGGTATGGCGGACCTCGTCGCGAGCTCGAAGTCCGGCGGAGTCGCGAACGGCTCAGCCACTTCTATCTCGGGGTCTGGGGGGTACGGGGCCACTCGCAGCGCCCGCTGACCCGGGAGCTATTCTGGCGGACGGTGGCCACGCTCGAGAGCGTGTCCATCGCCAACCCGACCCAGGTCGCCCGAGGGTATCCCCACGAGCTCTCCGGAGGGATGATCCAACGCGTCATGATCGCGATGGCGCTGGCCCCCGACCCGGCGCTCCTCATCGCGGACGAGCCCACGACGGCGCTCGATGTGACGATCCAGGCTCAGATCCTCGAGCTCATGCGGGACCTGAAGCAACGGAGGGGGTCGGCGATCCTGCTCATCACCCATGACCTCGCCGTGATCGCAGAGGTCGCCGACCGGGTCGCCGTCATGTATGCGGGGCAGATCGTGGAACAGGGGCCGGTGCGGGAGATCTACCGAAGGCCGCTGCATCCGTACTCCCAGGGCCTCCTGGCCTCGATCCCCCGGGTGGACCAGCCGGGAAAGAAGCTCAGCTCGATCCCGGGCTCCGTACCGAACCTGATCTCCCCCCCCAGCGGGTGCCGGTTCCATCCCCGCTGTAGCTATGCCATGCCGGTTTGCAAAGAGCGTCGTCCTCCGATGACCGTCGAGGGACCGGAGCACGACGTAGCTTGTTATTTATACAAGGGCCCAGTCGCGTCCGCCTGAGTGAGCGAAGTGCCACCGGACGGACCCGCGCCGGGACAGTCTCCCATCATTCTTTCGGCACGGAACCTGCGGAAGTACTTCCCGATCCGGGGGGGCCTGTTCTCGACGCATATCGGGGACGTCCGGGCCGTCGATGGCGTGAGCCTCGACGTACGTGAGGGACAGACGGTCGGCCTCGTCGGGGAGTCCGGATGCGGCAAGACCACGGTCGGGCGGCTCCTGCTCCGTCTCATCGAACCCACGAGCGGTCACGTCTACTACCGCCCGCCGGCCGACCAGATGCACCGATTGAATGCGGCCTATCGGGAGCTCAAGGAATCCCCGTCCGAGGGAACGGACCGCCGTCACAGTTCTCCCGAGGCGCAGGCGCTCCTGCGGGAGCTGGACGAGATCGCCGATCAGTATTCGATCTATCGCATGGGCGGAAGTAAGCTGCGGCAACTTCGGGCCCATCTCCAGATCGTCTTCCAGGATCCGTTCTCCTCGCTGAGCCCGCGCATGCTCATTCGGGACATCGTGACCGAGCCGCTCTCGATCGCCCACGAGGGCTCCCGGGACCAGCGGTACGCCCGGGGGCGTGAACTGCTCCGGTCCGTCGGGCTCAATCCCGAACATGAGTGGCGGTTCCCCCACGAGTTCTCGGGCGGGCAGCGCCAGCGGATCGGCATCGCGCGCGCCCTCGCCCGACGGCCGGAGTTCGTCGTACTGGACGAACCGACCAGCGCCCTGGATGTTTCGGTGCAGGCCCAGATCCTCGATATCCTGAAGCAGCTGCAGCAGGAGCAGCGTCTCGCCTACCTGTTCATCTCGCATCACCTGAGTGTGGTGCGCGCGGTCAGCGAGCGGGTCACCGTGATGTACTTGGGAACGGTCGTCGAAGAGGCGCCGACCGATCTGCTCTTTTCCCGGCCCCTCCACCCGTACACGCAGGCGCTGCTCTCCGCCATCCCGATCCCGGACCCCGAGCTCCACCGGGAACGCCTGATCCTGTCCGGGGACGTCCCGAGCCCCGCCGCTCCCCCCTCCGGCTGTCGTTTCCACACGCGCTGCCCGGCGGTGATGCCGGTCTGTTCGAAGGCGGACCCCCCCTTGATCGAGGTCCGCCCGGACCACCGCGTCGCGTGTCACCTCTACCCGCCCCCGAACGCCGATGAGGCGTCCCGGGCGCTTCCCGAGGCGGGCGGGGAAGAGCCTCCCCTGACGGAGGTTGCCGTGCCCGCGCCGAACTGATGGCGTCGAAGCTGTTCCCCACCGACGAGCCCCGCGCCAAAGAACCGGTGGACAGCTTCGGGAGTCTCGATTCCGCGAGCCGAAGGAAGCTCGAGAAGGTCGCCGACGAGAAGCGTCGGGCCCTGGCCGAACCGGGCAAGTCCTGGCACGACTGGTTCTACTTCGACGCGCTGCGCGGGTGGGGGGTGATCGGGTTCCTGATCGTCGACAGCTGGATCGCCGTCCAGTGGATCCTGCTGGGTAGTTACGTCGGACTGGGACTGTCCCTGGTGCTCGCCTGCTATCTCGAGTTCCTGCTCTTTCGGTTCCTCTGGTACCGGCCGGAGCTCCCGTACCGCCGGTCGCGCCGCACGCCGTTCCGCCGAACTCTCCTGCGACCCGTCGAGGTCGGTCTATGGACGCCCGAGCGGGCGCTCCGGGACCGCGCCCTGTTGGACGAGAAGGACCTACCGGGGGATACCGTGAACCCCGAGGAGTTCCTCTAGTGCAACCCCCGGGGGAGGCCCGTCCCGAGGAAGACACCATATATCCTACCCCGATGGACGACGCGTGACGCGCTCGCATCGAGTCGCCCAGATCGCTCCGTCGCTCCTGAGTGCGGACTTTGCGGACCTTCGCCACGCGATCCGGGCAGCGGAGGCCGGGGGGGCGGACGCCCTTCATCTGGATGTGATGGACGGGCACTTCGTCCCGAACATCTCGTTCGGGCCCGCGCTCGTGAGGGCGGTGCGCCGGGAGAGCCGCCTTCCGCTCGACATCCACCTGATGATCGAGCATCCGGGCTCGTATCTCGAAGCATTCCGCAACGCCGGCGGAGATACGCTCGTCATCCACCTGGAAAGCGCGGACCCCATCGCCCCGACCCTGAAGGCCATCCGGCGCATGGGAGCGGCGAGCGGACTTGCCCTCCAACCCGAGACCCCCCTCGATCGTTCCTATGAGTTCCTCGACGAAGTGGACGAGCTCATGGTCATGGGCGTCCACCCGGGCTTCTCCGGGCAGACCCTGCTCCCCGGAACCGTAGAGAAGCTCGCGGTCGCCTACCGGGAGATCGCTCGCCGAGGGAGCCCGATCACGTTGGCCCTCGACGGCGGGGTCACGCTCGAGCTGGCGGGCGAGGCAGCGCGCGCCGGGGCGACGTTCCTCGTCTGCGGCCAGTCGGTGTACGGGGGCGGTGACGCCGCCGAGAACGTACGAGCGCTGAGGCGCGCGGTGGCCCCCGCGGCCGCCCACGCCGTCTCGTGAGCTCGCCCGGCCGCTCCGATTCGCGATCGGCCCTCACCCCACCGCGGCGCCCGATCTCCAAGGGGGCCGTTCGAGCCGTGAACCAAGGGAAACCTTCCTCGAAGGAGACGCGAGACCGAGCGTCCGACTCTCGTGCCGACCTTGTTCAAAGGAGCCTGTTTCCTCAAAAGTATATGTATCAGGGCCATGTTCGCGGTCCGAACCGCGTTTCGACGCGGCAAGGTAGAGGTGTAGATGCAGCGGGGCGTAACCGGGACCGAAAGAACAGCTCTCTTAGTGGTGATCGTGACCGTCCTGATGGTGCTCAGTGTGATGGCGATTTCTTCCTTAGCCGTCACCGGATCGGCCGCACCATCGAACTCGGCGGCCGGCACGTCAGCCGCTTCTCCACTGACAACGTCGATCGTTCCTTCGACTAGCCTAAGTCCACATCCCAACGAGATCGTCGACTATGGCTCGGGTTTGGGCGGGGGAGGATTTTCCCAGTCTCTTGACCCGGCAGTCCAGTACGATACCGTGGACGGGGCCGTGAACATCAACGTTGCCCAGACCCTGATCACGTACAACGGAAGTTCGACCGCGAACCTGCTTCCCATGCTCGCGACCTGCGTGCCGGGAAACACCTCCGCCACGAACCCCGACAGCTGCCAGGCGATGTACGGCAGCTCCCTGATCACCTACAACGGAACGACCGGCTTCCCCTCGACCTACACGTTCCCGATCGACGCGGCAGCCCACTTCTACGACCCCGGGACCGGGGCGAGCTGGGGAGTCTATCCGTCGGATGTCTACTACTCCTTCGTGCGCGCACTCACCTACTCGTTCTGGTTCGGAGCATATCCGGGATGGATCCAGGCCCAGTGGGCCGTGCCTCCCACCGGCAACCCCTCGTGGATGGTCGGTGACGATGGCATTGGCGTGTACGACTACGGCGGGACGGGTGGCACCAACAACTCCCCGACATGGGTCATGTCCAGCATGCTGGTCAACGACAGCACCTACTGTCCTCAGTCCGTCTATGCGACCGCACACGGTTGCATCACCTTCGTGGTCGGGCGCAACGGCATGTCCGGCACCGGACCCCTCGCGGGCGGGGCGATCGAGTTCCCGTTCTATCTGTCCACGATGATCGCGGACGGCGCGATGGTGGAACCGGCGGGATGGTTCCAGTATCAGGGATCGATTAGCTCGAACGCGAACGCGACCGTTCCGGGATGGCCTTCTGCCACGGTGGCGGGGGGCGACGGTCCGACCCTGTTGCCCGGTAACGCGAACAGCACATCGTCCTCAGCGTTCCAGACCGCGCTCGCGACCTACACGCCGGACTACATGTTCGACTTCGCCAACAACGGGAACAACTGGCCCGGGCTCGGGACCAGCGCAGGCCCGAACCCGAACGTGCAGTTCCAGACCGTGGGCTCGGGGCCCTACTATCTGATCTCGTACTCCGATGCGACTGGGTACACCCTGAAGGCGAACCCCGCCTACCAGCAACCCACCGGCTGCAAGGGTCAGGCGGCGTGCCAGCCTCCGGCAAACTCGTACGTGGCCAACGTCCACGAATACTTCTCGACGACGGACACCAACGCGATCGCAGCGATGTCCGCGGGAACCGCCGACTTCGGAGGGATCTTCCTTCCGGCGGACCTCGCGACCTTCGACTCCCTCGTGGCCTCGAACAAGATCAACTACGAGGTGGCGCCGTCGCTGTCGGTCTTCTACCAGGCACCGAACCTGCTCTTCAACGTGAGCGCGGCGAACACCCTCACCAAGGGCGTTGGTTCGACGAACGTCCCGGGCAATTTCTTCGACAACATCGCGGTCCGGGAGTTCCTGATCACTTCGGTCCCGTACAAGACCCTCAACGACAGCCTGCTGCAGTTGGCCGGTCCGACGGTGAACACGACCATCGATACCGGCTGGTTGGGAGGAGGGGCCATCCCGCAAGGGATGCTCGACCTCGCCACCGGATCGCCCTACTACAACTACACCATCCCCTGGCCGAGCCAGAACCCGATCACCGACGCCTCGGTGAACGGTTCCGCGGCCTGGTGGTGGCAACAGGCGACGACCACGGGCAGCCCCTACTACGATGCCGCGGCCGCAGCGTGTACCAGCTCGAACCCGTGCACATTCCCCATCATCGGAGAGGTTGGGTTCACCTTCCTGGATGACACCATCCACTTCGAGATCGCGGAGATCAAGAGTCTCACGGGCGATGCCGTCCAGCCGTTCACCATGGACCTCCAGTTCGCCCAGCTCGGGATCTGCAACACCGCGCCGAATGCGCCGGGAACGGCGGGCGGCGGCGGGACACAGAACCCGTGTCCGACGGAGAACCTTGGGTGGGCGCCGGATTACCCCGACCCCACGGACTATGTGCCGGTGTTCTACTACCCCGACGCCATTGACACCACCGCGACGGCCCTCGGCGAGACGATGCTGCTGCCCGCGTTGAACAGCCCGTCCTGCCCCGACTACAGCGCACAGGGGATCAGCGGCTCCTACACCCAGGCGGCCCTGACCTACTATGCGGGCCTGAACCCGGTGCCGAACGACTGTCAGGGCGTGGCCTACTCGGTAGCGGTCCACTTCTTCCAGATCGCCGGAGCGACCGCCCCGGGTGCCCAACGGGTCGCCCTCTACCACGAGGCGAACGCGATCATGTACAACCTCGGGCTCTACATCTGGAACGAGCAGGCGACCACCGTCGTGGGCTCGGCGCCATGGATCTCCCAAGCCGGGATCAATCTGAACGTCATGTTCGGAGGCGGCGGGATGCAGCCATGGTACCAGTTCCCCGCGAACGGAGCCGGGACCTACTCGGTCACGATGAGCCAGACGGGACTTCCCGCGGGCACCACATGGAGCTTCTCCGTGAACGGGTTCGTGGGAGCGTCGCTCGGAAAGTCGGCCTACGTCACCGAGCCCAACGGAACGTACACCTACAGCGTCGACCCGGTACCGGGCTACACACTGAGCAACGGCACGGGGACCCTGACCGTGGCGGGCGGGAGCGTCAACGCTCCGGCCGCGACCTTCACCCTGACCCAGACCCCGGGGAAGGTCACCACCCAGTCGGTGTCTTGGTCGTACCTCAGTCCGCTCGCGTACGGTCTCTTCGGGGTGTTCCTCGTACTGACCCTCGTCTTCCTCGCGACGACGGTGGTCTTTGCGCGGAGGGGCCGCCGGCCCCCGACCCCGCCGGAGTCGTGGAAGCAGGAACCGCCAACATCTCCACCGGGGGAGCCGCCCTCGTAAGGGGTGAGGAGAGGAGCTCGGCGAACCTAGACAGCGAGCCCTCCCGCGAAAGCGGGAGGGTCGAACCCTTTCCTTCCTTCTATTTTCCTTTCAGGAGCATCGAGAAGCGCTCGCGGCCGAAGCTCGGCGGGTCGGGCGCGAGGCGGCACACGGTTCCTGCATCCGTATCCGTGAAGGCCGTATGGGATCGAGTTCGGATCGGGAGGCGGGGTAGGCGGTCTCGGCGACCCCCCCGCCGTCGGTCGATCGTTGGTCTTGGACCCCCGATGGACCCGTGCTTCGCTACCGTGGGGGCCTCGAACTCTGCGACCCTGAGACTACTGGCGGTCTCTCGGTTCGGGACCGGTCCCTTTCCGGGATCCGCTACCGCCCGTCTCAGAGCAGGGGCAGGGCGCCGGTCAGGGGGTCGATCGTTGCCGAAAGGGCGGGACCCAGCCCCAGGCAGGTGCGGGTCCCCGGCGGGACCTCCGTGAACCCGGCATCCTCGACCCATGCGGTCGGGATGCCTCGTGCCCTCGCCTGTCGCTCCAGCGTCTCGAGCTCCTCCAGCGAGCGGACGGTCAGGGCGATCTTCTTCTGACCCTGCCTGAGCCACGCCGCGAGCGCGGGCTCGTCCCGGGACCGGGCCTTCTCGACCAGCATCACGGCGGCGTGCGCGGCCTGGACCGCCGCCTTGCCGGCCGTCAGCCTCAGCTCGCCCCGGAGGACCAGGACCATCTTGTGCTCGCCGCGGGCCGCTCGATCAGTCGGCAAACTCGGCCTCCCGACGCCTCTCGAGCTCTTCGGCCTCCCGCGCGAGCTCTTCGAGGCGTGCGCGCAGCCGGTCCTTCTCGGGCGCACCGGACGGAGCGACGCGGAGATCATGACGCACCCGGCGCTCCTCGCGTCCCAGGAGGTCGAGCTGTCGGGTGAGCTCGAAAGCTCCCTCCTCGCCCGCCGGGACGACCGGAGGCGCGCGGGTCGGAGGTTCCCTGCGGTAAGCGCCCCGGCCGAGGCCGAGGACGAACGCGATCAGCGTGACGGCCAGAAGCGAGACCTCGAGCACTGGGTCGGTCCAGTACGCTCGGAATCCCCCGGGGGCGAACGTCAGCTCGAAGTAGCCGATCAGTACCGTGAGGACGACCGAGAGGACGAACGAGAGCGTCACGACCTCGACCAGGCGGCGGAGTGCGCCGGTCCCCCGGATCCTCCACTCCGGGAAGAGCGCCTTCGTGATGGCGTAGCCCGGGACGAAGAAGACCAGGAGGAGGCCGGCGGCGGCCTCGAGGGCATCCGGGCTCGGCATTCGGCCTCGGGTCGCTCACTCCGCCGGAGCCTCGCCCTGGCCGAACTGCTTTTCCAGCTGGCGGCGGAGCCTTCGGTTCGAAACGAGACCGTGGGCGGCCTTCTTGGTCGTCTCGTACTGCTTGAGCAGCGCCCGGACCTCTTGGGAAGGTTGGCCGCTCCCGCGAGCGATGCGGTGGATCCGGTCCGCCTTGAGGATCTGGGGATTGTCGAGCTCCTCGCCGGTCATCGAGTCGAGGATCGTCCGGAACCTCCTCAAACGGGTCTGCGTGGCATCCAGGGTGGAAGGATCTACCTTGGTCGGTCCGAAGCTCGGGAACATCGACAGGAGCTTAGAGAACGGTCCCATCTCGCCGAGGGAGTCGAGCTGCGTGCGCATGTCCCGCAGCGAGAAACGCCCGGCCATCAGATTCTTGGAGGCCTTCTCGGCCGCCTCCTTGTTGGAGAGCTCCTCGATCCGTTCGAGGAGGGTCTGGATGTCGCCCATCCCGAGCAGTCGCGAGACGAACCGCGTCGGCTCGAACCGCTCGAGCTCCTCCAGGTGCTCGCCGGTGCCGATGAAGACGATCGGGGCCCCGCTCACGGCCACCGCGGAGAGGGCACCGCCCCCCTTCGCCGACCCATCGAGCTTGGTCAGGATGACACCGGTCAGCCCGACCGCCTGGTGGAACGCCTCGGCGCTCCGCCCGGCGGTCTGCCCCATCGCGGCGTCGAGGACCAGCAGGACCTCCTCCGGCTGGAGGGTGGCGCGCACCCGTTTGAGCTCGGCGATCAGGTCGGCGTCGATCCCGCTCCGCCCGGCCGTATCGACGATGACGGCGAGATGGGACGGGAAGCGGGCGAGTGCCTCCTGTACGATCACCTCGGCCCGCGACTCGCTCCGGTTCGCGTAGAACTCGGATCCGACCTTCTTCGCGAGCTGCTCGAGCTGATCGATCGCCGCGGGTCGATGCACGTCCGCCGCGACGAGGCCGACGCGGACGCCCCGTTTCTGGAAGTAGCGGGCAAGCTTCCCGGCGGTCGTCGTCTTCCCTTGACCGAACAGCCCCGCGAGGAGGATCCGCTTCGGGTTCACCTCGAAGGCGCGGTCCTTCCCCAGGATCCCCCGGATCTCCTCGTAGATGATGCGGATCAGGAAGTCGCGGAGGGTCGCGCCGGCGGGCGGCTTTCCCTCCGTAGCGCGGCGCCGGACCCGCTGGGTGAGCTCGAGCGTGAGCTGGACATTGACGTCCGCCTGGAGCAGCGCCCGCTGGATGTCCCGAACGACCTCCGCGAGGAGCGCCTCGTCGACCGCGGAGCCGCGGGCGATCTTTTGCAGGACTCCGCGGAGGGACTTTCCCAGCGCATCGAGGACCATGGCACCGCTTCGGCCCGAGGGGGCCGACGGACCGAGAGCCCGCCCAATATAAGTGGGAGTCTCACCATGGCGCCCTTCCCGAGACGGGCGAGCGAGGCCAGTTCACGGAACCCTCATTACGGGACGTTGGCCTCGAACCGTGGGTACCATGGCTCCGGCCGCCGCTGCTCCAAAACCTGCGCCCCCGAAGCTGAACCCGGTCCGCGTCCCTATCCCGGAAGAGAGCGTAGAGTCGCGGACCGCGGACTTCCGGGAGGTCCTTCATGCCTACTCACGGGAAGAGGCGGTCCTCGAGGCGAAACGGTGCATCCAGTGTCGCCGCCCCTGGTGTGTCGAGGCCTGTCCGATTACCCAGGACTGCCGCGAGTACATCGGACGCATCGCCGCCGAGGACTTCGACGGCGCCGCCCGCGTGACGCTCCGAGAGAACCCTCTCGCGACGTCGCTCTGCAAGGTCTGCTACCACTACTGCGAGGACGCCTGCGTCGTGAAGAAGAAGGGCGTCCCCGTCGCGATCCGCCAGCTCAAGCGCGCCGCGCTCGAGCTCGGCCACAGCGATCTCGTGTATCTCCCGTCGTCCCCGAAGCATCAGCGGGTCGCTGTGATTGGTGCCGGGCCGGCCGGCCTCATGGCCGCCTGGGACCTCGCCGTGCGGGGCTACCCGGTCACCGTCTTCGAGCAGGAGGAGCGGTACGGGGGCCTCATGCAGACGATCCCCGCGTACCGGATGACCGACGCCGACATCGAGGCGGACCGCGCACGACTGCGAGGACTCGACGTCCACTTCGTCCCCTCGACGAAGGTCGGCCGTGACATCTCCCTCGACCACCTGCTCACGTCCGAAGGCTACGAAGCGGTCCTCATCGCGATCGGAACCCCGGCCCACCGCTCGCTGTCGATCCCCGGCGAAGAGCTGCCGGGAGTGCTTCCGGCGCTGGATTTCCTCAAACAGGTGAACGAGGGGCATCCGCCCCCCGTCGGCCCCCGGGTCATCGTGGTGGGGGGCGGGGACGTCGCCATGGACTCCGTCCGCAGCTCCCTCCGCTTGGCCCCGCACGGTCACGTCACGCTCGTCTACCGCCGCAGTCGTGCGGAGATGCCGGCCGACCCCGAAGAGGTCCACGGCGCCGAAGCCGAGGGCGTCGAGTTCGTCTTCCTGAAGGCGCCGGTCCGGTTCGTCGGTTCGGGGCGGGTCGAAGGGCTCGTCGTCGAGTCCATGGAGCTCGGCCCCCCGGACGCGGGCGGTCGCCGCAGTCCGGTGCGTGTCCCCGGATCCGAGGTGACGGTTCCCGTGGACACGGTGATCGTCGCGGTCGGCGAGAAAGCCGACCTCGCGGGGTTCGACCCGCATCTCGGGCTCCGTCTCCACTCGCACGGATGGCCCGAAGGAAAGGGACCGGGATACGCGACGGACGTCGCCGGTGTCTATGCGACCGGCGGGCGATCGGTCGTCTACGCGATGGGTGCCGCCATGGAGGCGGCCGCTGCGATCGATGCCTACCTCGCGGCGAAGCGGGGGGAGAAGCCCACCCCCCGACCCGATCCGTTCGGAGGGACGGAGCCGTTCCACAACCCGCCGGGGTACACGACGCCCATCCGGACCTAGGCCGGAGCCCCCCGGGCACGTTCCCCAAGCTATTTCTCAGGGGGCTCGCCATCGATATTCGCGTGACGCGACCGCTCGCCCGAAGATCGCCGACGATGGGGGTCCTCGTTTCGGCCCTGATCCTCGTCGTGGTCACGAGCGCGTTCCCGATCGGCGCCGCGGCGGCCTCCAGCGCCAATGGGCCCATTCCCCCCACCCTATCTCTCGGCGGCGCCCTCAGCTCCGCCACGTTCGCCGCGCGCGCGGGGTACTCGGCGAACCGGGCGAGCGTTGTCACCGGTGCCACGCCGGCCACGGGTTCTCCGCTGATTGTCGTCACGTTCCAGGCCCGGGACCCCTCCCGGTTCTTCGCACCGGCCGCGGGTTCGCGACCTCTCTCCATGAACGAGATCGCCGACCGATTCGGTCTCACCCCGCAACAGTATTCCGGGGTCGAACGGTACTTTCTGGGGGAGGGCCTCACCATCGTCCATACGTGGCCCGACCGACTCTCCCTGACGCTCGAAGGGCCCGTGGCGTCCGTCGACAGGGCGTTCGGAACGACCCTGATGGAGGGAGCCTACGGCGGCCGCGCCGTCTCCTTCCCCTCCACCCCGCCTTCCCTCCCCGCCGCGGTCGAGGGCCTGGTTGAGAGCGTCACCGGTCTCGAGTCCGGCTTCGACCACGTTCAGCTTCCCGCTCTGAACCCCGCCATCCTGGGCGCGAACGGGGTCGCGCCGTCGCTGCCCAGCACCAACATCATCACCCCGGCGATCGCCCGAGGGATCTACGATTTCTCGGAGCTGTACAACCGTACAGGGTCGCCCCAGTATGCATCCTCCGAGGGTATCGCCGTCCTCCTCTGGGGTCCGGGGTACGTACCGAACGACCTCTCGACGTTCTTCTCGCGATACTATCCCTCGGGCTTCCCGGCCCCTCAGATCGTCCCGGAGCCGGTCGACGGGGCGCCCCCGCCGTCCGCGTCGGCGGCCCAGGACCCGTGCCCGACGGCCGAGGAGCTCACGCTCGACCTCGAGTGGGCGGGTTCGATGGCTCCGGGGGCGCATCTCTATGCGGTCTATGCTCCCCCGGGAACGGGGTCCGGTTGCTCGGCGTCCACGAGCGCGATGACCGACGCGTTGCAGACGGCGATCGGACTGCCGATCACGACCCTTTCGATGTCGTTCGGCACGGCGGAGTCGTCGGACACGAGCCTGTTCGCGACCTGGAACACCCTCCTTGCGACGGCGGCCCAGCGCGGGATCACGGTGCTGGCCGCGACGGGGGACGGGGGAGGCGCCGCCTCTTCGGGCTGTAGCGGAGGAGCGTCCGTCCAGTATCCGTCGAGCTCGCCGAACGTGATCGCGGTCGGGGGAACCGCGGTCACGCTCTCCGAGACCGCCCTCGGACAGATCACCGGTTTCACGGAAGCGGCCTGGAGCGGCAGCGGCGGGGGATTCTCGACCCAGTTCGCGGCACCCCCCTGGCAACACCTCGGTAACTCGGCACGAGGAGAGCCCGATGTGAGCGCGACGGCCCGCGACAACTTCCTCTATTTCAACGGCCAGTCGCAGTACGCGGACGGGACGAGCTTTGCCACGCCCCTTTGGGCCGGGCTCGTCTCGGAGATGGGGGCCCAGTACGGCAGGTCGATGGTCCCCTTGGCCCCGCGCCTCTACGCGATCGGCGAGCGCGAGCCGTCGGGCACGATCGGCCAGGGGCTCGTCGACATCACGTCCGGATCCACGTGCCTCGGCACGGCCGGACCGGGGTGGGACGAGGAGACCGGTTGGGGAACTCCGAGGGCCGTGGTCCTCTACGAGGAACTGACGAGCACGTTCGTCGCGCTCTCGCTCTCCGTCACTCCTTCCACTACCGGTCCGGGAGGGTCGGTCACGATCTCGGCCCGTCTCGCGAACGCGACGAGCGGGGCCCCGATCCCCGGTATCCCGGTCGCCCTCTCGCTCACGTCCTCCACGAGCCTCGGTCCCTGTACCGGATCGTTCGGCGCCGCGTCGCCGGTCACGGGACCCTCGGGCAACGTTTCCGCCACGATGTCGGTCCCGTCCTGCTACCTCGGCTCGTCGGCAAGGGTCGGTGCCACCGTGCAGTCGAACGGGCTCTATGGCGTGAACTCGACCGACGTGCGGGTGAACCTCCTCAGCTTCCTTCCGTTCCTTTCGGGCATCACGACGTTCCCGTACAACGTCATCGGGTTCGCCGCGATCTTTCTGGTCGCCATCGGGATCGGATACTTCCTCGGTCGACCTCGGCGTCGCATGAGGGCGTCTCTCGATCCCGGCCGCGCGGACGTGGGGGGCGCCGCCTCCGCGGCCGGACCGACCGGTCCCGGGACGGGGGCGGGCGCGCTGTCGGTCCCCGGGACCGTCACTCGGCCCGCGTCGGAGACGACCGCCGAAGCTCCCAAAACGACTTAATCGGCACCTCCTGTCCCTCGCCGTGCCCGGTGCATCGGGAGATGTGCCGGACGACGGGGCGCCGGTTTCGCTATCGGGGCCCGAGCGTTCGGTGCTGTCCTCTTTGCGAACGTCCGAGGTCGTCCCGGTCGGCGAGGAGGAGCTCGCCGATCGGACCGGTCTCTCTCTCGATCAGGTCCGCGGGAGTCTGCAGCGGCTGCGTTCGAAACGTCTCGTGGTGTTGGACGAACGGCACGAGACCGCGCGCCGTCTGACCGCTCGAGGTGAGACCGCGCTCTCCCACGGACTGCCGGAGCGCCGTCTTCTCCGCGCGCTCGAACGCTCCGGAGGCAAGATCTCGACGGACGAGGCGAGCTCGGATGGTTTGAGCGAGGAGGAACGCTCGGCGGCCATCGGGATCCTCCGACGTCGCGGCCTCCTCGAGGAGGGACGCCCGTTCCGCTTGCGGTCCGCCGAACTCTGGCCGTCGGGCCCGTTGCCCGAGGAGGTCGTGCTGAAGCAGGTCGCCGAGGGCGATCCGGATCTGGACGACGCGATCTTTGCGGTGCTCGAACGTCGGGGCCTGGTGCGCGTGGAGCACCGTTCGGTCAAGCACTGGTCCGCGTCGGAGGAGGGCCGGCATCTTCCCCTCCCGGCCGAGGGGGAGGAGCCTCTGGGCGCCCTGCGTCCCGCGCTCCTCGTCTCGGGGGCCTGGAGGGGCCGCACGTTCCGCCCGTACGACGTCCGCGCGGAGGTGCCGTTCCTTACGGGCGCTCGGCCGAACCCGTACGTCGCCTGGCTCGAGGAGTTCGAGGAGATCCTGATCGGCCTTGGCTTCGAGGAAGCCGAAGGACCTCTCCTCGAGACCGAGTTCTGGAACAACGACGTGCTGTTCATGCCCCAGGACCACCCCGCCCGATCGATCCACGATGCGCTCTCCGTCGAAGGCGTCGAGGGGCGCCCTCCTCCGTCCGAGCTGCTCGCGCGCGTCGCCGCGGTCCACGAAGGCACGGCGCTACCGGGAGAGACGCGGCCGATCGGTCCCGGCTGGCCCGGGCGCTACGACCCGGTGATCGCCGCCCGCCCCGTCCTCCGGTCCCAAACGACGGCGGTCTCCGCCCGGTTCATGGCCCGTCGGCCCACCGCGCCGTTCCGCATGTTCTCCCTCGACCGGAACTTCCGACGCGAGGCCGTGGACGCGAGCCACCACATCGAGTTCCAGCAGTGCGAGGGGGTCCTCGGGGAGAGCGGGATCTCGATCCGCCACCTGGTGGGCGTCTTCCGGGACCTCGCCCGAGCGATCGGGATCCACGAGCTCAGGATCCGGCCGAGCTACTTTCCGTTCACCGAACCGTCGATCGAGGGGTACGTCCGCCATCCGCGGCTCGGTTGGATCGAAGTGTTCCCGGGGGGCCTCTTCCGGCCGGAGGTCGTGCGTCCGCTTGGGGTCGAGGTGCCCGTGATTGCGTGGGGGATCGGGATCACGCGCCTCGCGATGGTGTCGCTCGGCCTGAGCGACATCCGGGACCTGTTCCAGGACGACCTCGATCACCTCCGGGGAGGGAGCGGGTAGCCGTGCCGCAGGTGGCGCTCTCGCTCGAGGGTCTCCGCGCCCTCCTCACCGTGCCCGTGAAGGACGATCAGTTCGAGGAGCTCCTCTTCTCCTCGAAGGCGGAGGTGACGGGCCTCGCGGAGGGCCTCCTGACGGTCTCGGTGACGCCGGACCGTCTCGATCTGCTCAGCGAGGGCGGGCTCGCACTCGAGCTCCAGGGGATCCTCGGAAGCGACCACGGACTCCCGAAGGTCCGCGAGGGATCTACGAACGCGCTCCGTCCGGCCTTCCGGGTCGACCGATCGGTCGATCCGATCCGCCCGTGGATCGCGGGAGTGGTGGTCCGGGCGCCCGACGGTAAGTCGTTGGACGAAGGAACCCTCGCCGATGCGATCCGCTTCCAGGAGATGATCCATGCTACGGTGGGGAGAGATCGTCGGACCGCGAGCATCGGGATCTACCCCTGGCAGCACGTCGAACCCCCCGTTCGGTATGGCCTCGAGCCGATCGCGAACCTCCGGTTCGTCCCCCTCGGTGCCACGGAGGAGACCGACGCCGCGAGCTTCTTCGACAACCACCCGCTGGCGGCCCGGTTCGGCGTCCATGGACGCGTCGGCGACCGATGCCTCGTTCTCCGGGACGCCGCGGGCTCGGTCCTGAGCCTTCCCCCAATCCTGAACTCCCGCACCGCGGGAGAGGCCCGACCGGGGGACCGGGAACTCCTCTTGGAATCGACAGGCACTCAGGTCCGCAGCGTCCGCGAATCGCTCGGACTCCTGCTCGTCGCCTTCGTGGCGAGGGGATGGACCGTCACCGCGGTGGCCGTCGAGGGACCGGACGGTTCCCGGGACGAAGGGCGATCGGTGTTCGAACCGCGGCCGGTCGACCTGCCGGCCCCGGTCCTCCGGGAGGTGGTCGGGGAAGCGCTCTCGAGCGCAGAGGTCGAGCGACGCCTCGCGAGGGTACGCCTCTCCGGAACGCCTCACGAAGGAGGCTGGCGGGTCCGCACTCCTCCCTGGCGTCCGGACCTTCAGACGGCGACGGACGTCGCCGAGGATGTCTTCCTGGCCGTGCCGGTCCTTCCCGAGCGGGGCGTGATCGCCCCGAGCCCGGTGCGGGGGCGTCACCGGGCCGAGACCCTCTTCCGCCGTCGGGTCGCCACCGATCTCGTGGGTCTCGGGTTCTCCGCTCCGCACACCCCGTTGCTCGTCAGCGAGGCCGCCGTCGCGCGTCTCCCTGGCCACCGGGCGATCCGCATACGGAATCCGGTCTCGTCGGAGTACGCGTACCTCCGGGACCGACTGCTTCTCTCGCATCTCGAGGTCCTCGCGCACAATACACGGCACTCCTATCCGCAACGGTTCGCCGAGATCGGACCGGTGCTCGTCCGTTCGACCCTCGCGGAGAGCGGCGCCGAGACCCGGTACCACGCGGGGCTCGTCGTCGCGTCGGACGCCACCGGTTTCGCGGAGGCAGCCTCGTTGGTCGACTATCTCCTCCGACGGGTGGACGTCGGTGCGGTCCGCGAGCCGTACGAGCTTCCGGGGACGATCCCCGGCCGGGCGGCGCGCGCGCGCAGTGCCGGAGAAGCGCTCGCCGAGATGGGCGAGCTCCATCCCCAGCTTCTGACGGATCTCGGTGTGCCGGTGCCCGCGGTCTGGGCCGAGGTCGACCTCACCGCGTTGTATCGGCTCCTCCCGGGTCGCGAAGAGCATTAGTATCGCTCCGGGGTCCGCCCGGCATGCCCCGTTCTCGCCGGTCGCGACCCTCGGTTTCGGGGCGGTCCCGGTGGGAGACGGACGCGCGTCGTGCGCTCGCGGACAGGGCGGACGCTGGGAGGATCCCTATCCTGGTCGAGCCCCCACCGAACTCGGACGAGGCCTTCCTCGAGAAGGTCGGATTCCCGGGAGAGATGCCGTACACGCGTGGCGTCCAGCCGACGATGTACCGTGGACGTCTGTGGACCTTCCGCCAGTACTCCGGGTTCGGCAGCGCCGCCGCGACGAACCGCCGGTTCCGATTCCTCCTCGAAGGAGGGCAGACCGGCCTGTCGGTCGCGTTCGACCTCCCGACGCAGAACGGCTACGACTCGGACCACCCGAGAGCGCGCGGGGAGGTAGGGCGGTGCGGGGTACCGGTCGCTACCTTGGGCGACATGCGCACGCTCTTTTCGGGACTCCCTCTCGATAAGGCGACGGTCTCGATGACGATCAACGCGACCGCGCCGATCCTCCTCGCGTTCCTGGTCGCGACGGCCGAGGAGAACGGCGTTCCCCGGGGCCGGCTCGGAGGGACGGTCCAGAACGACGTGCTGAAGGAGTACGTGGCCCGGGGGACCTACATCTATCCCCCCGCCGACTCGATGCGGCTCACGGTCGACCTGATCGAGTTCGCGACCCGCGAGATGCCCCAGTGGAACTACATCTCGGTCTCGGGCTACCACATGCGGGAGGCGGGGGCGACCGCCGTCCAGGAGGTCGCCTTCACGATCGCGAACGCCATCGCGTACGTCGAGGCGGTGCGCGCGCGCGGTCTCCCCCTCGACGAGTTCCTCCCTCGCCTCTCGTTCTTCTTCTCGGCGGACCGCAACCTCCTCGAGGAGATCGCCAAGTTCCGGGCCGCCCGTCGATTGTGGGCGAAGATCGTCACCGAGCGGTTCGGAGCGAAGAACGGGCGTTCGAAGCAGCTGCGCTTTCACACGCAGACCGCCGGCTCGAGCCTGACCGCCCGGCAACCCGAGCTCAATGTCGTCCGGACCACCCTCGAGGGGCTCTCGGCGGTTCTCGGCGGGACGCAGTCGCTCCACACGAACGCGCTCGACGAGGCGCTCGGCCTGCCCACCGAATCCTCCGCGCGTCTCGCGCTGCGCACGCAGCAGATCCTCGCGGAGGAATCCGGCGTGGCGAACACCATCGACCCCCTGGGCGGTGCCTACGCCGTCGAGTACCTGACCGACCAGCTCCAGGGTGACGCGGAGGAGTACCTGGCACGCATCGACGCGATGGGAGGAGCGAGCCGTGCGATCGAGCGGGGGTTCTACTCCGCCGAGATCGCGCGGGAAGCGTATCGGGTCTCGCGGGCCCGGGAGCGAAAGGAGGAGCTCGTGGTCGGAGTGAACGCCTTCACGGAGGGGAATCCCCGCTTCTCGTTCTTCCCGGGGGAGAAGGGGGCGCGGTTCGAACGGATATCGCCGGCCGAGGAACGCCGACAGGTCGCCCGTGTGAGGTCCTGGCGGACCCGGCGCGATCGGGCCGCCTCCGCGGAGGCGCTCGATCGCCTCGGTACGGCGACCCGGGCGGGCGAGAACGTCCTCCCCGGGGTGCTCCGAGCGGTCACGGCCGGAAGCACGCTGGGGGAGATCTCGGATGTCTGGCGTGCGATCTTCGGCGAGCAGCGCCCCTCGCGGACGTTCTAGGAGGTCTCTGGGGTGAAGCTCGACCACGTGGGGATCGCGGTCTCGGACCTAGCGGCCGCTCTCGCACGGTGGCGACCGCTTCTCGGGGCACCGGCGGGCCCGGCCGAGGAGATCCCGGCCCAGGGCGTCCGCGTGACCTTCCTCTCGACCGACGCCACCCGCGTGGAGCTCCTGGAACCCCTGGAGCCGGACTCCCCGATCCGTCGGTTCCTGAAAGGACATGACGAGGCGCTCCACCACCTCGCGTTCTTGGTCACGGACGTCGATCGCACCCTGGCCGATCTCCGGGCGCGTGGGGAACGGGTCGTCGACCATGTCGGACGGCCCGGTGCCGGCGGCCAGCGGGTGGGCTTCGCCCATCCCGCGGCGTTCGGAGGGGTCCTGGTGGAGTTTGTGGAGGGTACATGAGCCGGATCGCATCGGCGCAAATTGACCAGATCTACGACAGTCGTGGCCGACCGACGGTGGAGGCGACGATCGCCTTCGACTCGGGCGCTACCGGGCGGGCGGGGGCCCCGAGCGGCGCGAGCACCGGGGTTCACGAGGTGGTGGCGTTCCCCCCCGGGGGCGTGCCGGAAGCGCTGAAGACGTTCCGGTCCTCGGTGGCGCCGGCGCTGGTCGGGCAGGAGACCTCCGAGCTCGCGTCGGTGGACGGTCGTCTCCACGACGTCGACGGAACGTCGAACTTTGCCCGTATCGGCGGGAACACCGCGACGGCGGTCTCGGTCGCCACGGCGTTCGCCCTTGCCGGAGAGAGCGACCGGCCCCTGTGGAAGGTCCTCGCGCGTCCGGGGGTGGATGGGAGCCGTTTCCCCGCGGTCGTCGGGAACTGCCTCAACGGCGGGGTCCACGCGATCGGCGGCCCCGACATCCAGGAGTTCATCGCATTCGCCGAGGAGGCTCGTCCCGAGGACTCGATCCGGGCCGCGCTCCGCGTCCACGCCCGATTGGGGGAGGAGCTCCGACGCCGGTTCCCGAAGGCGGCGATCGGGCGGGGGGACGAGGGAGGCTGGGTCGCTCCGTTGTCGAACCTCGGGGCGGTCGAGCTCCTGGCCGAGGTCTGCGCGTCCGTACGGGACGAGACCCACCTTTCGGTTCATCCCGGGCTCGACCTGGCCGCGAGCGAGTTCTTTCACGAGGGCCGCTACCGGTACAAGGAGCAGACCCTCGACCCGGAAGGCCAGGTCGGCTTCGTCGCGAGCCTGGTCGACCGCTATGGCCTTCGGTTCGTCGAGGACCCGTTCGACCAGGAGGCCTTCGACTCGTTCGCCGCGCTCACCCGACAGGTGGGCGATCGGACGCTGATCGTCGGCGACGACCTCTACGTCACCAACGCGGAGCGACTCGCGCACGGCATCGAGCTCCACGCGACCAACGCGGTCCTGATCAAGGTCAATCAGGTCGGCACGCTGACCGATACCCTCCGGACCGTCGACCTCGCGGGGAGGAGCGGCCTCGCGACCATCACGTCGCACCGGTCCGGTGAGGTCCCCGAGGGCTGGCTTGCGCACGTGGCCGTCGGGACGGGGGCCCGGGGCATCAAATGCGGCGTGCTGGGCGGGGAACGGGTGGCAAAGCTAAATGAGCTCCTGCGGCTCGCCCGCGCCACCGGAAGGTAGCCCCGAATGGCGGAAGAGGAGATCGCGGTCGAGCGTCCCACGCTCTCGAGCGACGGGCAGGACATCCAGCCGGGCGAGCTGCTGGTACCCGAGGACACCTACCTCACGTCGGGCGTCCACATCGGGACGCAGCAGAAGTCGGCCTCGATGCGGCGGTTCGTCTTCAAGGTCCGTTTCGATGGCCTCCATGTCCTGGACGTCCGCGAGACCGACCGTCGGATCCGCCTCGCGGCGAAGTTCCTCGCCCGGATCCCCGCCGATCGGGTCCTTGTCGTCTCCCAGCGTCAGTACGGCCAGAAGCCGGTGCGCATCTTCGCGAAGACCATCGGTGCCGTTTCGTTCGCGGAGCGGTTCGTGCCCGGATGTCTCACCAACCCGAACCTCGCCGAGTACTTCGAACCGAAGGTCCTCATCGTCACCGACCCGGCGACCGACCAGCAGGCCCTGAGCGAGGCGGTCTCGATCGGGATCCCCGTCATCGGGCTCTGTGACGTCAACAACGAGACGCGCAACGTCGACCTCGTGATCCCGGCGAACAACAAGGGCCGCGTCGCGCTCGCGACGGTCTACTGGCTGCTCGGCCGTGAGGTCCTGAAGGCGCGCGCCGGCGGGGCCGAGGTCGAGTACTCGCTCTCGATCGAGGACTTCCAGGCGGCCCTGTAGGCCGGGCGTCTCCCGGGCCCCTTTTTAAAGGTCGACCCCTGTCTCGTCCCGTGGGACGTCCGGGGTCCGGGATCCTCGAACTCCTCGCGGAGCACGGGGTCCCCGAGAAGGTCGCGCGGGTCTATCTCGCCGCCTGTCGGGCCGGGCCGCAGACCGCGAGCGAGCTGGCGAGGATCTCCGCCGTCAACCGAGTCGAGGCCTACCGATTCATCAAACAGCTCACGGACGAAGGACTGCTCCGGGCGACCCGCAGCCGTCCGCAGCGGTTCAGCGCCCTCTCCCCGGACGCCCTGATCGACCGGTGGATCCACCGGGCCTCGGACCGGCTCCACCAGCTCGAGCGGGACCGGGAGAAGATCCTCAGCACCTGGGAGGAACAGCGGACCGAGTTCGAGGACGACGACCCCAGGAAGTTCGCCGTCCTCGAGGGACGGGAGACGATCCGTCGGTTCCTCGCGAAGCGGATCGGGACGACGGAGCGCCAGATCCTACTGTCGTCCTCCGGGCTCTCGCTCCCCGGACTCATCGACAGCGGGCTCGACCGCGCGCTCCGCGAGGCCGGAGCCCGCGGAGTGAGGGTCCGGCTCGTGACCGAGGTCTATCCCACGAACCTGGTGGAGGCCAAGCACCTCTCCGCGTTCACCGAACTGCGGCACTCGAACGGCCCCGTGACGAACCGTGCGGTCGTCTTTGACCGCCTGGGGGCGCTCGTCTATGTGTCGAGCGAGGACGGGCTCGGCCGATCGGGCGAGGAACAGGTCGCCCTCTGGTCCTCCGCACCGACGTTCGTTCATCTTGCGCGAGGGTACCACCGCCGTCTTTGGACCCCTGCGATTCGGTGCGAGGAGCGGTTCGTCGAGCTCGAGAGCCCGCCGGCCGCGATCCTTCCGGTCGTCACGGGGAGGGAGACCCAGCCGTTCCAACGGCTCAAGGAGATCACCAAACTGGGCATGCGGGCCTCGGGGGTCCGCGAGCTCCACCTGAACCTGCCCGAGCTGATCGAGGCGATCGCCCGGCAGCTCGGGCATGAGATCGCCGGCCAGATCGACGGTAAGTCTCCCGAAGAGGTCAGCCGCTCCCTGGGCGAGTACTATGAGGCCCACACGATGGGCCACATGACACGGCTGAAGGAGCGGCCGCTCACCCTGCGTGTCTCAGGATGCTTTGCCTGCACTACCGACTCGCCGGAGATCGGCCGGGTGATGTGCCCCCAGATGCTCCGTACCGTCCTCGAGACGCGGGTCGGCCAACACTGGGAGGTCTCGAAGCCCGACCCGACCAAGCACGCCGTTCGTGGCTGCATCTTCTCGGCGACACCGGCCTGAATGAGGAGCCGGCCCGACGACCCCGCGGGACGGGGGGCGGCGGCACCTCCGTCCGATGCAGTGCAATGAGACGTGTCTTGGGGGACCATATGTACCCTCGCAGAGCTCCTCGCACGCGGCGCCATGGCGAAGAAACGGTTCCGGCTCTCGGCGCGGATCGATAGCGACCGCCCGTCGGCCCTCGACCCGGTGCTGATGGCCTGGTTCGGCGAGGGCGGCACGGTCCGTGCGCTCCCGGGGGGCTTTGAAGTGACCGGGGAGTTCGAAGGCGAGGATGCCCGCGAGCTGAACCGGCGCCTGCTCTCCGAGCTGCGTCGCAGGGTGCGTCGGACCCGGTTGCGCGCCGAGTGGACCTCGGGAGAGATCACGCAGCGGTTCTTTGACTACGTTCCGAAAGGTTCACGGGCGGCGACGGGGAGCGTCTCGGACCGATGAAGTGGCCGAGCGTGCTTGCTGCGACCGGCGGGTCCCGCAGCGTTCGACGCGCCGCGCCCTCCTCGACACGACCCGGTCGCTCCCAGAACGAGGGGGCGCCCGGTCGAAGGGGCGGGGGGCCCCCCCGGTCATGAAAGGTCCGAGTCTTCCGTCGGCGTCGTCGAGCGGTGCGCAAGGCGTGAACTCCTCCCCCGGGGGGCAGGCGACCGGCGGCCCCGCCCGGGGCGGCTCGCCGACCACCGTGCTCTTCGTCATCGTCCTGGGAACTCTGATGGCCGCGATCGACACCACGATCGTCGTGCTCGCCCTGCCCACGATGGGCACCGAGCTCGACTCGCCGCTGAGCACGATCATCTGGGTGATCCTCCTCTACCTGCTCGTCACGACCCTACTGACGACGCAGTTCGGTCGGATCGGCGACATCTTCGGTCGGGCGCGTCTCTACATCCTCGGGTTCGCGGTCTTCACGGCCGCCTCCGTGCTCTGCGGCATCGCGCCCACCGACGCGTTCCTCATCGCCTCCCGCGGCGGCCAGGCGATCGGCGCCTCGTTCATGCTGGCGAACAGCGGCGCGATCATCGCCGATCACTTTCCGCCGGAGCGCCGAGGCTGGGCGTTCGGGTACACCTCGCTCGGCTGGAACCTTGGGGCGATCCTCGGGATCGTACTCGGCGGGGCGATCACCACGTACCTCGGGTGGCGGTTCATCTTCTTCATCAACGCTCCCATCGGCGTTGCGGCCGTCTGGTTCGGACTGCGCCATGTGCGCGACGTCGAGCGGCACCGCACACCGCTCGACCTTCCGGGCTTCGGCCTGCTCGGCATCGCGCTCGGGGCGATCTCCTACGGCGCGATCGACTTCGCCACCTACGGGGGCCGGTTCTTCAACGAGGCGCTCGTGGTCGTCGGGATCGCCCTGCTCCTTCCGTTCTTCCTCTGGGAGCGTCGCGCGAAGGCGCCCCTCCTCAACCTGGCCTTGTTCCGGGAGCGGATCCTGACCTTCTCGCTGGTGAGCTCGTTCCTCCAGGGGCTCGGGTATCTCGCGGTCGTCTTTCTCATCACGATGTACCTCCAGGGCGTCCGAGGTCTCTCTCCTCTCGATGCGGCGCTGCTCCTCGTCCCCGGGTACATCGTGGGCGGCGGGCTCGCCCCCCTGATGGGCCGGCTCTCCGATCGGCTCGGCTCGCGGATCCCCGCGACGCTCGGGGTCATCTTCATGCTCGTCGGGGTCCTCCTCTATGCCGGCCTCCGCGTCGATTCACCGTTCGTGGATGTGGTGGGTATCTCGCTCGTGACGGGCGTCGGCGGAGGGATGTTCTGGCCAGCCAACAACGCGGCGATCATGGCGAACGCCCCCCGGGGATCCTACGGTGCCGTGTCGGGGCTGCGAAGCATGCTCGCCAACACGGGCATGCTCCTCAGCTTCGTCCTGGCCATCACGATCGCTTCCGCGGTGGTCCCTCGGTACGTAGCCTACGAGGCGCTCCTCGGCACCACGCAGCTGATCGGAGGGATCGGGGCCCAGTTCCTGACGGGGATCGATGGCGCGCTCTACGTGTCGGGCGCCATCCTCGCGGTCGCCACGGTGCTCTCGGCGCTCCGGGGACCGCATCCGCGCCCCCGCCCCGTGGCGACCGAACCGGAGTCCCTCGCGCACTGAGGCCGATCCGAACGATCCCTCCGGACCCGGACCCTCGGCGGGGCGAGCGGGCCCCGGGGCCGGCGGTGTCCGGCACCGCGTCGCGGTGCGGCTCCCGGACGTCGAGACCCGGTTTCTCTCTTCAGGCGGAACGCGCGTACTCGACGATCGAGTCCAGGATCCAGCCCTTGACCAGGGCCGGCTCGGTCCAGCGGAAGAGCGAAGGTTCGAGGTAGCAGGAGAGCGCGCAGCGGTTGCAGGTCCGGTACCGGTCCCAGTCGATCGACGCCCAGAACGAAGGGATGTCGATGTCCCAGACCGTCCGCTCTCCCCCGTACTCGTTAAGGACATAGCACGGAAGCACGATCTTGCCCGTCGGGTCGAGGTTGATCGTGAGCCACGGTCGGCACTCCCACGGCTCCCCGCCCTCGAACCAGGAACGAAGGACGCTGTCGAAGTACGCCCGGGAGTTGACGATCGGTCCCCCCTCGACCTTCCTGCGTCGGAGCTCTTCGAGGGTCGCGCGCAGTTGCGGGCCGTTCGGGCTCAGTGGTCCCGCGGTCGAGTAGTCGTAGGCGACCTGGAAGTTGACGCCGACCTTCAGCGAACGGGCGAGGTCGACGATCTCCGTCGCCTGGCCGAGGTTGTGGCGGGTCAGGGTCGCGCTCAGGGCCACCGGCACGAGCTCCCGGGCCGCCGCGACGCCCCGGACCGCCCGGTCGAACGACCCGGGGATCCCGCGGAGGCGGTCGTGGAGCGGACCGATGCCGTCGATCGACACGAAAAGGAAGTCGAGATAGCGGGCGAACTCGGGGATCCGGCGGGCGAGCAGGAAACCGTTCGTCACGAGCGAGGTGTGGAACCGTTCGTTCGCCTCCCGAAGGATCTCCGGGACATCCGGACGGAGGAGAGGTTCTCCCCCCTCGAACCCGACGAACAGGACACCCCCGTCGGCGAGCTTCGAGAGAAGCCGACGCTCCGCCGCGAGGGAGAGTAGCTCCTCGTCCGGGCGGCGCCAGAACGGGCACATGTCACACTCGAGGTTGCACCGGTAGAGGAGCTTGTGGCCGGCGATGAGCGGGAGCTTCCTCCCTCCGCGGGCCTGGAACTGGCGCTTGAGACCGCGGGTCAGTACCGGCCAGAACATGGATCGGTCCTCCTCCGTCCGTCGCCCCGCATCTTCCCTCGCAGCGTCAGGAGCCCCTCATGCTTCCGCCACCGGCCGGGAATCACCGCGGGCGTTTCCGAGCTCCTCCTCGCCGATCGACGCCGCGCGGGTCAGCCAGAACATCGAGCGCAGCGCGCCGATCACGCCGTCGAGACGGACCTCCCGGTACCGGAGGGCCGAGCGACCGTGGGTCTCGGGAAACTGTTCGAAGAACCTCAGGACGTGGGGCCAGAGCCTCTCGACCAGCGTGGTCGTCACCCGGCGGGCGAGCGGGCTCGTCATCCGGCTGACGAAGCCAGGGACCATGTCCCGCGCCAGCTTGAGGTCCCGTTCCCAGCAGAGGTAGAGCAGGTCCCAGTACCGGGACGGCAACGTCCCGAGCTCGGGCATCGCGTTTCCCCCGATCCGGGAGGTCGTGATCGGGATCACCGGTAGCGGAAAGAGGAACGCCCTGAGGTCACGGTCGATGAACGACTGGACGATCCGGATCGAGTCGTCGACGTCCTCGTCGGTCTCGTCCGGGAAACCGATCGTCATCGTGTAGCAGGGGCTGATCCCGGCCTCGTTCATCAGCACCGTGGCTTCGAGCACCGTGTCGTTCCATTCCTCCGGCCGGAACGGGAACGCCTTCGCCGGCATGTACCGTCGGAAGATGCGCTGGCTGCCGGTCTCGAGCCCCACGACCGGTATCATCCCGCTCTGCCGGCCCCATTCGGAGATCCGTCCCACCTCGAGGAGGGTCTCGGGGCTCTCCCGAACGGCCGGAGCCGAGACATGGGCGAAGCCGATCTTCTCGGCCCCGGCTCGCTTGATGCGACGGAAGAGATCGACCACCGCTTCATGGTTGGTCCGAAGCTTCTTCGCTCCATAGAGCAGGATATCGTCGGTGACGAGTTCGACATTCTTCTCTCCGGCCGCGAAGTTCACCCTCATTTCCTGTTCGATCGCCTCGAAGGGGATCGTCCGATACCGGTCCGGAGTGATCGAACAGAACTCACAACCCCGCGGGCAGCCCCGGGTCACTTGGACCTCGCCGATGCGTGCGGGCCGAACGATCGGGGGGATCTGTTCGAGCGTCGGCGTCCGGCCCTGGACGTCCGAAGGTGGGGAGGCGCCGGAGATCAGCGACCGAACGAGAAGAGGAAAGTCGACCTCGGCCTCGCCCCGGAAGATGGTGTCGATCCACGGGGGTCGACGGTAGGTCGTCTGCCAGATCCCGGGACCCCCGGCCACGATCGCGAAGTGGTAGTGCTCCCGAAGGGGCGCCAGGGCGTCACCGAGCTCGGCGAAGTACGTCTCGTTCCAGCTCGGACCTCCGCCCAGGAGCATCGTCAGCTTCGTGCTGACGGGGCTGAGACCCATGGGGTCGTGCGCGGTCAGTCCCACGACGCGGGTCCGTGGTCCGACCGCGGCCTCCAGATGCTCGGGGGGTACGACGATCACATCCGTGGCCCCCTGACGGAGCAGGGAGGCCTCGACCTTCCGCAGCGCGTACGGTGCGGTGAGCGCCGCTGGGCCCTCGTGGGTCGGCATGGGAGGGCAGAACAGGTAGTCCATGAGGAATCTGGGAACGAGACGAGACGGCATGCAGCAGACGTAGCCGAGGGCGCTCGACCGAGAGTAATCGGAGAAGCTCCCGCGGTCCGAAGTGAGGACCACCACGTGCCCACCGTTCCCGCGGCCGAACATGGTCTACCGTGGTGCCTCACCCACTGGATGTGTCGCGAGCTCTCGTCCGAAGAAGCCCAGCGTTCTCTGCCAGGCATCCTCCGCAGCGTCCGCCCGGTAGGTCTCCTTCCGGCCGTCGTTGAAGAACGCATGACCGGCCCCCGGGTAGACCCGGTACGCGAACGACTTCCCGGCCCTCCGCATCGCTGCCTCGAGCGCGGGAACCTGGTCGGTGATGCGAGCGTCCGTCCCCCCGTACAGGCCGAGGACGGGGGCCCGGATCTCGGCGACCCGGTCGAGGGGCGGGTTCTCTCCGTAGAAGATGACGCACGCCCGGAGCTTCGGGTCCAGGACCGCGAGGAACCCCGACAGACCCCCTCCCATGCAGAAACCGACCGAACCGATCCGATCGGGATCGACGTCCGGACGGCCCCGGAGGTACCGGGTCGCCGCGAGGAGGTCAGACGCAAACTCCCGCCGCGTCTCGGGGCGCATCACGCGCATCAACGCACGAAGCGCCTGTTGCTCGGCCGGGGAGCGCTGCGAGAGGAGCTCCCCCATCTTCGTCGGATCGCGCTGGACCTCGGGGGGTGCCGGCCGCAGGAGCATCATCCCGGCCATGATGTTCGAGGGTGCCATCGCCTCCCGGAGCTCGCCGGTGTAGAGGTCGGGGGCCAGCGCCACGTACCCGTGCTCCGCGAACCTTCGGGCCACGTCCTCGATGTGCGGAACGACCCCCCAGATCTCGTGGACGACGACGACCGCCGGTCGGCGTGGGCCGTTGTCCGAGGGAAGCACGAGGTAGGCATCGAGCGCGCGGCGCGCTGCCTCGAAGCTCACTCGAGAGGTCTCCACCGACCCTCCTTGGGAGCCGTCCTCCGTAGGGGCCCGGCGTATTTTAAGATTGATTAGAAATCTTGATATCAGGCCTCAAACTAGATTTTGCCACCCCTTGGAGGAGACCAGCGTGTCGGTGTCGAAGGCCCAGGCGCCCGGTCGGCGAGGGAACGTACCCACTCTCCTCGAACTGGAGGAGACCTGGGCATCTCTTCGGAGCGCGTATCACGAGTTGCGCCGTCGTCGGATGCGGTTCCTGCGCGAGCTCGGCCTCTCCTGGTCGGAGTACCAGGTGCTCCAGGCCAGTGCCCGGGTCCCGGCGCGGCCGTCGGAGATTGCGGAGTCGGTTGGTCTCACGCCGGCCGGGGTGACCGATGTCCTCGACCGGCTCGAACAGCGGCACCTGGTGCGGAGGGCGTCGCATCCCAAGGACCGCCGGGCCGTCCTCATCGAGATGACTCGGGCGGGAGAACGCCTCTACGGGGAAACCCAATCGGCCCAGCAGGTCGAGGCCCGGGAGCTCGGCGGCGCGCTCACTCCCGAGGAGCGGGAGTCCCTGCTCACCGGTCTCGTGGCCCTCCTACGGATCGTCCGGGCTCGGTCGTCCTGAGCCCCCTCCGGAAGCTCAGACAGTACGGGGGACCGACCGGTCACCAGGACCTTGAGCACTTCGACCGTATTGGTGACGGCAGACGCATTCTTGCCCCCCGGGGAGGGCCCTTCCTCGCGTGCGTCCCGGTCAAGGCCGCCCGGGCCGTCGCGGCCCGCGGCAAGCTCCGTGGCGGGGGCTCGGCGGGGGCTGCAAAGGGTCCGAAGCGCTCACCGGTCCCTACGGGGACGGTCGCCTCCGAAGGGCCGGAACCCGTCCGATCTGGGAAGGGCTCATAGATGGGCCCACGATCTCACCGTTCATGGCACCCCGCCGAGTCGCCATCTCGATGCGTCTGTTCGAGCACCGGAGCTCTGTCGTAACCTGGGTCGGGAGTCGGCCCATCCTCATCGCGCGGGTCGAGGGAAAACTCTACGCCATGGACGCGGTCTGCGCGCACATGGGGTGCGCGCTCCTTACCGAGGCGAAGGAGCACGTCGCGACCTGTCCCGCGCATGAGGCCCGGTACGACGTCCGGACGGGAGCGCTTCTCGAATCCCCGAAGATCAAACCCGAGATTCCGTGCGAGGAGGAAGAGCTGCGGATTCCGCTCCGGACCTATCCCGTCGCCGAACGCGACGGGCTCCTCGAGGTCGACCTCTGAACGGATGCGCCCGACCTTGGAAGGCCCCGACCCCGGCCGGTACGGACCGATGACCCGTGAGAGCTTCTCTGCCCTGCGGGATGGCTTCGAGATGAGGTTGGCGGGCTCACGTCGACGTCCGCATGGGATCCACCCACCGCGCCGGGGAGTGGGACCGGCCCCGTCGTTCCGGGGGTCCCGTTCTGCAAAGGTCCGACCGCGGCGAGGGCCCGGTGGTCTCACCGGCGGGGCCGGTTCCCTCCGGCCGGGGAATCGATGATTCGGCGGATCGTGGTGGCCCTGGACGGCTCCCGGAACGCGGATCACGCGCTGTCGCTCGGCGTAGACATCGCGTCTCGCTACGGCGCCGAACTCGATCTGGTGGCGGTGGTTCCTCCCCCCACGATTCCGACGATGGGAGGGCCGGTCTACGCGCCTCTCGACAGGGGGTATCTCGAGGGTCAGTACGACCAGATGCTGAGGGAACGGCGCGCCCGGGTCGAAGGACCCCCTATCCCCCGCGTGGAGACCGTCCGCCTGGGGGGGCCCGTGGTCGATGTGTTGGTGACGTACCTGGAGAGAAACCCGCCCGATCTCCTGATCATGGGATCCCGTGGTCTTTCCACCGGACGCCGTCTCCTGATGGGAAGCGTCTCGGACGCCCTCGTCCACCAAGCGCCCTGTCCGGTGCTCGTGGTGCGGCACCGCTAGCGCATCCCGGGGTCCCCGCCGACGTGGAGGAGGGGCGAGACACGCCGCCGAGCATCCGGCGACCAGATCGGTCGCGGAATGCAGTCCGCAAGCACCATTGCGCCAGGGTCCCATGCTAGCCCACCACACGGGCGGCTCTCGCTCCGTGTAACAGATGTATGAGACAACCGAGACACGAATTGACTCAAGCTATAAATACGAGACTTGATTTAGCGACCGTAGAAGCTATGAAACCTACTGCACGCGCCTCCTTGGGTCACCGGCCGCGGGGCCCGGCGGCCAAAACGCCGGTACAGGGCCTCTCCGATATTGGGACGGGCTCGTCCTCTCCGCCCCCTGCGGATGTCTGTCCAAACTGCGGCTCTTCCCACCTGATTCGAGACGAGATCCGGGGCGAAATCGTCTGCGCCGACTGTGGGCTCGTCGTCGACCAGAGCGCCCTGGTCAGCGACCGCGGCCAGCGCGGATCGAAGGAGGACACGGGTCGAGAGGCCCGCGGCTGGGGACCGGTCATCTCGCCGCTGATGCCCGACAAGGGTCTCTTCAGTGAGATCGGAGTCCCGACCCGCGACTTCCAGGGGAACTCGCTCTCACGGAACACCTCCCTCAAGTTCTACCACCTCCGCAAGCTCAACCACCGCCTGCGGGCCGCGAGGACGCATCAGCGAAACCTCGTCGTCGCGCTCGGCGAGCTGAACCGCCTCGCGGGCGTCCTCGGTCTCTCTCGTGAGGTCAAAGAATCGGCGACGTACATCTATCGTCGCGCGCTCGAACACAAGGCGACCCGAGGGAAGAAGATCGT
Organism: Thermoplasmata archaeon; assembly: GCA_046704665.1. GTDB lineage: Archaea > Thermoplasmatota > Thermoplasmata > Lutacidiplasmatales > UBA184 > Lutacidiplasma. The sequence goes on along the minus strand of JBJKRJ010000066.1, from coordinate 35,694 downwards.
CGCGCTCGTCGCGGCGAGCGTCTACGCCGCGTGCCGTCAGTGCCACGTGCCGCGTACGATGAAGGAGATCATCGCGCACTCGAAAGCGACCAAGATCGAGGTGGGCCGTGCCTATACGCTCCTGGCGCGGGAGCTCAAGCTCGGGCTCAAGCCGGTCGAGCCGCGGGACTATCTGGTCCGGTTCACCCAGGATCTGAACCTCTCGAAGGAGGTTCGCCAGAAGGTCCTCTCCCTCCTGGAGCAGGTCGAGCAGGTCTACTCGACCAGCGGGGTCCTCCCGAACGGGATCCTGGCGACGATCATCTACATCGCCTCGAACCTGATGGGCGAGCCGCGCAGCCAGGACCGAATCGCGGCGGTCGCGAACGTGACCCCGGTCACGATCCGCAACCACTACAAGGAGCTCCTCGACCTCCTGGGCCTCCCGAAAAACCTCACGAACCCGCAGGCCCGCAGCACGCTTCCCTCGGAAGAGGAGGAGAAGCTGCCGGGTGACATCACTGCCACCGCGACCGAGGGTAGCCACTAGTCGGGCGGCCCCAGGGCCGGCCCTTCGGCCCGCGGGACGTCCCCGGAAACGAGATGAACCTCCGGGTCGCTCGTAGGGCGTGGTGCAGGTACCGGCGCTGAGCTACTCGTCGTACCGCACGTACCTCGAGTGTCCCCTCCGTTGGAAGTTCCTCTATCTCGACAAGCTGCCCGAAGTGCCCCGGGGGTACTTCACGTTCGGGCGGGTCGTCCACTCCGTTCTGGAACAGCTCGTCCGCCCGCTCGTGGTGCCCTCCTCCCGGCGTGTGGGGACGCAGGAGTCCCAGCGCACCTTGGACGAGTGGCGGATGACGAGCCCACCCTCGGACGATCGGCATTGGATGACCGAGACGGAGCTTCTGGCGCTGTACGAGAGGTCCTGGTTGAGCGAAGGGTACGGTTCTCCCGACGAGGAGGCGAGGTACCGTGCCCTGGGCAGGGAGCTCGTCGTGCGGTACTATGCCCACCTGCTGCGCGACCGCCCGCATCCGGTGTCGGTCGAGGAACATCTCGAGACGCGCTGGGATGGGATCCCCGTCCACGGCTATGTGGACCGGATCGACCGGACCGCCACGGGAGGTCTCGAGGTCGTCGACTACAAGACCTCGCGCGAGCTTTCGAGCGAGGACGCGAAGGACTCGGACCAGTTGAGCCTCTACCAGGTGCTGGTCCAGAACAACTACACCGAGCCCGTGGAACGTCTCACGCTCTACCACTTGCGATCGCTCACCCCGTTGCGTGCCCGACCGCGGGCCCGCGGCACCCTCGAGCGGCTCCACGACCGCCTCGGAGCCGTGAGCGATGGCATCCGGACCGGGGCGTTCGAGCCGAATCCGGGACGGCAATGTCCGCGCTGCGACTTCCAGTCGATCTGCCCGGAGTTCCGCGCGGTCCCGACCGGGGACGGGTCAAGGCTTCGCGAGCTCGTCGACCAGTTCGAACGCTTGCGGACCGACGAGCGGCGTCTCGAGCTGGAGCTCAAGCGTACCGCCGAGCAGCTGCACCGGGCCGCCGAGGAGCTCAAGATCCACCGCGTGCCGGGATCCCGCCTGGTCGCCGTCCGGCGAAGGGAAGAGTCGTGGCAGTACTCGCTCGATGCGGTCCGCCCGCTGCTCGAGCGGGCCGGCCTCGGACACCGCCTCGGTTCGGGTACCCAGGAGGAGATCCGAGCGCTCGTCCGCGACCGCTCGGTCGACCCCGAGACCCGGCGACAGCTCGCCGAGCTCGGCACCCGCCGCGTGCGGTGGTACTGGGACCTCGACTCGGCGAACGGCGCGGGCTAGCGATTCCTCCCTCGCAAAGGCTATGACGGCCTCCCGATACTCAGCCGTATGGGAATATCGCTCGCGACGGAGGCCCGCTTGGCCTCGCTGCGGGATCGTGCGCCTACGATCTCGACCCTGTGCTCGCACTCGTCCCTCCAGATCTTCCATGGGGCGCGCGCCGAGGGCTACGAGACCCTGGGGCTCTCGGTGGGGGCCCCGCCCCGGTTCTACGACGCCTTCCCGCTCGCCCGACCGGATCGGTTCCTCTCCGTCGGCTCGGTGAAGGACCTCCCTCACGTCGCGGATCGCCTCCGCGCCGAGGGGGTCATCATCATCCCCCATGGGTCGTTCGTCGAGTATCTCGGCGCCGAGGCGTTCAATGACCTCGATGTCCCGGTCTTCGGCAACCGGGCCGTGCTCGGCTGGGAGTCCGATCGCCGCAAGGAGCGGGAATGGCTCGAGTCCGCCGGAGTCTCGATGCCGAAGCGCTACGAGGACCCGTCCGAGGTCGACGGCCCGGTGATCGTGAAGTACTACGGGGCGAAGGGCGGGAAAGGCTTCTATCTCGCCAAGAACCGCGAGGCACTGGACGAGTTCGTCCCGACCGGACCGCACGTGATCCAGGAGTACGTCCTGGGCACCCGGTACTACATGCATTTCTTCTATTCGCCGCTCTCCGACCGCGGCTACCGGGTCGGTCACGGTTCCCTTGAACTCTTGGGGATGGACCGACGGGACGAAGCCAACATCGACGAGCTCTACAAACTGGGGGCTCAGGAGGAGCTCCTGAAGGCCGGCATCCGGCCCACCTTCGTCGTGACAGGCAACGTTCCGGTCGTGTTGAGGGAGAGCCTGCTTCCGAGCGCCTTCGATGTCGCCGCGCGCACGGTCGAGCGCTCGATCGAGCTCTTCGGCGGCCTCGTCGGCCCCTTCTGCATCGAGGGGATCATGACCGAGGGACTCGAGTTCAAGGTCTTCGAGATCTCGACGAGGATCGTCGCCGGGACGAACCTCTTCATCTCCGGGAGCGCGTACTCTGACCTGATCGCCCCCGGCCTTTCTACGGGCCGTCGGATCGCGCAGGAGATACGGCGGGGCCAACGCGAAGGGCGCCTCGCGGAAATCCTGAGCTGAAGTCGCCCCGCCCGGTCTCCGGGCGAACCCGTCCTGGCGGCGCTTCGCCGGACCCCCGCTGGGGCACGGTGGCCTCCTCCGCCCGGCACGCCGCTCGCGGGACCGAGGTCGGAAGAGCGGCCCCGCTGCTCGAAGCGACGGAGGGATTTTCCGACTCCGGCGTACGATTTAGCGTGGCCGCGACTGACCGCCCCCGGTCGGGGTCGTAGCGTCCCGCTCGTGTCCCGTCCGAGGAAACCGTATGCCCCCGTACGAGGATGCCCGTTATCAGCGAGTCTCGGTCCCCGAGGAAGCCGCCCGCCAGCGCCGCGGCGACTTCGACCTGATCTTCCAACCGTACACCCCCGATCAGGCCGTGCTCGAGGCCCAGCGGTGCCTTCAGTGCGCCATGCCGTTCTGTGTGCAGGCCTGTCCGATCACGCAGGACTGTCGGGGGTACATCTCGCTCGTGGCCCAGCGACGGTTCGACGACGCGGCCCGTCTGACCCTGCAGGACAATCCGCTCGCAACCGTCCTGTGCAAGACCTGCTATCACTATTGCGAAGAGGACTGCGTCATGGGCGGACGCGGGGTCCCGATCGCGATCCGCCACCTGAAGCGGGCGGCGATCGAGCTGGGCAAGTCCGACCTCCTCTACGAGCCGAGCTCTCCCCGGCGCGAGCGGGTCGCCGTCGTCGGGTCCGGTCCGGCGGGCCTCATGGCGGCATGGGAACTCTCCCTCCGGGGGTATTCGGTCACCGTGTTCGAGGTCGAGGAGTTCCTCGGCGGGCAGATGGAGACGATCCCGAAGTACCACCTCGACGGCTCGGAGCTCCGCAACGACCTCGCGCGATGGAAGAAGCTCGACGTGACGTTCGTGGAAGGAAAGAGGGCCGGTGTCGACTTCACGCCCGAATCCCTCCTGAAGGAAGGGTATCTCGCGGTCTTCGTGGCGATCGGCGCCTCGGCTCCTCGCGCCCTTGGGATCCCCGGGGAGGAGCTGCCCGGGGTCTTTCCGGCGCTCCGATTCCTCCTTTCCATGAACACCGGACCCGAGGGGTTGTTCGGCCGCAAGGGAAGGACCGTGGTGGTGATCGGAGGCGGTGATGTCGCCTTCGATGCCGCTCGGACGGCCCTTCGACTGTCGGAGAAGGGAAAGGTCACACTCATCTACCGGCGGTCGCGAGAGGAAATGCCCGCCAACGCCGAAGAGGTACGGCAGGCCCAGGAAGAGGGGGTGAACTTTCTCTTTGAGCGGGCCCCCACGGAGATCGTCGGCTCCGGGCACGTCGAGGGGATTGTCGTTCGGACCACACAGTCCGGTGCACGGGATGCTCGCGGGCGCTCCACCGTGACGCTCGTTCCGGGCAGTGACGAGACGATCCCCTGCGATACCGTGATCGCGGCGGTGGGGGAGCGGGCCGACCTCCAAGGGATGCCCTCCGAGCTCGACCTCAAGATCTCCTCGAGGGGGTGGCCCGAAGGCGCACGGCCCGACTGGATGACGGACGTGGAAGGCGTCTTCGCCGGGGGAGGTCAGTCGATCGTCTACGCCATGGCGGCCGGAACGCGCGCTGCGGAGGCCATCGAGAACTACCTCGCAAAGAAGCAGGGTCGCGCACCGATTCCCCGTCCCGGCCAGCTCGGGGGCCGGACTCCGCCCACGCCTCCAAGTGGCTACGGTGGAGCGACCTGGCATCTCGACTGAGCCGCCGAGGTGGGGCGAGGCAGGACTCGGGGGGCTCGGGTCTTCCCGCCGGCTCTCACCTGGGCCGGGGAGACCTCCCCGGACGGAGTGCCGAGCGATGAAGGCCGCCTTCCCTCTCCCGGCCTCCCGGTCGGTCCCTGATCTGCCCGCCGTACCGTTATGAGCGAGTCCGACCGTCGACCGCGCCCATGCCGGTCGCGATTCGGTCGGAACACCTGCGAAAGGTGTACCCGCACTCTCCTCCGGGCGTGACCGCGCTCGAAGACCTGACCCTCGAGGTCCCGACCGGGCGGGTCTACGGACTGATCGGTCGCAACGGGGCCGGGAAGACCACCTTCGTGCGCATCGGGGCGACCCAGCTCGCGCCGACGTCGGGCCGTCTCGAGGTGCTCGGCTATGACGTGGAACGCGACGAGCGGGCGATCCGTCCCCGGATCGCCTGCATCCCCCAAGAGTCCCGTCCCCTCTACTTCCTGACCGTCGAAGAGGTCGTGTACCTCTACCTCAAGATGCGGGGGCTCGACCGCACGGAGGCTCGGCGCCGTACGCGGGACGCCCTCGACGAGCTCTCGCTCACGGAATACCGCCGTCGCTCGGTCGCCCGGCTCTCGGGGGGCCTGCGGCGGCGCACCCTGTGCGCGATGGTCCTCGCCTCCGACGCCGACCTTCTCTTCCTGGACGAGCCGACCACCGGCCTCGACCCGCTCGCGCGGCGAGAGGTCTGGGAGGCGATCCGCCGCGCGAGCCGGGAGCAGAGAACGATCGTGCTGACGACGCACTATCTGGACGAGGCGGAGTCACTGTCGACGCGGCTCGCCCTCATCGAGCGGGGCCGCCTCGTGCTCGAGGGGACCCCGTCCGATCTCCGCGGACGGGTCCGCTACCCGTACCGCGTGACGATCCAGGGGGGGTTCTCCCGGGAGGAGCTCACCTCGTACGGTCGCGTCTCCTCCATCGAAGCCGGGTATCTCGTGTTCACCCGGGAGACCGAGGCCCGCGAGCTCGCCCGACGGGCCCTTGAACGCGGGGCCCACCTGTCGATGGCCCCGGTCAGTCTGGAGGACATCTTCCTCGACGTCGTGGGGCGATCGATCGAGGAAGAGGCTCCGGGCGAGGAGGCCGAGGCGTGAGCGCCCGCCACCGGCTCCGGTCGGTCCTCACCCTCGTCTTCCTGAACGGGGTCATCCCGATCCGTACGCAGCCGCTCTTTCTCCTGAACCTGGTCGCCTCGCCGCTCTCCTTCCTGTTCTTCATCACCATCGTCTCGCGCGGCGCCTACATCGCCTACGGGATCACCGGCGGTATGATCCTCACGATGCTCAGTGTGGGTACGGGACTCCAGTCCGACCTGACCCACTACCGTCACGACCTCAAGTTCCAGGACATCGTCGTGGCCTCCCCGGTCGAGGCGCCGGTCTACGTGACGGGCATGGCGCTGAGCGAGCTCGTCTACTCGCTGCCGGTTCTCGGGGTGTTCGCGGTCCTCTTCGCGGCCGACGGCTTCGTTCGCCCGCTGACCGTGGCGGTCGTCGCCGGCACCCTCGTGCTCGTCTGGGCGTTCGCGAGCGCGCTCGCCTTCACCCTCGCCACCTACTTCGAGGATGTGCGCGAGACGTTCATGTTCAGCCCGCTCATCTCGCTCGCCCTGACGGTGCTACCTCCCGTGTACTACCCGATCTCCGCGCTCCCGGCGTGGGCCCAGACCGCGGCCCACTTCTCACCTACGACGTACGCCGCCATGCTCGTACAGGGCGCGGTCGGCCTCGCTCCGCTCTCGTTCGGAGCGGCCGCTCTCGACTGGGGCGTGCTCATCGGATTCACGGCCGCGCTCTTCCTGATCGCAGCCGCCAAGGCGCGCTGGAAGGAGCCCTGAGCGACCGGCCGAGCGGCACGAAATCTGTCCAACGCTTCGCGACACACGAGGGCTTATGTATCGGAACCATGGTGGCGCCGCGCGATGATTTCTTTTGCTGACAGTCGCAGCTTCGGGAGGTCCGACGAGCGGTACTCTCACTGTCATATTTGCGGGAGGGAGCTCGTGATTCTCCCCGACGATCGTCGAGGAGGATGCTGCTTCGACTGCCTCGCCCTCTCGGTTCCCGAGCCGACCGCGTGCCCCGATTGCGGGTCAGTGATCCCCGGGGAGGAACGGCGGAACGGCTGCGCGAACTGCGGGTGGTATCCGGTCCGCGACTGACGAAGACCCGTCCTGCCGCCAAGCTTAACTGTCGCCTTCCGTCGTCCGCACTCGGGCGTGCCGAGGTGGCTCAGTCCGGTACGGCGCGAGTCTGGAAAGCTCGTGGCGGAATACGCCTCGGGAGTTCAAACGCCGCGTACGGCCGATCCGTCGCGGCGGAGATTCTCCCCCTCGGCGCTCCCTCGCGTCCCCCCGGAGACGTGCGGACCCGGAGCAGGACTCGATGACCGTACCGGCCCGCCGCGCGACCCCGGCGCTCCTCCAGATCGATGCGATCCGCGCCCGAACCTCGGGTCGCCTCGCGCTCCAGGAGGTCTGCCGCTACCTTCGGGCCGAGTTCGCCCACTACCGCTGGGTCGGGGTGTACCGTCTCGAGGATCGGACGCTCGTCCTCGAGGCCTGGGATGGTCCGAGTGCGACGGAGCACACCCGGATCCCGATCGAGCGGGGAATCTGCGGGCGAGCGGCCCGCGACGGGACGACGGTGATCGTCGACGACGTGCGCGCATCCCCCGAGTACCTCGCATGTTTCCTCGAGACCCGTTCGGAGATCGTGGTCCCGATCCGCGTCGGGCCCCAGGTCGTCGGCGAGATCGACATCGACGGCCACGAGGTCGGAGCGTACGACGCAAGCGACCGCAGGTTCCTCGAGGCGGTCGCGGCGAAGCTCGGCGATGCGGTCAGCGCCGCCGCGAGCGCGCCGCCTCCTGAGTGAGCCGCCGGTCGATCGTCGCGAGCGCCTCGGCGCGCGCCCGTCCCGCATCGAACGCGAAGCTCCTCCGGGTCCCGCCGCGGGGCCCCTTCCGCCGCTCGAGGTCTTCGGCGATGTGCCGCAACGCTCGCGTCAGCTCGTCGACGATCGGCAGATCGGCCACGCGGCTCGTCCGCGAGAGGGGATTGAGGTCGATCGAGATGACCTTCTGCCCCCGGGCGCGGAGCGCCTCCGCCCGGTCTCCGTCCTCGAGCGGTACGAGGCAGACATCGGCGACGTAGATCCCGTTCCGGTCCACGCTCGCCCGGTCGGAGGGAAGCCCAGCGATGCGCGCGGTCGGGCGGACCCCGAGGACCTTCCCGACCCCGGCGCGACGGAGCCGACGGGCGATGCGGAGCGCGCGGGAGGCCGTCCGGTGAAACAGGTTCACCTCGACCGCAATGTGCGGATCGGCCCGTGCGATACGGGCCACCTCGTTCGTCGCGAGGGCAGCGACGTTCCCGTTCACGCTGAGGACCGGGTGACGCGCGGCGGAGAGCCACTCGGCGGCCCGGCGCTCGGCGCGTCGCGCGCTCGGGGAGGTGCGCTCGCCGAGAAGATAGTCGAACGCTTCGCCCCGGCCATGGGCGATCAGTCCTTCCGCCACGACGAGGCCGGTGCGCTCCGCGCGGGCCAGCGCGACCCGGACCCGGAGGCTCCGATACCGGGGGTGGCGGCGAGAAAGTTGCATCGTCGGGCCGAGCCCCTCACACGTCGTGCGGAGGGTCGGCGGCCGCGTTCGCTCGGTCGGGCTCCTCCGATGGACCGAGCCGGCCCTCGAGCGCCGCGATCCGGTCCTCGAGGGGAGCGAGCCCGTCCTCCAGCGCCTTCGTGAGGGCCAGCTTGAGGCTCTCCTCGAGCGCGACGATGTCGCGTCCGAGGTCGATGATCCGTCGCGCGTTCTCGTTCAGGAGCAGCCGGCTCTGGGTCGAGACGCGGTAGGTGTCCGAGAGGTCCTTCGTCAGCTGATGGGACGCCCGGGAGAACGCCTCGATCGAGTCCCCGATCGGTTTCCACTTGTCGTCCAGGTTCTGGGAAAGGGCCCCCACGGTCCGTTCCGAGGCCGCGTCGACGCCGCTCGCCACCTCCCGCGAGACCCGCTCGGAGAGGGTGGACTCGAAGTCCTCGAACCGTCGCCGGAGGTCCGTCCCGAGCATCTCGCTCGTCCCTTCCAGCGTCTGCAGACGGTCCTCGACCGAGTGCAGGCGGGCGAGCAGGTTCGAGTAGGCGCTGCCGACGAGGGTATCGAGGTGGGTCTGGCTCGCCTCTTGACCCCTCAAGAGAAGATGAAGCACCCAGTGCTCCCTCCCCTTGGTCTCGGAGAGAGGCCCCCGGTCGAGCCGGTCCCGTACCTCCCGGTCGTCGAGCAGTGTCTGGAGCTCCTTGAGAACCTCGAGCCGGAGCGCCGAGGCCGAACCGGTGCCGGTCGGGGCGCGACCCGCCATCGGGGAACGATGGGACCCGCGGTGCTATATACGTTGGGAGACGACCCGCCGAACTCTTACGGATCTCGCGACGAATACGGCGCGGCACGGCCGCCGCGGTTCCGAAAGATCTCCGGGGTCCTCGGGCGCCCCCGCGTCGTACGGCGACGGGGGGTACGGTTTCCGGGACTGGTCGACTCGACATGTGAATCCCGCTCGACAAAGAGTTTTTAACGTTGGAGTGCGGAAAGATTCCCAGTCGATTTCTGGACCGTATGCGTCCGGCATGTTCGACCTAAACAGGGAGTCATCAAAAATGCCCCGACCACCGAAGAGCAAGGCAAAGCGACGCGTGGGACTGGCCGTCTATCTGGAACCCGCTATCCTGCGGAACCTCAAGACCGCGGCCGAACGCGACCGACGGTCCACCTCGACCCAGGCGGCGCTCTACATCGAAGAGGGTCTCGGACTGAGGAAAGTCGGGCTACACTGATCCTCGGCGGCGGGAACCGCGGCGCGCCGCGGGCTCAGTCGGCGAACCCGGGGCCGAGCAGTTCTCGGGCGACGATCAACCGCCGGATCTCGGTGGTCCCGGCGCCGATCTCGAGGAGCTTTGCGTCCCGGGCGAGCCGTTCCAGCGGCAGGTCCCGCATGTACCCGTACCCCCCGTGAACCTGGACCGCTTCCAGGGCGGCCCGCGTGGACGCCTCGGAGGCGAAGGTGAGCGCCGCCGCGGCCGCTCGGAGGCTCTTCGGTTCCGTGCGCACGAGGTCGAGCGCCCGGTAGACCAGAAAGCGGGACGCCTCGAGGTCCGTGTACATGTTGGCGAGCTTCTCCTGGATGAGTTCGAACCGTCCGATCTTCTGACCGAACTGCTCGCGTTCGCGGGCATAGGCCACCGACCGGTCGAGACACTCGGCGATGATCCCGACCGGTATCGCGGCGAGGACCGCCCGTTCGACGTTCAGACCGCCCATCATGATCGCCACACCGCCGTTCTCCGTTCCGAGCAACTGGTCGGCGGGCACGCGGACGTCCTGGAACGAGAGCTCGCCCGTGGGGGAGCCCCGCATTCCCATCTTGTCGAGACTTCGGGTGACCGAGAACCCGCGAGTCTCTCTCCGGACGAGGAAAGCGCTGATGCCGTGTGACCCCCGGTCGGGAGCGGACTTCGCATAGACGAGGAGCTCGTCCGCTACCGGTCCGTTCGTGATGAACTGCTTGCTGCCGTTCAGGACATACTCGTCGTTCTCGCGCTCGGCGCGGGTCCGGATCGAGACCGCGTCCGAGCCCGCCTCGGGCTCGGTGAGGGCCAGCGCCCCGATGGCTTCGCCCGAGACCGCCTGCGGCAGGAACGCCTCGCGCTGCCGGTCCGTCCCGTTCCGAGCGACGTTGTCCGCGAAGAGGTTCGAGTGGGCCCCTACGCTGAGCGCGAGCGCCGGACTCGCCCGTGCGATCTCCTCCAGGACGAGCGCCTGTGCGAGGTAGGAGAGGCCAAGGCCCCCCCACTCCGGGGGCACCGTGATTCCGAGGAATCCCTGATCGCCGAGACGCCGGAAGACGTCTCGGGGAAAGTAGTCCTCGCGGTCCATCCGGTCGGTGACCGGCCAGATCTCCTTGCGGACGAACCGACGCGCCGTCTCCCGCAGGTCCTCCTCGTCCCCGGAGAGGGTAAGGTCCATGCCGGCGGCGACCGACCCGGGACCTTTACCCTTGTCGCCCGGGCTACGAACGCCGGCGGCTCGGCTCCGAACGACACAGGCCGATGCGGTGACGCCACTCCGGCCGATGGCGCGGGAAGTCCGAACGGTAGTGTGCCCCGCGGCTCTCGGGTCGGGCCCGCGCGGCCCGGGCGATGAGAGAGGCGGTCAGGACCGCGTTCGCGAACGGTCCCGGGAGATCCTCCGTCCGGCTCGGCTCGGCGATGCGGGACATCCGGTCGAACTCTTCAATCGCCGAGCCGAGTCCCGTCGCAGTGCGCACGATCCCGACCTGGTTCCACAACAGGTCGCGGACCTCTCCGTTCCGACCGGCCCCGTCCGCCCGGCCCTCTCCGGCCAGAACCGAGACCGGAACGACCGTCTTGGGCGGCGAGAGCCGGTGCGGGACGGGGTGGAGGAGCTGGCGAGCGACCCGCTCCCCGAACACGAGGCCCTCGAGGAGCGAATTGGACGCGAGACGGTTCGCGCCGTGGACTCCGGTCGACGCGACCTCGCCGCACGCATAGAGACCGCTCATGCTCGTGCGTCCCTCGAGGTCGGTGGTGACGCCTCCGATCATGTAGTGCGCCGCCGGCGTGACCGGGATCTTGTCGCGGGAAGGGTCGAGTCCATAGGAGGCGAGGTACCGGCAGATCGAAGGGAACCGGACGAACAGGCGGTCCCGCGGGATCTCGGTCGCGTCCAAGTAGACACAGGGATGCCCCGTCCGCAGGATCTCCCGGTCGATCGCCCGGGACACGACGTCGCGGGGGGCGAGCTCCGCATCCTTGTGCACCCGGACCATGAACCGCTCGCCGCCATTGTTCCGCAGGACCGCCCCCTCGCCCCGGAACGCTTCGGTGATCAGGAAACGGGGGGCTCCTTCCCTCCAGAAGACGGTCGGATGGAACTGGATGAACTCCATGTCGGTGATCAACGCACCCGCACGGAACGCGACCGCGACGCCTTCGCCGGTCGCGATCGAGGGGTTCGAGCTCTGGCGATAGAGGCTCCCCGCGCCGCCCGTCGCCAGCACGACGGGGCCCGAGGGCAGTACCTCCAGGTTCTGGCCATCGGCGTCGGTGAGATACGCACGGGGCCCCGTCGGCCCGTCCGGCTCGAGCCGTCGAAGGACCGTGCGCTCCCGGGCGTCGATGCCGGCGTCCAGCGCCCGGTGCCGCAGCGCCTCTTCGATCGAGAGGCCGGTGGCGTCCCCTCCGGCGTGCAGGATGCGGGAGCGGGAGTGCGCCGCTTCTCGTCCGAGGGCGATCTGGCCCTCGACCGTGTCGAACGGGACCCCGTACCGCACCAGGTCGGCGATCCGCGCGGGCGCCTCGGAGGTCAGGACCCGGGCGGCCTCCCGATCGACCAGACCGTCGCCGGCCGCGATCGTGTCCTTGAGGTGAAGGGAGGGAGAGTCGTTCGGTCCTATCGCGGTCGCGATGCCGCCTTGGGCGTACCGCGTGTTCGACTCTTCGAGCCGCGACTTGGTGATGATCGTGGGGCGGAGCCCGAGCTCCCGGCAGCGGAGGGCCACATACAGTCCCGCGATCCCGCTTCCGACAATGAGGGGCCGGCGGCGGGAATCGGTCACGGTCCCGTCACGGGAGAGCCCCTATATCGCATCCCCGGGCGGGCCGCCGGTTCGCGGCCGGGGAGCTACTATATCCGGAGTGGATTCGGCGTGCGTGACCTCTGTCGAACCGAGTCGCACGGAGGTGGACTGGAGCGACGTGGCCCGTGTACGGGAGGACCCGCTCCTCACCCGGGAGATCGGAGTGCGGCTCGGCCGCTCGAGCGGACTCCGCCCGGTATCGGTAACGGACCTGCTCGCCCTTCGAAGGGCGTTCTGGAAGCTCACCGCGCCTCCCGTTCCCGTGCCCGCCGATCGACAGGAGCGCATGGAGGCCGGCCGCGCCTGGCACCGACAGCTCGGCACGGTCCTCGCGGGGAACGGTGCCCTCGAGGTCCGGGTCCGGCGAGAGGGCGTCGTCGGCCGCATCGACGTGCTCGCCGATGGTCCGATCGAGCTCAAGACCTCCACCCTGGCCGTGGGGGCCGATCATGTGCTCGAAGAACGCCCGGAGTACGTCGAACAGCTCGGGATGTACTGCGCCCTCGTCGGGCGAGGCACCGGTCGCGTGGTCTCCCTCGCCGTGCACGGCGACCGGGTGAGCGACGTGCGCGTCGTGGAGTGCCGGTTTCACGAACCGGGGAGGCTCTTTGAGGAGATGCGGCGTCACGCCGATCTCCTGCGCACGAGCTGGAAGAGCCGTTCTCCCGAGGGACTTCCGCGGTGCCCGTTCTATGACCGAGGGTGCGAGTTCCGGACCTCTTCGACCTGCGATTGCACCGGCCAGGAAGAGGATCCCCCCTCACGGATACTGGCGGGGCTCGCGGAGCTACGCCCGTACCCGGAAGAGGATCGTCGACTCTCCGCCGCACTCGACCGGGAGGGGGCGCCTGCCCCCGGGGCGTCGGTGGACCGTTTCCGCGACATGGTCTATCCCCGACACGCCTACTTCGAGCGAACCCGACCGCTTGCCGCTCCGGTGGAGTGGGTCTCGCCGCTCGAGGAGCCCCCGGACGCCTACGCCCGGCTCGTCGAGGCGATCGAATCCGGGCCCCTCGGCGAGGTGGCGCGCCTCGCGTCCCGGGTGCCGGAACCTGGGGAGGAGGTGGCGGGGTTCCGAGGCGACCCGTTCCTGGTCCGCCCTTCCCGGGCGCGCTCGCCGCCTCCCGCCGGGGAGCTCCTCGCGCGGTTTCCCCAGTACGCGCTCGAACTCGGCTTCCGCTGCGCGGTGACCGGACGCACCCAAGGTCGGGTGTTCATGACGTTCGAGCGGGCCACATCCGAGTCCGAGCGGGTCCGGGTGTTCGAGGTCCGGTTTGCCTCGGTCACCCCCTTCGCTCGCCTCTGGCGGGCCCGGGTCGAAGCGTTCGGCCGGGCACTCGCGACCGGGAGTTTCGGGGACCTGGTCCCGTGCCCGGACTGGAGGTTCGAGAGCTGCGACTACCGGGAGGCCTGTGCCTGCGGAGGGAACGTGGGCCGCTCCCAGCGATAGATGGTCGCCGAGGCGATGGGGTGGAACCCGCTCTCGTCATACAACTTCCGCGCCGGGAGGTTGGCATCGGTGACCCAGAGGTGCACGGAGGCGTAGCCCAGCGCGCGGAGGGCGCGGAAGCCCCAACGGAGGAGCCACCGGCCGAGTCCCCGGCCCCGGTCGCTCGGGTCGATCATGAAGTTGAGGAAGACGGCGTGGCGGGGGGACTGCTCCGCCGTGAACAGCGCACCCACGAGACGCGGGGGCTCCGGCACGAGGAGCGCCGTCGACGCGGCCCCGATAAACGGCCCCAGGCTGCCCTCGAGGAGGGACTCGATGACCCGTCGATGGTCGTCAAAGCGGGACCCGACCAGGAGCTCGTCGACGGTGCCGGTGTACGCCCGCTGGTCGAGCAGGGCGAGGGCGTCGACCGTCACCTGCGCGAGCGGTACGAGGACGAGGCCCCCGGGAGGTTCGCCGAGCGCTTCTCCGTCCGCGGCGGTCAGCTCGCGTTCGACCGCGCCGCGGCCGATCACGGTCGAGCCGGCCCGAGAGGAGAGCCGATCAGCCACGCGTCGCTCGACTTCGGGGGACATCCCGGTCCAGCCGAGGTCGATGGAACGGACCGAGGGGGCCAGGTGGTCGAGCAGGAGGTTCGCGAGGACCAGCGCCCGGTCCTCGGCGTCTGGCCCTTCGGTGACGTGGACATGGCCGAACGCATCCGGACCTCGTTCGGAGTAGAACGCAAGCCCTCCTCCCGCGCTTCGCGGCAGGTACCAGCCCGGCCGACGTCCGGCCCGCAGGTCGGTCGCGACCTCCTCGACCCATTCCCCCGTTGGAGACTCCCGACGAACGTTGAGTTCACGACGTACCAGCTGGACGAGCTCGAGGAGTTCGTCGGAAGGTGCCCCCGCCGCGGCCCGAGGAACTTCCGTCACAACCGGACCGTTCAGGCGGAGGACTGCCGTCGAAGGATCTGCGCGATGTCCGGCGCGACCGATGCCTTCTCGGCCGGATTGCCCAGCGTGTCGGTGGAGTAGATCTCGTCCACCACCGCCTTGATCCGCTCGAACGCGTCCTTCAGGAAGAGCCCGTGGGTGCACGCGGCACTGACCGCCCCGACCTTGTGCTTCGTGAGGAGCTTCGCCGCCTCGACGATCGTCCCGCCGGTCGAGATGACGTCGTCCACGATCACGGCGTGCTTGCCGTCGATCGGGACGGGGAGCTCGGGGGGAAGGGAGAGCTCCACGTGCTCGCTGTCGATCCGCTTCTTCTCGAGGGCGAACCACGGTCGGTCGAGGAGCTGGGACATCCGGCGCGCCCGGTCGATGCCGCCCCGGTCCGGCGATACGAGTACGTCGATGACCCGCTCCCGGAGGAGTCGGGCGATCGCGGGAATCCCGCTCGCTTCGAACGCCGGCTTGGAAAAATGGCTGAGCGTCTGAGCGGAGTGCAGGTCGACCGTCACGACGATGTCCGCGTCGAGCTCAACATGCCGGCACAGCACGCGCGCACTGACCGGCTCTCCCGGGAAGAACTTCCGGTCCTGGCGCGCGTAGCCGAAGTACGGGACCACGACGAAGGTCCGGTGGGCCCCGGCTTCCCGCACGGCGTCCTCGAGCAGGAGCAGTTCCACGAGATCCTGGTCGGTCCGCGTCGATTGGACGACGACCACATCCTCCCCCTCGAGCCGGCCGCCGATCCGTAGGTACATCTCCCCGTCCGGGAACCGCTTTGTGAACGGGATGGCGAACGGCGCATTGCCGAGCTCGCGGGAGATCCGTTCTGCGAGTGCGGTCGAGGCCGTGCCGCCGATGACGTGCATGGAGTAGCTGGCCGTCCTCACCCGGACGCGCACATTAGGATTGCTCGGAACGGTCGACGTGCTGTCCGGCCCGAGCGACCCTCGTCAGAGATGCCGGTTCCGGGTCCGTCGCTCGTCCCTCTCCCCCCGGCGTACCCGGGGGCGGGGCCGTCCCCGTCGGCCGGCTCGGGGGGGACGCGGCCGCGGGAAGTACCGGCGACGGCGCGCCGGTGGGGGGCGCGTCTCCTCGTTCTCCTCTTCGTCGTCCCGACGGCGTGCGCGGAGCGAGCGGAACCAGCCGCGCGGACGGTCTTCCTCGTCCTCTTCGTCCTCGTCGGCCGCCCGGTGGGCACGTGCCTCCTCCTCCTCTTCCTTCCGGAGAGGGGTCTCGATCCCTTCGATCCGCAGCGCATAATGGATGCCGAAGGCGAGCAGGATGAGGCCGGCGACGGTGAGGCCAAGGAACTCCCACGACTGCACCGGGACCCTCCCCCCGTTCCCCTCGAGGAGCAGCTTGAGCCCGCCGAACCATGGGATCATTCCGCGGGCCACGCCGATGACCCACCCCGGCTCGACCAGGGTGCTGAACCCCGCCATCTGGTCGGGGATGGAGTTGTTGTCCCCCATCGTCAGGAAGCCGGAATGGTCCCCGAGGGTGGCCGCGGTCACGCTGACGGTGAAGTTGATCGGACGCCAGCCGATGTGGTAGAAGGAGATCGTCGTCCCGTCGCGGATCCCGGTCGTCCCGCAGGGAGAATAGACCGCCCCGGGCGCGGAGCCACAGCGCAGTCCGTTCAGCTCCGGGGCGGAGTACGACGCGGTTGTGGCGTTCCACTCGAAGTACAGGAGCGCTCGATGAATGATCGGGGTCGCCGATGATTCTCCGTTCGGATGGTAGAGGAGTACGTCGCCGTACTCTCCGTACGTAGCGTAGCCGGTCACCAGCCCCACCATGTAGGGAGTGATCGAGCTCGCCGAGGTCGTCTTGGCCAGGACGAGGTCCCCCGCATTGATCAACCCCAGGACGTCGTTCGGACCGTGCTGCATGCTTCCCGACTCGACGACGTAGACGGGCGGGAAGTTCCCCGTGTACGCGTAGAGGCTCACGAGCAGGACCACGATCACCGCGAGGGCGACCAGCGGCTCGAAGTAGAGCGAGTCACGGGCGCGCCAGAAGACCGGGGGCCGGTTTCTCTTGCCGGGCCCGGCCCACGCCGGCCCCTCCTCCTCTTCGTCCTCCTCCGAATCGTCCGGTCCTTTCCAACGGCGCGGTGGGCCGCTCCGGCCGTCCGGGGGGTGCCGGGACGGCCGCCGCCGGCGCCGCGGCGGCTCCTCATCCTCTTCTTCCTCGTCCTCCTCGGTGTCGAGGTCCTCGTCCTCGTCCACCGAGCGTGACGCACCCCGTCGAGAACGCATCCCCCCTTCGTCACTCGGACCGTGTTTAACCCTTCGTCTCTACGGGCAGGAGTCCCGAGGTCAGCGCGCGGCCGTAGCTCACACCGGCGCACGTTTTCGGCACCAACAACCATTATCATCCGGTACGGACAAGGAAGAAGGGGTAAGGGACCCGGAGGCGCCGATGCGACGGTGGGATGTCTCGATGCCGTTGTTCGAAGGGACCCCGACCTTCCCGGGAGATCCGACCTTCTCTCACCGACCGGTACGGTCGGTCGACCGCGGCGACGCCTATAGTGTTTCGGCGCTCTCGTTCGGTTCGCACGCCGGTACGCACGTCGACCCGCCCTGCCACTTCATCGCCGGAGGGGCGAGCGTCGACCAGCTGGACCTCGAGGTGTTGAACGGCCCGTGCTGGGTGGCCGACGTGCCGCCGGACGTGCGGTCGGTGGGACCGAAGGAAGCCGCCGAGCTGCCCGCCGGCACAACTCGGGTGCTGTTTCGCACCTCGAACTCCCCAAGGTGGCGCGCGAAGCTCGAGTTCTTCCCCGATTATGTGGCCGTGAGCGAGGACGGGGCTCGCGAGCTCGTGCGACGGAAGGTCCGCATGGTCGGCGTCGACGCGCTTTCGGTGGAGTCGGACCCTTCGGGTCGCTTTCCGGTCCACCACCTGCTCTTGGGAGAGGAGATCCTGATCCTTGAGGGCCTGATGCTGGCCGAGGTCCCCCCGGGGGAGTACGAGCTCCACTGTCTCCCCCTCGATCTGAAAGGGGGCGACGGTGGGCCGGCGCGCGTGGTCCTCACGGCTCCGTAGGAGTCCCCGTGACGCCGTCACCCCCCGGTCCCGGTACGGCCGCGCTCACCCTCGCCACCCCCGCGTTCTACGTCCTCGTCGGGACCCTCCTGCTCTTTGTGGCGATGCTCGTGGTGCTCTGGGGCTACCACCCGAACAAAAAGCAGGGCCTCGAAGGGTACACGGACGCCGCCGGGGTCAGTCTCGCGTTCCTCGTCTTCGCGGTGCTCCTCGTCGTGCTGCTGGTCTTCCACGATCCGCAGGGCGACCAGACCTCCTTCGCGCTCTATGAGACGGTCCTGACCGGCTACTGGCTCGCGTTCGCGATCCCGGTCGTCACGGTGGGTAGCTCGGTCCAGGCCCGGAGCCGTGGCACGATCCGCTGGATGCTCCCGTCGGTCGGCCTTGCGGTACTGATGTTCTTCGCGCTGTTCGCGTACTACTACTACTACAATGGGCCCGTGGGATGATCCGGCCGAGATCAGTCTCGTTCGTTCGGAGGGAGGAGGTCCGGGATCCCGTCGTCGATCGGGTAGTCGACCCGGCACGTCGCGCACGCGAGGGTGCCCGTGACGATCTCGACTCCCTCCTTCGCGCGGACCGTCAGCGAGAGCTCGCCCCGGCATACCGGGCAGCGAAGGATCTCGAGGAGGTCCGGCTTCATCGACCGCTCGTCTCGACGATCCCGAAGCCGATGAGGCGCCAGGCATTGAGCCGTCGCGAGATCGCGACCCGGCTCCCCGGAAAGACCGTGACCGCACGGTTGAGGGCGAGCTCGACCTCATCGCCCCGCGCGCTCGTGACCTTGCCGCTTGCCACGGTCGTTCCGACCGTCACGGCGAGCATTTCGCTGGTCCGGATCCGCTCCACCTTGATCTCCCGCTGAGCGCCGAGCACCCGATCGAGCAGTGTCGCCTTCAGACGGATCTTCTGGCTCACGGGGGGAAGCGTACCCACCGTCCCGATGAGCCGACCGGTCAGAGCGTCGCTCTTGGCGAGCGACGGGTCAAGGCTCGTCCCCAGCGCCGCGAGGCCCCCCGGATGGAGCTCGTCCCACTCCTGTCCGCCCGAGACGATGGACGTTACGTGGGTGGTGAGGGACTCCGCAGAGGCGCCGGTCGCTCCAGCCCGGCCGGGACGGATCTCGATCTCTTCGCCCTTCGTGATCTTGCCCTGGAGAAGCGATCCCCCGAGGACCCCACCGCGCAGCTCTCCCGGTCGGGCTCCCGGACGATTGACATCGAACGATCGCGCGACGTACATGAGCGGGGGCTTCGCGGTGTCGCGGTCCGGCGTGGGGATCGTCCGTTCGATCTCTTCGATCAGCGCGTCGACGCCCACCTTGTGGTTGGCGCTCACCGGGACGACCGGCGCGTTCGCGATCGGCGAGTCCTTGAGGAACTCGACGATCTCACCGTGGTTCGCTTTCGCCTCCTCGGTGCTCAGAAGGTCGACCTTGTTCTGGACGACCACG
Organism: Thermoplasmata archaeon; assembly: GCA_046704665.1. Classification (GTDB taxonomy): domain Archaea; phylum Thermoplasmatota; class Thermoplasmata; order Lutacidiplasmatales; family UBA184; genus Lutacidiplasma. Next base: position 16,498 of record JBJKRJ010000066.1, on the reverse strand, counting down.
ACCCGGCGGACCCCGATGATGTCGAGCGCGTAGAGATGCTCGCGCGTCTGGGGCTGCGGGCAGTGCTCGTTCGCCGCGACCAGGAGAAGGGCTCCGTCCATGATCGCCGCCCCCGAGAGCATCGTTTCCATCAGCGTCTCGTGGCCCGGCGCGTCCACGAACGACACCGCCCGGAGGAACTTCGCCTCTCCGCCGCACGAGGGACACACCGGCTCGACCGAGTAGCCGGACGGTGGAGGGCAGTTCGGGCACTTGTAGAACGCCGCGTCGGCGTACCCGAGCTTGATCGAGATGCCGCGCTTCAGCTCCTCGGAGTGGCGATCGGTCCACTCCCCCGAGAACGCCTGCGTGAGGGTCGTCTTGCCGTGGTCGACGTGACCGACGAGACCGATGTTGACCTCGGGCTGTCGGGGGACCTTCATGAACCGCCGAACAGCTCCGCGAGCGGCTTCGCGCCCTTTTGCTCGACCACCAGGTTGATCTGCACCGTATCCTCGCTGATGGTGTTGCCGCGGAACGTTCGACGTTTGCGCATGCCGGGCCGGGGCGCCTGGAAGCCAAAGCCCTCCCCGACATAGAGGCGGGTCTGTCGCGCTCCGGGAAGGTCCGGTCGCAGCGCGAACCCGCTCTTGTCGGTCCCCCCGGTGATACGGAACGTGTAGCCGCTCGCACCGATCAGCTCGCCGCCGATCGTCTCGCCGATCCGCTTTCCGAGGAAACCCGCGGCTGCCGGGTCGCCGACCGTGCGCGCGAGGGCCTTCGCCCGGTCCGAGATCACGAGCTTGTACTCGACCATCCACTCCTCGAAAGGCGGCGGCCGATTGGGGGGTCGTTTAAAAGGCTGTCTGGAAGCGACGCCGCCCGGCCCTCGGAAGGACGGCCGAACTCCGGGTGCGGTCTTATCAAGGAGGCCCACCGTCCGAAGAGCGCGGACGGGAGTAAGCGTGGTTGGCCTCGCCGAAGCGGTGCTCGCAGCCGGTGCCTCCGTTCTCGTGCTGGGATTCGCCTACGCGGCGGCCTCCGATCTGAAGCGCCGCGAGGTGACCGACCGGCTCTGGCAGTTCCTCGGCGTCGTGGGCTTCCTCCTGGGCGCGGTCGCGGTCGCGCCGGGGGGTGCCGTCCCGTTGGTGATGTGGTTCGCGGTCGCTGCCCTGACCCTCGAGCACATGTTCTCCTGGGACGTGCGGCTCGGGGAGAAGGGGGCGCCGTACGCCGACCTGATCGAGCTCGGGGCCTATCTGGCCGTCGGGCTCGTCGTCACTTGGGTGGCGGTCCGCTGGGGGGTGAGCGCCTCGGCGGTGCCGTACGCCGTCGTGATCGTGCTCGTGACCGTGGTGTTCGCCCGGGTCCTGTTCGAGGTCGGGGTCCTGTACGGGGGGGCGGACGCCAAGGCGCTCATGATCGCGGGTCTGCTCGTCCCGACGTTCCCGTCCCCGCTCCTCCTCGGGAGCAGCGGCGCGGCCGTCGCGGTCCCCGGCCTCCTTCCGTTCGCGCTCAACCTTCTGATGAACGCGGCTCTCCTCTCCGTCGTGGTTCCGATCGCCGTGGCGGTCCGGAACGTCCGTCGGGGGGAGTTCGACCTGTCCCGAGGTTTCACGGGCTACTCGATCCCCGTCCGCGAGCTGCCGGCGCATTTCGTGTGGGTGCGGGACCGTGCCTATCCCTCTGCCCGGGAGGAAGAGGCGGACATCGAAACATCGACCGAGGACCGACAGCACCGGATCAAGATCGCCGGGACACTCACCGCTCAGGGAGTGACGCGCGTCTGGGTCACTCCCCAGCTCCCGTTCTTGGTACTGATGGCCCTGGGCGCGGTGACCGCGCTCTTGGCGGGGAACCTCGTGATCGACCTGATCGCGCTCATCTGAGGGGGGTCGGCGAAACCTTTTCTCCGCCGCCCTTGTCGGCGGAGTCGGATGTCCTCGTCACGGCGCTCTTCGCGCGTCCCCCCGATCCGAGTGTTGATCGCGAAGCCCGGGCTCGACGGCCACGACCGGGGCGCGAAGGTGGTCGCGCGCGCGCTCCGGGACGCCGGAATGGAAGTGATCTATGCCGGCCTGCGCCAGACTCCTGAGGAGATCGTGCGCGCGGCCCTGGAGGAGGACGTCGACCTGATCGGCCTCTCGATCCTCTCCGGGGCCCACATGGCGCTCTTTCCCCGCGTGCTCGCGCTTCTGAAGGAGCAGAAGGCCCCACGGATCCCGGTGTTCGCCGGCGGGATCATCCCGGACGAGGACGTCCAGCGTCTGAAGAAGGCCGGGATCCGCGCGATCTTCGGCCCGGGGACCTCCCTCGAGACGATCGTCACGACCGCCCGCAAGCTCGCGCGTCACCGCGCATGAGCGAGTCCCCGCGGCTTCCTCCGGCCGCCCGGTCGATCCTCCGGGGCGATCGACGGGCCCTCGCCCGGACCATCACGGCGCTCGAGAACGGGGACCCGTCGGTCGAACCGGTGCTGGGCGCCCTCTATGTGCGCACTCGGGGGGTGCCGGTCGTCGGGGTGGCCGGTCCCCTCGGGGTCGGCAAGTCGAGCCTGATCAACAGCCTGGTCGGTCTCCTGCGGTCGCGGCAGAAGACCGTAGCGATCGTCGCGGTCGATCCGTCGAGCCCGTTTACCGGCGGGTCCGTCCTGGGGGACCGGATCCGTCTCGAACGCCGTGCCGACGACGAAGGGATCTACTTCCGGTCGATGGCCAGCCGAGGGGCAGCCGGCGGGGTGGCCGCGGCGACCCTCGAGGCGGCCCGACTGCTCGACGCCGCCGGCTTCGACGTCGTCCTGGTGGAGACCGTCGGGAGCGGGCAGGTCGACGTCGCGATCCGGGAGATCGCCACGACGAACATCGTCGTCCTGGTCCCTCATCTCGGGGACGAGGTCCAGACCCTGAAGGCCGGGCTCTTCGAGATCGCGGACGTCTTCTGCGTGAACAAGTCGGACCTTCCCGGTGCCGACGTGGCGAAACGGGATCTCTCGGACCTGGTCGCTCAGGTCGCTCCGGATGGTCGATGGGCTCCGGTCGTGGTGGCGACCTCCACGACGGTGCCGAGCGGTGTCGAGGAGCTCTGGGAGGCGGTCGAGTCGCACGAGCGCCACCTCGACTCCTCCGGGGAGAGGAAAGCGAGCGAGCGGCACCGCCTGACGGCGGAGATCGTCGGCCTCGTGCGGGAGCGCGTCGGTCGGGAGCTTTCCGAGCGTCTCGAGAGCGACGAGGACCTGAAGCGCCTACTCGACCGGGTGGTCGAACGGTCGATCGACCCCCGGACCGCGGCCCGCCGGCTCCGTCTCGGGCTCGAGCATACCGACTGACGGTCGATGGCCGAGGGTACGCTGGTCCTCGCGATCGTGCTGCTCGTCGTCGGTCTCGCGGCGGCGTACTTCGTCTTTGCCTCCTTCGCCTTCGGCGCCGGCTACGAACCGACGCCCCGGCGCGCGGCCGAACGGATGCTCGAGTTCGCCGACGTGGGTCCTACGGACACGGTCTACGACCTCGGGGCCGGGACCGGGGCCATTGTGTTCCGGGCGGCCCGGGCCCACCGGGCCCGCGTGGTCGGGATCGAGGTCGAACCGATCCGCGTCCTGATCCTCCGAATGCGTCGGCGCCTCGGGACGAACGCCGACCGGATCACGATTCACTGGGGGAACCTCTTCCAGCTCGACTTCCGCCCCGCGACCGTCGTCACCGCGTTCCTCTGGCCGGGCGCGATGGAGCGGCTCCGACCGAAGTTGGAGCGGGAGCTCGCGGACGGGGCGCGCGTGGTCAGCCACTGTCACCCCATCCGGGGGTGGACCCCGGCTCGATACGACCGGGCGACCGATGTCTACCTCTACCGTTGGCCGTCCGCGAAACGTGCGACCCCCGAAGTTCCCCGCCCTACGGGTGGTACTTGAACCAGAACGCAGCCCCGATGACCATGATCGCCAGGATGACGAGGCCGCCGGCGAGCCACCCGGAATAGGCCCTTCGATCTCCCTCTTCGAACGCCGCGGCCGAGTCGGTCACGGACGAGGGACCGACGCGTCCGTTTATCTGACCTTGCTACGGACTCGAACGGGGGATCTCCTCAGGGGATTCCCGCCCCGATCGCGCCGGTCATCCCGAGGTAGGCGACCAGCGTGCCGACGGCGATCGCGATGGCGAAGACCACGATCAGGAACGCGCGGGGGACCGAGGGTCCCAGCGGGGAGACGGGCACGCGAGAGCCAGCTCCTCCGGATTCAAGTGGGTGCGGTTCGTGTCTTTCGGCCGGCCCGGGTCCGCGGGCGGGGGAGGGCTCCCGTCCTACGGGGTGGGTCCCGACGCGGTCTCGCTCGCCTTTTCCCCTGTCGGTGCGGGCGCCGCGGCTTCGGGGGTCGACGAAGGAGCAGGGGTCCCGGGGGCCGGAGGCGCGGAGGCTTTCTCCTCCACGTCGGCCTTCGCCGCCTTCGACTCGGCCTTCTTCTCCGCGGCCGGGGTCACGTACTCCTCTACGACCCGGATCGTCTGGGGGTGCAGGTAGGTGCGGATCCGGTCAATGATACGGGGCTTGCTGGCCATCCACGACAGGTCGAACTTCGATCGCTCGGGGACCTTGAGGACGACCGAGTTCCCGTGGTGCTCGAGATGAAACTCGGAGGCATGCCCGTACTGGAGCTCGAGGATCGCGCGGACCTCGGCGAGCGGATCCACGATCCGCTCCAGGATGCGGAACGTGCCATGGACCTTGCGGCCGGCGAAGGGGGGATTGAAATCGACGCGGACCCGGGCGGCGGTGAGCGAGACCACTCGGCCCCGCCGTCCCTCGATCGTGAGCACCGTGCCGATATCGAGCCGGGCGTCCTCACGGCGCATCTCGGGGAGGCGCTCGATCTCGTGCATGGAGAACAGCTCGATCAATTTCGGATCTCGCTCACCGAAGGCGTCGCGCGGGGCGAACTCGCGTTCGACCTCCTCCCCAATCGTGACACCGACGAGGGAGTTCTCGATCCCGGACGGGAAATGCTCGCCTCCGATCTCGTGCGGCCGGGGTCCGAAGGCGTACCCTTCGGGTGTCGAGATCTTCTCCTTCTGTGCGACCTCCTCGTGCGTCGTGTCGAGGAGTTCGGTCTTCCCACCGGATTCGGCCCAGAGGTCGTACTCGATCTGGACGAGATCCCCGGCGTGCGTGACCTCCCCGGCCGCCGGCGCGGGAGTGACTTCCGAAGGCATTGCCCCGCCGAACCGGGGGGCGGGATAAGGTTTTCCCGACCGAGGTCCGCCGAGGTGCCTGGTGGCTCGATCCGGAGCCTCCGGATACCGCTTACGGTGGGCCCCCACGGCGCGAGCGGTGGTCCGCGGGAGGGTCGGACCGCGGGCCGGCGGCTCGCGACCGGGTCCTCCGCGCCGGTGGGTGGAGCGGGTCCGACAAGCCGGCGCGCGGTCGAATCCATAATACCGTCCCGGAGTCTCGGAGAACGCGCGGAGGCCGGGGGCACAGGAGCCGGCGGGAGATGGACGTCACCTCGCGGGTCCCGGCGGTCGATCGTTCCCTCGCGATTACCGTGATTGTGACCGTCCGGGACGATCCCCACCTCGATCGTGCACTCATCTCGTTGCACGCCCAGAGCCGGCCTCCGAGCGAGATCCTCGTGGCGGATGGAGGTGAGAACCCGATGATCCGGGGGATCATCGACCGGGCGCAGGCACGGGATCCCCGGGTGCGCCGGGTGGCCGCCCCGGGCTCGATCGCCGAGAGCCGGAACGGTGCGCTGGCGGAGGCCACCGGCGACCTCTTCGCGTTCCTCGATACCGACGAGACGGCCCCGCCCGACTGGCTGGAGCGGCTCGTCGCGCCATTCGGCGACCCGTCCGTTGGATTCACGGGCGGACCCACGCCGGCCGCGCCGGGGACCGCGCGAACGCGCACCGCACGGTACTATGACGCGTACCTCCGGCAGTTCTACGACCGCGTCGCGCGCCACCGGCCCCACGCTCTCCCCATGGGGAACTCGGCGTGGCGCGCCCAGGTCTTTCGCGATGTCGGTCGGCTCGACGAGAGCCTCTCGGGGTCCGGCAGCGAGGACCAGGACGTGGCGCTCCGGGCCCTCGGCCGAGGTTGGAAAGGGGTCTACGTGCCGGAGGCGGTCGTCGATCACGATTTCTCGGAGATCTCACTGACGACCCTCTTCCGCAAGCAGCGGCGCTACGCGAAGGGGGGATGGCTGGTCTGGCGACGCCGCAGGATGACCTACGAGGCTACCCCGGGTCGGCTGCTCCCGTACGTTCTCTTGCCCCTCGTCGGCCTCGTCGGCCTCGTGACGCTGGCCGTACCCTCGCTCTTCTGGCTCGGTCTCGGGCTCGCTGCGATCGGCTGGGGAGGATTAGGGGCGCTCGCCCTCGTCTTGACGACCGAGGGACGCGAGGAGGACCGCCGCTACCCCGGCTATCGCTATCGCGCACTCGAGATCGTCCGACGCTGGGCGACGCTGGTCGGCGCGATCGAGGGTTTCTTTGCCTTCGGATGGAACCCTCGCGTCGGACCGGCCCCGGGGCCGGTCGGGACGAGCTCCGGGCCGGCACCGAGATCGCCCGAATAGAGGCCGTTCGGCAGGTCCTCCGCGCGGGCGCCGGGACGAAGACCCTGGTCGGACCGCGATCGAGCGCCGGAGCCGGCGCGCGTTTTGGCCGTGCGGCACGGCGGGGCGTCGACGGCCCGGGTCTCGCCGGTGCGTCGTGAGTTCCTTTAACCCCGGCCGGCTCCCCCGGACGTGCGTATCGTCCTGGTAGGAACCGGTGTACATCCGATCCCTCCCACGGGATACGGCGCGGTCGAGAGGGTCCTCTACGAGCTCCGGTCCGCCCTGGAAGGGGTCGGGCAGGAGGTCCGCCTCGTCCACCGAGTCCGCCGACGCCGGATGCGCGACGAGATCCCCTTCGCATGGGAGCTGCCGCGACTGTTGCGGAACGAGCCGTACGATGTCCTTCACGCGCACACTCCGGTCGTCGCGAACCGCCTCGCCGGGCGAGGGCTTCCGTTCGTCTACACGTCCCACTCCCGCCACTGGTACTACCGCGCACGGCTCACCGACCGATGGGGCTACTGGCTCGAGCGTCGGGCGGTCCGGCGCGCCGCGAGAGTGGTCGCGCTGACCGGGCCCCTTGCCGAGACGATGCGGGGGGCCGTCCGGCCGCCGCTTCCGCCGCTCGACGTGATACCCCTCGGGGTCGACACGCGCCGGTTCGCCCCTCGGTGGGACCTCCGTTCTGGTCGGCGGGCCCTCGGGGTAGGTATCGTGGCTCCCTTCAAGCGGTGGCATCTGGCCGCGGCCGCGCTCCGGGGGACGGGAGTGGAGCTCGCGATCGCCGGCCCGATCACCTCGAGCCGCTACGCGGAAGAGGTCCGCCGCCAGGGTAGCCATGTCACCCTGCTCGGGGAGGTCCCCGAGGACGAGCTCGAGCGACGGTTCGCCGAGAGCGACTACCTCGTGCACCCAAGCTCGGTCGAGGTGCTCTCGGTCGTGGTGCTCCAGGGACTGGCGTCCGGCCTCCCGGTCGTGGGAGGGGGTGCCGTACGCGGGGTGGTCGACGAGGGAGTGACCGGCTGGTCGCTGCCGGACGGGGCACCCGAGCTCGTGGGCGGGCTGCGCGAGCGCCTCCGGCAACTCGCCGCCGACGATCGCCTCCGTCGAACCGTCGGGGAGGCGGCTCGGAGGTCGGCCGAAGAGCGTTTCTCGTGGCCGCGCATCGCCGCGCGGCACGTCGAGGTCTATCGGTCGGTCGTCGCCGGGGTCCGGTGAGCCGCGAGCGCCTCGGCGATCGTACGGTCTACGGCCTGAGCGCTCGTGTGCCGCGGCCGCCAGCCGAGGCGGCTGATCTTGTCGATCGATAGCAGCTGCTGAGGGATGTCTCCGACCCATCCGCGGTCGCCGCCGGTGTACTCGATCCGGGCCGTCCCCCCGTGGGCCGCCACAACCTTTTCCGCGATCTCCCGGGCCGACGTCCGGTCGCTCGAGCCGAGGTTGAAGATGTTCACGGGATCCGACGCACGGTCCGTGGCCAGCAGCATTCCCTCGACGCAGTCTTCGGTCCGAAGGTAGCTCTTCGCTTGACGGCCATCGCCCAGGACCTCGAGGCGTCTCGGGTCCCGACGCAGCTTCTCAAAGAAGTCGTAGATCACTCCGTGCGTCATGGCCGGTCCGATGATGTTGGCGAATCGGAAGAGGAAGGACCGAAGGCCATACGAATGCGCGTACGCCGAGGCCATCGCTTCGCCGGCGAGCTTGGCTGCACCGTAGGGCGACTGGGGCTCGAGGGGCCCGTAGTCTTCCGGCGTCGGAAGGACCGTGGGGAGCCCATAGACGACGCTGGAGGAGGAATAGATGAACCGACGCACGTCGTGCCGTCGGGCCTGCTCGAGGACCTGGAAGGTTGCGGCCGCTCCGTGCTCGAAGTCGAGCGTCGGGTCCTTCGTGCCCTTGCGGATGTCGGAGTTGGCCGCAAGGTGCCACACCTCTCGAGCCCCTTGGAATACGTCCCGGTACCGCTCGGGCTCGCGGACGTCCGCGACGGTGAGCGAACAGCGGGGAGAGTCGAGCGCTCCCGCGAGGTGCTCGCGGCGCCCGCTCGAGAGGTCGTCCACGATACGGACCTCGTCGCCGCGCGCGAGCAGGCGAGCGACGAGCCAGGAGCCGATGGCTCCGGCGCCTCCGGTCACCACGACCGGGCCTTCGCTCGTCCTCTCGGGCATCGAACGGCGCCGAGTCAGGGAAGCATATATAAGTCAACGGTCGCCTAAAGTCGTTGCACCGGCCGTTTCGGCCGGAGGGACCATGCGCACCTACGTCCGGATGACCTTTCACTCCGAAGGGGCCAACCCCCTGCGCGTCCTCGAAACGATGAAGACGATCGGTTTCGAGGAGTCGATGGGCATGCATGACTTCGTCTACAAGTGGAAGGAGAAGGCGTCCTTGGAGGAGATCATCCGCCTGACGACGGAGATGCACGAGCGCCTGAAGGGGCTCGATGTCCACTACGAGATCACGACCATCTCCTAGTCTCCGTTGTGGATGACGGGATGCCGCAGCAGGACTTCGACCGGATTGAGCGGATGCTGCTCCTTCATCTGTTGGAGCATCGGGGACAGCAGATCCGCTTCGAGGCGTCCCAGTGGACCACGGAGTTCGGCATCTTCCGCAAGTTCTCGAGCGAGGACTCCTCGGAGCTGAAGGCCGCGCTGCGGTCGCTCGAGATGGGGCGGATGATCTACCGCCGGACCCAGTACGTCGTGGGATACTCCGAACCGAAGCACGTCTTCTCCTTGACACCCAGCGGCCATCGTAGAGCCCTCGAGTTCCAGCGGGAGGACTCCGGGCCGGCTCTCGGATCGGGGACCGAGGCCCCGAGCGCGTCTCCGCTCGGGGGAGGTCTCCCCCGGATCTCGGGCGCACCACCGGCCGGCGGGGCGTGAGGTCGGGTGGTGGTCCTCGAGGGCCCTTCGGTTCGGTTGCGCCCGCTCGTCCCTTCGGACTATCCGTCGGTCATGGGATGGTACTCCGACCCCGAGCTGGTCGCCCCTCACGATCGGTTCGTCACCGACACCCCCGAGGAGTTCGCACGGGGCGTCGAGTCGGCCGTGGCTGACCCCTCCTCCCTCGCGCCCCGGTTCGCGGTCGAGCGCCGGGCCGAAAGGGACCTCGCCGGGATCGTCGGCTACTATCGCGCTCACCCGGTGCTCGAGTATCTCGAGGCGTGGTATCTGATCGGGAACCCCGCGGCGCGCGGCCGCGGCGTCGGTCGAGAGGCGGTCGGTCTCTTGGTCGACCACCTGTTTCGGACCACCTCGGTAGAGCGGGTCGGGACATCGATCGACGTCGACAACACCCCGTCGGTGCGCCTCGTCGAGCGCCTGGGGTTCCGTCTCGAAGGGACGCTACGGTCCGCGCTCTATCATCACGCCCGCTGGCACGATGTCCGGGTCTACGGGATCATCCGGAGCGAGTGGGTCGGTCGGCCTGCTCCAGCGTGAACGTCAGCCGCGAGTCCGGCCCGGAGTTCGAGCTCGTCGCCCCCGACCCCGGGGAAAAGCGTAGGGGTCCGATCTCGTCGGTCGACCCCACGTGCGTCCCGCCACAGGGGCAGACATCGAGACCCTCGATCTCCACCACCCGCACCGGGTCGACCTGCGCCGGGAGCGGGACGAGTCCCGAACGCTCGGAACTCGGGTGTCGGTCCCACTCCGCCCGCCGGACCCAGCGGATCGACACGGCGTGCGTCCGCGTGAGATGGTCCCGGACCTCGTCGGTGATGGCGTCCCGCACGTCCGTCGGAAGCGGCCCCTCAAGGTCGATGGTCGCGGAGGTCCCTGCAAGGGCCGCCCGGCGTGTCCTCAGGCGGGTTCGCGCGAAGACGCGCGCGCTCACGAGGTGCTGCGCCGTGTGGAGGCGCATGTGTCGGTGGCGGCGGGTCCAGTCCAGCTCGCCGTCGACCAGCGTGCCGACCGCGAACGACCGCCCGGCGGCCCCCGGGGAGCGAACGAGGCGGTGAAGCACGGAGTCTCCCGATTTGGTGACCTCGGCCAGGTGGAAGGGACGCTGGTCCGCGGCACGGAGGGTCCCCCGATCGCACGGCTGGCCCCCTCCGGTCGGATAGAAGAACGTCCGGTCCAGCACGACCGCTCCGGGCGGCAGCGCGACGACCCGGGCGCGAAACGTCCGGACGTAGGCCGACGGGATATCGGCGAGGTAGGCGAGCTCGGTCACGACCGGCCGATAGGTACGGGGCGGAAGTCACTTGCCCAGAACCTCGGCATAAAGCAAGCCTTTTTAGAGGGGCCCGATGTGTCGCGCCGAGGCTTTGGATGTTCAAGCTCCGCATCAAGATGGAGAACCTCCGCGAGCTCGTGGAGGTCGTCTCGACGCTCGTGAGTGAGGTCAAGTTCAGCATCTCGAAAGAGGGCCTGGAGGCGAAGGCGGTCGACCCGTCCCACGTCGCGATGCTGGTCCTCAAGCTCCAGAAGGGGATCTTCGAAGAGTTCACGGGGGAGCCGACCGACATCGGGGTCGACGTCGAGAAGCTGAAGGAGGTCCTGCGCCTCTCCAAGCCCGGGGACGTCATCGACCTCCAGTTCGACGGGAAGAACCGGCTGGTCGCGGGCGTCGGACGCCTGACGCGGCAGATGGCCGTCGTCGACCCGGCAGGGATCACCGACCCGAAGGTGCCGAACGTGAACCCGCCGGCCAGCGTCACCGTGAAGACCGAGGATATGCGCCAGGGGATCCGGGGCAGCGAGAGCTTCACCGACCATGTCACGCTTTCGCTCGAGCCCGACGGGTTCACGATGCACTCGGAAGGCGACACCGATCGTCTCGACCTCAAGATCCCGAAGGAGAGCCTTTCCCGGCTGGACGTGAAAGAGGTGGTCAAGAGCATGTATCCGCTCGATTTCTTCTCCGCGATGGTGAAGTCGATCGCCGCGGACGAAACGACCCTCCACGTCGGGAACGAGTACCCGCTCAAGGTCGAGTTCGCGATGGGGGCGGGACGCGGCGAGGGCCGCTACCTGCTCGCGCCGCGCGTCGAAGAGGACTAGACCCCCTCCCCGGCGCGGGAGCCCCGGACCCCACGAGACCCCGCCGGTCGCCGTCAACGTTCTAAGTCTGCGGCCGGTCGACGGACCATGCAGGGCACGTCCCCGGTCAAGGTCGCTATTCTCTCGGCGGTCCGCACCCCGATCGGCCGGTTCGGCGGGTCGCTCAAGGCGCTCTCCGCCGCCCGGCTCGGGACGGTCGCGGCGCGCAGTGCGGTCGAACGGGCCGGCCTCTCCCCCGAGGAGATCGAGGAGGTCGTGTTCGGGCAGGTGATCCAGGCAGGCGCGGGGCAGAACCCCGCGCGCCAGGTCCAGCGAGGAGCCGGCATCCCGGACTCCGTCGGGGCCGTGACGGTCAACATGGTCTGCGGTTCCGGCATGAAGGCGATCCACTGGGGGGTCTCCACGATCCGGGCGGGAGAGTACGATCGCGTCCTCGTGGGCGGGATGGAGAGCATGTCGAACGCCCCGTACCTTGTCGACGGAATGATCCGCTGGGGGATCCGTCCGGGTCCCCGGGTCTTCGACGATGCGATGCAACGGGACGGCCTGATCGATGCCTACGAGGACCACGAGATCATGGGACTCACGGGCGAGCGGATCGCCCAGAAGTACGGCCTGAGCCGATCGGAGATCGACGCGTTCGCCGTGCGGAGCAACATGCTCGCCGTCCACGCGACCGCCGACGGAACGTTCGCCCGGGAGATCGTCCCGGTACCGGCCGGCCTCGCGCCGGGCTTGATCGGGCTCGACCACGATGAGACCCCCCGCGCGGACACGAACCTCGAGAAGCTCGCGAAGTTGAAGCCGGCGTTCCTCCCGGACGGGGTCCTCACGGCGGGGAACTCCTCCAAGCTCTCCGACGGGGCGGCCGCCCTTGTCCTCGCGAGCGAGCGCGAGGTGCACCGGACCGGGGCACGTCCGCTCGCCTGGATCCACTCGACCGCCGAGAGCGGGGTCCACCCCCGGGATGTCATGGAAGCGCCGATCCCAACGGTGCGTAAGCATCTCGAGAAGGTCCACCTGACCCCCCAGGACTTTGCCCGGGTCGAGCACAACGAGGCCTACGCGTCGGCCTCGCTCGCCGTCCAGCGGGCCTTCGGGTTCACGGAGGAACAGTTCAACGTGAACGGCGGGGCGGTCGCTCTCGGGCACCCTCTCGGCGCCAGCGGAGCGCGCATCGTCGTGACGCTCGTCCACGAGCTCGTCCGCTCGAAGGAACGGCTCGGCCTTGCCACCCTCTGCATGGGCGGCGGGAACGGCCTGAGCACGGTGGTCGAGGGCCCGGACGCTCAGTGAAGCGGCATCCCTAGGCGGGACTCGATCTCCCGGATCGCCCGGGCCGCATCGGCCCGATCGCCGCGCGGCAGACCGCCGGCGGGGTCCGAGTCGAGGGTTCGGGCGAACGAGCGCAGTCGGCCGATCGCCCGGTGCGTGTCAAGGTCGTTGGAGAGGTCCTCGCGCACCGCGGCGGCGAGCGCGCGCGCCGCCCGGGCCCCGACCCGTCCGCGGCGGCCGCTGCGAAGCCACCGAGCGATCGCCGTTCGCACCCTCGCGTGCTCTTCGCTGGCGGCGAGGTGTTCGTCATGGTCGCAGGCCAGCCGTTCGGAGTAGCGCGGATTGAGCAGGTACCATCGCAGGCCGGGCGCGTCCGAGGTCTCGAGGGCCTCCCGGATCGACACGAGGTTCTCGACCGATTTCGACATCTTCTTTCCGTTCTGGAGAACGAAGGCGGTGTGGAGGAAGAAGCGGGCGAACCGCTGACCGGTAAGCGCGAGGGCGATCTCGTTCTCCGCGTGGTGGTGGGGATAGATCAGATCGAGGCCCCCACCGTGGAGGTCGACCGGCATCCCGAGATACTCCTCCGCCATGGCGTAGCACTCAAGATGCCAGCCCGGCATCCCTTTGCCCCACGGTCCGCTCCATGACGGAAGCGGTGGTTCCTGGCGCTGCCAGACCATGAACTCGGTCGCCAGGGACTCCTTCTCCGGGAACGGGCGGCCGGGTTCCGGTACCGCGTGCTGGGCGAGCTCGGCCCCCACCGGAAAGTTCTCGCTTTGAGGACGGTCCGGCGGGCGGTAGTACCAGGCGCCGTCGTCCTGGCGGATCCGGCCCGACTTCCCGAGCCGGGCCGCGATCCGGACCATCCGGGGGATGAAGTCGCTCGCCCGCGGCGCGTAACTCGGCCGCAGGATTCCCAGCGCGTCGAGGTCGCGGAAGAACCCGGCTTCCTCACGTCGGGCGAGGCTCCTCCAGGTCGTGTGCAGCGCAGCGGCGCGCCGGTCGATCTTCTCTTCGAAGTCCGTGATGTTCATCACGTGACGGACCGGGATCCCGTCGGCCTCGAACGACCGGCGGACCACGTCGAAGTACAGGTAGGTGCGGGCGTGACCTACGTGGGCCGGTGCGTAGACCGTCGGACCGCACACGTACATCCCGAGCGGCCGTCCCGGCCGCGGAGCGACCGTTCGGACCCGACCCGAGAGCGTGTCGTGTACCCGGAAGGACATGGACCCCCGGACCGGGGACCGACCGACCTTAACGTTTGACCCGATGGTTACCTCCACGCCGCCGCCATGCGCCCCCTCGTTCCGGCGGCGTACTTTCGTGAGCTGGCGGGCTCTCGGATCGACGAAACCGCCGCGGCGACGCCGGGCGGCTCACGGTCGTGTGTCGTCCGAGCGGGTCTCCGTCGACCGCCGCTTCCGCGAGGGTCCCCACCAGATCCGGTCCCGACCGACCGAGAGGATCGAAGGGACCAGATAGGTCTGGGCGACGAACGCCTGCAGGAGCGTCGCCATCCCGATCCCGAGCCCGATCGCCGCGACGATGCCGAGCGAGCTCGTGAGGCCCAGGATGAGGAACGGGCCGCCGAGGATGACCGCCGCGGCCGTGACCACGCCGCCGGCGTGGGTGACGGCCCGTCGGATGGCCGGGTCCGATCCCTCCCCCTTGAGACGTTCCTCCTTGACCCGCGTGAGGAAGAGCGCGTTGTAGTCCATGCCGAGCCCTAGGACCAGGATGATCAGGATCAGCGGCAGCAGGAAGGTGAGCGTGATCCCCTCGATCAGTCCGACGACCGCATAGATCGTGGCCCACGACCACAGGATGGAGAGTCCGATGGCGGAAAGGGCGAGGGCGGGAACGAACGCGGCCCCGAGCAACACCAGGAGGATCACGAAGATCGCGATCGAGACCCCGATGAGCATCCCTTCGAGAGCATTGTTCGTCAGCGACTGAAGGTCCCGTGTCGTCGGTGCCGCGCCACCGAAGTAGACGGTCGAGACCTCGGAGTGGGAGGACTGGAAGGAGAGGACCTTCCCTTCCAGGTTGTCGAACGCCGCGCTGCCGGAGGCCGAGTAGCCGCTCGAGCTCGTGACGATCTGGAACTGCACGGTCCGCTGATCGGTCCCCAGGTACTGGCCGGCCTGGGCGAGCAGGTCGGTCTGGGGGCCGATCGGGAGCGAGGAGAGGTTGAGCCATGCCGGCAGGTCGCTGCCGTCCGGCCCCGCGAGCGAACTCACCTCAGCGACCCCGGGCGTCGCGTTCATGAGGGCCGTGAGGGCCGCGACGTCCCGTATTTCACTGGCATTGATCGAACCGTTCGACAGCACCGGATTCTGGAACACGACAAGCACGTAGCTCGAGGAGATGCTCGACTGCCCGAACTGTTGCTGCAGCATCGTGAACCCCTGCTGCGCGGGATTGTCCTTGGGGAGACCGATGTTCGTGATGTCGTACGATACCGGCACGTTCAGCGCGGCGTAGATCACCGGTACCGAGATCAGCAGGATCACGAGGATCAGCAGGATGGGGCGTCGGGTCGCGGCGGCACCGGCGCGAGCGAAGTAGGTCCTCCCCGTCCGGATCCGCTCCCTCCGGCGCAGCGCGTCGCGCACGAACCGCTGCTTCGTGTACGGCCAGAAGACCCTCGGTCCGACCAGCGTGAGTACCGAGGGAATGATCGTGAGGGCCATGAGGATCGCCACGACCACCGCGATCGCGAGGGCGATCCCCAGCTGGTTGAGGAAGCCGATCCCCGAGAAGGCCATCGCGATTGCCACCGCGAACACGGTGAGACCGCTCGTCGTGATGCTCTGGCCCGCCCAGCGAACGGAGGAGACGACCGCCTCCTGCGACGGACGTCCCTCGACCAGCTCCTCCCGATACCGGGCCATCATGAAGATCGAATAGTCCGTCACGATCGCCATCAGGAAGACCAGCAGGACCGACTCGAGGAACGAGGAGATGGTCGTGACGTACTTCCCTACGAGAAAGAGCCCGGCCAGGGTCACGAACACGGAGACGCCGATACCGATGAACGTGACGAGGGGGGCGGCGGGGGCCCGGAAGTAGCCGATCATGATCACGATCAGCAGCACGATGGTGAGGACCAAGAGGAGGCCGAGCGTATTGGTGGCCAGATAGCTCGTCGCCTGATCGATGGGGGCGGTACCGGTCTGGTAGAAGGTGAATCCCTGAAACGCGGCGGACGATCCGAGGGCGGCCGTTGCGTCGGCGTTGATCCGATCGACGTCCTGGAAGACCGGGGTCTGACTCCCCTCGGTGTAGTTGTCCGGTTTCGTGAACGTCACGATGAGCATCGTGGCGTTGTTCGTCGGGCTCACGAACGAGGACCGCAGCGTGGGGGAAAGGGGCAGCGGGAACTCGCGAACGGGAAGGTTCTGGGTGAGCGCGGTGCACCAGGCGAAGACCGCGCCGGAAGAGGCCGTGCCGTTGGGAAAGGCGTTCCAGAGCCGCAGCATCCAGCTCGGCGCTAGACCCGCGCCTTCCCCGAGATAGGTCGCCCCGACCGTCTGGAGGGCGCTCCAAGCGGTCCAGTTCTCGATGCCGAGGCCGGTGAGGGCGGCGTTCGCGAGGGGCTGCTCGGCCGGAGGGAGCTGGCCGATGAGCGGTCCCTCCCCGGCGACCGCGGCGGAGTCCGCGCAGGTCACGACCT
>JBJKRJ010000065.1:0-9169 GCA_046704665.1 Thermoplasmata archaeon | reverse complement strand
AACTCGCCCTCATGAAAATGGATTCCGTAGTAATCGCGGGTCAACATCCCGCGGTGAATGTGCCCCTGCTCTTTGCACACACCGCCCGTCAAGTCATCCGAGTTGGGTCGGAGTGAGGGTGGCTCATTTGGGTCGCTCGAACTTCGGTTCAGCAAGGGGGACTAAGTCGTAACAAGGTATCTGTAGGGGAACCTGCAGATGGATCACCTCCTAAACGCCGACCTCTGGGTCGGCCGTCCGAGGGTCGTGATCGGTTCGCGGAAATCGCTCGCGCGTCGTCTCCTTCCTGTCGGGTCGCCAACTCTTTTTTGAGTAGTTACAACTTGCTTATTATCCCCCGCCGGCTCGAACGCGGGATGCTCACGATGTCCGGTCCCCGGCACCCCCCGACCTCGCTCGCCCGGGCGGCCCGATCGCTGTCCGCGGGAGAGCCGGTCCTGATCTACGACGCGGCCGACCGCGAAGGGGAGACCGACCTCGTCTTCCTCTCGGAGAAGGCGACCCCCGAGCTCGTGCGGCTCGCCCGGACGGACGCCGGTGGTCTCATCTGCACCGCGATCTCGGACGAGCTGCGCCGCCGTCTCGACCTACCGTTCTACTCCGAGCTCCTCTCGCTGGCGCGTCGGGAGTTCCCGACCGTGGCGGGGCTCTCCGAACGCCCCCGCTACGACCATCGGAGCGCCTTCGGGATCACGATCAACCACCGCGAGACGTTCACCGGGATCCCGGACAACGACCGGGCGCGGACCATCCGGGCGGTCGGCGAGATCGCGGCCGCGGCCGCCGAGCTCACGGACCCGGAGCTCGTCGCCCGGTTCCGGACCGCGTTCGTCTCCCCCGGCCATGTGCCCCTCCTCTACGGGGCCCGGGGGCTCGTGCACGAGCGAAAGGGCCATACGGAACTCGCCATCTCGCTCGCCCGGATGGCGGGACTTTCCGAATCGGCGACCGTCTCCGAGATGCTCGGGGACTCCGGGGGCGCTCGGGACCCCGAGGCGGCCGAGCGGTACGCCCTCGCCCACGGTTGGGAGTTCCTCGAAGGACGGACGATCGTCGAGGCCTGGCGAGAATGGCCGTCCGCGTGATGGCGACGGGGGTCTTTGACCTCCTCCACGCGGGCCACCTCTACTTCCTCACCGAGGCGAAGAAGCTCGGTGACGAGCTCGTGGTCGTCGTCGCCCGGGACCAGACCGCCCGTCGCCTGAAGCACGAGCCGTACGTCCCCGAACAACTGCGGCGCGAGATGGTCGAGGCGCTGAAGCCGGTCGATCGGGCCGTCCTCGGCTCCACCACCGACATCTACGAGACCGTGGTCGACGTCCGGCCGAACCTGATCGCGCTCGGGTACAATCAGATCTGGAACGAGAACGAGATCGTGCGCGAGTGCGTCCGCCGGGGGGTCCCCGTGAAGGTCGTCCGTGTCGGGAGGCGGCCGTACGACGATCTCGCGACGCGCCGGATCGTCGAACGGATCCTCGAGCGCACGTCGAAGGAGGCGAAGCCGTGAAGAAGATCGGGGTCGCCGACACGACGTTCGCGCGGGTCGACATGGCCCGCCACGCGGTCCGCGCCCTTCAGGCCCGGGGGACGGGGTTCAAGATCGTCCGCCGCACGGTGCCGGGGATCAAGGACCTCCCCGTCGCCTGCCGCCGGCTCTTCCTCGAGGACGGCGTCGATTTGTGCCTCGCGCTCGGGATGCCGGGGGCCCAGGAGTACGACAAGACCTGCGCCCACGAAGCGTCGCTCGGGATGATGTTCGCCGGCGTGCTCGAGGCGAAACCGATCGTCGAGTGCTTCGTCTTCGAGGACGAGGCCGACGGCCCGAAGGAGCTCGAAGGGCTGGCCCGGCGCCGGGCCGAGGAGCACGCGCTCAACGCCTACGCGCTCCTGTTCCGCCCGCAGGAGCTCTCCCGTCAGGCGGGCGGGGGGCTCCGGCAGGGGTTCCCCGACGTCGGAGCGGTGCGACGGACGCGGTAGGATCGATCACGGTCGAAAGGAAAGGGATCACCATGCCGAGACCAACGAACGAAGGGAAAGGAATTCGGGTAGGGATCGTGGCGAGCGAGTTCAACTATGACGTCACGCTCCTGATGCTCGAGCGGGCGAAGGAGGAGGTCGACTTCCTCGGCGCGACACTCGGACCGGTCGTGAAGACCCCGGGGGTCTACGACATCCCCCTCGCCGCCAAGGCGCTCTACGGGCGACCGGACGTCGATGCGGTCGTCGCCCTCGGCGCGGTCATCGAAGGCGAGACCCAGCACGACGAGGTGATCATGGGCCAGGCGGCCCGGAAGCTCCTCGACCTTTCGGTGGAGTTCGGTAAGCCGATCGGTCTCGGGATCTCGGGCCCGGGGGAGACCCGGCTCCAGGCCCAGGACCGGATCGAGAACGCGGGGAACGCCGTACGGGCCGTCGTGAAGATGGTCCGCCGCCTTCGGGGCCTGAGCTAGGGGCCCCTCGCCCCGTACCGTCCACGGGCCGGGTCGCTATCCCGCGCGCGGCTCCCTCCCGGCGCCCGTCGTGGGTCCCGAGAGACCGAGTCGGTCCTTGAGGAGGCTGTAGGCCGCCTTCCCTTTCGCGGTATGGGCGACCACGCGGACCGGTCCGTCCTCGTCCCGGCCGGCGCTGCTCCTCTCCGCGAGGGCCCGCCGCAGGCGTTCGTGACGGGCCTCGATCGTGACATCCGCCGGTAGCCGCGTCCCCGGAGAGACTCCGACCGTCCCCTGAGCGTCCACATGCAGGGAGGCGACCTCGCCCTCGGTCCGGAACACCCAGGTCTGGGGCAGGTACTGGCGCAGGATCGATCCGAAGAACCCACGGAGTCGGCTCCGAAGCTGAGCTTCGAGGGCGGGGGCCGACTCCCGCAGGAGCGACTCGATGCAGCTCATCGGCCTCCCAGCTTCGCCGGGGGTTATACGGGGCCGGGTCGAACCGGGCGGCCGCGGGACTGCCCGAGGGGCACCGCCGCCCTCGTCCGGAACGCCCGCATCGGTAAAGGGAACGGGGTCCTCCCCCCGAGAGAGGGACCGTGACCGGCGTCCGAGAGTGGTACCCCGAGCTCCCCTCCACGCAGGACCGCGCATTGGTCCTGGCCCGCGAGGGCGCCGAGGAAGGGACGCGGGTGGTCGCCCTCCGACAGGCGGCCGGGCGGGGACGCTACGGCCACTCTTGGGAGTCGCCCGAGGGCGGGCTCTATCTCTCGATCGTTCTCGCCGCGCCTCCCGGGCGCACGACCCTCTTCCCGATTTCCCTCAGCGCCGCCCTCGCCTCGGAGCTCGCCCCGTCGACCTCGGTGCCGCTTTGCGTCCGATGGCCGAACGACCTGCTCGCGGTACCGGATCCAGGTCCCGTCCAGAAACTGGGAGGGGTCCTGGCGGACGAGGTGCCCTCTCCTCGTCTCGGGCGGGCGGTGGTCGTCGGTATCGGGATCAACGTGACCACACCCCGTGCATCCTTCCCCCCGGACGTGCGCCCCCGGGTCGCGGTGCTCTCCGAGATCGGTTGGCTGGCCCCGACACCGGACGAGGTCGAGGCGCGCGTCGTGCGCGCCGCGCTCCGCACCACCGCGTTGCTTCGGAGCGAGGAGGGCGCCGCCGAGATGCGCGCGCTCGCCCGCCGGTTCTTCTGGGGAATCGGTCGAGCGGTGACGGTCGACCACCACGCCGCGGGCCGGATCGTCGGCCTCGGGGACGACGGCGAGCTCCGGGTGGACGATCACGGCGTCTCGCGGTCGTTCTGGACCGGAGTGATCGAGGTCGACGGCCCTTCCTAGTTCGACCCCACCCGCTCCCAGCCTGCGCGATCCGGCGGGGACGACGCCCGACCGGCCGCGGCCGGCCGTTCTTCTCGCAATCCGGAACGCGGCGTTCTCAGCGGGAACGGGGCGCCGGAACGGTGCGACGCACCAGTATCCCTCCGGTGTGCGACGAGCCCGCCCCGGCGCTAGGAGAAGTCCAGTCGCGCGAGCTTCGTGCCGCGGGCGACCATCTGCCCCTCGGTCACGAAGAGCTCGAGGACCGTGCAGTCCCGCGGCGCCTCGAGGTTCGTCTCCATCTTCATCGCCTCGAGAACGAGGAGCGTCTCGCCGGCGTGCGCCCGGTGGTGCGGGCCGGCGAGCACCCGCACGACCTTCGCCGGGAAGTGCGAGACCACGAGCTCGTCGACCGAGGCGATCGACGAGCCGGCCACCGAACTACCGGTTCGCGACGGCCGGCTCGCGGTGACGAGCTCGCCGTTCAGGAGGAACGTGATCTCCCCGGCTTTCCGGGAGACGGGCCGGACCGAGTAGATCTTGTCGTCGACCGAGAGGAGGAGGCGGGTGGCGTCCCGGCGGATCACGGTGATCCGACGCGCCGCCCCGTCCGGCGTTTCGCGGAAGTCGTAGATCTCGGTGGGGCCGGACCGCCGGGTGAGCGAGACCTTCTTCACCGCCGAGTCCAGGCGGACCTCAGAGTCCATCGAGGAACCTCCTTCCCGAGTCGAGGAACGGGGGGCGCCGGACCGGCCCGGAGGGTGCCGTGGTCCCCGGGCCCGATCGGAACTGGTTCTTCGAGAGCAGGAGCGTCGCGACCGCGAGCCGGTCGATCGCGGCCCGGTCGGACGCTTCCGCGAGCTCGGTCAGGACCCCGCTATCCTCGATGAAGCTGGTGCTCAGGTCCCCGCGTACGAAGGAGGGATGGCCGAGCACGTGGCGGTGGAACGGGATCGTCGACGGGACGCCGGCGAGCCGGAACTCCTCGAGGGCGGAAAGCGCGCGCCGCCGCGCCTCCTCCGCGGTCTCGCCCCAGGCGACGAGCTTGGCGAGGAGCGAGTCGTAGTACGGGCTGACCTCCATCCCCTCGAACAGCCCGGTATCGACGCGGATACCGGGACCGCCGGGGAGCCGGAGGTAGTCGATCCGTCCGGTGCCGGGCATGAAGTCCGCGAGCGGGTCCTCGGCATTGATCCGGCACTCGATCGCGACCCCTCTCGTCCGAACGTCCGACTGGTGGAACGGGAGCGCGCCGGTCTCCGCGACCGCGAGCTGGCTCGTGACGAGGTCGATCCCGGTCACGAGCTCGGTCACCGGGTGCTCGACCTGGAGCCGCGCGTTGATCTCCAGGAAGTAGAATCGCCCGTCCCGCGAGTCGCGCAGGAACTCGACGGTGCCGGCGTTCGAGTACCCGACGGCCTCGAGGACCGTGCGGGCGTACCCCGCTACCCGTTGCCGTGTCGCCTCGTCGACCACGGGGGAGGGAGAGAGCTCGACCAGCTTCTGGTAGCGCCGCTGGATCGAGCACTCGCGCTCTCCGAGGGAGACGACCTCGCCCGCGCCCTCGGAGGCGAGGACCTGGATCTCGATGTGACGGGGGCGGAGGAGCTTCTTCTCGACGAAGACCTGCGCCCGGCCGAAGGCGCTCTGGGCCTCCCGCTGAGAGCTCTCGAAGCCTTCGCGGACCTCCTCGCGGCTCCGCGCCTCCTTGATCCCGCGTCCTCCCCCACCGAACGCGCTCTTGAGGAGGACCGGAAAGCCGATCTCGTCGGCGAACCGGGCGGCGGCGTCCGCGTCCTCGAGCGGCTCGTGGCTGTACGGAACGACCGGCACCCCTTTCGACTCGGCGAGCTGTTTGCAGGCGAGCTTGTTCCCGCTGACCGCGAGCGCCTCCGGGGTCGGTCCGATGAACGCGATCGAGCTCTCCCGGCACCGACGCGAGAACTCCGCGTTCTCCGAGAGAAAGCCGTACCCCGGGTGGATCGCGTCCGAGTCGCTCTGGCGGGCGAGCTCGACCAGGCGGTCGGCCCGGAGATAGGTGTCGGAGGGTACTACCCCGGGCAGCCGGTACGCCCGGTCCGCCTCGAGTACGTGGAGGGACTCGACGTCCGCATCCGAGTAGACCGCCACGCCCTCCACCCCGAGCGTCCGGAGCCCGCGCAGCACGCGCAGGGCGATCTCGCCCCGGTTCGCGACGAGCACTCGGTCGAACTTTCGCATCGCACCTCGGAGCCGCTCGAGACCCGCCTCGCCCGACCTTCCGCCGTGAACCGCCCGTTCAGAGCTGTATGTTCCCGTGCTTCTTCGTCGGGCGCTGCTCGCTCTTCCGCGCGAGCGCCGCGAGGGCCCGAATGAGCACGGGTCGGCTCTCCTCCGGGCGGATGACGGCATCGATGATCCCGCGTTCGGCGGCGACGAACGGGTTGGCGAGCTTCAGCCGATACTCGGTGACCAGACGCGCCATCGTCTCCGGATCGCTCGACTGCTCGAGCTCCTTACGGTAGACGATCTTCGCGGCGCCTTCGGGGCCCATGACCGCGATCTCGGCCGACGGCCAGGCGAAGTTGAGGTCGGCCCGCGAGTACTTGCTGCCCATCGCGCAGTAGGCGCCGCCGTAGGCCTTGCGCACGATGACCGTGACCTTCGGGACCGTCGCCTCGCAGTAGGCGAAGAGGAGCTTCGATCCGTGGCGGATGATCCCCCCATGCTCCTGGTCGGTGCCCGGCATGTAGCCCGGGACGTCCACGAACGTGACGATGGGCAGATGGAACGCGTCGCAGGTCCGGATGAACCGGGCCGCCTTCGAGGACGAGTTCGAGTCGAGCGCCCCCGCGAGGTGGGTCGGCTGGTTCGCGACGATCCCGACCGGGTTCCCCCCCAGGCGACCGAAGCCGACGACGATGTTCGGCGCCCAGGCCGCATGGACCTCGAAGAAGTCGCGGTCGTCGAGGACGGAACCGATCACCTGCTTCATGTCGTAGGGCTTGATCGGGTCGGGAGGCACGATCGTGTCGAGCGCCGCGTCGGTGCGGTCGACGTCGTCCGTCGACTCGAGCCGGGGGGGGAACTCGGAGTTGCTCGACGGAAGGTAGGAGAGCAGCTTCCGCGCGAGGTCGAAGCACTCTTCCTCCGACCCGGCGGTGAGGTGGGCGACCCCGCTCCGCGACGCGTGGACGGCCGCGCCGCCGAGCTCTTCGGAGCTCACCTCCTGGCCGAGCGCCGCCTTGACAACGTCGGGGCCGGTGATGAACATGTAGCTGGTGGTCTCCTTCATGATGACGAAGTCGGTCATCGCCGGCGAGTAGACCGCACCGCCCGCGCTCGGGCCCAGGACCACCGAGATCTGCGGGATGACGCCCGACGCGAGCGTGTTGCGGAAGAAGATCTCGCTGTAGGCGGCGAGGCTCGCGACCCCTTCCTGGATCCGGGCCCCCCCCGAGTCGCTGAGCCCGAGGATCGGGCAGCCGGACTTGAGAGCGAGGTCCATGACCTTCATCACCTTCTTGCCGAACATCACGCCGAGCGATCCGCCCTGGACCGTGAAGTCATGAGCGAAGAGGTAGACGGTCCTCCCGTCGATCGTCCCGTAGCCGGTCACCACCCCGTCGCCGTAGTGCCGGCGGGAGAGCCCGTGCTCGCCGACCTCCCCGACCGCGAACCGGTCGATCTCGACGAACGAACCTTCGTCGAGCAGCAGCGCGATCCGCTCGCGGGCCGTCTTCTTTCCCTTCTGATGCTGCGCGGAGATCCTCTCGTGCCCCCCGCCCAGTTCGGCGGCCCGGTTCATCTCCTCGAGCCGGTCGAGGACCGACTTCTCGGC
Organism: Thermoplasmata archaeon; assembly: GCA_046704665.1. GTDB lineage: Archaea > Thermoplasmatota > Thermoplasmata > Lutacidiplasmatales > UBA184 > Lutacidiplasma. The sequence continues at coordinate 1,598 of JBJKRJ010000065.1, read as the reverse complement.
CCCCGCGAGCCGATGCCGGGTTCGCTCGTCGGTCATCCGATTCTCCCTCGGTGGTGTCCGAGAGCGACACCGACCGCCCGTTAAGGTTGTTTGTGTTCGGAAGAGCGTATCCTATCCATCGCCCCGGCGGCCGGCCGGGAAACGTAGGGACGGCCCCCGACGGGCCTCGTCCGACCCCGAGCGACGATCGTCCGAGACGCGACAGATCTAAGGCGCCGCCACGCGGCGACCGCAGGCCGGGCAGACCGAGGCGCCCGGAGGAAGGGTCGTGCCGCACCAGACACAGAAGTCGATCGACCCGCCCGAGGACCCCCTGCCCCCCGAGGGAAGCGCTCCGCCGACGCTCGGGAAAGGTCCCGCGGCCGAGGGGCCGGGGCCGGGTCCGGCCGGTGCCGCACGGACTCCGGGGAGGTACATGAGACCGAAGCCGACGAAGATCCAGGCGACGAGCGCGTAGAAGGCGTACGAGGCGTAGTCCGGAAACTCGAAGAGCACCAGGAACGCCAGTACGATGGCAACCAGGTTGGCCAGGGAGAGGGCGGTCCGGAGTCTCATCGTCCCTCGAGGTGTAGCCCTCCGCGCCTACTTGGTGTTATGTACTGGGAGAGGTGGGGCGCGGTTCGGGCCACCGAGGCCAAATACGTCGCGGGGCTCGCGCGCCCCCGTGCCGAAGGTCCCTCGGCTCGTCGCCCGCGACGAGTTCACCTACGAGATCCCCCGCGAGGAGGTCCCCGGTATGAACGTGCCGGGCGTCCTGTTCTCCGACCCGGCGCTGCTCTCCGGTGTCGAAAACGATCCTTCGCTCCTTCAGCTCGCCAACGTCGCGACGCTCCCCGGGATCCAGAAGAACGCGCTGGCGATGCCCGACATCCACTTCGGGTACGGCTTCCCCGTCGGGGGGGTCGCAGCGTTCGACCTCGCCGAGGGGATCGTCTCCCCGGGAGGGATCGGCTACGACATCAACTGCGGGGTCCGCCTCCTGCGCACCTCGCTCTCCGCCGAGGAGGTGCGACCGCGCCTCGTGGCGCTGATCGATCGGCTCTACCGCGAGGTCCCGGCGGGGGTCGGCTCGCGCGGCGGTCACCCGTTGCGTTCGGACGAGATCGACGAGGTCCTTGCCCACGGCGCCGCGTGGACGGTGGAACGCGGTCTCGGTCGCGCGGAGGACCTGGCCGTCCAGGAAGAAGAAGGCCGCCTCAGGGCGGCCGACCCGCATGAGGTCTCCGAGGCCGCCCGCAAGCGGGGGCTCAAACAGCTCGGCACGCTCGGCTCGGGGAACCATTTTCTCGAGGTCCAGGTCGTCGACGAGATCTTCTATCCGGAGTTCGCCGAGGTGCTGGGCCTCGCTCCGGGCCAGGTCGTCGTCATGCTGCACACCGGTTCCCGGGGCCTGGGTCACCAGGTCGCGACGGACTTCATCCAGCGGATGGACCGGCGGCTTGCGGCCGAGCATGTCCAGCTGGTCGACCGACAGCTCTCCTGCGCCCCGATCTCCTCCGAGGACGGCCAGCACTACCTCGCGGGGATGGCGGCGGCCGCGAACTTCGCCTGGGCGAACCGGCAGGCGATCACCCACGGGGTCCGGCGGGCGTTCTCGC
>JBJKRJ010000064.1:0-5533 GCA_046704665.1 Thermoplasmata archaeon | reverse complement strand
CTGCCTCCACGAGCGCGCCGGTGACGGTCAGTCCGGGATCCCCCTTCGTGCTGGTCGACAGTCAGCCGAGTTTCCCCCGCACGATCCCCGCGGGATCCACGCTCACGGTGGAGATCTCGATCGGAGTTCCGTACTCACCCGGGGAGTACACGCTCGCGCTGAACGTGACCTTCGGTTGACGGCGTGGCCGCTCCGGACACGTCGCTCCGGACCGGACCGCGAACGAAGGCGCTCGAGGCCAGCTCGGCCGGCCCGACGACGCAGGCACGGTCCAGGGGACTCAGGAGGGCCACTCGACCTCCCGCATCTGTCGGGCACTCCAGACCCATGGCCGCCCCCGGAGGTCCCGGAGGATCCTCGAGGGGTTCCCGGGAACCGCTCTCACGTTCCCGTGCGACGTACTTGCTACCAGTGGAGGAGCTACCCTATTAGGTAGCTCGACGTGAGTCCACCGAAGTGTACGTCCCGGGGGAGGGGCCACCCGGCCGACGGAGCGTTCGAGTGATCCCGGTCGCCGTTCATCCGTCGGGGCACGTCCGTTCGAACGTGCCCCTCATGGGTTTCCGTGCAAGGTGCGAGAAATGCGGCTGGCTCGGCCGTCCGCAACCGACCCTGCCCGGGGCGTTGCGGGCCGCCAAGGACCACGTCTGCTTGCCGATCGCTGGCGGTGTCGCGCTTCCCATCTCGGAGTGGTCCGGGATTTCGTGGCTTCCCCCGAAGTGACCGCCAGGATGCCCGAAACCGCGTAGTCGGGCGTCTGGCCCGGGGACCGTCCTCTGTCCCCTCCCCGCGAGCCCTCCCAGGCGACTATGCTTCCGGAGGACCCGGGGGGAAGGGACCGTCGGGGGTGCCACGGTCCCGTGGATCAGAGAGTGGTCGCGCGAGAATGATACGGGAGTTTGGGACATCGTAGGTCGTGATGAACCGTCGAAGGAACCCGAGGCCGATGAGACCGTCATAGATGATGTCCTGGAAGATCACGTCCGGATCCGGCTGACCGAATTCGGGCGCCTCCTCGGGCGAGATCTCTCCGACCAATCGCGCGCCATACCGAACGAAACGGTGCCCGGTCTCGTCCAACCCCTTGATTGTCCGCACGGCGGGACCGTCCCGGCCGACACCCAGTTCGACCATGTACCTCTCGTGGAGAATGAGGGCTTGGCTTCCGGTGTCCACTTCCACCCGAGCGAGGGCCCCCGAAGGCAGTCGCAACTTCAGGAACATGGCAAGCGTTGGCCCTTCCCGTTCCACCTCGACCCCGATCTCCCTGCCCTCCGCTCGCCGTCGACCCAGCGAATCGTCCGACTCGATGGTCAAGGTCCGAGTGTGGTGATCCTCCGTAATGGGAGTGCGATCGAAGTACGCCAGCGACAGGATCCCGTCGATCGCACGTTCTCCGGCGGACAACGCGCTCATGTCGAAGCTGCCCACGGCGACGTTCTCTCTCCGATGCGGGCCGAGAGAGAGCGACCCCAGCGTCGCCATGGGTATCGAGAGCTCCTGACCGGACATCCTCTTTCCCGCATGGGGCGCGCCGGTCGCGGGACGGCCGAGGCGGTTCAGCATGGAGGCGGAGATGGTCGTAAGGCCACTACCGGTGTCGAAAAGCAGGCGCGCCGGCGTGGAGTCATCGAGCCGAGCGGGGATCGAGACGAATCGGCCCGCAAAGTAGTCGAAGGGGACCCGGACGTCCTCCATGACGGTTGAAACCTCTCGGCCCTTGTAAGTATTGGCTCGGTACTCCATAGTTCGGCCCCACGGAGTGTCCCCGGGGTCATACACGTCGCTCGGACCGCGGCAACGGCGGCGGAGAGACCTCCGCCAGATTGATGTGCCGTGCGTCGCCTGGTACGGGCGATGACCAAGGTTGTGAGAGTCCCGAGAAGGCACAACCGACCCTCGCGCCCTCGCCCGTCTCGAACGGCGCGGGCATCACGCCGTGGGGCCCGACGGAGAGCGCCCGCCGAGCACCGGGAAGCTATCCGGCTCAGCGTGGACCGGGGCAATGCGAGCGGGAGTGGGAGTCCGCGAGCGTCCTTGCGGATCGGTGACGAGTGGGTCCTCTTGGGTGAGATGACCGCCGACGAGTTGGAACATCTGCGCCAACTGGTGAAGGACCATCTGCGCCCCTGGGACGCAACGCTCGAGCTCTGGGTCCCGACCCCGAGCCTTCTGTTCCGGTTGAGCCAGAACAATCTGCCGGACCTTTCGACAATCCATGGGTTTCGCCGCCTCGCGGAGTTCCGGCCACTGGTCACGCCCGCCCTGGACGACTCATGGCTTTGGAAGAGGACGACGCTCGCGGCGGCTAAGGACGAGGGTTTCGTTTTCGGGGTCCAAGCAGAGGGGAACGACATCTACTGGTTGTTGCCCTTGGAGAACCGGGCGTTCTTCCACCTCCCTCCGGCGGTGTTGACCGCGATTGAACCCGGACTCTTCGGCGTCCTCGGCATCGATCGGTTGATCCAGTTTCTTCGGGCCGGCCCCGGTCCGGAACACTAGGGGTTGGAGCGGTCCGGTCCCGGAAGAACCGGAGACAAAGCGGTTCGGCGAGCCCGGCCGCGCACAAACCCGAGGTATATCAACGGCGCGTCAGTGGAGAGGGCCAGAACCAAGGGGGCCCCGGCGTGCTACTGACCTGGATTCTCGCCTGGCTGCACGTTCTGTTCGCGGTCAGCTGGCTGGGAGGCGGCATCGTCTTCGCGTTCGTGGTCGTGCCCGCCCTCAAGACCCTCTCTCCTGCGGGGAGGGGAGAGTTCACGGTGAAGGTGCTACCCGGTGTGGTCCGGTTCTTCCAGGCCACCGCCGGGCTCACGGTAGTCTTTGGACTCGCCCTGCTCTTCAACTTGGGGGGCCCCCATCTCCTCGCTCTTTCGAGCTCCTACGGTGTGAATCTCACGCTGGCGGTCAGCTTCGCGCTGCTGGCGTTCATCGTGAGCGAGTTCGTGGCCTCGCCGGCGCTGCTCAGGGTCATTCGTATGGCCCGCGCGGCGCTCGCCTCGCCCACGCACTCACCCCCGCCCGAGTTTCCGAAGGCCCTGCGGTGGGCCGACGTCACTGGCCGGGCGACCGTCGTACTGTTGCTGATCACCCTGGTCTTCATGGTCGGCGCAGGGTTCTACTGAACACTTCCGGGGAGCGTGCTCCACCGCTTCGAGGTAGCCCGAGCCCCGAATGGGCCATCTCCCGGAGAACCGGTTTCGGGGACCGGGGCAGGCCGATCTCTCGGGGGAGAGGGCTAGCGGACGAGATCCGTGTCACTCCCAGAGAACTCGTTGGTCAGCTCCGTCGCGTTCGAGAAGGGAGCATCGTCGATGGCCGCCCGGGACTTCCGCTTCGGCCGAAGCACCCCGTCGAACCACCGCTCACCGTCAACCGGGCGGAGCCGGTCGGGCATCCCACCGGTGGGCTCGAACCGCCCGGTAAAGTCGCTCGTTGGCCGAGGGTTGCTCTTCTTCCGGATGCGCGGCCACCCAGTGCTGGGGGCAGTACCACCGGCCACGATACTGAAGGAACGCCGGGTGGTCCATGCGGTACTCGGGGATGCAGGCTGCGCAGCCCCGTTGCGTCGAGTCGAGGAAGGGGAGACTGGACACGGTCTTCCTCCGGATACAGATGGGTGCGCATCGGATATGAACCTCACGTAGAGAAGCCGAAGGGGCGGGACAGGACCAGACCCTCGACGCCGGGAGGTTGCGGAGGGGGAATCGAAGGCGGCTCGGACGAGACCCCTGGAAGGGAGGTTCCCTAACCACCATCGGGACGGACTCACCCATCGGCCCAAAAAGGCTCGAACGAGCCGAATTGCCCTCCCGACCCGCGGGCTAGCCCCCCGCTGCCCGGGGGTACGACGGACCCGGTTCGACTTGCACACCCCGTGTGAGTGAGAACGTCCCAGCGGGAGAGTTGGCCGAACTCAGTTGGTCGCGAATCCCTTAAGGACAACCTCGCCGGTCGAAGGGCGGATCGTAGCTTCGAACCGGCCCTTCGCGGTATGGGGCCACCCGCAGTTCGGGGACGCGATCATGAACGACCCGGTTCCTTCGGCCCGAATCGCAGTCGGACGGACCGGCTTCATGCAGCCCCTTACGGAGAGGACGATCGCTCCCCTCACCAATACTGGGCCACCGGTCGTGAGCAACCTCCTTCTGCCCTCTGTCGCCTGGCGTGCGAGGGAACATGCGGGAGCGGGAGTACGGGCCCGGGGAGTGACCGGACCAACGGTGAACCGGTCGTTAAGTACCCTGTCGCCTAGGAGTACACCACGTGGTCAGCGCAATGGAGTTCGGTACGCCCAATGACGGACACCGGGACCCCGTCATCGAGGTCGAAGCACTTCGCATGGTGTATCCTGGCCCGAAGAGCGGTGCTCCCCCGACCATCGCGGTCGACGACGTTCGGTTTCAGGTGGGCCGCGGGGAGATCTTCGGCTTCCTAGGTCCGAACGGGGCCGGGAAGACCACCACCATCTCGATCCTCACCACCCTGCTGAAGCCTACCGCGGGGCGGGCGCGCGTCGAGGGGATCGACGTGGTCCTCCACCCCCACGACGTTCGGCGAAAGCTGGGACTCGTGTTCCAGCGATCCACCGCGGACGAAGAGCTCACCGGGCGGGAGAACATGGCGATCCAGGCCGGCCTCTACGGCCATACCGGGGCCACGGTCGACCGGCGCATCACGGATCTGCTCTCCCAGATGGACCTCGGGCCGGTCGGTGACCGACTTGTCAAGACCTACTCCGGGGGGATGCGACGGCGTCTGGAGCTCGCGGTCGGAATGGTCCACGACCCGAAGCTCCTCTTCCTCGACGAGCCGACCCTGGGCCTGGACCCGCAGGGGCGGGCCGGGTTCTGGCGATACATTCGGTCCCTTCGGGACTCCGGTGGCATCACGGTGTTCATGACGACGCACTACCTCGACGAGGCCGACCAGCTCTGCGACCGGATCGCGGTGATCGACCACGGGAAGATCATCGCCCTCGGCACCCCGGAGGAGCTCAAGGACGGTATCGGAGGAGACACCCTCGAGATCACGGTCGCGGCCGGATCCACAGACCTCGCACCGGTCCTGTCGAAGATGTCCGAGGTCAAGGGAGTCAACCGGAGAGAAGACACGTATCGCGTGAAGTGCTCCACCGGCGAACGACTCGTCCCCCAGGTCGTGCTCGCGGCCGAGCAGGCGGGGGTCTCCGTCCGAGCGGTAAAGGTCGTGAGCCCGACGCTCGATGAGGTCTTTCTCGAGCTCACCGGACACGCCTATCGGGAAGAGGGCGAGACTCCGAACGGGAACGGCGCCCGCCGGGCCGGCGACGCCGCGGGGTCCGGGGAACGCGGATGACCCTCCCGGCATTTTCCCTCATCCGGAGGGAGTTCCTGCGCTGGATCCGAGCCCCGACGTGGGTGATCTCTGGCCTCATGAGCCCCATCCTGTACCTCCTGCTCTTCGGCCAGGCGTTCGACCTCGGAAAGCTCCTCCCGCCCGGTACCCCCGCATCCGCCCTTTCGACGGTCCTCTCGGGCGCTCCGGACTACTT
>JBJKRJ010000063.1:0-7875 GCA_046704665.1 Thermoplasmata archaeon | reverse complement strand
AGCCAGCCGGTCGTACTCGACCGTGTGCTTGATCCCGCGGCGGCGAAGGAGGGCCGAGACCTGTTCGGTGATCTGGACGACCTCCTGGCATCGGGCCGGCTTCGTGAAGTAGAACTCGGCCCGCTTCTCTTCGACGATCGGGAAGATGAGCCGGAGACCAAAGGCGTCCTGCCGGTTGTACCCGACCGGTTTGCGATCCCCCTTCAGGTCGCGGAGATTCTCATCGAGGAGGACCTCGGGCAGGAGCGGGTCGGACTCCTTGACGAACGGGCGGTTCATCTCGACCACCCGCTTGTGGATCTCAGGGTAGACGCGCACCAGGTCCCGGTACGACCGCTTGACGTCGAGCAGGATGTGCCCACTGCGGGCCTTGACGGGAGGGGTCACTTCGGTCAATGAGAGAGTCCGTGCATTTAACGTTCTTCGCTCCCCGCGCACAAGGTCCGACACTCTCTCCCCCGGGGAGCGACGCCGGCGGCCGGTCGGTCCCGCGAGAGTGAGACCCGCGGCCGCCACGCGCTAACGGTCGCTCGCCCGGCCGTGCGTGCCCGAACGGTGCACTCCGAAATGTCTATCGAAGATAGGGAGTGCCTCGCGCCGCTCCCTGGGTTCGTTCGCGCCCGGGTCACTGACGCGAGGCATCGACGGTGACGGCGCTGCGAGGCCGTCGGCGGAGCGTGCAGGGAGAATCATGCCCCAACCAACGACGGAAGGAGAGAGAGGTCGCGTGTGGTAGTGGTCGGAGCGATCCTGTTCCCAGTACTGGCCGGCCTCATCCCAGGGGTACGGACCGGGGCGACCCCGGTCCGTTCGCTGTGGTCCGGGGCGGCGGACCCGATCTGCCACCCCGCCGGCAGCCCGAACCTGATGGTGGGCATCGAGCGGACCTCTCCATCCCGCCGTTCGGGTTGGGCCGAACTCTGAACGCTACGAAAGCCTCAAAGAGCCATCCCGATACGGGCGGTAGGCGCTCCCGTAGTCTAGTGGTCAAGGATAGGGGCCTCTCGAGCCCCTGACGCGGGTTCAAAGCCGTCCGGCAACGCCCGGGCGGGGAAACTCCCGCCGGGAGCACCTCCTCCCTCGGTAAGGGGGCCGCTCTCTCCGTTCATCCGGAGGGCGCGGGCGCCCTCCCCGCCGGGCTCCCAATTCGTTCGAGATACCTGCGCGCGCTCTCCTCGGTCGCTTGCGCTTGGTCGGGGCGATCCAGCCGACGGTACACCCCCGCGAGAAGGAGGCGCGTCCGGGCGAGTTCGTACGCCCAGTCGATCCGTTCCCAGACCTCGACCGAACGGTGGAAGGCCTCCGCGCTCGCGGCGAGGTCCCCGGTGGCTTGACGGACCAGTCCCGTGGCCCGTGCCGCATGCCCGAGGAGGGGATACGAGCCGCCGGACTCGGCGAGGGCGACCAGTTCCGCGAGGTGCTGCTCGGCCGCGCGGCGGTCCCCGGCGCCGAGCTCGGTCTCGACCTCAAGATGCAGCGTCTCCGCATGATACACGGCCGAGAGCGCGGGGGCTCCCATCCCGGTCGCGAGACCGTGGGCCTCGTGGAGCGCGCCGCGCGCGCGTGGGAATCGTCCGCGCAGGAGGTCGACGCGCCCCTGGAGATTCCGCAGCAGCACGCGATCGCTCCAGTCGCCGCCGACCTGGAGCAGCGCGTCGGCCTCCTCAATCCATTGACGCGCTTGGTCGGTGTTCCCGCGGGTCAGTTCGATGTCCGCTCCTACCAGGAACGCCACCGGGACCAGCTTCCGTGGGTCGCCCTCGGCATATCTCGCATGGGCTTCCACTTGCCGGAGGGCTCGATCGTACTCCCCCAGTCGCCAGGCGATGTACGGGAAGAAATTCCCTTCGAACCACCGCTCCATGAGGAGGTCCCGGGAGCGACGGGCCGCGGAGACCATCTCGGTCGCCGCGCGTTCGGCCTCGGCCCTGTCCCCGTTCAGGTGGAGATGGGCGAACGCGAGAAGCATGTAGAGGTTCGACACGAAGTCCATGAGCTCGGCGTCCTTCGCCAGCCGTAGGGCCTCCTCGAGCTCGCGGAACACTCGCGATCTCTCTCCGAGCGGCAGGAGCGCCGCGAGCATCATCTGGGCTGAGACCTGCGTGACCGTGTCCGAGACTCGCCGTGCGACCTCGGCCGCTCGGGTAATGAGCTCCCGGGACGGTCCCGCTTCACCGGCTTCGTAGCGGAGCCCCGCGATGGTGCTGTAGAGGCGGGCCAATTCGGGGGTCTCGGGTCCGTCCTCGAGGAGCCGGAGCGCTTCCTCCCAGTGGTGGCGCGCAGCGTCGGCATCGTCGCGCATGCTGTGGGCAATCTTCCGGTGGAGGTTCCCGGCCGACCGCAGCTCTCCGAGCGTCTCGTACCGCGCCGCCGCCTCGCCCCGCATCGACTGCGAGGCGGCCGTCTGGCCGAGGTAGTGGAGCTGGTCGCTCAGCCCTACCATCACCTGTAGGCGGCGTCGCTCGTCCGGGTGGGCGTCCAGCAGTTCGAGGCAGACCCGGTAGTGACGTACCGCCTCTTCCCGGGCGTAGAGCCGTGCCGCCTCCTCCGCGGCCCGGAACGCATACTCGAGCGCCCGGGGCGGCTCGTGACCCTCCCGGAAGTGGTGCGCAAGCTCGGCGGGCGGGACCGCGGTCCCCTCCGTCCCCAGCTGCTCGAGCGCCTCGCCGGCCCTTCGGTGGAGCCGGACACGGAGCGACGCCGGGAGGTCCCCGTAGATCGTCTCCCACGTCTCGAGGTCAGAGAAGGAGTACCGGACCGTGCCGCGCTCGTCGGACCGTTCGGTGAGGATCCCGAGAGCGATCGTCCGACCGAGCCGGTCGAGGAGCGCGTCCCGCGTCAGACCCGTGAGGCGTTCGAGCGGGGCCAGGGAGAACTCCGGCCCGAGAACCGCCACGGCCCGCAGGAACTCGATGACCGGCGGGTCGACCTCCTCGATCCGCTCGCGCACGAGCCGTCGGACCGAGTCGGGCAGGGGGAGCGTCTCCGGCAGGCGCGCGAACGGCTGATCGGTATCGCCCGGCAGGATCCCCTGGCCGCGGAGGGAGCGGATCACCTCCTCGATGAAGAACGGATTGCCCCGGGTCTTCCCATGGATCTGGAGGACGAAGCTGTCCGGGATCGCCTTGGACTTCACCAGGAGCAGGACGAGCTGGCGCACCGCCGGCAGATCGAGACGTGGCACGACCAGATGAGTGCCGACCGGACCGCTCCCCACCGAGGCCACTACCTCTTTCCACGTCGCCGGGGTCGAGCCGGCGTCCTGACGGTAGGTGGCGAGAACGAAGACGCGTGCGCCTCCGAGCTCCTTCGCGAAGGCATCCAGGAGGCGAAGGGAGCCCGCGTCCGCCCACTGGAGATCGTCGAACAGTAGGACGACCGGCTCCTCCTGTCCGATCTCCCGGAAGAGCCGCGCGACGCCGGCGAAGAGGCGGCCCTGGGCGGCCTCGGGGTCCGCCGCAGCCGTGGGGGCGGGAGGGTTCATTCCTGCGGTCGGCGGCGGCAGCAGCGGTTCGACATCCGCCGAGTAGTCGCCCGCCGCGCGCCGCAGGACCTCCGGGGAGAGCTCGGCGGCAAGCCCCCGCAGGGCGTCCACCCAGATCGCATAGGGCGCGTCGGTGCCCGCCTCGGAGGCCCGGCCCCTCACGGCCCGGATCCCTCGACGCGCCGCGGCCCGGATCGCCTGTTCCGCGAGCCGGGTCTTTCCGACGCCCGCCTCTCCCCCGACCAGGACCACGGAGCCCCTGCCCTCGAGCGCCGCTTCCAGCCCTCGGGTGAGCCCTGCGAGCTCCCGCTCGCGATCGACCCAAGGACCCTCGCGCGTCGGGACCTGCCGTTCGGGACGCAGATCGATCCGGTAGACCGCGATCGGAAGGTGGATGTTCTTGAGCGTCGCCGGCCCGATGGGGCTGACCGTCACGTCAAGGCGCTCGCGAACCGCCTCGTAGACCGGTTCCGAGAGACAGATGCCGCCCGGAGGGGCGAGGGGTTCGATCCGTGAGGCGACATTTACCGTGTCTCCGAAGAGGTCTCCCTCTTGGTAGATCACTTCCCCGCCGTGAAGGCCGATCCGGATTTGGATCTCCTTGAGCTCGAGGTCGCGGTTCCGTTCGGCGTGCTGTCGCTGGATCTCGAGGGCGCACCGGGTCGCGGAGAGCCCGTCCGGGAACTCGACCATGAACGCATCGCCGATCGTCTTCACCTCCCGACCGCCATGGGTCGCGAGGAGCGGACGCACGATGCGCCGGTGCTCGTTCAGAAGGCGAAGCGCTTCCGTTTCGCTCTGTTGGGTGAGCTCGGAATAGCCGACCATGTCGGTGAACATGACCACCGCGGGCCGGCGGCCCTCATCGGGCACGCGGGCCGGATGCCTCGCCGGGCCCTTAACTCCTGTGACCGGGCCGGAGGAGAAAGGACGCGTAACCTGAGCGCGAAGATAGACACGAAAAACCGTCTTCGGTGGTTATATATCATAGACGGAAGTAGGGCGGCGCAATTGAGGGAGCGATCGATGAAAGTGAGCTGTGCCAGACCAACCTCCGCATCTCTAACGCGGTGGCCGCGTTTCGTCCCAACCCTCTCGGCGGTTGCGTTGATGCTTCTCGTGGTGCTACTCGCCGGAGGGACGGTCCAGGCGGCTCCCGTGAGTTCTTCGAGCAGCGCGACCTACACGACGATCTCGGGTATTTCGAGCCCGAACGCAGTCGCGGCCACACCGACCAGTCTCGTTGCCCTCTCCGCCGCCTCGTGCAATGAGGTGTACACGATCAGTTCCCAAGGCACTCCCTCGGAGTTCGCGAGCTTCGGTAGTACCGTCAATAAGTGCCCGGAGCAGGCGATCGCCGTCTCCCCCGGCCTCGGGAACTTCCCGGCCGGCGAGATCTACGTGCTCCAGGGCAATACAGTCTACACGATATCCAGCGGCGGCACTGACGGCCCCGTGATCACGCTGCCCTCCAACATGACCGGCGGCTACCCCGGCCTCGCGTTCGACTACTCCGGGTCCTTCGGGTACTCGCTGCTCGCGGTCGGTGGGAAGAAGGGGGCGGCGTATGCAATCGATGCCTCCTCCAACGTCCAGCCGATTGGGACGTTCGGAACCGGAGTTGAAGGTCCTTCCGTGGCACCGATGAGCTTCGGCAGCGCGGGAGGATATCTCTTCGCGGCAGCGGATGGCCAATCTACGGTCTACGCGATGAACGGCGCCGGCGCGGTAACACAAGCCACCTCCTGGAAGAACTCCGAGGCCGTCTCGTTCGTGCCGTCGCTCGCCTGCACGTATGCCGGGACCGGTGATTCTTACTTCGTAGCCGACACCTCGAACAACGAGGTCCTTGCGTTCCCATCAGCTCAGTTCAGCGCGTATCAGGGCGAGGGGCTCGTGCTCGGCCAGTACAAGGGAGTGGGGATCGGTACCTTTGCGGACGCCTCCGGTGCCGCCGCGCAGAGCTTCGCTTCGATTCCGGGCACACTGGAAGGGGCGGCGTACGTCGCGTGTCCGGTTGGTGTCGTGAAGTCGGTCAGCCTTACGAACTTCGGGGCCGAAGCCGCCAGCAATCTCAATCTGCTCGGCTTCGACCCGGCGACCGGCGAGCTCATCGGCTCCGACACCACCGTTAGCCCCTCCGAAATATTCCACTTCAACGTCGTGACCGACGAGGCGACGTCTGTCCAGTTGAGCCCTGACTCCTACCCCTCCTCCGTGACGTACAATCCCAAGACGAACGTTCTGTTCGTGGCGACCACGGGCGGGGGAGGTGCTCTCACCCTGTTGAACGCCAGCACCTACGCCGTTCTTGGAGATGTCACCCCCCCGGTCCCCGATCCGGTGAGCATCGCCTACAACCCTTCGGACACGAAGCTCTACGTCGCGAACGGGGATTCAGGCACCGTCACGGTCTACTCGCTCGCGAACAACCAGTTCTCGCAGCAGAACCAGGTCATTACTCTAGGTGGGACTCCGGTAGCCCTCTTGATCAATCCCTTTGACAACAACGTCTACGTCGCGGGCTACGTCACGGACGGTGCCAGCCATGTCCCCACCCTTTGGGAGATCCAGGTATTCCAGCTCGTCGGGACGCTCCAGCTCCATCTTGATGTCGGTGGGGGGGTGGGGGGTATCACCGTGGACCCGTCATCGGGGATCCTCTACGTCACGGTGCCCGGTCTCGACGAGGTCGTAAGCGTCCTCCCGGGAACCATGTCCGTCGTCGCGAACATCCCTGTCGGCACCACTCCGACCGGCATCGCCTACGATGTCTCCGAGGGCCTCGTCTTCGTTGCGAATGTGGGGAGTGAGACTATTTCTCTCATAGACGGGACTAACGTTGTGGCCACCTTCCCAGTGGGAGGGACTCCCGGCGTCCTGGTCTACGATCCGAACGACGGCCTCGTCTGGTTCGCTGTCGTCCTGGATCCCGGTTACATCAAGGCAGGCGGCGGCTAGGCCGGGAGTCATTCGGCGTCCGGGATTCGGGGTTCGCCTCGTCCTCCAAGCGCTGCGCTTTCTGCAAGCTGTCGACGTGTGCGCGCGGCGCGACGTGGTGTCGATGCCCCTCGAGCGGGATGCACTGTGAGTCTCGTGATCGTGTGGGCGCGCTTCCGCGGTGGGCTCGCGTTTCCGGCACTTAGACGATGCGTTCCGGTTTCCGCAGAATCGGTGAGGGAATGGGTCCGGAACCGCGCGTTCGTTCACTCTCCCACGTCTCCGCGTTGAGCAGATTTAAGAGCGAAATCCAGTCTCCCCCATCAAGGAGACGACCGGGAGCCGAATCATGCTGGTGGGAATAGTTGAAGCGGAAGTGCTAGGGCGAACGGCGGCGATGGCAGCGGTACATGCGGCAGCGGCCATGCAGGCAGTGGCCACCCTCAAGGCCCAGGTGGCGCTCCACTGGGGCGCGGCGAGGATCTCCGGCGCTCGCATCGCCATGGCAGAGGCGGCGGCATTCAAGGCGCTGGCCGCGGCCAAGGTCGCTTCGGCGAACGTGGCGTCCGCAAAGGCCGCGACGATCGCCTCGGCGAAATTCGGTGCGGTCCGAGACGTGACGGCCACGACGGCAGTGGTGGCCAAGGCGATGACCGTCAAGGCGATGGCAGCCAAGGCCGTGGCAGTGAAGGCCATGGCGGCCAAGGCGGCGGCGGCCAAGGCGATGACGGCAAAGGCGGCGACCGTGAAGGCCAGCACTACGACCCACGTCACACTGGCAAAGACGGCGGCCGTGAAGGCCGTGGTGGCCTGAGCGGACGGGACCGGGGGCGCGCTCGGCTCACGAGCGCGCCCTTACTTGACTGGTGATGCGGTCCGTGAACCAATCCGAGTAGCTCGCGGAGCCGAGGGGGAAGGTCCGGCGGATCTCTTCTACGCCTTCGAGAGAGGCGAGCTTCCGCAGGAACCGTTCCAGGGCGGTGGGGGCATCGGCCGGGAGCAGGCCGGCCAGCGTCGTGGGAGCCTGGTCGGGCTCCACGCCAAATCCGTCCTGGGCGACGGGCATCCAGGCGGGGGCCTCCTTGATCACCCAGCTCTGAGTCGGACCCCGGTCCGCGGGGCTCCGAACCTCGACGCGGACGAGGGCCAGAGGGAACTCTTCCGACTCCGGCCCGTGGGTCCACCAGCACGCGGGTGAGTCGACCAACTGGCGATAGCATCGCGCGGCGGTCTTCAGCGCGATCCCCACGGTCTCCGCGATCTCGGCGAACGTTGCCTCGGGGTAGTGCCAGACTCCCTGCAGAACCCTCCAATCGAGTGGGGTGAGCTCGCGATCGCACGAGGGGATGTAGTAGGCACGGGGGGTGAGGACCTGGCCCTCGGGAGCGAGACGACCCAGGAGCGCCGCGAGTCGTGCGGCGGCCCGCTCGCCATCGGCGACGAAGTGGACC
>JBJKRJ010000062.1:0-2589 GCA_046704665.1 Thermoplasmata archaeon | reverse complement strand
GGCTCTACGGTCCTCCGGCCAGCCAGTTCCCGCCGCCGTCCCCACCGTCGGGATGGGGCGTCTTCTGGAACGCGGTGACGAGCTTCGTGACGAACCCGCTGGGGACTGTGCTTTCGCTGCTGTCGGTGGTGTGGAACGCCGCCATGGCCGCGTTCACCTATCTCGTACGTGTTCAGCCTCCCCGGCGCTGACAGTCAATTGAATTGAGCCGTACCGCGTGTACCCAAGTTCTAAATCCGGGAACCGGATAGCCCTCCGCCCGAGGGCAAATGGCCTCGGGCAAGTTCCTCCTCCGATTCGTCCCGGACGATCCCGACGACGAGAAAGTCATCGTCTCCAAGAAGAAGCTCGACCAGTGGCTCAAGGAGCAGGAGGAGGAGATGGCTCGCCTCCGCCAGGAGATCGAGGAGCTGAAGCGGAGGCTCCACGTCCACGAGAACCCGAACGTCCCACCGAGCGTGAGGAACCACGCCCCGGGCTATACGCGCGCCCGCCCCATCGTCCCTTCCGACCGGCGAAAGAAGCTCGGGGCCAAGCCCGGCCACGAAGGCGTCACGCGCGAACCGTTGACCCCTGACGAGAAGGGTAACAACCTGAATAGCGGGGGAATCTACCCTCTACGTTGCGAGGGTGGCCGGCTCTTCTCGGAGGAGATCGGGTAGCTTCACCCGTCGTAGCCCATCGCGGATGCGCTTCGTGACGTTCAGATACCACGTGCGCTCCTCGCGACCCATTCGCACCCGGACTCGCTCGACCCGACCGAGGTCCTCCAGCAGTCGCTCCTGCTCCACGGCCACCTTGTCCTCTTCGATCCCGCTCTCCAAGAGCCGCCACCGCAGCGCCGTCTGCAATCGCAGCGCCAGCATGCAGACGAACAGGTACGCCCGCACCCGCCGCTCCCGGCGGTGCCGCACCGGCTCCAGCTCGACGAACGTCTTCGCCGTCCGGAAGCACTTCTCCACGAAGTCCTTCCCCAGATAGGACCGCACCACCTCGCGGGCCGACAGCCGCTCGTCCGTGCACAGGAGCGCATACTTTCCGTCCCGACGGGCCGCCCGCTTCACCTCCCGATCCCGATACTCCCACGCCACCCTCGGGGCCGTTCCTCCCCGCGTCACCCGCACCTTGAGGAACTCCCCCCAATCCCCCATGACCTCTCGGATGGCGGCGTGGAGCTTCGCCTCCGACCACTTCGCTCCCTTCGTCGAGAGGGTCGTCAGTGCCTCCCCGATCCGGGACAGCGCCTCGTTCCGTTCCACCCGGTCCGCCACCGCCTTGTCGGCGTTCGTGTAGACCACCACCTCCCGCTCGGCCTCCCACAGTCGGGCCCGGACCTTCACCGCATGGATCCCCCCGGTCGCCGACCGCTTCACGAAGCTCGTGGGGGTCTCGGGCACCTCCGTGCGGTCCAGCAGGGTCCGCACCTCCTTCGGCTGCTTGGACAGCCCACCGAGGAGATGCCAGCCGACACCCCGAGCCTCCTCGACGAGTCGCTTCCCCATGATCCCACGGTCCACGATGAGCAGTCCCGGAGGGACCTTCGCCACCTGAAGCTGCACCAGCAGGTTGCGGGCCGTTCCCCCACCGTTGCGGCTCCCCCGGTAGGCGAAGTGGAAGAGGGGCGTGTGGTCGCGGCGGCTCACCACGACCCCGACATTCACCTGAGGCCGGGCCTGGTAGTCGGGGTTGTGGCCGACCTCGGCGATCGGGCAGGTCACCCCGAAGAACAGGACGTTGGTCAGGTCGTACGCCACGACCTCCGTCTCGCCCGGGGGCAGTGGATGGAGCTCGCGCCACCGAGCCGAGAGGGCGATGTCGAGTTCCCGCGTGTGGTCGATCACCTGGGCGATCGCCGGTTCGTCGTGGCAGACGGAGTCGAGGGCGTTGAGGAACTCGTCCTTGACGAACGCCTCGTCCGGGAACCCGGCGAGGAGGGGAAGGTCGGTGGTGGCGACCCACGGACCGAGCTGGGTCGCACTCTCCGGGTCGAGAACACGATTGATCGCCCAGGCGGTGAGGTAGGTGCCCGCGGAAGGGGTCTCCGAAGAAGATCTTCGACCTCCGATTCGGTCGATCGTCGCCCGGAATCCCAGATCCTCGGCCAGCGTCCACAACAATCGGACCGCCCCGGCCCGGAGAGAATCGCCGTGGAGGACGCGGTCGAGCTCCCGTCGGGGCACGCCGGGCGTCTCTCCCTCAACCCCGAGGTAGCGCACGAATCGGTTGCGGACCTTGCCCTTCACCCGATAGGATTCCCGTTCCTCGAGGTAGACGCGGCCCCCGCTCTTGCGCCGGTAGACGTAGCTCATGTAGCCCGGTCCCATACGGGCTACTCGAATATAACGACGACGGTCGACCGGACCCGACGCCCCGGAGAGGACCCTCGGCGAGGATCGGCGCTCAGCCCGAAGGAGTGTGGCTCAGGGAACGGCCCGTAGCCCGTAAAAACCGCCGCTACTCAGGTAGCTACGGATGTCCGCGAATCGGAACAGGGCGACGTAAGAGCGGTCGAGACGAGGGACTCGTGCTTGCCAGTTACCCTACCGGGGTTGATAGTGCAGACCGATTACTCCCGACCGGAAACGCCGC
>JBJKRJ010000061.1:0-23924 GCA_046704665.1 Thermoplasmata archaeon | reverse complement strand
CGGTCCGAAGTCGGCTACCGCGCCTCTTTGGATTTGACTTCGCGCACGAGAACTATGTTCCGAAGGAGAAGCGCAAGTTCGGGGTCTATGTCATGCCCATACTGCAGGGGGATCGGTTCCTCGGACGCATCGCCCCCAGAGTCGATCGAGAGCGGGGCCGCCTCGTCCTCGAGGGAGTGTACGCGGAGAACTCAGCCCCCATGGACCGCGCCACCGGGAGAGCGGTCGGCGACTCGATCGAGCAGCTCGCCCGGTTCTTAGGGGCCCAGGAGATCGAGTACTCGAAACGGGTCCCCGGGGCCTGGCGTGGCGCCCTACGCTGAACCTCCGCACCGTCCGCACGGTGAGCGGCGGGAGGGACGGTGAGGTGCGGCCGGTCGGCGTAACGGCCGCCACCCCCCCGTTCGAGCGGGCCAAGAGAGATCGCGGTGAGCGGACCGGGCCGGCCGCGCACCCGGATGGCGGGTGCGGGTCGACCAGGGGCCGGGCGGGTCTACACCCGGCTGGACTCACGGACCGGACTGATGGGTCCCTTCACCCCACCGGTCCGGGCGGGGATGAGGGCTCGGACCCACCGGCGGGTGGCGGTGGTGACGGAGAGTTTCCGACCGGGGCCGGCGACGGGGGTGATGCGCTCGGTGATTTTCGGCGCCGACGCCCGAGGAGCAGCAGTGCCAGGAGCGCCGCCACGACGGCGGCGGCTCCCAGCGCACCGTACAGAAGGTACGAAGTAGGTGACGAAGTAGCGGCTGAGGAGCTCGGGGTCCGGGCGAAGGAGACGTTCAGCGAGACGTTCGACGGTGAGACCATGAACGTCCCGTGGGCCGGCGTCGAGCTGTAGCCGGAGACGGATGTCGTCACGAGGTAGGAATGGCTGCCGTTCTCGGCGACGAAGGTGATCGTCGGCGACGCACTGGTTTCGGTGGTCCCGTTGAACGTGACCGACCAGTTGTCTCCGTACGGCAGGCCGGTCTCCACGAACGTAACGGCATAGACGGCCGCGAACGTGAGGTTCACCAGACCGCTCGACCCGTGGATCTTCAACGACCCGGAGGACGCTCCGGCCACTTGGAACCCGAGCGGCGCGGGGCCGAGGGACCAGTTGTGGGTCCCGTTCTCCACTTCCAACGAGAGCTGAGGGCTGGTCGACGAGTAGTTTGCGCCATCGACCGAGAGCGTCCAGGCAGTACCGGTGGGAACGCCGGTCTCCTGGAATACGGCCGGATAGAGGGGGAAGGCGGGCGTGTACCCCAGCACCCGGTTGTTCGCGTAGTCGCTCACCCAGAGGATTCCGTCCGGTGCGATCGCCACGCCGGTCGGTTCGCTCAGGTTGGCCGCGCCGATGCCGGACGTGAACGACGAGAACGACGATTGGCCGATCACGACCGCGGGGGCCGGGAAGGTCGAAAACGGCGGAGCGAACTCGACCACCCGGTTGTTGAGATAGTCGGCGGCCCAGAGGTCCCCCGACCGGTCCACGAAGAGTCCCGTCACGTCGTTGGTACTGTTCGGGCCCGTGACACCGCTCGTGAAGAAATCCGGCTGACCGAGCACCACGGTGGCGTTCTCCCCCGTGGAGAACGGAGACGGGAAGCCGAGAATCCGGTTGTTGTCCGAGTCCGCCACCCAGACCATAGAGCTCGAGACCGCGACCGACCGTGGGTCGTAGAGACTGCTGTTGCCGAGCCCGGAGGAGGAGCTGTTGAACGACGACTGACCGATCACCAGGGAGGCGGTCATGCCGGTCGAGAACGGTGGGCCGAACTCGAGAACTCGGTTGTTCCACGTATCGGCGACCCAGAGGTCGCCGGCCGGGTCGAACGAGATCCGGTTCGGCCCGGAGAAGGTCGCATTGGTCGTGCCGGAATATCCGGTATCGAACGAGGTCTGTCCGATGACCACGGACGCGTTCATCCCGTCCGTGAAGGGGGGCACGTACTCCAGAACCCGATTGGCGCTCCAGTCGGAGATAAACAGGTCACCGGAGGGAGAGACCGCGAGGGCGGCCGGTCCCTCGAGGCCGCTCTGATTGAGGCTGCTCCCCAAAGAGGTCATGGACGGCTGACCGATAACGACCGACGCCGCCTCCCCCGTCGTGACCGGCGCGAGGAACTCGAGCGCCCGGTTCGCTCCGGTGTCCAATACCCACATGTCCCCCTGACTGTCGAACGCCAGCGCGTTCGGGTAGGAGACATTCGTTGCCGTGACACTGGACTGGGTAGCATTGCTGACTGTCGCCTGGCCGATGACCATGGTGGCATTCATGCCGGTGGAGAATGGGGGCGTCGCGGCGGGTGTCACCCCGGCGACCGGGGCGAGCGGTGCCGTCGCGGGCAGACGCGCCGGGGTCGCTCCGATTCCGAACAGTAAGAAGGACGAGGCGAGGAGTACTCCCACGAGGGCGAGCGCGGTCAGGCTACGGGTCCGAGGCACGAGCATACGCATTAATGCGCATACACCGAGTAGATGAACCTATCGACGAAACCGCGGAAGAGCGCGAGGGGGCCGGCGGCCAAGGACCCGGCGGCCGACACCGTCCGTTCGAACTGGGGCCGCGAGAGCCTTCTTCGCGCCGGCGAGACCGACAATGGACCCGCAGGCCTCCGCATCTCCCCGGTCCCTCTGCGCCTTCGACGGAGTGGGTGAGTGCGGACATCGATCCCGCTCGGTCCCGCCGGGTGCGATACCTTCGCGAACGCCTTCCGCCCCTGCTCGATACCCCGCCGAGGAGCTATGGTCCACGGAGATTCAGGTCCCGGGGACACGTCCTCGATAGGAGGTCTAGGTTGTTCGCCCCCGCGGAGTCCGATAGAGAGCGGCTTCGCATTCTGACGTCTCGTCACGAGAAGTATCTGGAGATGGCCTTCCCTGGCTGGGGGACCTACCAGTCGGCGTCCCTTGCCCGACAGACGGCCAGTGGGAGTCTCTCGGCACTGCTTTGGGACTCCCGGAGCGGGACAGCGGACGGTCTGATCCTTGTGACCTCCTCCCGGTCCCCCGCGGGAGTTCACGGTGTGTGGCTCGAACCGTCGACCCCCGAGACCCTGACGGAGATCCTGACGGACCTCGAACGAGAGGTCGGTTCGCCGCTCGCCACCGTCACCGACGTTCTGCCCGGCGTCGGCCCCGATGCGCAGTCGACCGTCTTCGATGGAATGGGATTCTGGCACCGTGAGAAGGTGCTCATGCGACGGGCGCCCGGGGGACTGGCCGGCAGGAGATCCGTTCCTCCGGAGGTACGGCCGATCCGCAGGGAGGACCTGGATGCCGTCGTGGGTCTCTACGTCCGTGCCTACACGAGCCGGCCGGGCGAGTTCTGGGTGTGGGGGCGACCGGACCCCGCCTTCTGGACGGAGGCCCGAGAGGATGTGATGAGCCACCTCGACTCTCGGGGAGAGTGGGAACGGAACTTTCTGCCCACCGCGTCGTTGGTCTGGAGTACCGCTCACGGGATCCTCGGCGCCGTGCTCGTCGAGGCGAACCGGGGGGACTGTCCGTACATCGAGGACCTGATCGTCGAGCCCGAGTTCCACCGACGGGGAATCGGTCGGGCCCTGATGGAGGCTTCGATCGAGCGGATCATGCAGGAAGGACCTCGGGCGGCGGAACTCGCCGCCATTCGTTTCGGCGCCCCGTACCGGCTCTACCAGCGACTCGGTTTTGACGAGGTCCCCCCGGCGGCCGGACGGCTCGATGGCCAATGGGTCCGAGGGCGATCCCCCTTCTGACCCTCTACTCCACGCGCCGGCTCCTACCTCGAACCGGTACGAGCGGACCACATCCTACGCAGGAAACCTCAAGGGGGGGCCACCAGTGCCATGGATTCGGTCGTAAGTAGTTCGAAGCGCTGCCGACCCTGATGCGGTTGGAATGTGTCGGTATCCGGGTCGCCAACCTCGACCGATCGCTGAGGTTCTACACGAAGGCGTTGGGACTCCGAGTTATCCGGAGGGACGATTGCCGGAACTGGGGCGGCGGGATGACCGCGCTGTTGCGGGACCCGGCATCCCGGCGGGTGCTCGAGCTCAACTGGTACCCCCGGGACTCGATGTTCTCCGGCGCGTACCGCAAGGGGGACGAACTGGATCACCTCGACGTCTCCGTAGGGGCCTCACCGAGAAGCGCTCTCGAGCGGGCATATCGGAAGCTCCTCCGCTACGGCGGACGGCCCACCCGGTTCTCACCGGCGACGACCGGGGGCTGGGCGGCCATGGTCCGGGACCCGGATGGAATCTGGATACGACTCGGGCGGTTCCCGTTGCCTTCCGAGCGACCGACCCGGCGCTGAGTCGAAGGGTGCGGTCTCGGACGATCGCCGGCCGGCCCGTACAGGAGGTGTCGAGGTTACACCCTGAGGGGGCGTCAGGTCCGGGGACTCGACCGAAGACCGGGGGCATCGGTCCCGTACGATAGACGCTCCCCCGGAACCGAGGTGGGTTGTGTACGGATCGCAGGGACCCTTTGGAATGCCTGGGGGTTCGAACGCTGGGCCCGGAACGGACAATTCTAGTACCGATCGCACCCGAGGGATTGCTCGGGACCGATAGTACCTCCGGCCGCGTCGGCAAGCGTGCAAGTGCCGGTACACCCATGAGAGTAGGCGCGGAGGCCCGGCCTAGGTCGCTACGGAGTAACGGCTCGGGGGGGGGTCGCGCGGGACGGTGAGCCTTAACTTGGGAAGAGGAAGTGACCCCCACGTGGACGATGAACGCCGTCGACTGGCGGCCATTATGTTCACCGACATGGTGGGCTTTAGTTCCCGGGCCCAGGAGGATGAAGCGGCCACCCTGGCGCTCTTGGACCGGCACAACCGGCTCCTCCGTCCTCTCTTCTCGAAGTTCCAAGGCCGCGAGGTGAAGACGGTCGGGGACGCCTTCGTGGTGGCATTCGAGAGCGCGCTCGATGCGACACGATGCGGGCTCGACATCCAACGTATGCTGCACTACTACAACCTGCGGGCACCGGAGCCGTGGAGGATTCGGATCCGGATCGGGATCCACGTGGGGGACGTGGTAGAATCCGCGGGCGACGTCTTGGGAGACTCGGTGAACATCGCGGCGCGCATCGTGACCCTCGCCGAGCCCGAGGGGATCTGCCTGACCCAGCAGGTCTACGACCAAGTGGCGAACAAGGCGGGGTCGTCGTTCGCCAAGCTGCCTCCGGTCGCGCTGAAGAACGTTCGCGCCTCCGGGGATATCTACCGCGTCGTCCCGGAGTGGAGTGCTCCGTCGGCCCGCCGACCGGACGCCAGAACATCCCGTCGCCGCGTGATCGCGGTGCTGCCCCTCGCCAGTATCAGCCCCGACCCTCAGGACGAGTACTTCTCCGATGGGCTGACCGACGAATTGATCTCCGAGCTGTCACGGGTCCGGGGGCTCAGCGTGATCGCTCGCACCTCTGTGACTCCCTACAAGACCACCCCCAAGTCCATCGCTCAGGTCGCTCACGACCTCGGGGTAGGGACAGTGGTCGAGGGGAGCGTGCGAAAGTCTGGGAACCATGTCCGGATCTCCCTCACGCTGGTCGATGCCGAGACCCAGAGCCGGCTGTGGACGCACCGGTACGACCGGGAGGTCACGGACGTGTTCGCCGTTCAGGAGGACATCGCGAAACGAACCGCGAAGGCCCTCCGGCTGGAGTTCGACAAGGCCGACACGCCCTCCTCACGGTCTCTCGGGGTTCCGAACCCGCGCTTCGGGACGGTCACGACCGGAGAAGCCTACGACCATTATCTGCGGGGCCTTGTGGCATCGAACAGCGGTCACGATAACGGTCACGAAGAGGCCGTTCGCCACTTCGAGCTCGCGACCCGACTCGACCCGACGCTCGCCGAAGCGTTCGCTGCGTGGGCCAACCTCTACGTCACGATCGCGGGGGACATTGTTCCCATGCGGGAGGTGATCCCCCGCGCCCGATCGCTGGCCCAGCAAGCGCTCGAGCTCGCCCCCGACCTGTCCGAAGCCCACTCGGCGCTCGGGAACATCGCCCTCCAGTTCGACCACGACTGGGAGCTGTCGGAGACCGAGTTCGCCAACGCCATCGCCCTTAACTCGAGCAACGTCACCGCCTACCGGTTCTACGGAACGCTCCTCAGGGTCCTGGGACGGTACGAAGAATCGAAACACGTGTACCGCCGAGCAATCGTGCTCGACCCGAGCGGACCCGACCAGGTGTCGCTGGCCCTGGTCGAGATCCTGTCGGGCAACCCGGAGTTCGGCCTCCGCATGGCGGAAGAGGCGAGCGGTCACCACCATCATCAAGAGTCGGTCGGCCACCATGCCTACCTCGGGCTCCTGTACCTCACGGCCGGGCGACGGGCCGAGGCGCTCCGGAGGGCCGAGGTGTCCGTGGAAGGGGCCGATGATTTCGAACAGTTCGATCATGCCCTTCTGAACGCGCTGCTCAATCGCCCGGATGCGGCCCGCCAGCTGGCGAGAGAAGCCGAGCGGGGGGAGACGAAGTCGTACACCTCGTCGGCACATCTCGCCATGCTGTACTCCGCACTCGGAGAACGGGGAAGAGCGCTCGACCTCCTCGAAGAGGACTACCGAGAGGGAGACGCGGTGTTGTGGCTGTACTATCAGGCGGTCTTCTTTGCCCCCCTTCGCGAGGAACCCAGATTCCTCGAGCTCCTCCGGAAA
The DNA here is from genome assembly GCA_046704665.1 of Thermoplasmata archaeon. GTDB lineage: Archaea > Thermoplasmatota > Thermoplasmata > Lutacidiplasmatales > UBA184 > Lutacidiplasma. Next base: position 17,283 of record JBJKRJ010000061.1, on the reverse strand, counting down.
TATCGGCTACCCCCCACCGCACGTCCGGCCGCCCCGGTAGGGAGTGAGGGGAATGGTCGAACGGAAGGCATCGCGTCGGGAACCTAGAGGAGGAGCCCTTCGGCGGGCCTGGGAGAAACGGAACGCGCAGGGCCCTTGCACCTCAGGGAGGCGGGGGCGTGCCCCCAGTCTAGGGAGGATATCCGCCGCCCGCAGTCGCGGGAAAGGGATGCACCCGACGCACGACTCCTATCCTCTCCTTTCGAGCACGTGTACGCTCGCCATCGTACCGGGAATACCCCGTTGAGCGCGCGCCGAGGTTCGCGTTCCGGGGACGGGGTCGAGAGCCCACCCTCACGCTCCGGCTACCGAGCGAGCGCGTGATGGTCCCGGCGGGAAGCCACGATCGAGCGTTCGAAGTTCGCAAGACTAGCCGGGCCCTTCGGTGGGGAAGACCAGTTGACCGGTGCCGACCCGGATCACGAAACTGTCGAGACCCTCCGTCCCGGTGAGCTCCCGGTGGATCGTGTGGGCCGGGACGAAGGCGGCATCTCCCGGTCCGAGCTGGGCGGACTCCCGTCCGCCCGGTCCGCTCTCCAACCGGGCGGTTCCCGATATGATGTAGAAATAGGTGTCGTGATCGCCGTGGTGGTGCCACCCACTGTCCATCTCCGGGCCCAATCGCGCGTACCCCGTCCACAGGTTCCCGTGATGGAACACGGTGACGCGGGCCGTCGGGCTCTCGTGCGTCGGGTTCGCGAGTCCGCTGGCCACGCCCTTGATAACTTGGACCTCGCCCATGGCTGTCGCTCCGAGGAACGAAACCCTCGAGGCCTCTTAGATGTGTAGCCCCCGGCGAGAGATCGAACTCGATCCCTCTCGCCCCGGCGGTGAAGTACGCGTACCTCGCGCTCCGAAAGATCCCGATTGGAGCGGGCGGAGACCGACGGATCTTCCTCCCCGGCGGCAACGACGGAACAGAACCGGTGGGGATTCAGTGCTTGGCAACCGTTGCCGCTCACCGTTGCGTGCGACCAAGTGACCTGAAGTAGTAAGAAGCTCTACCGATTTTGATGCCGAAGAAAGGCGGGAAGGGAAAGAAGAAGAAGAAGCGCTGATGGCGGATCCCGCCATCCTCGCTTCGCCCCAAGGGGATTGCTTGCTCGGACCTCTCGCCCCGCCCAGGAGAGCGGGGGACGTTCGAGGATCCCCTCCAGTGCTTCTCTGTGTTCGAGCGCGAGGGAGGGGCATTGGCTCGAGCCCACACGGCGGGTTCTCGCCCACGGCCCCCCGAGCCGACGACCGTGCCCTACTGAGGGGATTTCCCCACCGACCTGCGGGGTGTGAACACACGATCGCCTACACCGGGACCGGATCGGGGAGAATCCGGCATACGGCCGGCGCGCCACTCGAAGTACGATGAGGCTCACACTCTGGGTGGGAGCGAGGGATCAGGCCCCAGGGTGTCCCGCGTTCTAAGGTCGCCGAGGTTCCTCGACCGAACCCGGGCATGGTCGTGCCGTCGGAACGCGCCTCGCCCGTCATGGCAAGTGCAGGATCGTGTAGGAGGACACGGGATGCGCTTCGGGAGGGGCACGCTCACCGACGTACGATCCCCGACCGCGAGCTTCGCTGCCATCAAGTAGTAGGATGTCTGAGGGAGGTCAGCCCTGAGAACCTCGAGGAACCGTGACCGCGAAAGCAGATCTATTTACGCCGATCCACAAGGGACTGCGATCGATGATCTATGGCCTATCGGGACGTCTGCAGACGAATGACTTCGCTGACGTCACCTCCACGAAGGCGCTGGTCACTGACATTGAAAACGACTTTGCGGTGGCCCGCTCGGCGGGATGCATCCTATGCATTCTGGCCCATCACGCCGTCGATGAAGAGTCGGTGATCTTCCCGGCGGCGGCGAAGGTCGGCAACCAGCTGGTCACGGAGCTCATCGCGGACCATCATGACTTGACCCGCCGGGAGCTCGAAGTCGCCCGAACGGGCCATGCACTGCTGGAGCTGCCATCGGCCGAGGGCCGGCGGGATGCGGGAAGGCGCCTCAACCTGCTGGCGAACCAGTTGTTCGCGGCCTACATCACGCACATGAATCGCGAGGAGACGGAACTGGTCCCGCTGATGCAAGAGCACTTCACGGACCCGGAGATGGGCGCGATGCAGGGCAAGATCATCGGTCAGATGCCCCCGGATCGTGTGTTCGCGATCCTAGGATGGATGATGCCCTCTCTCAATCTCACGGAGCTTTCGGACCTCATCACGGCTCTGAAACACGGCGCTCCCCCGTCGCTCCTGCAGTCGGTATCGGAGCTGGGCGCGGCCCGGGTCGACTCGGCACGCTGGGCCGCAGTGAAGCTCCAGGTTGGGCTCTAGGTCCCAGGTCCTTCGGGCCGGTTCGCTCTCGAGCCACCCATGAGGCGGTAGCGATGTTCCACCTGCCGGACACCCGGCGGGGCGGTCTTGTCCTGGGTACTGGCCCGGGCCAACCCTCGACGAAGTGAGACCCCATGAAGGCCAAGGTGAGTGTGATGCTGAACGTCCCGGACGTCGATCGCTCGGTGGCGTTCTACCGGTCGCTTGGTTTCGACGTCCGCTGGGAAACGAGCGGAGAGGACGGTCGTCTCGATTACGCGGGGGTGGGGATCGGAGAGGCCATCATTTGGTTGGGACGGATCCCGAAGAGCGCGCGGGGAATGGCGAAGGACTACGCCGACTGGGTCAGTTCCCCACTAGGGGCGGGCGCCATGGTAACGGTGGAGCTTGACGCGGTCGAGGAGATCTACGAACTCGCCAAGAAGTCGAAGGCGCCCCTCGATGCGCCGCTCTCCGAACGTCCCTACGGCACGGCGTTTGTCGTGAATGATCCGGACGGGTATGTCATACGGTTCCTTCGCCCGAAGGGCGTCTACGCCCAACGCGAAGCCGAACCGCGAACGGACCTACACCCACGTCCTTCCTAGGTGGGTGCCGCGGACTTGCGGCCGCCCTCTACTGCACGTGAGCACGCCTATCGACCGGAGGCGTGGAAAGAAGTAGGGGGATAGGCTCGGCAGGTTCGATGGCTCCCGCCGACTCGATCCCGCTGGAACCGATCCTGCGAGCGCGCACGCGTCTGGGTCCGCTCGTCCTCCGCTCACCCCTCATCCCTCTCAACGGCCCCGCCGACGGGGGCCGAGTGTACCTCAAGCTGGAGAACCTCCAGCCTACCGGCTCGTTCAAGGTCCGCGGAGCCGGCAACTCCATTCTTGCGGCCCTCGAACGGGGACCCGTCAAGGGAGTCTACACGACCAGCGCCGGGAACATGGCCCAGGCGCTCGCTTGGCACGCCCAACGTAGGGGGATCCCGTGCACGACGATCGTCCCCGATACGGCCCCTCAGGCGAAGCTCGATGGGATCCGACGATTTGGGGCCGAGATCGTCCAGCTCTCGTGGGACGAAGTCTGGAACATCACGTTGAATGGCGTCTACCCGCCCTTGTCGGATCGTCTCTACGTTCCCCCCTTCAACCACCCTGACATGATCGCCGGGAACGGCACCATTGGCACGGAGATCCACGAAGACCTCTCGGAGGTGGATTCGGTGTTTGTGGCGATCGGCGGAGGTGGCCTGATTTGCGGCATCGCCTCTGCGTTGAGGGCGCTCAAGCCCTCGGTCCGTGTGATCGCGTGTGAACCCGAGACCGCGGCACCGTTCACCGCCTCCCTGAAGGCCGGCACACCGTGCCAGGTGGACCGAAGGCCGTCGTTCGTCGATGGGTCCGGGGCGTCCAGCGTGTTTCCCGAGATGTGGGCCCGTCTGAATGGGCTCGTCCGGGAGTCCCGAGTCGTATCTCTCGAAGAGACCGCATCGGCGATTCGTCTCCTCTTCGAGCGGCACCGGGTGGTCGCCGAGGGTGCGGCGGGGACCGCGCTCGCCGCGGCGTTGCGAGAAGAGGGGTCGTCCTCCCCGCGTATCGCGGTGATCTCGGGAGGGAACATCGACCCCGCGAAACTGATGACGATCCTCTCGGGCTCAGTCCCCTGACCCTTTCGGTAGCGACGAATGTGCCCGCGAGCTACGACCCTCACGGAATCGGTGCTCCGGCAGACTTATTGGAGGTCCGGGACGTGGCGGGAGGAACGTGGCCGTTCAGGACCCGGACGATGGTAACTCCGGATGATAGGAGGTTCTCGAGGTTCGCCGAAGGCCGATCCGTCGAAGAGGGGTACTGGCCCTTGCCCCCCGACGGTCTTTGTCTGTCCTCGTTCGTTCTTCTCTCCCGCCCCGAGGAACCGGGAAAGGTGCTGCTGGGAAGGCTGGATCCGGCCGGACCGTGGGCCCGTATCGGCGCGCTCGATCCTCGTAGAATCCAGTTGAACTCCGAAGGCTGGATGCTGCCATCGTGCCACCTCCTCTACTTCGAATCCCCCGAAGACGCCGCGCGAAGGGTCGTGCGAGAACAGCTGGGGCTGGAAGGGATCCGGCTCTCACCGGTCGAGGTGCATTCGGAGAAGTATGCCCCACGCCGGCACCCAGAGCGGGGGGAACACTGGGACCTGGAGTTTGTGTATCGGGCCGACTCCCCGTCGGGCTGGGTGCCACGCCATCCGGCCTGGAGGGAGCTAGAGTTCCTGGACCCGTCAACGACACGTCGCTCCGAGTTCACTCGCTCCCACGACGAGGTCCTGGAGCTCGCCGGCTTCGCGATCGGGTGACCCACCCTTCCGGCCCAAGCGCTCGATCGGTCACGGCGTCGGGGGGGTGAATCTGCCGGCGCAACCACGCCCGGCATTGACACGCCGCAGGCGATGGGTACTCCTCACGCCCTGCTACCCTGACCCGGTAGTCCCATAAGCACCCGCAAATTGCCGAAGGGGGCACGCCAAGATGCGGCGAAATAGGTCGGTTCAGGATTCGGTGGTGATCCCGGTCCTGGTGTACCCCGACGTCCAAGTCGCGGCAAAGTGGCTCTCCACCGCCTTCGACTTCACCGAGCGGCTCCGTATCGGCACCCACCGCATCCAGATGGTCTTCGCTACGGGTGCGATCACTCTCTCGGAACCTCGCCCGGTGATTCCTACGGCCCCGGGCTCAGCGCCGATGGTTCCTCCGACAGGGCATGGGGTCGACGTGGTCGTGACCGTCCGCATCGAGGAGATGGACCGGCACTTCGAGCGCGCCGTCGCCGGAGGAGCGCGCGTACTGCGGCCCCCGACCACCTACGAGTTCGGAGAGCGACAGTATGTCGTGGAGGATTTCGCCGGCCATCGCTGGACCTTCAGCGAAACGGTTCGAGACACCGACCCGAAAGAGTGGGGCGGTGAACTCGTCGCCGATGAGGACAACGGAACTCGATCTGCCCACTAGGGCGGTCGAACCGAAGCACCAACGACGGTGGCCCTCACGGTTGCGGTCCGATGGTCGCGATGTTCGTTGCGTGCGGAACGTGGGAGGTCTCGTAGAGAGAAGACCAGTGCTTTAGACTCAACTGACCTGCAAGACCTTGTAATCTGCCAATCTGAGGTACCGAGTTGTACACTGACTATCCTGGGCGGCCCGACGCGCACTGATGGGTCCATTGAGTCGGTGAGTGGAACTCCACGACTGGAAGCGACTGCGGTCTTCGAACAGCACGGTTACACAGCGGAAGGAGAGGCTCTCGGAGAGGCCTACAAAGTCGAGCACACCGATACGGGCCGGGATTGACAGCCCGGTCGGATGTCCGGGCTCTGTCGTATGTACCGCAGGCCTTTCAACCGGCATCGTGTGCTGAGCACACCCCACGGAGGACCACGAGAGCATGTCCGAGGAGCTCCTCTACGAATCCCGACAGAAGACCACGACCGCCACGGTGAGAGAGTTTGCCCCCGACGGTGTTCGCGTCTCGTACAACATGCAGGGAGAGGTGAAGGGTCAGTACAACGCCGCGCGGATGGAAACCATCGATGCCGTCCTTCGACCGGATGGCACGTCAGACTTCGAGGCGCGGATCGTCGACGTGACGACCAAGGGTGAGGCGGTCCTGATCTCCGTAAAGGGCACCGGGAAGCAGGTCAGCCCGACCGCGTTGCAAGTACAGGGGACCGAGTCCTTCCTGACGAAGTCACAGGAATATGCCTGGCTCAACTCGGCCAAGGGCCGGTTCGAGGGTACGCTCAATCCTTTGACCGGGGAAGCCGTCGTCAAGGGATTCGCGACCAAGTAGGACCCGCCGAGGCTCCTACCGGGAGGGTCTTCCTCCAGGAGAACACGCGACCCTCAGCTCGCGAGCGGCTCGGCACCCGGTCCAACGGTTCAGGGCTGCGACCGACGGCACACGGTTCAACCCGGCCGGGTGAACCGAAGGAGGGGAAGCTCCCGGCCGTACCGGGAAATACCCCTGCTCCGCAGGGCATGACGCCGGGAGGGACATGGCCCAATCACCCGTGCCAAGCCGGAACCCAGAACGCCCGGCTCGACACGTACTGGTATCTCCAACCTCGACCATGACGGGATCGTGGGAGTTGATTGCCCCAGTTGTGGGGGGCCCAACCCTCCCGAGGCGACCCTGTGTCAATGGTGTGGGTCCGCCCTTTCCCGACCTGTCCCACCGCCGGTTCACGGCAGTCCCACCCCAGTCCCGCCTACGGAACCGGGGCATGATCGGGGAAGTTTACCCGCAGTGGTAGTCGCGAGCATCGTCACCGTCGTTGTCCTGCTGATTATCTTCGCGGTCGTCCTGGCCAACTCGAGCGCGCCCTCCCTGCCCTCCGGAGGATCGTCGTCCGTCGATATTACTGGGCTCAACGTGCGGTCCGCGGACAATGCCTGCGGACTGAACGGTGACAATTCCGGGACGATCTACCTCCATCCGTCCGGTGGGGGACTTCCGTTCATCGTGTGGGGGCTGCCCGGTCCGGGCGGGAGCATCCCCTGCACGGTGCAGAACGTCTCGACCGACACGCTCGGCTTTGTGCTCTTTGGGAGTCTACCCTACACGGCCACGTCCTTTCCGAGCACGTTGGCCATATCGATGATCGTGCCCTCGTCGTTTCATGGTGTGCTCAATGTGACGTTCACATAGCCGAGTCGCCGACCGTGCTCGACTGGAGCGACGTCCGCATCCGCTGCATAGAGGGACCTCGGGATTTCTGGGTGTCCGACGTTCGGTCGGCGGCTACGAACTACTGCACCCCCGCGAGTGACCCTGGCCCAGCTACCGGGTCTTTCACCACTTCTGCGCGATTCGCCACTCGCTCCGGAGTACCGCCGCGTAGGCCTCCCCGCGCTTCGCGGTCCCTCCGGTCGCGTCCACGATCGCCTGGGCTCGGGCCTCTCGTGACGGCAGCCCAGGTCTCCGGGGGACCTCCCCCAAAACTTCCCAGACATCGTTGCGGACGCGGCGGAGAACCACGAACGTCGGGCGGTTGGTGGTCGCGGAAGAGACCGGCACTTCGGTATGGGAAGCCACGGGCCGCTGATAAGCAGCCCGTGATCGCCGGAGGGGGATTACGCACTCGGTCGGACCCATCGTGCACCCACCCTTCTCCGCCGAGTGGCGGCACGAAGACCTGCGATGGCTCGGCCCGGACTGGAGTCACTCCCAGTACCCGTCCGGCCCCTCCGATAAGTACCTGCGGCGCGCAATATTCTTTTGGTCATAGAGAATCGTACCCGCAGATGGAAGTCAGGGCAGCGGAGGGGAACTCCGGCCCGGCGGCCGATTACGCGCTCGCGCTGGCTCTTGTCGTAGTGGCGGTCGGTCTTGCGGTGACCGGGGTCATTCTTCTCGTCACGTGTGAGACCACGCAATTCTCTAATTATTTTGGAAACGTGGTCGTTGGTTGCAGTTACCCGTTCCAATGGTACGGCGGGGTGTTCCTCTACGCCGCTAGTCTGGTGGTCGCTCTCGAGGCTTTCCCTATCCGGCGCGTTCTTCTCGCGAAGGGACGTGGCCACGACTGGAACCCCGTAGTCGTGAGCGGCGTGACGGCCGTATTTGAGACTCTTGCCTTCGTGCTCCTTTACTTCCTCGTGTAACGGCGGTGCACGTCGGTGAACCCGACGCGAGGAGCGGCCGCTACCCTGTCCGGTAGAGCCCGAGGAGTGGCCAAGCTCTCGTTCCGAACCGGCGGGATCCGTGGTTGTGGTGTCAGGTACTGCCGATGCGAGCTTCGCTCAGCCCCACCGGGCTCCTCCGGTCCGTCGCCGGAGCTCCTAGTTGATTCCCTTCCTCAGATTGATCCCGTACTCGACAAACCCCTTCAGGCAACACGCCATTTGCATCCATCCACCGCAATTGTCGTACGAACTCACGAGACCCGCCGGGGTTTCCCTCCAACCGGCTTCCGAGATGCTGACCATCGTTTCCGCCGGGCCCAGCGGTTCGAACTTGATCTGCACACGAGTGTTGTACTCGCCGTCCGACGCCGCCCACTCGAACTCGATCAACTGCTCGAGTAGGACCTTGGTCACCTTGACAGGGAACGTAAGATTGCTCCCCGAGAATTTCTCGGGCGCGTCGGCGAAGCTCCACATCACCGTGGTCCCTTCACGTAACGGACCGCTCGACCCCCCCGTGGTGAAGTAGTGGCTCAATTTGTCGGAGTTGTAGACGGCATCGAAGACCTCGGCCACGGACCGCTGGATCTTGGCATGGATCTCGAACTTCAGCTCCATGGAGCACCCAGAACGGCTAGGCGCAGGACGAATATATATGTTATCAAATTATAACATATCAAGGATCAGGGCATGGCAGGGACGGACCGACAGGACGCGACGTTTCGTGCGCTGGCCGACCCGTCCCGACGCCAGATTCTGGACCTGTTAGCGGAACAGGCGATGACGACCGGCCAGCTCTGTGAGGAGTTGGGCGAACTGGACCGATGCACCGTGATGCAGCACCTGGGGGTGCTTCAGAGAGCCGACCTGATCATCGTGCGAAGGGAGGGCCGGCACCGTTGGAACTATCTCAACTCGGTCCCGATACAACGCATCTTCGATCGCTGGATCAGTCGCTACGCTCGACCTTCGGTCGAGCTTCTCGATCGCCTGAAACGGGACCTCGAGGCCCCCGCACGGTCCGCCCCTGCACTCCCTTATCGATCGAGCCCAGGTGCGAAGGCCGAGACCTAGAGTCTCACGCACTTGGTCGCAGTGCCACCCTCCAGCGGTACTGGCTGGCTTGACCTCCCGAAGTGGATGCACCAACCATTGCAGGGCCTGTTCAAGGATGGGTGCCGAGGGTCATGGACTCACCGATTGCAAGTCGACTCATTCATCAAGGCTGAATAGTATGACGTGAAAGAAATGACGGAGGACTCAGAGAGCGACCGAGTCCCACCCCCCAGATGCCCCCAGTGCTCTGAACCGATGGCTACGGGGTTCGTCGCCATCGGGGGCCGGATGAATTGGGTGGACAAGATGGGTGTGTGGGATGCCCGAGTATTCAAGGGGGAGTCTCTGATTACCCTCATGGATACGTCTTCCAAGGTGCCCCACTTTCGATCGTGGAGGTGCAAGCAGTGTGGATGGGTCCTGATGGACTATGGTCGTGGATTTCTCTACACGCCATGGTTCTGGGAAAAGGACCAGTCACCGGTAGTGGTCAGGCGTTCCCAGGCTTGAGTCGTGGCTGCACCAGTTATTGCACCCGCTCCCAGGGTGGGGTGCCTTCCTGGGAGCGACCCGCCGGCTCGGTGGTAGGAAGCGCCGGCCACGGCCGTGGGAGAAGTGTTCTTTGAACCTCCAGGCGCCGAGCTACCTATTTCCAGTCGCAAACCCAAGTCGAGTTCACCGTGACGGACTCGTCCTCTGTCCGTCAGTTGCTGCAGGTGGACCCCTCCCCTCGCGTGTTGAGGTGGATGCGGGTGATGGTCGTCACCGGGACCGTGACTGCGGTCGCCTTCGCCGTGTCGGCCGCACTTCACTGGCCATCCTTCATCGCGGGACTTTCCCTGGTGGGGGCCGGCCTGACCGGTGGGTTTGCAATCTTCTACGCGGGCTCCCTAGTGCGCGCAAGTCAACGGTCGCCCGAGTGCCGCCGCGACAGGCATAGGACCTCACGTCGATACTACCGCCGCCGACAGCGCCGTCCGGGCGTACTCTGGCACCTCAGCCACACGACGTTCGGGACGGTCCTGGCGGCCAAGACGGGCCCTGGGCAACGCGCGGCCCTTGGTTCATGCGACTTCCGGTGGCAGTGCGTCCCGGAAGAACACCTCCAGAACCCGGGCCGATCATGATGGCGAGCCGCGGTGACTTGGGATGCCAGTCCCCGCCCGCAGACCTCCTGGCGGACCGGACCCCGCGCATCTCGCGCCTAGGTCACCGCGGCTTGGATATGCTATTGGTTTCGTGAGATAACTATCCTTCCTCAGCCGTGTTCCACGTCTATTCTGCCCACAAAACATGCCGTGCGGTCTCTGACTCCCGGACATAGATAGATAAATGCGGACGCGCCAATCGCCTAGCAATCGATTCGGAGTGCAGCGGAGGCTGGCGCGGTGCCGGTGGACAGGTCGGCTCAGGTCTGGATCGCCGGGATGCTTGCGGTGATCGTAGTACTCAGTATGGCGCTCTTCTTCGTACTGATTTCTTCGACTCCCAGCTCTTCGACTCCCGCTTCCACGGCCAAACCGCCCCAAAACTCGACCTCCACGGTCGGCGTCGATGGGGTGGCCACCGGCCATGCGTATCAGGCAACCACAGTTCGGGCGTATCTCACCACGGCTCAGAACAACGACGTCGTAGTAGCGGGTATAATGGCCAGCATAGGGAACGGGAACGGCAATGTGGCCAGCGTCACGGGATGCTCCGACAGCGCCGGTCTGGTCTGGCACCAACGGGTTAGTTTCACCCCTGGCTACGGATCGGGGTACGATGGGTCCCCGTGGGTTTGGGAGTGGTACGCGGTCTCGTCCAACCCACTCTCGTCGGATACGATCACCTGTGGCATCTCGAACGCTCCCACCTCGAATCTCACCCTCATCGCCTTCGGTGTCTCGGGAGTGGTCAGCCAATCCCCCTACGACCCCGGGCCTATGGTCCCATGCGAGGGACAGGGTGGGGGGGGTGCGGTGTGTGAGATCCAGACCACCTCGTCCGATTTCGTCTTCGGGCTGTCGGTGGCCTATCTAGTCAATGGAGCGCCGACTTTCATTTACCCGGGTACGGGCTTCACCCAAATCGTCGAGTACAATGGTGGACCAGTCGCTTTGGCCGAGTACCAGGTCGCACCAACCAACAGCGCGTGGTTGGTTTCGGTGACCAGCCCATCGCCCGGGATAGCAATCATCGGCGACGCATTGCAGATTTCCGCTTCCTAGACCGGGTAAAATCGGACACCGGCTTGAGCAGGGCGAGTAGTCGTACGAGGCGCTTTGCCCGCAGCGACAATCACCGCAAAGTGTCCGTTTGATAACTAGCTAATCAAGTCTTCCTTCGCTTGCGTGTCCGGGGGATGATGGTGTAGTTCCAGTCCCCGTGAAATTCTGCGGGCTGCAACTGGACCTGCGCCATCTGCTCCGCTGTCATTTTCCGGCCCTTGGGATACTTGCCCCGGTCGATCTCCGCCCGGACCCTCAGGCCGGTGTGGGTCCATACTGCCCCGATCAAGCTCACGATCGTCGCCAGGTCGACCAGTGGCCGCCCTCGCCAGTTCTGCGTGATGAACGAGAACATCCGATGCTCGATCTTGTTCCACTTGCTCGTCCCCGGTGGGAAGTGACAGACATGGATCGTGAGTCCCGTCCGGTCCGCGAGCCGCTGAAGCTCCCACTTCCACAGATGCGAGCGAGCACTGTTGCTCCCTCCCGAGTCGGCGGTGATCATCAAGGAGGTCGCGCGCGGGTAGCGCGCCCGACCCATCCGCTGCCACCATCGCTGAATCGTTCGAACGGCGAAGCTCGCCGTGTCGTGGTCGATCCCCAGACTGACCCACCCCTCGTTGCGATGCAGGTCGTACACGCCGTAGGGGATCGCCTTCCCGTTCTCCGGGATCAGGAAGTCGTGGACCCGTACCTTCTCGGGATGGCCCTGAGGCATCCACTCCCGACCGGCGTTGGCGAAGTCGCCGACCAACTCCTTCTTCTTGGTGTCGACCGAGATGACCGGTAGCCCCGCGCGCTGCTGGGCCAGCGCGTGGTCGTTGATGTAGGCGAACTGGGCATCTCGGTCGTGGTGACGGCTCCCTTCCTTCGTCTTGCGGTTCCCCTGGAGGCTGTAGCCGGCCTCCTTCAAGAGCTCCCGCACCAGCCAGTAGCTGACGGAGTGCCCCTGACGACGAAGCTCTTCGGCGAGATGGCGGAGACTCTTCGAGGTCCATCGGAGAGGGGACTCCGGGTCGCCCCGGGTGTGCGGGTCGACTAGGGCGTGCAGGTCGGAGCGCAGTGTGGGGTCCGTGGCGATGGCGCGCTTCCGTCCGCCGCCTGGCCGACGGATGCGGGGAGGTCCGCGGGGCTGGGGTTCGTCCAGCTCTCGGAGGCCGCGAGCGATCCGGTTGCGAGAAGCGCCGGTGGCTCGATGGACTCGCTCGATGCCACCCCAGCCCAGGGCGCGTGCCTCGGTAGCGAGTACGAGCCGAGCGCTCCGCTCGTCCAATCGAGGGATGAGCGGGCGCAGCTTCCTCCGAAGCCCCTCGGGGTCCACACCCGAGGCCTCGCCCCTCCTCTAATTAATACGTTTGTTTCCTAACGAACCCTAAGCGACCCGGGCCGGCCCCCGTGTGCCACGGGACGGATTATCTCCACAGGCGTGCGAGGGCACGATCACTCCTTCCGGAGTCGGAGGAGTTGCGATCCTGCATGCACCCACTACCAAGTCACAATCCCTCCCCGATAGAAGTCCCGGTCCTTGGGCCCCGCCGTTCACCATCCAGGGGGTGGGCACCGCCCAGCCATCGAGAAAAAGGACCCGCCCACGGAACCTTCCCGGAGAGATGCGCAGCGCGTGGGGGGATCGTCGTATCCACCCTAGTCAAGCAAATCTACGTCGTATCGCGAGAAGAGTTCCTTCATCGAAAGCGGATGCGGCGGTCCGGGTTGGTGCAGCGCCTGAAGGAGCGCTACGGTCTTCGGACGTGCGATGAGGAGGTAGCGCGCCGGTTCGAGTGCAGGGTTCCAGAATGTGTGGGCCACTCCGCGGGGAAGGAGGACCCCGGAACCGGCCGGTGCCTCGAACTCTTCCGCCCCGAACTGGAACCGTAGTCTCCCGCTCAGTACGTACCACGCCTCGTCTTCGAATCGGTGCCGATGGAGCGGGGCGATCTTCCGGACCCCGTCCTTCGGGGCACTCGGCTCTTCATATTCGGAAACTCGGAAGTCCGTGGACTCGGAGCCCAGGTCCTGGTCGAGGAGGGGGATCTTCACGAGGGCTTTGGCTTCCATATCCGTACGAGGAACCCAGGCGACATCACGCTACGGGACTCCCGAGGATAACGTGTCCTGCCCCTCGAGGTCCCAGAGGGTTCTATGAGAGATACTGCCTGAGTGCTAGGGGCCATCGAACGCCCGGTCTCGAGTGTCCCGTTTTCCCACCCGCAGCACCCTTAGACTCGCTGCAGAGGCCTTGCACCCGATCGAGTTAGACCCGACTTCGGCTCGTGCACCGACCGAACGGACAGGTCGACCACCGGTGGGGGTTTGCCTACAGTCTTGGTTGGGCACCCACGGAGTCCTGCGGCCGCGCCGGACCCCCGAGACGGCAATCCCGTTGTACGTACATCGGCTCAGTCTCTGCGGGCCCACAGCAGGACGTTGTACTCGGGGCCGAACAGGTACCGGGCAGATCTCGGGACCTTCACGGAACTTGCAATTGGTCGCAAATCCGGATGGTCTATCCGTAGTTCCGAGAAGCCGGCCGTCCGGGCGAGCCGGGTCAACTTGCTGTCCGTGTACAGTTGAACGCCTCCCCTTCGATTGGGGCCGGCCGCCGGAGTTCCGTACATCTTCGGTGTACCCGTCCACGCAACGAACCTACCACCGGGGCGCAAGGTCCGGAGTACCTCCCGGAAGGCGCTGACTGGATCCGGAACCCACGAGAGCACGCCCGACATGACGGCGCAGGTGAACCGCTTGCTCGGAAACGGAAGGGCGGCGGCGTCCCCGTACCGAAGCTGGAGGTGTCCGGCGGCCAGGGCCCGGGCGTTCTGCTGCGATGCCACTTTCAGCATGTCGGGACTGTGATCGACGGCGGCCGCGGTACACCCGGTGGCGAGGGCCATCTTGAGGAACGACCCACCGCCGCAGCCCACCTCGAGCAGTACGTCATCCTTCTGGAGCGCCAAACCCTCAAGGATCGCGTGGAACCCGGGCAGGTGGAAGATGGACTCCTTGTAGTGGGCCTTGCTGCTCGGTCCCGAGGGTCTCCGACCCCAGCGGTCGTCTGCCCACTCGACAAGTCGGGCGGGAGCGATGGCCAACATCAACGGGGCGACGACCTCGGCCGCCATCCATCCGAGCTGTTGCTCCTCTCTTGGGCTCCCTCGCAACCCCGTCCCGCCCCAATGATCGACCAGTATCGCGGTACCCGACCCCTCAGACCTGCACCGGACGCGCAGACGAGGAGAGGGTCCTGCTCCGAGGGCACTGGCTTCCCAGACCACGTCCACTTCATGCGGTGGATTCCAGTCTTCGACGTGACCCACATCGGATCGCGTCGACCGCTTCTCCGCAGTCCGGAGCTTACCACCGGGTTCGTTGCCGATCAGCCAGCCACGTTGAAGGAGGGCGGAAGAGATCTCTCCCCAGAGCACTGGGAAGACCTCCCTGGGGGGAGCCGACACGGCGGTACGAATCTGGACGACGGGGGTCCGAGCCATGGAAGGAGGCCTCTCGAAAGACCTCCAGCGGCGATCGGACTATCTTACTTCCGGACCCAAGATTGTGCCTCCCCGTGGGGACCTCTCGACAGAGCGGCGGGCCGCCCGCCGTCCCCCTCTTGATGGGTTGGTTACCTGGCGTAACTCTCCCTGGGACCGAGCTCTCGCAAGGGCCCGGGGCCAGCACTCAGGGCACAACTGCCGGGATCGATCGGATTCGACTCAGTCACCTAGGACGAGGTCCTCGTGCGATTCCGGCAACAGGACATGCACTTCGTTCCGACGCTCGTCCACCGTCAGGGTATGCGCCCCGTATGCCGTGGGAACTCGGGTCGCCGGGCGCACCGGGTTCAGGTCGAAGACGTCCACGCTGCCGGGCTCACCGACCGCGCAGTACAGGCGCGAGCGACGACGATCGAGCCAGAGGACGTCGGGAGGTCCGGCCAAGGGAGCGATCTCGCGTGAGGAACCCGTCGCCAGTTCGAGGCTCAGAAGGCGGCCTTCGTCACAGGCACAGTAGAGGACACGGCCGTCCGGGTCCTGTTCGAGCCCGTGGGGACCCCGCGCGGGCATCGGGAGCGTCTTCGCGACCTTGGGGAGTTCCCCCGCGGGGATGGCGGCCACCACGGGAGGGTCCGCGATGTTTACGTAGAACGCGTCGGTCGGGAGGTGGTACAGCGCCCATCGCGTTCTCCCAGGGGTTTCGCTCTGGCCGAGGAGCTCCCCGCTGCGGACGTCGACGAACGTGAGCGTCGGAGGAGCGTGCATGGCTTTCGGATTTCCCACCCCCGCCACCATCAGGACGCCCCGCTTCGCATCGAACGCCATGCCGTTCGGCCGGACACCCGTGGGAACCCGGAACAGCTCCCGGGGAGAGTCTCCTTCGAGCCGGAAGATGCTCGCGGTATCCTCGCCGCGGTTCGATGTGAAGAGAAGACGGGCGCCCGCGTCCACCCAGACCCCGGCCACCCCCCGGAGGCCCCGGAGCGATTCTCGATGTCGGCGGGTCCCAAGGTCGACGACCTCGACCGCGTCGTTCGATGGATGCGCGGCGTACAGCCGGTCATTCACGGGGTCGATGGCGGCATGGTCGAACTCCCCCTCGGGCGGATGCGGCGGAAGTGCGATTCGAGCGATCGCTTTCATGGATTCGATCCCAACGCCCCGTTCGTCACTTGGGCCGGGCAGAGCCCCGGCGGGGAGGCGTGACTTCCCGGCGCACTCTCGGCGAAGGAGTCGCCAGAGGGTCTCCGGCAAAGACCCGGGCGGTCCCTCCCCAGTTGTCTACATCGTGCTCGAGATCGGCGGCCCGCAGTCGGTTCAGGGGAGTGTCCGGGAGCAGGAAGAGCGAACGGCGCACGACGCGGGCCCCGGCGCGCTTGAGCCGCCGCCAGACCGAGACCCGGTAGCGTGACGGGTTCTCGGGAAGACGGAAGACAAGAAGCAGCTGGCGCTTCCCGCGGGGGGCCGCTCGACTCACTTTCGTGCCTCATCCCCGAAGTAGCGCAGGAGCGCCTCGAAGAGCGGGGCGGTCTTCTCCAGCACTCGGAGGCCGTCCGGTTCTTCGAGCAGGATCCCGTAGAGGAGGGCGTCCAACCCCCGGGACTCGGGATGGCGAAACTCTCCGAGGTCGATGGCCCGGACGATGGCCGCGAACTTCGATAGGGCGCGATCGTTCTGCGGATGGGCCTCCATGAGCGCGTCGAAGGTGACCTTCCCGCCCCGATGTCCCAGACGCGCGTCGGGGAGGTCATAGGGGGGTGGCGCCCCTGGGGATCGGGTCCCCGCGCCGAAGGAACAGGAAAGTGGCGCGGGGATCGGCGAACCGGCGAACGAACCAGGCCGAGGCGCAGCGATCGACGTGCGGTCGACCTTCGGTCACCCACTTCACGCGGAACCGCCGTGCCCATCGCCCCGGTCCGGCTCAGTGACCGGTGTGCTCGAGCTTCCCCTTCTCCTCGATCTTCCACTTGCAGTACGCGTACAGGGCATCGTAGAGAGGGAACTGCAGACGCTGGTTGTCGTGATCGTCCTTGGCGATGATGCGGAATCCCGTGGACGCCGCCTCAAGGCCGGCGGCTTCGACCTCGTCGCCCGTGCCTCCGTCGGCAACCCGCACGATCTTGGCGAGTTCCAGGAGCGCGGGATCGGTGAGCTTGAACTTCCGGATCACGGCATCGAAGCTCACGAACGACTTGCCCCCCTCTTCGTAGTGGAACAGTTCGGCGCCCGGGATGTCGAAAGGAGTGGCCCCTTCCTTCTGGGCGACCTCCATGACCTTGTCCCTCGGCACGTAGAGGAACTCGGCATCCTTGTCCACGAACTTCCGGATCGCCCAGGGGCAGGCGATCCGATCGACACGAGCCTTTTCTCGGGTTACCCACTTCATAGACCTACATTCCGCACGGCCTGACGGGGCAATGCCCGAATTTCGCTGAGCCCCGTTCTCACCCACCGTAGCTCTGCCCTGGGACCCCAGCCAGTCGGAGGAGGTCCTTCTGAGGTTCGGTCA
>JBJKRJ010000060.1:0-17394 GCA_046704665.1 Thermoplasmata archaeon | reverse complement strand
GCCGGGGCCTCTGTTCCGCCCTCCGCACCTTGCCCCTCCTGCACGCGAGCACTACGCGCGGGAAGGGAAGGAGCGGACTCGTCCGGACGAGCGAGCCCGGACGAGTGGGACGAGTCCTCGTCCTCGTCCCGTCGCGCGCGTACTCCATCCATGGAACGGGAGACCCCTCCGGCCAGCCCCGACACCGGACAGCGTGCCTGGTGACCGGCGCTCTCAAGGTGGGGTCGCACGACCGCGAGCCACCGCCCGCCGTTCGTCTCCCAGCCTGGGTCGCGGCGCTTGTCCCCGAGACAGGACGCGCAGACGGAGAACGGCGCTCGGCCGATCACTCCACAGGCTCTGCAGAAGAGCGGGTCGGAACCGACGAGACGGGCCCCCTGGTGTCGACATCCGGGGGGCGGACCGCTCCCGTCGTCGTCGGGGACCTCAAGGTACGCGGGGATCGGTTCGGTCATGGTACCCGACCTCCAGCCCCGGCATAGAGAGGGCGGACCGATGAACAATCGGCCGCGACCCGTACCGGCGGCGACCGCTTCATGCGGTCTCACCCCCGTTTGTCGTGTCTCCTTGGGGGGTGGAGGGCTCAACCGAAGAATCGGGCGTCCCTTCGGGTGCAGTCCGCCCGGCCAACGATAACTGGCCCCTTCTGTAGCGGGACAGCGCGTCGACGCCGTGCGCCGCCAACCGCGCTCGTTGTTCCCGGGTCATGCGGGCGTACCGGGCTTTCGCGGCCTTCCCGCGGGTGAACTCCGCCTTGAAGAGCCCCCCGTACGATGAGAGGCGAGCCTGGGCCCCGGCCGGGAGCTGGGCGAACAGCGCCTGTCGTGTTTGTTTCCCGAGCGGGCACTTCGTCTCGCGGTCGTCCGGGTCGAACGTTCTCTTCTCGATCTTCGGGTCGAGCGGACAGGCATTGACGTTGCACTTGTCGAACCGTGGGCAGGCACGGTGAGGCTCGCTGACGAACCGCACTTCGAGCTCGGCCGCCTTCGACTCGGCCGAAGGGCCGGGTCCGAACGGCGTCCCCGGGTTGAGCTGGCCGCAGGTCCTACAGGCGTGGCCCCCGGCAAGGGCGGGGATCGGGTGAGACCACTCGTGCGGCTTCCCTGGGTGCGTGCAGTAGCCGGAGGGCGCGATCATGGATCGCTCCCCCCGCATCCGGACACCGGAGTACCGGAGCCTGTGACACTTGCTTCACCTGCTACAGTGTCAGGCACAAGGGTGGCCTGAACCGCGGGTGTAGCAGGTGTAGCGGGTGTAGCAGGTGGCTGTACTCCGGTGTCCGGTTTCAGGCAAAGGCAGCGCCAGCATCGGGTGGGGGTCGCGCCCGGCGTCAGCCGAGCTTGCTCGGTTCTGACGGACGGGACATACCGCGGAAGCATCTTCCCGACGACTTCGGGAGACTTCGGCGACGCCTTGTTCGCCGCGCAAAAGTCCGCGTACGCCTCGTAGAACTCGTCCTTCGGGGTCCGCTCGGTGGGATCCGCGATCACCTGCTCCGCGACGAACCAGGCGAGGGTGTCAGACCGCTTTCGCCACTCGGACTTGAGATCGTCCGTTCCGAGCTCGGTCAAGAACCCCGCATCCTGCTCGAGCTTCGGTATCCCGGCGAGGGCCCAATTCAGGATGCCGGGAAGCTCGACGAGGAGTTTGCCGAGCAGCGCCCGGTCCTCGCGCCCCGTGAAGTCCTGGTCGAACCGGTGGAGCTGCCAGCGACGCCAGAAGGCCTTCGTCCGGTCGTTGACCTCGGGGAGCTCGTTCGCGGAGAAGACGAGCTTCGCCCCGTTGACGAAGTAGAACGTCTTCCCGAACTTGTGCTCGGCCCGGACCTCGTCGCCGCCGGTGAGCGCCTTGAAGACTGAGGTGTACCGGAGCGGGTTGCTCGGCAGGTCCGCGAAGACGTTCGCTAGCTTCCCCCAGAGGTTCGCCGGCGCGAACTTGTTCTCGGTGAGCGAGGTCAGTGTCTCGGCCGCAACGCTCTGCTTCCCGAGAAGCGCGACCAATACCGCGAGCAGTGTCGACTTCCCGTTGTTCCCCTCGCCAACGAGGAGGTGCGCACACTGGTACGGATTGCCCGGGACGCCGACGCAGTACCCAAAGAGCTTCTGGATCTCGCGCCGGGCCTTCTCCGACGACAGGACCTCGGCCAGGAACCTGTCGAAGGTCGCGTGCGACGCAGCCGGGTCGTACTTGATGGGGAGCTGCCAGGTGAACCGTCGGGCCGGCGAGTGGGGGTGCAGCTCCCCCGTCGCGATCTCGTAGGTCCCATTCTCGAGGTTGAGGAACCCGGGCGGGTTGAACGCGGATCGGGGCTTGAGGGTGCGCCGTGCGATGGACCGGACCGTCTCGTTCGAGAACGACTGGCTCGCCGTGAGACCGACGTGCTCGTAGGCGTCCTCGATCCGTCCATGAAGGAGCGGCACGGCCCCTTCGCGGTAGCAACCCCCATCGTGAAGGAGCAACTCGAACCCCCGTTCGCCATAGCTATCGCTCAGTGTCGCGAGGACGTGCTCTTTGACGAGCCACCGTACGAAGGCGACCCGGCTCGGCGTGATTTTGCCCGTTTGCTGGTCCTCATAGAACAGGTCTGAGGGGAAGCCGTCGTTCGCCATCATGGCGGGTCCCCCAGGATCTCCCGAGGCCCGCGCCAGGGGAGCGAGGCGTATCGCCGAATCCTCCGTTCCAGCCTCGTTGGTACCTCGAAGTACTCGCTCGGAAGATCCGCGTAGAGCGCGACTCGACGGAGACGGGTCTCACCGAAAGGGACCGGGTGCTTCCGCGCCTGGTCGACGAGCCGACGCCCGCGAACTGTCCGACACTTGTCCCCTCGCGGGTAGCCCAGCATGTCGAGTATGAGCTCGCGGTCAGCGCCGGTAAGAGCGAGGGGTGCGGACAAAGCCCACCGTGTCTCTGCGTGACCCTGGCCGTGACGGTGGCCGAGCTCTCTCAAGACTCGCAGGACCTCGACGTGCGCGCGGCCCAAGGGCATTTCCTCGAGACGGTGCAGCACCTCCGCCTGGTCGGACGTGGGCTCGGCATTCGGCTCGGTCCGTCCTGTGATCGTCCCGATCCGCCCCGCGATCTCGGACATTCGTTTCCCCGGCGGGACGAGGGCGAACCGCGAGACGAGCCACTCGAGCGCCGCGTCTTGGCCGACCCACCGCTCGGGGTCGTCTAGGGCGTCGACGACGACCTCGTACTCGGTCCGCTTGAGCCGCGCCCGCTGCTCGTCAGTGTCCAGCAGCTCAGGGATGATCCGCGACGGCGGAATGACCTTCTGGTCGCCGCCACCGGTTGTCGTGACCCCGTAGAACGCGATCAGGTCGACACCGCCGGCCTCGAGCAGCTTGGTCTTCGTTGCGTAGGGCCGGGACCCGGCGAACAGCGCTCCGTAGCTATCGTCCCCCGACACGCTCCGCACGAACAGCAACGCGCGGAGCCGCACGAAGGCGACGAGCTCGTCGTACGATTGCCGAATCTCGGTGTGGTCACCCGGCGTGACGAGGTGCCCCCAATCGAGATCGAGCCAGTACGAGAAACGAAAGCCCGGGTGCGCGGGCTCAAGTCGCGGTGCAGGTCCCGAGCGAACGCCGACGTTTCCGCCACGCTCCTCAATCCACCCACGGATCCCGGGTCGTTGGGCCTTCTCGTCCCACCCATCGAAAGGTGGATCAGCCGTCGACCAACCACGTTCGTTAGTTCCTTTGACCCCAAGGCGAAGCCGCACCTCGGGGAACCCGTGAGAGTAGACTCGACGTGGGAGAGTGAGGTCGCGTCGCGGCGAGACGGTCACGTCCGCACCTCCTCCTCGATCACCCGAAGCCGGGAGCCCGACGTGCGAACGTAGACGACCCGGATCCCGGCCCGGGCCTCGAGTTCGCGCAGAAGCCGCTGAAGGTCGCCGACGGACCCGTTCAGGACGAGCCCGAGGTTCACGCGGAGATCGCCGAAATTAGCGGTCGCGGCCATCGGTTCCTTCCTTCATTCGAATCTGCAACGAAGCGATCCACGCGAGGGCCTCTCGGGGAGTTGGCCAGCGGTCCGCGAGGGTCGCGAGAATGGCCGACCTCAGCCCCGAAGCGGGCAGGGCTCGGGCCGCGAGCTCCAGTTCCTCGCGGGCCACCCTCCGAAACGCTGTACCCCGAGGTTTCGGCACCGTGGTGACGTCGGTGTCGTCTTCAATGTCGAGTGGAGGGACCTCGGCCTGCATCGTACCGAAAGTTTCCGTTCGTAATCAAAACGTCCCAATCTATATCATCTTTTACTCCATCCTGAAACGCTCATGTCCGAACCCCTCCCTCGACCACGGAAGCGCCCGCTGCCCAAGGTGTCGATCGCTGCTCGCATCGAGCGGGGATACTACAGCGAGCTCGTCGGAATCATCGACGCCGATGACCACTACAACCGTCTCGCGGACTTCATTCGGGAGGCGGTGGTGGAGAAGATCGATCGGTGGAAGAAGGACCACCCGCTCGGGTCGCCGTCTCCTCGAAGGCGATCTCAGGAATCCTGAGGACTCTTTCGGCGATTCGCCAAGACTGGAGAAGAGACCGTTGGGCCCCCTGAAAATGGACGCATAAGAATACGAATCCCGGCGGGCCCGCTCCCGGGAGAACCCGTAGTACCTCCCCGTTTTGAGGGAGTGATGGTGTGGAACGGACCCTCGCGATGTCGCTAACGTCCCTCCTCTCCTGGGCCGGGCCGTATCTCATCTGGCTCTGGACGCTCATCATCATCGCGGTCGGAGTCCTCGCGTATGCGGTACTCATCCGGTTGATTCGTCGCGTCAAGGAGCCGAAGACCCGGGTCACGCTCTCCCGGGGGGTCGGTGCCATCGTCTCGTTCGTCGTGCTCGTGGCCATCGCGGCGCTGTGGGTGCAGAACGCGACCGTGCTCGTCCTCGTGGTCGGTCTCGTGAGCGCCGGTCTCGCCTTCTCCTTGCAGGGACCGCTGACGAGTCTCGTGGCATGGCTCGTGATCCTCGTCCTGCGGCCCTTCGAGGTGGGGGATCGCGTGCGATGCGGGGCGGTCGCCGGTGATGTGGTCGGCTTCAATGCGTTCTACTTCTCCCTTCTCGAGATCAGTGACTCGGCCGAAGGGAACCTTTACACCGGCCGTCAGGTCGAGGTGCCGAACAACCAGATCATCACCCAACCCCTGGTCAACTTCTCCCGGAACTTCCGGTTCCTTTGGGATACGGTGGTCGTCGGGATCTACTATGATGCGGACTGGTCCCGGGCGCGATCGATCGTGCTTGGGGTGGCCGAGCAGATCACGGAGGAGACCCGCCCCCAGGACCAGGCCGACTTCGAGCGGTTCCGCCAACAGCATTTCGCGCCGCACGGTCAGCTCGAACCGCAGGTCTTCCTCTCGTTGGCGAGCACGACCATCAACCTCACGGTGCGCTACCTCACTCCCGTCTGGAACCGCGCCGCGACTCGCACAAAGATGGTCGAAGGGATTCTCACCGAGTTCGCGGACGCGGGTATAGACATCGCCTACCCCTCGGTGGTGATTCGGCCGACCGAACCCCCGGCTCCCGTGGCTCGGCCCCGTCCGCGTCCCTCCCGTTAGAGAACGCGGGCCCCGTCGTCGTCCGATTCTGCGGGCCGGCCACATCCCAGCGGACTCCGAGAATGCCGAGGAGGGGTCGGTGTCGCTCCCCGCCGGTTCACGCCCTGGCGCCGCGAGCTGGTCGGTGGAACGCTTCCGCGAGGCTCCCACCGAACCGGTTCACCCTAACCCACGACATCCGGGCCACCCAGCGAAGGTTGATGTAGGCGTTTCCGAGTCCGGGACTGGTCATGCCATTCGGGAAGGAAGCTCCGAAGAGCGACCCCACGGAATCGCTCGAACCCTCGGAGACGGCCCAGCTGGTCGACCGCATCGAGGAGGAGCTCGAGCTCCTCGCACGGAACGTCGAGATCCTCGAGAAGCTCGGGAAGAGCCCACCGATCGGGATCATCCGATTGAGCGAGGCCCTTCATCTCCCGATCCACAAGACCCGGTACTCCCTTCACCTCCTCGAACGGGAAGGGGTCATCCAGCCCAGCGCCGACGGCGCGGTCATCACGGACAAGGCCATCGAGTTCTGGGCGAAGCTGAACCAGTCGCTCGACCGGATGGCCGAGCTCATCCAGGGCCTGAAGGCGCGCGCCGGCGAGCACGCCAACCGGCCTCCACCGGGCCGGAAAGGCTATTAGTGCGATGCCGGCTCGGCCGCCCCGGTGCCGCCGTAGCTCAGCGGTAGAGCGATCGGCTGTTAACCGAAAGGTCAGCGGTTCGAAAGGCCGGCGGACCGTCTCCGCCGGCCCCGAAGTCCGCTCGGCGGCGCCTTCCTCTGCGGAGCCGAGGGCCCGTAGCTTAGTCCGGCCTAGAGCGACCGGCTCATAACCGGTCGGTCGACGGTTCGAATCCGTCCGGGCCCACGGCCGGACCGTCGGCCCAGCATCGCGCGGAAAGGACGGTCGCAGTTGGGAGACATCGATCCGGGGTCCGTGCTGCCCGCGCTGCCGGCGGAACGGGGAGATCGGATGCGAGACACCCGGCGACCCCACCGGGATACAAGCCCTCAAGCGGAGCAGAAGAATCCCCCGGCCGTGACCGTGGCGGCGTCTCCATCGGTCGGTGCCGCTCCGCCTCCAGGCTCGGGACTGAGCGAATCCCAGGCTCGCGCCCGTCTGGCCGAGGACGGACCGAACGAGCTCCCGGAACCGAGCCGACGCAGCGTGCTCGCCCAGATCTGGGAAGTGCTCACCGAGCCGATGATCGCGTTGTTGCTCGGGGCGATGGTCCTCTATCTCATCTTCGGCGAGCCGCGCGATGCGGTCGTCCTGGCGCTCTCGGTGGTCGTGGTCATCACCCTCGATCTCTACCAGGAACGTCGGGCCGAGCGCACGCTCGAAGCGCTTCGTGACCTCACCGTGCCGGAGGCCGTGGTCCTGCGGGACGGCCGCCGTCGCTCGCTCCCCGCCCGTGAGGTGGTGCGAGGGGACTGGGTCGCGGTCACCGAAGGGGTCCGAGTGGTGGCCGACGGGGAGATCCGGTCGGGGACCGGGCTCCTGGCGGACGAGTCATTGCTGACCGGCGAATCGGTACCGGTCCGAAAGTCGATCGGTCTCGGCGGGTCCGCGTGGGCCCGTCCGGGGGGGGACGACCTGCCCTTCGTCTACGCCCAGACGCTCGTGGTACGGGGACAGGGATGGGTGGAGGTCCGTGCGACCGGTCACCGGACGGAAGCGAGCCGGATCGCCACCGCGATCGCCGGGGTCGAGACGGCGACCCCGCTCATTCGCGAGCAGACGCGTCCGCTCGTCCTCGGCGTGGGCGGACTCGCCGTCGCACTGACCACGCTCCTCGCCGTCGTGGTCGGTCTACGGAGCGGCGACTGGATCCTCGGGCTGCTCGCCGGTAGCGCGCTCGCGATCGGTCTCCTTCCCGAGGAGATCCCCGTCGTGACCACGGTCTACTCCGTGCTGGGGGCCCGGCGCATGGCGCGTCATCGCGCGCTCGTGCGCCGCTTCGGGACCATTCCCACCCTCGGTTGCGTCACGGTCCTCTGCACGGACAAGACGGGCACGGTCACGCTCAATCGAATGCGACTGTCGAGGGTCGTCGTCTCCCCGGAGCAACCGGCGGTCGTCCTGAACGAGGGCCCCGTCGGCGACCGCCGGGTCCGCGACCTGCTCCGGACCGCGGCCCTCGCAGGGGAACCGGAGGCGGTCGACCCGATGGAGGTCGCGATCCTCGAGGGGGCCCGGGAGTTCGGGGTGGAGGACACGGATTCGTGGGTGCTCGTGGAGCACGTGCCGTTCTCGGCCGAGCTCAAGATTGTGCGGAACTCCTGGACGATACCCGGGTCGGACGGTCAGTCCCTCGCCGTGAAAGGCGCCCCCGAGACCGTGCTCGACGCCTGCGGAGTCCCCGAACGCGATCGCATCCCCTGGAACACGTCGCTCCGCGCGCTCGCCCAGGCGGGTTACCGGGTCCTGGGGGTGGCCCGTGGAATCCGGCCGGGGATCGGAGCGGACCCGACGTCGGGCTCCCCTCTCCCTCCGCTCGAGTTCCTCGGGTTGCTGGGTCTCGCCGATCCGTTGCGTCCGGGAGTTCCCGAAGCGGTCCAGGAGTGCCACACCGCCGGGGTGCGCGTGCTCATGATCACGGGCGATCACCCGGAGACAGCCCGCGCCATCGCGCGCGAGGCCGGATGGCCCAGGCCCGATCCTGTCCTTACCGGCACGGAGGTCGACCGGCTCAGCGCATCCGAGCTTCAGGAACGTGTACGCACCGCGACGGTGTACGCCCGGGTCCGGCCCGAGCAGAAGCTACGCCTGGTGGAGGCGCTCCGTGCGAACGGTGAAGTGGTCGCGATGACCGGGGACGGCGTCAACGATGCGCCGGCACTGCGGGCGGCCCACGTGGGCATCGCGATGGGCCATCGCGGGACCGACGTCGCACGGGAAGCCTCCTCGCTCGTGCTCCTGGACGACGCATTCCCGACCGTGGTAGAGGCCGTGCGCACGGGCCGCCGGGTCTACGACAATATGCGCAAAGCGCTCGCCTACATCGTCGCGGTCCATGTCGCGATCGCGGGCATGGCGATGGTGCCGGTCCTGCTCGGTTTTCCGATCCTCCTGTTCCCCGTGGAGATCGTCTTCCTGGAACTGATCATCGATCCGGTCTCATCGCTCGTTTTCGAGGTCGAGCGCGAGGAGCCCGGGCTCATGGACCGGCCCCCCCGTGACCCGAGCGACCCCCTTCTCGGCCGATCGGCACTGCTCGGTTCCATTCTCCTGGGGGCTTCGGCGCTCGTCGCATCCCTGGCCGTGTACGGCGGTGCGGTCCTCCTCGGACGCTCGCTGGAAGAGAGCCGCGCGCTCGGCTTCGCCGCGCTGATCGCCGGCAACCTTTCGATGGTCTTCCTCTGCCGGTCCGCCTCGAAGTCCCTGTTCTCGAGCCTGCGCGTGCCGAACTTCCTCGCGTGGTTCGTCGCCGCGTACGGCGTCGGCCTCCTGCTGTTGGCGATCTATCTGCCGGGCCTCTCGTCGGTGTTCCAGTTCGGGGCGACCTCCCCCCTCGACCTCGGAATCGCCATCGCCGTGGGTGCGATCGGGGTGCTCGTCAATGACGTCCTGAAGCGCCGGTGGCTGCCGGAATCTACCGTCCCTCCCCGGATGTCGTTATGACCCGGTCGGCCCGCCCCCTAGGGACCTCCGGCCTTCGTCGCGCGCTCTCGTGTTTCGAGCCTGGGTGACGGGGGCGGGGAAACCGGGCTAGGAGCTCGACGAGCTCGAGATCGTCTCACGCAACGTCCGCTTCGAGATCTTTCCCGTCGATGTCTTGGGAAGAGAAGCGACGAACCGAAACTCTTCGGGGAGCCACCATCTCGGGTACTGTTGCGCGAGCACCGCCCGAAGCTCGTCGGCGGTCACGCTGGCCCCGTCCTTCACCACCACGAACGCGAGGGGGCGCTCGCCCCACTTCGGATCCGGCCGGGCGATCACCGCGGCCTCCCGAACCGCCGGATGGCCGACCAGGACATTCTCCAGCGCCACCGAGCTGATCCACTCGCCTCCGGACTTCACGAGGTCCTTGATCCGGTCGACGATGAGGACATACCCCTCGGGATCGATGTTGGCGACGTCTCCCGTGCGGAACCATCCGTCCGCGGTCCACTTGTCCGCGGATTCGGGATCGTCGAAGTACGTCCGCGCGATCCAGGGTCCTCGGACCTGAAGCTCGCCGACGGTCTTCCCGTCCCACGGCAGATCGACGTCGGCGTTGCGCAACCGGACCTCGACGAACGGGAGCGGTACCCCCTGGCGCGCCTTGAGCGGGAACAGCCGGTCCGGGTCCCAGTCGCTCATCGACGCCTTCGGCAGTCCCAGTGTGACCACCGGGGTGGTCTCGGTGAGCCCGTAGCCGTGGACCGCTTGGATCCCGAGCTTCGCGTACCGACGGGCCATCGACTCGGGCATCGCGGCCCCGCCGACGACCATCCGAAGGTCCGGTGCGAGCTTCCATCGCGTCGGGTCCTTCTCGAGGGCCTCGAGGATGCCGAACCAGATCGAAGGGACCCCGCCGGCCAGGGAGACCTTCTCCCTCTCCATGAGGTCGAGCAGGCTGACCGGGTCGAGGTGGGGCCCCGGGAGCACCTGACGCGCCCCGACCATGGTCAGGACGAACGGCAGCCCCCAGCCGTTCACGTGGAACATCGGGACGACGACCAGCACCGAGTCTCCTTGGCGCAGACCGAGGCCGTACGCCAGCGCCATCGAGTGGAGCACGAGCGACCGATGGGAATACAGGACCCCTTTTGGCCATCCGGTCGTGCCGGAGGTGTAGCAGAGCCCCGCCGCGCTCGCCTCCTCGAGACGGGGCAGGGTGTCGGTCGGGGGGTGCGCGGCGAGAAGCCGCTCGTAGTCTTCCGCACCGGCCGGTACGGGGACTCCCGAGTAGGGGACGACGATGATCCGGTCGACGTGAATCCGATCCCGGACCTTCTCGAGGATCGGCAGGAGCACGTCATCGACCAGGAGCCACCGGTCCCGGGCATGGTTGATGACGTGGGCCAGATGCTCCGGTGGGAGCCGCAGATTGAGCGTGTGGAGAACGGCTCCCGACGCCGGCACGCCCAGGTACGCTTCGAGATGGGACGAGTGGTTCCACATCAGTGTGGCGACCCGGTCGCCCGCGTTCACCCCTTCCGCCGCCAGCGCCGCGGCGAGCGACCGGGCCCGATGAACCACGGTGCCGTAGTCGGTCCCCTGGACCGTCCGGTCGAGACTCCGAGAAGCGATCGTCACACGAGGGAAGAGGAGCTCCGCGCGGGAAAGGAGCGGGGTCAGCGTGAGAGGGAAATCATCCATCATGAGCCCCTTCATTGTGCCTACCCTGCCGCCGGACCCCGGGACTCCGGGCTCGAAGGCCCGGGCTTCATCGGAGTCCGAGGCTTAATCGTTGTCACCCCGTGCGACCCGACCGTCGACCGTTCTCCGCTGCGCGGTCCTGTCTCGGTCGCCGCGACGGCGGCCCTAGTCGATCGCATACGTGGCAAGGTCGACCTTCGGAGCGGGGTAGCGAAGGTCCATCCCTTCCAGGGTCTCGACCAGCACGCGGGAAACGAACCAGTTCCGGAACCACTTGTAGTCGGAAGGGACGATGTACCACGGGGCCCAGGGGGTCGTGGTCCGAGAGAGCATCTCTTCGTAGGCTTTCGTGTACTGGGACCAGAACGACCGCTCGCGCGCGTCGGAAGGGCTCAGTTTCCAGTGCTTCGTCGGGTCGGCGAGGCGCTCGCGCAACCGTTCTCCCTGCTCGTGGTGGCTGATGTGCAGGAAGAACTTGAGCACGGTCGTGCCTTCGTCGACGATCTCCCGCTCGAACTCGTTGATCCCGCGGTACCGCTTCGACCAGACATGCTTCGGAACGAGGTGGTGGACCCGGGTGATGAGGACGTCCTCGTATTGGCTCCGATTGAAGATCGCGACCTCGCCCTTCGCCGGGGCATGCGGGTGGATCCTCCAGAGAAAGTCGTGGGCGAGCTCTTCGGGAGTGGGGGCCTTGAAGGCGCTGACCCGGACCCCCTGAGGATTGACGCCGTCGAAGACGTGCCGTATCGTGCCGTCCTTACCGCTCGTGTCCATCCCTTGCAGGACGACGAGGAGCCCGCGCCGTCCGTCCGCGTAGAACAGTTCCTGCAGCCGGTCGAGCTCCTTGCGGAGCCCGGGGAGCTTCGCCTCGCCACGGCGCTTACCTCCCCGGAGCTCCGAGGTATCCTTCGGGTCGAACCTCGTGAGTCGGACGGGGTGGCCGGGCCGGAGGAGGAACCGATCGAGCGACATCGTCAGGAGAGCGGGAGGACGGTAGGGGTCGGGAGACCGGTCGGGGTCGTAAGGGTGTGGGTCCCCGCGCGGGAATCGTCCCCCGGGGTCTCGCCCCTTCGGGGCGACCGTCCGTCCCGACGATAGGAAGGTATCGGTCCGTGCGACCTTCCCGGAGCACGGAAGGGAGGCGGCCCTCCGAAGCTCCCGGCCGTTCAGGTTCGGGGAGCTGGGCCGTTCGAGGTGTGACTCACGTCAGAAGAGAGGCGAGGGTGGAATAGGTTGGACCGGTCGCGGCTAGCCGCAACCGCACCCGCCGGAGCCGCACCCGCAGCCCCCTCCCTCGGACTCGGAAGGGACCGTAGGTTCGTTCGGGGTCGTGATCTTGAACCCCGACTGGTTCAGGTCCTGGACGAAGTCGATCTTCGCGCCCTGGAGCATCTCGGCGCTCATGTCGTCGACGACGATCGCGAACCCGTCGACCTTGACGACCTGGTCTCCGTTGCGCGGTCGGTCGAACGCCATCCCGAAGGAGGGACCACCGCCTCCGCTACCGCAGGAGCACCCCCCACCACAGCCGCCGGAGCTACAGCCTCCCCCGGTGGACTGAATGTAGACGCGCACCGCGGTGCCGGGCTTCTGAGCCTTGATGAGTTCCCGGACCTGGTCCTGCGCTTCCTTGGTAACTTCGATTCCTACCTGACTATCGCTCATACCTGGGGCCCTCCTCCCACTACCCCAACCCTCTCACGCAACGACCCGTATTAAACCGTGCGCACCGTCGAGAGAGCCGTTCACGCGGAGAACGACTTCCCGCAGGAGCATGTGCCTGTCGCGTTCGGGTTGTAGATCTTGAAACCGGAGGCTTCGAGCCCCATCAGGAAGTCGACCTTCACTCCCTGGAGGAGAGGGGCGCTCGCGCGGTCGACGACCACCAGCAGCCCCTCTCCCTCGAAGGCGACCTCGTCACCGGACTCCCGCTGGTCGAACGACATCCCATAGGTGAGCCCCGAGCAGCCGCCTCCCTGAACATAGATGCGCAGGGCCGAGCCCGGCTTGCCCTGTCGCTCCATGATCTTGAGCACCTGTTCTCGAGCGGTCGGGGTGACCTCGATTGCGACCATCGTTCGACCTCTGGGCAATAGTACCATCGCACCGAGGATTAAAAACGATTTGCGCACCCTAAGGTGACGAAAACCCCGGGGCCCGAGGAGGCTTATCTAGGGGACCGTCGTGCGCGCGACAATGTGCCGATTGTTCGCCCAGCTCACCGTACGAGCGGAATCCGCGGACCACTGGCTCGTCCAATCCGACCGTTCGCTCTTTGCGCAGTCGAACGTCACGCCCGAGACCTCCCAGAAGGACGGTTGGGGGATCGGCTGGTTCGATGACGGAGGTCGGGTCCGGGTCGAGAAGGGCACGGGGGGGGCGTTTGCGGAGGCCGACCGGTTCCAAGCGACCGCCCAGAGCGCGCAGAGCCCTCTCGTCCTAGGGCACCTGCGCCACGCGAGCAATCCGCTCAACCTTCCCCGCGAGAAGCTCATCGCGCTGGAGAACTCCCAACCGTTCGAGAATCACACGATGCTCTTCGGGCACAATGGCGCGATCCCGTTCCCCGTCGAGACGCGTCCGCTCCTCGGGGTCCACGAGGGCAAGGTGCGGGGGGTCAACGACAGCGAGGTGCTCTTCTGGCTTCTGGTGCGGAACACCGAGGAGACGGGAGACCCCCTCGCCGGCTACGTGCACAGTGTCGAGGATCTCGTGCGCGTCTGGCAGGGGATGAAGCGCCCCCCGGTCCCTCCGTTCTCGGGCCTCAACGTGCTGTTCTCTCGCCATCCGGACGAGCTGTGGGCGTTCTGCCTGTGGACCGGGGATCACGGGACGGGCCTCCTCGACCCGTCCCGACGCTACTACGAGATGACGTATCGGACGGAGCCGCACCGTCTCGTGGTGGGAAGCGAACCGTTCGACGGGGAGAAGGGAGCGTGGCACTCCCTCCCGAGCGGGAGCTACATTTCGGCCCGTCACGCGGACGGCCATCTCGAGGTCAAGGTCGGGAAACTGCCGCTGCCGACCGCCCTCGAGGTCCGGCCCCCTCCGGCCTAGTTGCGCCGCGAGGGTGCTCGTCCGGGCCGGGGCGACCGTGTCGAGCGAGATGGTCTCGGGTCCCGACCTTGGAGCGGGATTCCTCCATCAGCTTTCCTTCGATTCCGGCGGGGAGGCGACGACGTTCACCTACCATGCCCAAGATGGCGGATCCGACGCGGGGGGACCCCCTCGAGGGTCGCTCGACCCGTTCGGCTTCGTGCGTCCGAAGACGCCGTGCATGTTCGGAGGGCCCCGCTGCTGGCACCGAAGGTTCGCCCTTCCGAGGAGCGAGTCGCTGCGCGTCCGTCAGGCGTACAACCGGAACCGCTTCGTGCTGGCGATCATGGTCGATCAGGTCTACGGGGAGGCGCCCGTTCCAGTCGACCGAGGCATCGAGGAGGTCGTCGCTCGCCTCGCCGGGCCGCTCGCCGCAGAAGGCATCGAGTGGTACATCGGGGGCTCGGCCGCCGCGTACCTTCAGGGGGCGAGGATTCGTCCGAGAGACCTCGACCTCGGCGGCACGCGAGCCGGAGTGGACCGGATCGCCGGGCTGCTCACGGAGTACCTGATCGAACCGCTCGCGCCCACCGATTGGGCTGGTATCGGAATCGTGCGGGGGGCCCGCGCCTTTGTCGGGACCCTGGCCGAAGGGCTCCGGGTCGAGTGGGCGGTACCGCTCGACACGCCCCGCGCCGGTCCCGGAGAAGAATGGAGCGGACGGCCCGAGGAGGTCCGTCGCGCCACCGTGACGGTCGGGCACCACGACGTGTGGGTCTCACGGCCGGAGTACGCCCTCGTCCGCGCGGCGGAGAAGCAGAACATCGCCCATCGGAAGGGAATCCTCGAGCTCTTGGCGAACCTCGGCACGGACCGGGAGCTTCTCTCCGTGCTGCTCGCTCGCTCTTCCCTGACCCCGGAGGAGCGCGACCGCCTGCGACGCGAGGCCGGTGGGTGACACCCGGGACCCGGGCGCCCCGAAGCGGTCCCTCGACGGCGACCTCGACTTCCCATCGACCCTCAGCTTCATAGACCGGGCCCGAGAGCGAGAGACGATGCTCGCTCCCCCGTCGGCGGCGCCGTCCGCGGAACACATGACCCCGCACGATCTCGTGACCTACTTCCACTGCCCGCACGAGATGGAACTCGTCCGAACGCTCCACGCACGGACGCTCGGTCGACCCGCTCCGCCCGTCCGAACCCCGCTCGACGTCGTGCCGCTTCGGCACTCCCCGCTCCTTCCCCCTCCGATCGGCCATGTGGCGGTGAACGAGGGTCGCCTCGGCCTTTCCGAGAGCGACCTGCTCGTCTACGAGGATGCGGACGAGGAGGACCTCCCGGTACTGTTCGCTCCCGAGCGGGTCCGCCTCGACCCCCGGTTCACGAACGGCCACTCCAATCTGGTCGACACCGAGCTGGGCCTCGCCGGGCGTCCCGATCTCGTGATCCGACTCGAAAACGGTGCGTTCGTGCCCCTCGAGTACAAGTCGACCCACCTCTTCGTGGGGTACCACGAAGCGCACGGACGGCTGTTCGACACCGTGCAGGCGGTGGCCGAGTGCCGTCTGGTCCACACCGTTTTCGGGAGCCGCCCCCCGTACGGCATCATCCTCTACGGGGACGCGAACGGGGGTGGGGAACGCGAGGGATGGGTCGAGATCCCGTACGGGGACCCCGAGGAACGGTGGCTTCGCGTCGCGCTCGCCCAGGTGCGCGACGACCGATCACGGGCCCCCGTGCCGGCCGAGCGGAACTGCGGCTCCTGTGCGCCGAACGCGGAAGGCCTCTGCCGGTTCGCTGCCTGCCGGTACGAGGGCCCGCACCACCGCGCCGGGTTCCTTACCGCCCGACGCGTCTAGCGCACGGACCGCGCTTCCCCTCGGGACGGCCCGGGGGGGTCGGCGGGGTTAAATAAGACCCGGCTCTAGCAAACGGGCCGCGCCACGGCGCCGCTGTTCGGTCGGCACATGCACCCGCAAAGGCCGGGGCCTTTTCGGGGAAGGGCGAGGGTCCCTCTCGCCGTGCCGGCGAGGGGACCGATGACGCCGATCACACGCGTTCTGGACGCTTGTCAAGCGTAATCAGCGTAGCTGACTCCTGTCAGTTGGGGAATGGCTAGGCTCGGGCGCCGAGGAAGGTCGTGCCAAGCTGCGATAAGCGGTGGGTAGGCGCAAGGAACCTGTGATCCACCGATCACCGAATCGGAACTCCGGTCCCGCAAGGGACATTCCGCAAGGAAGGGGAACCCCCCGAAGTAAAGCATTCTAGTAGGGGGAGGACAAGAAATCAACCGAGATGCCGTAAGTAAAGGCGATCGAAAACGGCGTAGGACAAACCGAATCCCCGCCCGGTGAGGGCGGGGAGATGTGGAGTAGTG
The DNA here is from genome assembly GCA_046704665.1 of Thermoplasmata archaeon. Lineage (GTDB taxonomy): Archaea > Thermoplasmatota > Thermoplasmata > Lutacidiplasmatales > UBA184 > Lutacidiplasma. The sequence goes on along the minus strand of JBJKRJ010000060.1, from coordinate 1,113 downwards.
GACCTCCGCACTCGCTGGCTTCCGGAGCCGAACGTGCCTGGAACGACAGACCGTAGAGGGTGAAAGTCCCGTACGCGAACGGAAGAGGCGAGATTGGAGGGATCCCGAGTACCGTGCGTTGGATATCGCGCGGGAAGCCGGGAGGTACAGTCTTCCGATCCTAAATACGACCCGAGACCGATAGTGCACTAGTAGCGCGAGCGAAAACTGAAAAGTACCTCGGAAGGGAGGTGAAAAGAGCCTGAAACCAGCTGACGATAAGCCGCATGAGGTCCCCAAGGAGCGAAGCGGCCGAAAGGCCGTGGACACAGGATCCATGCGTCCGTTTTGAATAACGGGCCAGGGAGTTTTGATCTATGGCGAGGCTAAGGCCCGAACGGCCGAAGCCGCAGGGAAACCGACAGTCCGCAACCCCGCAAGGGGCCAGGGACGGGGTGCGCTCGCCCGAAGTCATAGGTGGAAGACCCGAAGCCAATCGATCTAAGCGTGGGTAGGTTGAAGCCTGCCGAAAGGTAGGTGGAGGACCGAACCGATGTTGACGTGCAAATCACTCGGATGACCTGTGCTTAGGGGTGAAAGGCCAATCTAGACTGGGAATGGCTGGTTCCTCCCGAAACTACTCGCAGGTAGGTCTCGGACGAGCCGGCACGGGAGGTAGAGCACCGATTATGGGAAGCGGGACCGAAAGGTCTCGGCCTGTTGTCGAACTCCGAAGTGCCGCGCTGCGTAGACGCCGGGAGTGAGCGCTGCAGGGGTAAGCCCGCAGTACGAAAGGGAATGCAACCCAGCCTCGCATTAAGGGCCCCAAGTGCCGGTTCAGTGTTATGCAAAGGGCGTCCGTGTTCAAAGACAACTGGGAGGTGGGCTCAGAAGCAGCCATCCTTTAAAGAGTGCGTAACAGCTCACCAGTCGAGGGCATGGGCACCGAAAATGGACGGGGCTAAACCGGTCCCCGATATGCGAGCGTGCCGCCGTAGCGGCAATCGTGTAGGGAGGCGTGGTGCTCGGATAGAAGTAGGGGCGTGAGCTCCTATGGACCGAGTTCCATCGAAAATTCTGGGAGGAGTAGCAGCAAAGACGGGTGAAAATCCCGTCCGCCGAAGGGGCCAGGGT
>JBJKRJ010000059.1:0-99958 GCA_046704665.1 Thermoplasmata archaeon | reverse complement strand
TACCCGGCGGTGATGAGGCTCGGGTGGTTGAGGACCTGGATGTTCGCAGTGAAGCTCTCCACGACCGTGGGCGGGTTGGAGGCCGGGCCGGCGACCTCGCCGCGGTGAATGTCGTTCTTGTCGATGCCGCGGACGTTGAATCCGATGTTGTCGCCAGGCTGCGCTTAGGTCACTGCCTCGTGGTGCATCTCAATCGACTTCACTTCCCCCGCCTTGCCGCCGGGCATGAAGATGATCTTGTCGCCGATCTTGACCTTCCCGGTCTCGACGCGACCGACGGGCACGGTCCCGATGCCGGTGATCGTGTAGACGTCTTGGATCGGAAGGCGCAGAGGCTTTTCGGTCGGCTTCTCGGGGATCTTGAGGTTGTCCAGAGCCTGGAGGAGCGTCGGGCCCTTGTACCAGGCCATGTTCGGGCTCGCCTTGTTGATGTTGTCGTCCTTGAAGGCGGAGTTCGGAACGAAGACCACCTGCTCGGCGACCTTGTAGCCGACGTTCTTCAGGAGTTTCGTGAGCTCCTCCTTGAGCTCGTTGAACTTCGCCTCGGAGTAGTTCACCTCCTGGCGGTCCATCTTGTTGATGGCGCAGATGAGCTGCGTGACCCCGAGCGTCCGCGACAGGAAGATGTGCTCCTTGGTCTGCTCCTGCACACCCTCGGCCGCGGAACAGACGAGCACGGCCGCGTCGGCCTGGCTCGTCCCGGTGATCATGTTCTTGACGAAGTCGCGGTGGCCGGGCGCGTCGATGATGGTGAAGTAGTACTTCTGGGTGTCAAAGCGACGGTGCGCGATGTCGATCGTGACACCGCGTTCGCGCTCCTCCTTGAGGTCGTCCATGACCCAGGCGAACTCGAACGTCGCCTTGCCCTTCGCCTCGGCCTCCTGACGGTACTTCTCGACCTCCTCCTGGCGAATGTAGCCGGTGTCCAAGAGCAGGCGACCGACCGTGGTCGACTTTCCGTGGTCTACGTGGCCGATGAACACAATGTTGAGGTGGGGCTTTTGTGCCATGGGTGCGGGGACTCCGGGCGCGGCCAAAAGGTACCCCTATTTAGGCGTTGGTGCCTCGCTACGGCGGGGCGGGTGGCAGGCGCTCGTCGGTCGGACGTCCGCGGGGCGACCCGGTGGGGCTCCGGAAGCGAGCGGCAGGTCGACCGCCGCTCCTTCCAGGACCCGCCCCGACCTCTCGGAGACGGGTCGATGGGCCGGGAGGCCACCGTGGGGCCGAACGCGGGATCAGGCTTCGGGCATCACCGTGTGCTCGTTGCCGTCCGGGTCCCGTATCATGGCATAGGTTCCCCAGGATTCGGTGGTCGGTTCGACCGAGAACTCGACACCGCGCGCCTTCAGCTCGGCGCAGCTCTTCGCGAAGTCCTTTCCTGGCAGGTGAAACATGATCCCCGAGTTCCCGGGCTCGAGACGTTGGTTCGGGTCCCAGTCGGAAGGACGGCACAGGTGGAGCTTCCCCGCCCGCTCCTTTCGCCCCACGGTCACCCAGTGACCGTCGTGGTCTAGGACCTCGAGACCCAGCTTGTCGGTATACCAGTCGATCGACCGTTGCGTGTCCGAAACGAGCACAGCGATGCTCGCGAAGAACGGTCTGGTGGGCGTGCGGTGATCCGACGACGGGGGGGACGCTTTCGGCATAGATTGACCCGGGGCTCCCATGTCTCGGAGGATTATCTAGACGCCCGGGAGAGGAGACGGAACGCCTCCCTCGAAGAGCCGCGCGAGGGGGAGGGCCGACGACCCGTGGTCCGTGGCCGGGAGCATGAGCCGTCACGAGCTTCCTCCGCGCGGAAAGGTCCGCCCTCGCGGGCGCGAACCCGCGCTCGCTCGACGACGGAACTTCGGAGGGGTCGCGGCCAAAACCGATTTAGGGGTCGACCCTGTCGGCATCGGCACGCGCCCGTTCTGACAGCATGACTCCCCAGCTCGAGCCGGAGGCGATCGGTGTGGCCCGCGCGTCGGTCTCTCGCCTCATGGTCCCCACCGACGCGAACCTGATGGGCAGCGTGTTCGGTGGCGAGATCCTGAGCGAGATCGACCGGGTCGCCTTCATTGCCGCGGTGCGTCACGCACGGGCGGCCTGCGTCACGGCGTCCTTCGACCGGGTCGACTTCATCCAACCGGTCCACGTAGGCGAAGTGGTCGACTTCGAGGCGCGGATCACGTTCGTCGGGCACTCGTCCATGGAGATCTGGGTGACGGTGCGTGCCGAGGATCTCGCCGGCGGCGAGCCGCGCCTCGTCGGGGAAGCGTACGTAACGATGGTGGCGGTGGACTCCTCCGGTCGGCCCGTGCCGGTCCCTCCGCTCGATCTCTCGACGGACGAGGATCGGCGTCGGTTCGAGGAAGGGCGGCTCCGTATGGAGGAACGACGTCGGACCCGCCGGAGCGTTCAGGGTCAGGGCTAGCAAGGTGGTTCGGATGCTGTGCGAGATGTGCGGAAAGGAGACCTTGGTGACGAGTCGGGTCCGTGTCGAAGGGACCGTGCTCCATGTCTGTCCGGAGTGCGCTCGGTTCGGAGCCCCTCTCGACCCACCGCCCGCTCCTCCCGTCGCGGGCGCCGGCGAGGGCCGTCCTCGGTCCAACGCACCGATCGGACGGCCCTCGGGGGGCGGCCGTCGGCTCGAGGAGCGCGACCTCTACACGGACATCGGAGAGCTCGAGCTCGCCCCCGACTGGGGGAAGAAGGTGCGTGCCGCGCGCGAGGCGCGGACGTGGACGCCGGAAGAGCTCGGAAAACGGTTGAACGAGAAGAAGTCGGTCGTGCTCAAGATTGAGTCGGGGAACTTCCATCCACCGGACCAGCTGGTGCGCAAGCTCGAGCGCCTCCTCCAGGTCCGGCTTCGGGCCGACAAGGAGCCGCCACCGTCTCCGTAGCGATCCTCCGTTCGGCCCCCGCGACCCGGACCCGGTCCCTCAGGCGCGCGTACGCGCCCTCGGCCGGGGACGGAGGAGCGCCCACTCGAGGATCGCCTTCTGGGCATGGAGACGGTTCTCGGCCTCGTCCCACACTGCGGCCCGCGGTCCGTCGAGGACGGAACTAGTGATCTCCTGACCCCGGTGCGCCGGCAGGTCGTGGAGCACGAAGGCGTCGGGACGGGCGAGGGCGAGCAGCTCATCGTTCACCTGGTAGCCGCGGAACGCGGCTTCGCGCGCTTCCTGTTCCGCCTCGTCCCCCATCGAGACCCAGATATCGGTGTAGAGGGCATCGGCGTTCCGGGCGACGTCTCGCGGATCGCGGGAGAAGACGAGCTCGGCACCCGAACGGCGGGCGAGGTCCCGGGCCTTCTCCACGACCTCGGGGTGAGGATCGTAGCCGCTCGGGATCGCGGCGGCGAGATTGACCCCGACCGCCGCGGCGCCGAGGAGGAGCGAGTGGAGTACGTTGTTGCCGTCGCCGATCCAGGCCAGCCGACGGCCGCGGAAACGACCCTTCCAGCGCTCGTGCATCGTCAGCAGATCGGCCGCGATCTGGCAGGGGTGCTCGAGGTCATCGAGGGCGTTGATCACCGGGACGCTCGCCCACTTCGCGAGCTCGACCATGTCGGTGTGGCGATAGGCCCGGTAGACGATGCCGTCGACGTACCGCGAGAGGACCCGAGCGGTGTCGGCGATCGTCTCTCCCCGGCCGAGCTGGAGGTCCTTGGCCGAGAGGTAGAGTCCGTGGCCCCCGAGGTCGTGGGTCGCGACCTCGAACGAGGTACGGGTCCGCGTCGATGGCTTTTCGAAGATCATCGCGATGGTCTTGTCCCGGAGCGGCCGACGAAGGGCCCCCCGCCGCCGCTCCGACTTCGCGCGGGCCGCCCGGACCAATAGGTCGGCGAGATCGGGGGCGAGGTCAGAGATCGACAGGACGTCCCGCTTCGGCGGTGCGGAGGGCATGGTGACGGAAGCCGACCGGCAGGCAAAAGGTTGCCCGGGCCGAGAATCGACCCGGGCGCCGACGCTTATCAGTCCGCCCCGGTTGGCGCGCCCGAGGGATTCATTGTGCCGGCACGGTCGTCTCGGAAGAAGAGCCGCTCTACCTCCCGTCCGGTAGCGCGACGGACGTCCCCTTCGCGGGGACGGCGGGTCTATGTGGTCTCGGGCGGGGTCACGAAGTTCGCAAAAGCGCACCCGGCGATGGACTTCCGCCTGATGGTGAAGCGGGCGTACGACTACGCCCTCAAGGGGGTGCCGAATCTCACCTCCGATCGCATCGATGGAAGCCGGATCTCCTACTTCTCGGACCACTTCACCCGGCAGCTCAAGGCGGCGAGCATGGTCCAGGACTACCTCGGCCTGAATCCGAAGGGGTCGGTCCGTATCGAGTGGGGCGGAGCGACCGGGGGAGAGTGCTTCCAGGCCGCCTACGAGGCCGTCGCCAGCGGTCGGATGGACGTCTGCCTCGCCGCCGGGTTCGAGACGATGAGCCGCGTCCAGACCTGGAAGGGGAACGAGTTCATCGCCCTCGCGTCCGACACGAACTTCGACTTCCCTCTCGGCGGGTTCTACACGGGCTACTACGCACTGATGGTCGTCCGCCACATCTACGAGTATCTGCGTCTGAGGAAGTTCGCGCATGTCAAGGACGAGCGCGAGGCCCAGCGCCTCGCGATCGCCGAAGGCTCGCGCGTGATGAGCAAGGTCTCGGTCAAGAACCACCTGAACGCACTGCACAATCCCTACGCCCAGTATCCGAAGCGACTCACCGTCGACGACGTCCTGCGCTCGGAGATGATCAGCTATCCGCTCACGCGGGAGCAGATCTGCACGATGAGCGACGGCGCCGCGGTGGCGGTCCTCTGCTCGGAGGAGCGGGCGAAGGAGTTCACCGACCGACCGGTCCAGGTGACCGGCGTGGGATGCGGCACCGACACGATGCGTCTTGCGGACCGCCCGTTCGGGCACGTGCCGCTCCTGCCCCACGAGAAGCCGAAGGACTACGAGTCGCTCCCGTACCCGGGCGTCCACTCCTTCCGTGCCGGCCGATCGGCCGGGATCGAGGCGTACCGGATGGCCGGGATCACGAAGCCGACGAGCGAGATCGACTTCATCGAGCTCCACGACGCCTACGCGTCGAGCGAGATCCAGACCTACGAGGACCTGGGGCTCTGCAAGTACGGGGAGGGGTACGACTTCGTCGACCGGGGGGACCCGTTCCTCGAAGGCATGGACTATGGCTTCCCGACCCCGAACGCCGGTGCCATCCCCGTCAACCCCTCGGGGGGGCTCATCGCGTGCGGACATCCGGTCGGAGCGACCGGGCTCATGCAGGCGGTCTTCGCCTTCTGGCAGCTCCAGGGGACGATCCCGAAGCACTTCGGGGACCCGGCCCTGCAGCTCGACCGCCCCCGCCGCGGGGCGATCCATAGCCATGCCGGTACGGGCTCGAGCGTGACCGTCTCGGTCCTCGAGCGGGGGTTCAAATGACGGTGCGCCCCCCGACCTACACGAAGTTCCGGGACGTCCAGGCAGAGCTGGAACGGAGCGGTTCCGCGCTCTTCCGCGATGCGGACGGTGTCGAGAGCCTCGTGATCAAGAACCCGTACGCGATCCAGTACATCCACAGCTACGCGGAGGACACTCCGTTCTTCCTCGGCCTGGCGGAGGGACGTCTCCGCGGTTCGAAATGCCGCAAGCCGAAGTGCGGGTTCGTCTACGCGACGCCGCGGGGTCACTGCATGGTCTGCGGGGCGCCGACCGAGTGGATCGACCTCCCGGCCCGAGGACGGGTCCACTCCTGGACGACGTGCCACTTCGGGAGCGAGGCGTTCCTGAAGGAGACACCGTACAATCTCGCGATGGTCGAGTTCGATAAGGTCGGCAGTCTCCTGTTGGTCCGGCTGAAGGACTGCACCGAGTCCGAGATCTACGTCGGGATGCCGGTCGAGCCCCGGTTCGATCCGAACCCGAAGTACTCGATCACCGACGTCTGGTTCGTGCCCGTCCGCTGACCTAGGGTCTCCGGGCGGAACCCTGCCCGCGGTCGCCCACGGCGAGGCCCGCGAGCTCGAGGACATCGCCCTGGCCGCGCGCGATCTCCTCGGGATGCAGTTGACCGAGGTCGCGGAAGGCGAGCTCCTTCCACGGGAAGGCCCGGGGAGGGGTCTTCGACGGCCAGCGGGCCCGGAGCACGAACTGGAAGTCCCAGTGCGGGTCGCCCGTCGGGTGGGCGCGGGAAGGGTACGCTTCGGAGAAGAACGCCGTGCCTTCGAGGGGAGGCAGGTCGCTCTCGAGCTGCTCCCGGGCGATGCGACGCGCCGCCTCTTCGGGCGACTCGAAGAGGAGGAGGTGGCTCGAGGGGAGCATCCATCCCTCCCCGATCCGCGTGACGCCCTCAGGGCCGAGGGCCCCGATCCACGACCACGGGGCCTTCGGGTCGATGCGACCCATGAGGACCTTGTGGTCCTCGCCCTGGGGCCGTAGGACGAGAAAGGCCGAGAGGCACATCCCGTTCTCCGGCACGACCGAGGTGAGCGGAACGTCGGTGGCGACACCCTGCCGTAGCCGCGCGAAGCGTCGATCTTCGTTCATCGCCCGAGGGAGCGCGGTTCGGGCATTGAGCTTTGCGAGCGCCCCGATCCGGCCCGGCTTCGTGAATCGCACTTCACCTAGAGAATAACCCCCCTGCGGGCACAGCGGCGCATAGATATGCACGATTCGGAATGGTTTGGAACCGTGGCGCTGCTGGTGGCGGTGGCGGTCGTCATCACCGGAGGGTTCGCGATCGCGGCGGAAGGCACGCCCTCGGGTGCCGCCGTGTCCTCCGCCCCGGCGAGCTACCTCAACCTTTCGATCGACATCAATCCCACGAACGGCTTCCCACAGTACACCCCGGCGAACTTCTCTGTCCCCCGAGGAGAAGTGTTCGTCCAGATCACGGACCACGACGAGCCGGCCTCGTGGCCCGGATGTTCCTGCAACGTCTCGGGGACCGCGGGGAACGTCGAGTCGATCAACGGAAGCGCTCCCGTCTCGGTGGTGAACTGGCAGGCGGTGGCCCACACCTTCACGGTCCCCGGACTGGGCATCAATGTCCTCAGCCCGGCGGGGTCGGTCGTGACCTTCACGCTCTGGCTCAATGAGTCCGGGTCGTTCACCTGGCTGTGCGAGGACCCCTGCGGTTCGGACGGCTACACCGGGGCTCCGATGGGAACGCCCGGGTACATGACCGGAATCCTCACGGTCGTCTGATCCCTGACGGAGTTGGGCGCCCGCGGCGCTTTACCGTACGTCGCGGGGGAGAGGGAATGCCGCGGGCCGGGCTTGAACCGGCGGCTTCAAGATCTTCAGTCTTGCACTCTCCCAAACTGAGTTACCGCGGCACCGAGGGACCCCGACCCTCGGTCGCGTATAAAGCGTAGTGGCGGCCCGAGAGCTTGTGGGTGCCTCCGTTCGAGAACGGGGGAATCGCTTCCACCTCGCCGGCCCGCCGATTCCAGGAGGGGGCATCCTCTAGGACCCCCGCGCTCCGGGATCCTCCGAACGATCGGAAGGAGATGCGACGTTCCCGTCGAAGATAACGGATTCCGCCTGCGCTACTTCGTGTCCGCTCGGGCACCCCGACGGTGCAGCAGGGCCAGCGTCGACCCGACCACCGCTGCAAGGGCGAGGCTCCCGAGACCCGTCGGAAGCCAGAGCAGCCGACTGACCATGAGAGGGTTCCCGTGAGCGAGCTGGATCATGTAGCCCGGACCGACTTCGAACGGTGGGTAGGTACCGAAGATGCGATCGCTGACCGGGGCGTACGCCGCGCTCGCGGATGGACCATCCCCGTAGTCGAAGGTCGTGCTGATGACCGCGAGACTCGAGAGGTTGAGGGTGAAGAGGTCGGAGGTAGCGAGCAAGTACGCGTCACCATGGGCCGGATCGAACAGGGTCTGCTGGACGTCGTTGGGGTCGGCGCAGACATTGTCGACGCAATCCGGGATGGAGATATTGGCCTGAAGAACGTAGGTCTTGGCGTTGTAGACTGCGACGGAGCTCGGATCCCACGCGGACGCGAAGATCCGACCCGATCCGGGGTCCACGGCGAGGCTCAAGGGGTCGGACGGGAGGGGGAGGACGCTCCGGAGTTCCCCCGTTGTTGGATCGATGGCGAGGAGTCCTCCGGTTGCGGAAGGCAGAATCAGCGCGTCGGTCGTCGGGTCGAAGACCAGCAGGTTCCGGGTCCCGTACGACTGTTGGCCGAACGACGCGCCCGTCACGTTCATTGCGCGGACCACCGAGTCGCTGGCAAGGTCGAACACGGTCAGAGTGTCCGGATAGCCGGCGAGATAGACCATCCCATTCAGCGGGTCAAACGCCATCGAGATCACGCCCAGGGTCAGAGGGACGTCGGCGACGAGCGATCCCGTCCGTGAGTCCACCACCAGCAACGCCCCGGAGGGCGGATTCGCGGTCAGATTGCCGCACGGAACGAGGACATCTGCCCCGTTTCCCGGGTAGAAAGGGAGACCGGGAAGGCACCCGAGTGGCAGCGAAAAGAACACCCGGAGCGTATCGGGGCTGAACCCTACGACGGCATCCGCTCCCTGGACGGTACCGCCGATGTCATTGCGCGCTTCGGTGAGCATCATGGTGTTCAAGGCCGGAACGTACGCGACACCCACCGGGATGGTACAGGAATCCCAGGGGTTCGATGAGCCGCAGTACGTCTCCGAATACGGGGTTGCCGTGACGTTCTGATCGTGGGAGAGCGAGAGAAGGCCGTCCCCAATGTCCCAGTACCCCGCGGTGGCCACGTGCCCGGTCGAGGGGCTCAGTGCCGATGGGACCGAAAGTACCGTGACCAACAGGATGGTGGCCACCCCCGCGGCGACGGCGACCAGCCCGAATCGTGCGTAGCCAGGAGCGGCCCTTTGGGACACTAGAACCGGGGGACGTTTCGGGGTAACGACCGGGCCCCCTTCCCTCCCTCTAGGTGAAGTCTCTACGACAGGAAAGACTTTGCTTCTGATCTCTGAAGGACCGGTACCCGCTTCGGCACGTCCCGCGTGACCAGGACAGATTCAGTGACGCCCGGACGATCTCGCCACCGTTCCCCCTTGCGGTCCGACACAGGGCCGGAGGGAACCCTCATTGTGGGGGGGGCCTACGCGTCGGACGGGCGTCCCACGTCGACGGAGTCCCGGCCGCGATGGCCGGTTATCGAACGCGCGCGCCCACGTTCAGGGTAGACTCCCGGTCCTGACCTGCCCGCCCCTTTATCTATCGCATCTCGCCTCAATAAGGGGCCGTGAGCCGCACACTCGTCGTCTCGGAGAAGTTCAACACCGCCCTGAGGATCGCGATCGTCCTCTCGGACGGCCGGATGAAGCGAAGCCGGGTCGAAGGGACGCCGGTCTTCGAGTTCGAGCGGCCGGACGGTCCGTACGCCGTCGTCGGGTTGCGCGGCCACATCGTCGAGCTCGACTACCCCAAGGAGCTCTCACAGTGGTCGCTCGACAGCCTCCCCCGCCTTCTCGAGACCCCGCCCCACAAGACGGTCACCGAACGGGGCATTGTGACGACCCTCCAGCACCTCGTCCGGAACTTCGATCGCGTGATCATCGCCACCGACTTCGACCGGGAAGGGGAGCTGATCGGGCTCGAGTGCCTGGAGCTCCTGCAGAAGGTGCATCCGGAGATCGCGGTCGCGCGCGCCCGGTACAGCGCGCTTACGCGCGACGCGATCGAACAGAGCTTCGCCCACTTGGAACAGCTCGACCACGCGCTGGCCGAGGCCGCCGAGTCGCGGCAGGAGATCGACCTCGTGTGGGGAGCGCTCCTGACCCGGTTCCTCTCGCTGACCTCGGGGCAGAGAGGTCGGAGCTTCCTCTCCGCCGGACGGGTGCAGACCCCCACGCTCGCCCTCCTGGTCGAACGGGACCAGGTGATCAAGGAGTTCACCCCGACCCCGTTCTACGAGATTGTGGGCACGGGGACCAAGGGCCAGGAGGAGTTCCGGCTCGCCCACGCCCACGGGATCTGGGAGAAGAAGGACGATGCCGAGAGGGTCCTTCGTCGTGTCGAAGGTGCCGACCACGGGGTCGTCCGGGAGTTCTCCGAGGAGACGACCCAACGTCGTCCGCCGGTCCCCTTCTCCACCACGCTCTTCGTCGCCGAGTCGACCCGGCTCGGGCTCGGGGCGGCGGCCGCGATGCGGATCGCGGAGGACCTCTACACCCAGGGACTGATCAGTTACCCTCGTACCGACAACACGGTCTACCCGCGCGGGTTGGGGTTGAGGAGCCTCGTCGAGAAGTTCCGTGACAGTCCGTTCGGTGAGGCGGCGGAGTTCGTGCTCGCGCAGCCCTCGTTCCGGGCGACCCGCGGGCGGACCGAGACGACGGACCATCCGCCGATCTACCCGACGGGCGTCGTCGATCCGAAGAAGCTGCGGCCGGACCACGCGAAGGTCTACGAGCTCGTGGTGCGCCGGTTCCTTGCCACGCTCGCCCCGGACGCGATCGGCTGGGCCCGTCGGACCCGGGTCGAGGTGAACGGCGAACCGTTCGAAGCGAAAGGGCACCGGGTCACCGAGCCCGGTTGGTACCGGGTCTATCCGTACTCGGAGCCGGACACGGCGCCCCTACCGGTCCTCACGGTCGGAGAGACCGTGGCCGTTCGCGATGTGCGTCTCGTCGAGAGCCAGACCAAGCCGCCCCGACGGTATACGCAGGGCTCGCTGATCCAGGAAATGGAACGTCTCGGCCTCGGTACGAAGAGCACCCGGCACGACGTGCTCCAGAAGCTGTTCGACCGACGCTACGTGATGCAGCGCCAGCTCGAGCCGACCGCGACGGGGATCGCGGTCACCGAGGCGCTCGGCGCCTACGCGCCCGTGATCACCCGCCCCGAGATGACCCACCGCCTCGAGGAGGACATGGCCCAGGTGGCCGAGTCGAAGAAGCCGAAGACCGACGTCCTGGCCGAGTCGCGGGAGATGCTCCGCGAGGCGTACTCCCTCCTCGCATCGAACTCCGAGGGAGTGAAGGAAACCCTCACTGGCGCCCTCGATCGCCAGCATTTCGTCGGCCCGTGTCCGAAGTGTGGGGGCGCGCTCCGGCTCGCTCGGAGCCCGCGGGGGGCCCGATGGGTGCAGTGCGTGAACAACCCCGCGAGCTGCACCGCGACCTACGCACTCCCCTCGGCTGGCTTTGTCGAGCCGGCCCCCGAGTTCCTGTGCGGCACGTGCAAGGTGCCCCGGGTGAAGATCACGTTCCGGGGCCAGCGCCCGGACCTCTACTGTATCAATCCGGAGTGCGCCGAACACCACAAGGCGTTCCGGATCGGGGTCTGTCCGGAGTGCGGTAGCCCGCTCCACATCCGCTACTCGTTCGCCGGGAAACGGTTCGTGGGGTGCTCGGGGTATCCGAACTGCCGCGTGACGTACCCCCTCCCGCAGCGCGGAAAGCTCGAGAAGGACCAGCCCCCCTGCCCGGTATGCCGAGCCCCGGTCGTGACCGCGATCGAGGCCGGACGACCGCCGTGGACGCTCTGCATCAACCCGGCCTGTCCGACCCGCGTGAAGCCGGAGAAGTCGGGGGCTCCGGCGAAGCGGTCGGCCCGGAAATCCGGGGGAACGTCCCGCCGGCGGTCGACGCGCACCAAAGGGTCCGGGACGGACCCGAACGCCACCTCGCGGGCTCCCTCGCGCCGACGCGGCCGTTCGCCCACGCCGAGCCCGCCGACAGAGGGCGAAGCGCCCGCAGAGGCGACGACCGCGCGCCGCCGGACCGAGCCCGCAAAAGTCGTAGGGGACGGTTCGTCCGCCTAAGAGCTCGACGAACTCCCCGGGACGCGAGAAGCGTTCCGTGACCTCCCGGCCCGCGTTAAATATCTCCGTCGGTCATTTTCCCCGATGCCTTCCGCTTCGCGTCGGATCCTCGAACTCGACTACCGGAACTTCGCGCGCCGGATCCGGGACAACGCGCTCGTGATCCTTCCGGTCGGCGCGCTCGAGGCGCACGGTCCGCACCTACCGCTCGGCACCGACCAGATCCAGGCCGAGGTGACCGCCCTCGCCATCGCGGACCGAGTGAACGGTCTCGTGGCCCCCACCGTCGCGTACGGTTCGACCCCGACCACCCGCCAGTTCCCGGGGACCGTCTGTCTTACGATGGCCCAGCTCGGGACGCATGTCTCGGGTGTGCTTGCCGAGCTCGCGCGATGGGGAGCGCGTCGCATCCTCGTCCTCTCCGGCCACGGCGAACGGACGCACATCGCGGCCCTCCGGGAGGCCGCCGACGAGACGGTCCGCGCACATCCTGAGGTCCGGATCGTTGTCCTTTGCGACTACGAGTTCGTCTACGAACTCCGCGGAAAGGACGCACCGGCCTCGGACGGTCACGCCGGCCTCCTCGAGACCTCGCGGATGATGGCGCTCGCCCCGGAGCTTGTCGGCAGCGAGCGGCCCGTGGGGGAGAACCGGCACAGTCCCTTCCTCCCGGGTCCGCCGACGTCGGCCGAGTGGCCCGAGAGCGTCATCGGGGACGCCCGGGGCGCCTCGCGCGAGCTGGGGGATCGGGTCCAGGCCTACGTGGTCGACCGCCTCGCCGACACCGTGCGAACCCTCCTTCCGGAATAGGTAGGTTCCCGGACGATGGTCGAGCCCTCCGACGTCATCCGTATCCGCGGGGCGCGTCAACACAATCTGAAGAACGTCACGATCGAGCTGCCCCGCGGGAAGTTCATCGTCATCACCGGGGTCAGCGGATCGGGCAAGTCCTCGCTGGCGTTCGACACGCTCTACGCCGAGGGCCAGCGGCGGTACATCGAGAGCCTCTCCTCCTACGCCCGCCAGTTCCTCGGGCAGCTCGACAAGCCCGACGTCGACGCGATCGAGGGGCTCTCCCCGTCGATCGCGATCGAGCAGCGATCGGGGAGTCGCAACCCTCGGTCGACGGTCGGCACGGTGACGGAGATCTACGACTACCTCCGGTTGCTCTACGCCCGCATCGGCGTTGCGCACTGTCCGAACGACGGTGAGGAGATCGCTCCCCAATCGATCGACCGGATCGCGGAGGCGGTGACGGCCCGCGCCCGGGGGGAGAAGGTCGACCTCCTGGCCCCGGTCGTGCGGGGGAAGAAGGGGGAGCACCGGGAGGTCCTCGACCGGCTGCGGAAGGCCGGCTACCGGCGGTTCGTGATCGACGGGGTCGAGGTCCGACTCCCCGGACCCGAGATCCGCTTGGGGAAGAACAAGAAGCATACGATCGAGGTCGTCGTCGACAGCTTCGAGGTCGGGGAAGGGGAAGCGAGCCGTCTCTCCGAGTCGCTTTCGCTCGCCCGGGAGCTCGGGGAAGGACTGATCGTCCTGCGACGGCCCGGCGGGGTCCGGGAAACATTCTCGAGCCGCCGGGCGTGCCCCGTCTGCGGGTTCTCCGTCGAGGAGCTCACGCCCCGGATGTTCTCCTTCAACAATCCGATGGGTGCCTGCCCCGAGTGTCTCGGCATCGGGGCGACTCTGCACGCCGACCCGGACCGCATCCTGCCCGACAAGGACAAGCCCCTCGGGAAGGCGATCTCCGTCTGGGGGCTCACGCCGAGCAGCGGGTCGCTCGCCCGTTTCGGCCGGGCGTTCGGCTACGACCCTCGTCGCCCGGTCCGGGAGCTCTCTCCGGACGGCTGGAAGGCGATGATGTACGGGTCGACCCGCGATGTCGGGGGCTCGGTCGGGGGGGCGGGCGAGTGGTGGTACGGTTCGGGATGGCTCCGGGAGGGCCTGGTGAACGCGGTCGAGCGCCGCTGGAAGCAGACGAAGAGCGAGGGAGCGAAGGAGTACTACCTCGGCTTCATGTCGTTCGTACCCTGTCGATCCTGCCACGGCCGCCGCCTCAAACCCGAGAGCCTCGCGGTTACGGTCGAGGGCCGTTCGATCGCGGAGGTCGCCGGGATGACGGTCTCGGATGCGACCGCGATGTTCCGGCGGCTCGTGCTCGCGGAGCGCGACCAGCAGATCGTCGGCCAGGTCGTGAAGGAGATCCGGGCCCGCTTGGGCTTTCTCGAGAACGTCGGCCTCACCTATCTCACGCTCGACCGGTCTTCGGGGACGCTCTCGGGAGGGGAATCCGAACGGATCGCGCTCGCCACCCAGATCGGTTCCGGCCTGGTGGGAGTCCTCTACATCCTCGACGAGCCATCGATCGGCCTTCACCCACGCGATCACTCCCGGCTCCTCGCCACCCTGAAGACGCTCCGTGACGTCGGCAACACGCTGCTCGTCGTCGAGCACGATGAGATGACGATGCGCGAGTCGGACTGGCTCGTCGACCTCGGTCCCGGCGCGGGTCGCCACGGCGGCGAGATCCTCTACGCCGGGCCCCCCTCCAAGATAGGAGGGACGCGGCGCTCGCTGACCGCCGAGTTCCTGTCGGGGCGGCGGACGATCGGAGTGCCGGAAGAGAGGGCCCGCCCCGCCCGACGGCTCCTGACGATCCACGGGCCGAGGGAACGGAACCTGAAGGGCGACGACATACGGATCCCTCTCGGCCTGTTCGTCGCGCTCTCGGGGGTCTCGGGGAGCGGGAAGTCGACGGTCCTCGAGGAGATCCTCTACAAGGCCGTGCAGCGCCACCTCGGGATCGGTCGCGCGACGCCCGGACGGCACGAGTACATCGAAGGGGTCGATGAGGTCGACCGGGCCCTCCTGATCGACCAGTCGCCGATCGGCCGGACCCCCCGGTCGAACCCCGCGACCTACACGGGGATCATGACCCCGGTCCGCGAGCTCTTCTCCAGTCTTCCGGAGGCGAAGGCGCGCGGGTTCGCCCCCGGGCGGTTCAGCTTCAATGTCGCCGGCGGGCGGTGCGAGGCCTGCGAGGGGGACGGGGTGCTGCGCTACGAGATGCACTTCCTCCCGGATGTCTACGTGACGTGCGAGGAGTGCCGCGGGCGCCGGTTCAACTCCGAGACGCTCGAGGTGACGTTCAAGGGCAAGACGATCGCGGACGTTCTCGAGATGACCGTGGACGAGGCCCAGACGTTCTTTGCCAACCAGCGGCGGATCGCGACCCGCCTCAAGCTGCTCCAGGACGTCGGGCTCGGCTACATCCACCTCGGCCAGAGCGCGACGACCCTCTCGGGGGGCGAAGCGCAGCGGATCAAGATCGCCTTCGAGCTCGCGAAGCCCCCGACGGGAAAGACCCTCTACCTCTTGGACGAGCCGACGACCGGCCTTCACTTCGCGGACGTCGAAAAGCTCCTCGACGTACTCTTCCGTCTCAGGTCCGGGGGGAACACGATCGTCGTGATCGAGCACAACCTGGACGTGCTCAAGTCGGCCGACTGGCTCATCGACCTCGGACCCGAGGGCGGGAACGCGGGCGGCCACGTCATCGCCCAGGGCACGCCGGAGGAGGTCGCCCGAACGTCCCGGTCCCACACCGGCCGCTTCCTCGCGCCGCTCCTTCGTCGGTCGATCCCGGTCATCCGTCGCGCGGCGACATGACGGACGCTCCCCCTTCCCGAACCTCCCCTCCTCCGCTCCCGGCGTTCGTCCCGGCGAGCGAGCTCGCCGCGGCGACGCGGGAGGGATTTCGGACGGGTCCGGATGCCCCCGGGGTCTACCTGTTCCGTTCGGCTCGCGGGGAGGTCATCTACGTCGGAAAGGCGCGCAGTCTCCGGCGGCGGGTGCTCGACCACCTGCGGGCTCGGATCGAGAAGGACGGGACGATCCTCGCCCAGAGCACGAGTGTCGAGTTCGTACCGACCGCGAACGAACGGGAGGCGCTCCTCCTCGAAGCGAGCCTGGTCAAACAGTACCAGCCGCCGATGAACGTCCTCCTGAAGGACGACAAGAGCTACCCGTACCTCGCGGTCAGCGTCGGCGAGGAAGCTCCCCGGGTCTACCTCGTCCGCCGCCCTCGGCGTCGGACCGGGGTCCTCCTCTTCGGGCCGTACACGAGCGCGCGCGAGGCCCGCGGGGTCGAGCGGCTCCTCGGGGACCTGCTTCAGCTGCGGCGGTGCGTGCGCCTCCCCAAAGAGGCGTGCCTGTACTATCACCTCAAGGTCTGCAGCGCCCCCTGCATCGGGGCGATCGGCCGCGAGGAGTATCGCGCGCGGATCGACCAGGCCGTCGAGCTACTCCGGGGACGGACCACGCTCTTCCGCCCCACGGTCGAAGAGGAGATGCGGCGCGCGGCCGCCCGCCAGGAGTTCGAGCGGGCCGCGCTTCTCCGCGATGCGCTCCAGGGGCTCGGCGCCTTGCGGGAGCGGCAGTCGGTCGTGGGCCGGGGGTCCGGGCGCGTCGACGTGCTCGCCCTCGCCTACCCTCATGACCCGGCGACCCTGCGCGTGGCGGTCGGCCTCGTCCGTGTCGAGGACGGCGAGGTGCGGCAGACCGAGCCGCATCTCGTCACGGTCCCGGCGGACGACGTCCCCGAGCCCGGCGAGGTGCTGCGCCAGTTCCTCTCGCAGTACTACGGGGGCCAGTTCGAGCTCCCCGAGCGGCTCGTGATCGCCGGGCCCCGCCCCGCGGCGATCGACGCGGTACTGGACGAGCTGTTCGCGGCCCGGGGGGTCAATGTCGAGTTCCGTCCGGCGGGGCGGTATGCGGGGATCGCGCGACTGGCCGAGCGTCTCGCGCGCGCGACGGTCGATCAGGTGGTCCCGCGCGCGGCGCCCCGCGAGGTGCTGCGGGCCCTCCAGAGCCTGCTCGATCTTCCCACGATCCCGAACCGTATCGAAGGGGTCGACATCTCGATCTTCCAGGGAACCGAGGCGGTGGGCTCGCTCGTCGTCTTCGAGCGGGGCGCACCGAAGAAGTCGGAGTACCGCCGGTACCGTATCCGTTCGGTCGAGGGGACGAACGACTTCGCGATGGTCGCCGAGGTCGTTCGCCGTCGCTACCTTCGCCGGGCCGCGGAGTCGGAGATCCTACCCGACCTGCTCGTGATCGATGGGGGGGCGGGACAGCTCTCGGCGGCCGTCTCGTCGCTCGCCGCGCTCCGGCTGGCCGATACGATCCCGACCCTCGGCCTCGCAAAGCGCGAGGAGGAGGTCTATCTCGCCGACCGGCCGGCGCCGCTCCGTCCGAACCCGAACTCGCCGCCGATGCTCCTCCTCCGGGCCGTCCGCGACGAAGCCCACCGCTTCGCCGTGACCTACCACCGGACGCGTCGCCGCATGCGACTTCGGAGCGAGTTCGCGAGGGGCGCCGACCCCCAGGGTCCGGCCGGCCGCCCCGACTAGCGGGTCCGACGGCGCCCCGGTGGACGGCGGGTGACCTCGATCCAGGTCATCGGTGGGGGGGCGAGATCGTCCTGCCAGAGCACCGCGATGACCTCGCCGAGGTGGTGGGCCTGCTCGTACGATGTCTGCAGGTAGGCGTCCGCGACCGTGTACTTCCCCGGCATCCAGGGCGCCCGAACGGTCCGAGAGAACTCACGGGACCGAAGCCCTCGGGTCGCCGCCGCGGTCTCCTCCCAGACCCGATCGGAGTACTCTCGGAAGCCCTCCCAGTCGTTCGGGCGGCGACGCGCATCCGAGAAGAGCCGCGGCAGCTCCCGGATCCGGCCCGCGATGAGGTACGCGAGCCAGACCTCCCGAACGTTCAAGATGTGCACGAAGGTCGCGAAAAGCGTGTGGTGGCCGATCTCGCGCTCTCGCACCACGTCGTTCCACGGGAGGCGGCGGACGCGTCGCACGAACCGATCGAAGACCCGGCGGTCGTAGGCCCCCAGTTCCGCGGCCTGGACCGCGGAGCGGATCAGAGAGTTGGCCATCGAGGCGGCGAAGGGGTCCGCCCCTTTAGAGGTACCGAGGGCGGAAACCCGCGGACCGCCCCGATTCAGCGACTCGGGCCACGCCGCTCCGCGCCGCCGATGAACGGGAGACCCTGCACGCGGCGCGCGACCTCGCTCGCCGGCAACCGACGCAGCTCGGCTTCGGGTTCGAGGATCGCGACGTCGAGGGCCTCGGGTGCGAAGGGAGTCGGGGAGCCCTCGGCGACGGCTTGGACCGCGAGCTTGAACGCCGCCTCCTCGGTGAGGTGGTCGGTGACCTTCTCTTCGAGGAAGTCCGCGACCGCGCGCCGGTTCCGCCCGATCGCGTAGGCCTTCCACCCGATCGTCGCCCCGCTCGGGTCGAGCTCGACCAGGCCGGGGCCCCGCGCGGTGAACCCCCCGAGGAGCAGCGAGACGGCGAACGGGCGGGTCCCCCCGAACTGGGTGTACTGCTGAAGGAGGGTCCCGAGCGCGTGACCGAGGAGGGTGTAGGGGGCCGGCTCACCATAGGTGATCTTGTGACGCTGCGCCTCTACGCGGAGGAACTCCACCAGTACTCGGGAGTCCGCGATCAGGCCGGCCGTCACGCAGCCGAGTCCGGAGTCAATCGCGAAGCTCTTCTCGATCGACCCTGCCTCCGCGAGCGCGCTGACCGGGAGGTTCCGGTACGCGACGAAGACGATCCCGGTATCGTAGGTGACCGCGACCGCCGTTCCCCCCATCTGGATGGCCTGAAGGGCGTACTCGACCTGGAAGAGTCGGCCGTCGGGAGAGAAGACGGTGCTCGCGCGGTCGTAGGCCATCTGCCCCGGTTGCATCTCCATCGCCGTCGTTCCTCCGAATGTGGGGGCAGCGAATCGGGGAGGGGATTTGAGCCTGATGCCCGATACGGCCCGGACCCCACTCGATGAAGTTGCGTCACCAGCTCGCAGGGCGCGGGCCCGCGTCCGGTCGATCTCCCGAGCGGGCTCTGGTGGGCGTCGGCAACCCTTTTAACTCGTCCGTCGGCCTCGGACGGACGTGATCGACGCGAACGGTCTCCACCTCCTCCCGATGGCCTCGAGCCACCGAGGTTCGCTCTCGCCGGCCTGCGTGCAGTGTCAGGAGGGGCGGAAGATGGTCCTCTTCGTCACCGGGGTCTGCCGGTTCCGGTGCTTCTACTGCCCTGTTTCGCCGGGCCGGAACCAGAAGGACATCGTGTACGCGAACGAGCGGAGGGTACTGTCGGACCGCGACGTCCTCGACGAAGCCCGGGCGATCGGGGCCGGCGGCACGGGGATCACGGGCGGGGATCCCCTCGGGGTCGTTGAGCGGGTCGTGCACTATGTGCGGCTGCTCAAGGACGAGTTCGGAGCCGCGCACAATATCCATCTCTATACCCACGAGCCGAACGCGGAGAAGCTCGAGCGCCTCGCCCGCGCGGGGCTGGACGAGGTCCGCCTCCACATCCCCCACTACCTCTGGGGGCCGCTCGTTCGAGACGGCAGTGCCTACCGGGCGGTGCTCGAGTCGGCGCCTTCCTGGGGCCTCCGCCGGGGGGTCGAGATCCCCGTCCTTCCCGAAAAGGAGGGGGAGCTGCGCCGGCTCCTGCGGGCCCTCGACCGGATCGGGGTCGACTTCGTGAACCTGAACGAGCTCGAGTTCTCGGAGACCAACGACGAGAAGCTCCGCGCGCGCGGCTACCGAGTCGACCCGAAGAACGGCTGGGGCGTCCGGGGGAGCCGGGCCGTCGCCGAACGTCTGACCCGGGACGCGTCGCTGTCCGTCCCCGTGCATTACTGCTCTTCCCGGTTCAAGGACTCGGTCCAGCTCCGACAGCGGCTGGTGCGTCGGGCCGAACGCACCGCACCCACGTTCGCGCGGAGAACGCCCGACGGAACGATCGTCCTCGGCGTGGTCGAGGCGACGGATTCCCACGACCTCGCCCGGTGGGCGCGGCACGTCGCGCGTCGGGTCCGTCTCGGGCCGGACGACTACCGAGTCGACCTCGTCCGTCGTCGGGTGGAGCTCGCCCCGGGAGCGCTCCGCGAGGTCGCCCGACGCCTGCCCTGGCCGGCTTTCGAGGTCGAGGTGTACCCCACGGCCGACGCGCTCGAGGTCGAACGCGACCCGCTCAACCCCGCGGCGCTCGAAAAGGTCGGGGTCGCCGGCGGCGGGACGTAGTCCTCATCGCACGCATGGCCGCCCCAGGTGATGTAGCGTTGGTCGCCCCGCCGGTTCTTGATCGAGCAGGGTCCCCATCCCTCGTTCTCCGCGCCGTACCACATGGGGCAGTCACGACAGTGGAGCGGCTCCGGCGGTATACCGGGCCCCGGCCGGGACCCCGACCTTCCGTCCGTCACGATACCTCCGCACCGCGGAGCGGCCGCCGCCACGCCGCGACACAGCTCGCCATGAGCTGGGCCACCGTGACCGGTCCGACCCCACCGGGCACCGGGGTGAGCGAGCCGGCCCATCCGTCGAGCGCCCGCGCGTCCGCATCGCCGACCGCGATCGACGCCCCGGACTTCTCGGGGTCCGGGATGCTCGAAATCCCGACATCGATGACGTGCGCCCCCTCGGGCACATTGCGTCGGTCCAACAGGCCCGGTCGCCCGACGCACGAGAAGATCGTCCGCGCGCGGGACAGGGCCGCCGGAAGGTCCCGCGTCTTCGAATGGACGACCGTGACCGTGGCGTGGATGCCTTCCGACTTTCCCGCGAGCAGGAGCGCAAGGGGGAGGCCGACGGTCTCGGACCGTCCCAGGACGACGACCGGCTCCCCCTCGAGCGGCAGGTGATAATGCTGGGCGATCCGGACCGCCGCTCGGGCCACCGCCGGGACGTGGATCGGGCGTTGGGCGACCAGTCGTCCGAGGTTCTCCGGACCGACCCCGTCCACGTCCTTCTCCGGTCGGAGAGCGGCGACCGCGGCGTAAAAGTCGAACGGGGCGGGCAGCGGATGTTCGAGCAGGACGGCGTGGACCTCCGGGTCCTGGTCGAGCGCGCGCAGACGGGCCTTAAGCTCTCCCGGGCCCGAGCCGGGAGCCAGCGGCTCATCCCGGAAGCGGATCCCCACGGCCTCGGCGGCCTTCGCCTGCCGGCGGAGGTAGAACCGGAAAGGGGTATCGAGGCCCCGGTGGACGCTCACGAGCGTCGGCCGGGGGGCGCCCGGGGGGATCGTCGAGGTCGCCGACCGGCTCGCGGCGTTGAGTTCGTCGGCGATGGGCCGGCCGAGGAGCCGTTCGGTCATGGGTCGCTTCCCGAGGGGGTCGAGCGGGGCGGCGTAGATAAGGGACCGCCCGCCCCGCGACGCCCCCGGTCGGAGACGGGACGGCAACGGGTCCGAGGGGGGCCCGAGTTCGTACGAGTGAACCCGTGGTTTGCGAAGGGATTTATACCGACCGCAGCTTCATTCACTTGGCGCAACGACCCCGGTGGCATCGGGTAGGAACGCCACCATGGCAGAAGGAGCGGAGAGACCCTCCACGGGGTCCGAGGAGCCCACGTTGTCGAGCGAGCTCGACCACTGGGCCGAGGGACTACCCTACACATCGACCGCCCAGGTCGAGGTACCCCCTCGACTCCTGGACCAGGTGATCGGCCAGGACGAGGCCGTCGAGGTCGCCCGAAAGGCCGCGACCCAGAAGCGGCACATGATCCTGATCGGCGAGCCCGGCACCGGCAAGAGCATGCTGGCCCGGGCGATGGTGGACTTCCTGCCGAAGGAGCAGCTCCAGGACATCATGGCCTACCCGAACAGCGAAGACCCCAACGAGCCGAAGATCCGCGTCGTCCCCGCCGGCAAGGGCAAGGAGATCGTCGCCGCGCAGAAGCTCGAGGCCGCGCAGAAGAAGGAGCAGCGGACGATCCTCTTCGTCGTCCTCGCGCTCGCGATCTTCGCCTTCACGGTGTACATCGTCCTCGAGTCCCACGATCTCACCGCGCTCCTGATCGGGATCTTCATCGTCATCCTCGTCTACGTGGCGATCCGTTTCTCCAGCGGGAGGAATGACGCCTCGGCGAACGTGGCGAAACTGCTGGTTTCGCATCCCCCCGACGACAAACCGCCCTTCATCGACTCGACGGGGGCGCACGCCGGTGCCCTCCTCGGCGACGTGAAGCACGACCCGTTCCAGTCGGGCGGGCTCGAGACGCCTCCGCACGAGCGTGTCGAGGTAGGGGCGATCCACAAGGCGAACGGTGGCGTGCTGTTCATCGACGAGATCAACCTCCTCAAGATCGAGAGCCAACACTCTCTCCTCACGGCGCTCCAGGAACGGAAGTTCCCGATCGTCGGTCAGTCGGAGCGCTCGGCCGGAGCGATGGTCAAGACCGAGCCGGTCCCGTCGGACTTCGTCCTCGTCGCGGCCGGCAATGTCGACAGTGTGCAGAACATGCACCCCGCCCTCCGCTCGCGGATCCGCGGGTACGGCTACGAGCTCTACGTGAAGACGACGATGCCGGACTCCGCGGACAACCGCATGAAGATCGTGCGGTTCATTGCGCAGGAGGTCACGAAGGACAAGAAGATCCCGCACTTCGACGTCGGTGCGATCTCGGAGGTCGTCCGTGAGGCGCAGCGCCGCTCGGGTCGCTCGGGACAGCTCACCCTGCGTCTCCGTGAGCTCGGAGGGCTCGTGCGCGTCGCGGGGGACATCGCGCTTTCCGAGAACCTGCCGCTCGTCCGCGCCGAACAGGTCGTGCGGGCGAAGCGGGCCGCCCGCTCCCTGGAGCAGCAGATTGCCGATCGGTACATCGAGCGACGCAAAGAGTACCACATGTTCTCGACGTCCGGCTCCGCGGTCGGAGTCGTCAACGGACTCGCCGCGATCAACGCTCAGACCGGCATGGCCGAGTTCTCGGGGATCGTCCTGCCGATCGTCGCCGAGGTGACGCCGGCCCAGATGCGGGACGGCGGGGTCGTGGTCGCAACGGGGAAGCTCGGGGAGATCGCGCGCGAGGCGGTGCAGAACGTGAGCGCGCTCATCAAGAAGTACACGGGGGAGGACATCTCCCGCTACGATATCCACATCCAGTTCGTGGGCACGTCGGACGGCGTCGAAGGCGACAGCGCCTCGGTGTCGATCGCGACGGCCGTCATCAGCGCGCTCGAGGGGGTACCGGTCGACCAGGCGGTCGCGATGACCGGTTCGCTCTCCGTGCGCGGCCAGGTCCTTCCCGTCGGGGGGGTTACCGCCAAGGTCGAGGCGGCCGCCGATTCGGGGATCAAACGGGTCCTGATCCCGGAGGAGAACCTGGACGATCTTGTCCTCGAGTCGCGCTACCGCGGCATGGTCGAGGTGATACCTGTGCGCACGCTCCGGGACGTTCTCAAGTACGCGCTGGTGGGGCAGGGAGCGCAGAAGGAGTCGCTTCTCGAGCGGCTGAGCGCGATGGTCCGCGCGACCAGCCGTACCTCGGAGGAGGTTCCCGCCCCGGCCGCACCGGTCGCTTCCGCCCGTCGCCCCGCCGGCTTGTGAGAGGCTCACCGTTCCGACTCCCGGTACATCTGCCCGCGCCGACGCGTCCGGGCCACGCCGGAGAGCCTGAGGAGGAAGAGGAGAACCGGTTCGTCAACCGGCCGTGCTACGAGTTCAACCCTCTGCTCCGGATGGCGTGGAACGACCGTCATTGCGAGCACTGCCGACACTATCTCACCGCCCGGTGCTCTCACATCGAAGACTTCCTGGACGACGTGGAAGATTTGACCCCGGAGTGATTCGGTCGGCACCGTGCGAGGGCTTCTGGTCGGTCGGTTCCAGCCGTTCCATCGGGGCCACCTCGCGGTCGTCCGAGAGCTCCGCACCGCCCGTCCGGCGGCGCCGCTCCTGATCGGGATCGGGAGCGCCGAGGAGTCCTACACGTGGAAGAACCCGTTCACCGCGGGCGAGCGGTTCGAGATGATCGTCCGGGCGCTGGACGAAGCCGAGATCGGAGGGGTCGAGGTCGTTCCGATCGCCGACATCCGCCGCCACGCCCTCTGGGTCGCGTACCTCGAGGCGCTCCTTCCCTCCTTCGACCGGGTCTACACGAACAACCCACTGACCCGGGTGCTCTTCGAGCGTGCCGGTTACAACGTCGAAAGTCCGACGCTGGTAGACCGCCGCCGGTTCGAAGGGAAGCGCATCCGCGCGCGGCTCGCGGTCGGACGGGGCTGGCAGGAGCTTCTCCCGCCGGCGGTGGCCCGGTACCTTGCGACGATATCGGCGCCGGAGCGTCTGCGGTTGCTGCGGGGGGGGTTCGGAGGAGCCCGCGACCCGCCAGGTCCTATGACCTCGGAGGAGCCCTCCTCCTCCGCCGGTGCGGTCCCCCGGCGGCGGTTCGAGCCGCTCCCGGAATGGGTGGGACCGTCGACCCGCCTTGTCCACGGTGCCCGCCGACCCGAGCTCAATGCCGGTGCGGTCGTCCCACCGATCTACCAGACGAGCACCTTCCACTGGCCCGCGGCCCACTCCGAGTCGGCCGAACGTTCGGCGGCATACCTCTACACTCGGACCGACAACCCCACCATCGAGCTCCCGACCGAGACCGTCCGTCAACTGGAAGGCGGCGAAGCGGCCCGTCTGTTCGGTTCGGGCATGGGAGCGATCACCGCCTCCGTGCTCTCGCTCCTGAAGGCCGGGGACGAGGTCGTCGCCCTGGAGTCCCTCTACGGAGGTACGACCGACCTCCTCACCGACCTCCTCCCCCGGTACGGGGTCACGGTCCGGGAGGTCCCGGACGCCGTTGCCCGAGAACCCCACCGGGCCGTCGGTACCGGGACCCGCCTGGTGGTGATCGAGAGCCCGACGAACCCCACCCTGCGGGTCCACGACATTTGTCGGTGGGCCGACGCCGCACACCGGGTGGGGGCCGTGCTCCTCGTCGACAACACGTTCGCGACCCCGATCAACCAGAACCCGCTCGCCCTCGGCGCCGATCTCGTCGTGCACAGCGCGACCAAGTACCTCGGGGGTCACTCCGACCTCGTCGCGGGGATCGTCGTAGGGGCCGAGCACCTCGTGGAACGCATCGACGCGAAGGGGTACCTGGGATCGACCGCCGATCCGCTGGGGGCCTTCCTGCTCGCCCGGGGGCTCAAGACCCTCGCCCTCCGGGTGGCCCGACAGAACGAGAACGCGTTCCGGGTCGCCGAGGCGATCCGGGACCATCGAGCGGTCGCGCGGGTCCATTACCCCGGCTGGTCCGATGACGCGGAGGATGCGATCGCACGCCGACAGATGCGGGGGCGCGGAGGCCTGGTCTCGATCTCGCTTGAGGGCGGGGCGGCCGCGGTAGAACCGTTCCTCTTCCAGCTACGGTTCGTCCACGTCGCCGCGAGCCTCGGCGGGGTCGAGAGCCTCGTCAGCGTGCCACGGCAGACCTCCCACCGCCACCTCGATGCCTCCCAACGCACTTCCCGGGGCATCGACGACGGTCTCGTCCGCCTCTCGTTCGGCATCGAGGACCCGGCCGACCTCGTGCGGGACGTCACCGAGGCGCTCGACCACGTAGCCTGAGCTGCGGCCGCCACCATTATAGGCCGTTTCCTCTCGTCCGCCCGGCGACGCCACTGTAGCTCAGTTGGCAGAGCGGCTGATTCGTAATCAGCAGGTCGGGGGTTCAAGTCCCTCCAGTGGCTGCGATTCCAGAAGGTTCTCTCACGCTACGACCCTTTCCGCGCCTTCTTCGATGACCCGGGCTCTCCGGAACGAGGCATCCCTCGCGACCCCGGAGACGGTTCGATGCGGGTTCTGAGTCTACGGGCCCAATGTCGAGCTTCGCGCCGGACCCGCGCTCGGAAGTCTCCCGCGCGCGAACCCGTTCCCGGAGGGTCAACGGGACAAACTGACAAGAGTCAAGGGTTGCACCATCCTGTCTGCCGGCATGCGGGGCGTGCCGAAGGTACGAGAGTGGCTCACCGGGCCGAAGTCCGATCCCAGCGTGCAGTTCCGGTACTGGACCGAGGTCGAAGGGAGGGGCCTCAAGGACCCCCGCGTACGGAGGGCCCTCGAGTCGATCGGGCGCACCGGCTGGACCGCGAGCCTGCTGGCCCATCAGCTCCCCGACGGCCACTGGGTCACTCCGGGGATCTCTGCTCGAGAACTCATGCGCCCTCGGTTCGTATCCACCCACTGGCTTTCCATCGTCCTCGCCGACCTCGGCATGACCCGCTCCGACCCCCGGATTCAGAGGACCGCGGAGATTCTCCTCGGCTGGCGAAGGAACGTGCTGCGCGCCAAGGATGCCGAGCTTTGCATCGCGGGGAACGCGACCCGTACGCTCGTGCGGTTCGGTTACCTTGCCCACCCGGTCGTCCAGCAGTCGATCGATTGGATCGTTCGGGAGCAGAAGCAGGACGGTGGGTGGAACTGCTTCCGCTCGCGGAGAGGGACCCTCGACGGCTGGGAAGGGTTGGCGGCCTTGGCCGAGATACCGGAGCCGGAACGGAGCGAGGCGGTACGCCGGTCCATCGAACGCGGTGCCGAGTTCTACCTGAAACGGAGCCTTATGGATGAAGGCGGGGACCGATATCCGCCCTGGTTCCGAATCCACTATCCCAACCACTTCTTCTACGACGTGCTGGTTGGACTGCGTACCCTTGTGCGCCTCGGATACGGGCGAGACCCCCGACTTCGTAAGGCGGTCCGCTGGCTCCTCTCTCGGCGTCGCCCCGACGGCACATGGGCACTGGACGCCACGCAACCTGATTGGGACCTACGCGAGGCGGCGAGGTACGGGTTCCCGGGACCGGAGTTTCCCGTAGTCCTGGAGTTGCCAGGGGTACCGAGCCGATGGGCCACGGTGGAGGCGCTCAGCATCCTACGACGGGTCGAAGTAGCCCGGACCCACCCGGTCGGAGCCATCCCACGGTCCTGAGATGGCTCTCGTCGTGGACCCGAACCGTCGGATGAGGTCCCTCCAGCGGCTGCTTCACAGTTCCTGCTCGACCGCGCCCGGCCGTCCAACTGGGATCGATCGGTCACAGAAGCGAATCTCGTACGAGCCAAGTTCCCCCGAGCGGTGAACGACCCGCTCACGACCGGGCCACTTTCGTCCGGACCCGGATGCGGGAGGTGGTCAGCGTCGGGCCCCTTTCGTGCTCATCGAACGGGGCTCCGGACGGGTGCCCAAGGCGCGTCCCGCCTTCCCGTAGTTGATAACGCGGGTCGTGTTGACGTTCTCCATGGCGAGCGGGGTACGAGAGAAGTGGCCGGGCCCGACCTACCGAGTGCGAGTCGAGTTTGATGCGCCGCTGGATTTCGTCTATCGTTGGTGTACCGACTATACGCCCGAGGATGCGAAGTACGAGGGGGAGTCGTTCCAGCGGCGGATACTACGGCGCTCTCGGCGCGAGGTCATCTACGAGAACCTCGACGAGGTCGGTCGCGGTTGGTGGTGGTCGCGGTACGTCGTGCGTCTCATGCCTCCCCGCCGATGGCACGCGGATTCTATCGGAAGTCACCGGTCCGTGCGCCTAGACTACCTTCTCTCCCGTCTCCCCGGCGACCGCACCCAACTCATCCTGACGGCACGCCGTCGCCCGACGATCGCGGGCCCGAGGAATCCCTCCAAGGCCGAATGGGAGCGAGAGGTGGGGGGCTCCTGGCAGAAGCTCCGACGATCGCTGGAACGGGACTTCCGAAGCCGATCGAACGAACGGTCCTGACCTCGCATAGCGCCCCGCCGGGACTATCGTTTCCGACCCACGACACGGTGGGCACGTCCTGACTTGGGTAGGGGACGCGACGCTCGAGCTGGCACCAGCCATCGAGGGAGCCGAGGAGGGCGGGGTGCGGTTCCGAACCGCCCACGAAGCTCGCAGGTTGGACTGTGCCACGAACGCCTCAGTCCGGAGCTCTTAACACTCAGGACGAGGATGCGGGCCCATGGACGGCGGGCGCCGTCGGTTGGCGGCCATCATGTTCACGGACATGGTGGGGTTCACCGCCGCGGCCCAGTCCGACGAGCGCGGCGCGCTCGAGTTGCTCGCGGAACTCGAGCAACTCCTTAGGCCGCTCACGGCGCGGTACCAGGGTCGGGTGGTCAAGTCCCTCGGCGACGGCATGCTTGTGGAGTTCGACAGCGCCCTACGAGCTACGGAGTGCGCCGTGGAGATGCAACGGCTGATCCATGAGCGGAACTCGCAGGGGGATGTGACCCCCGTTCGGATGAGGGTCGGTATCCACATGGGCGAGGTCGAACAACGTAACGGCGACATCTTCGGGGACGCGGTCAACGTCGCGTCCCGGTTGGAGCCGCTCGCCGATCCCGGTGGAGTCTGCGTCTCGGCCCCCGTTCTCGACCAGGTTCGAAACAGGCTCCCGACCGCGTTCGAGAAGCTGCCTCCGGTGGCCCTGAAGAACGTGCACACTCCGATCGACATCTATCGGGTCGTCCTGCCCTGGAGCCGCCCGGTGGATCGCTCCGAGCCCTCGTCCCGGCCCCGGTTGGCCGTCCTTCCGTTTACGAACATCAGCCCGGATCCGAGCGACGCATACTTCGCCGACGGGCTCACGGAAGAGCTGACCACCGTGCTCTCGCAGCTCCCGGAGCTACGGGTCATTGCCCGAACGTCGGTGATCGGCTACAAGGCCCAACCCAAGGCAGTGGCCCAAATCGGTGCGGAACTGGATGCGGCTGCGCTCCTGGAGGGAACGGTCCGGAAGGTCGGAGATCAGCTCCGCGTCACCGTTCAGCTGGTCGACGTGCGTACGCAAGAGCATGCGTGGGCCCATAGCTACGACCGCAAGCTCGGGGACGTCTTCACGGTCCAGGCCGAGATCGCTCGCGAGGTCGCCGCGGCACTGAAGGTCAAGCTGCGGCCGGCGGACAGCGAGCGTCTCGCCGGAAGACGCCCGGTCCGCTCGGACTCCTACCTCGCGTTTCTCAAGGGGAGGACCCTCATGGCCGAACGGTCCGAGGCGTCCCTCCGGTCCGCGAAGTCGGCATTCGAATCGGCGATCACCCTCGACCCCCTGAACGCCGCGGCGTACGCGGGACTGTCGGACGTCGTTCGTTTGCTGGGAATAAGGTACCGCGAGCAGCCACTCGCCGAATGGGATGAGGCCAGTCGATCCCTCGCGACCCGCGCCTTGGAGCTGGACCCCAACCTTGCGGAAGCGCATACCTCACTGGCGTTCAGCCTGTGGTCCGACTACCAGTACGTGGAGGCCGAGGACCACTTCCGGACGGCCATCGCGTTGAATCCCAGCTACTCCACCGCTCGGGTTTGGTACGCCAGTTTGCTCGCCGACCAAGGACGGCTCGAGGAGTCGGAGGGCCAGGTCCTGCTCGCTCGGGAGGCAGATCCGCGCTCACCCATCGTCTTCGCTCACCACGCCGAGCTGCTCAGGTACTTGGCGCGGTTCGACGAAGCGCGTGCCGCGATCGAGGTGCTTCGAGCGCTCGATCCGTCCGGAACCCTCTACCGTGCCTCTCGCATGGCCTACCTTAGGTCTCAGAACGATCTGGCGGGGGCGCTGAACGAGCTCGACAGCCTCGAGCGGACGGATCCCCGCGATGCCGGATACCGTGCGGCGCGGGCGACGCTCTACGCTGCTCTCGGCCGCACCGAGCCGGCCAGGAGCCTTCTGCGCGAGCTGGAGGAGTTGACGGGGGACCAGCGTCCTTCCTCGGGGATTGCGGAAGCGTACGCCCTTCTCCAGGAACCGGACGCCTGTTTCCGATGGTTAGAGAAGGCCGCGTTCGAGAGTTTCGACTTGGACGCGGCATACTGGAGGAACGAACCTCAGCTCGAACCAATCCGTCGGGACCCGAGATTCCAGGACCTGCTTCACCGAATGAACCTCCGTTGAGTACGCTCGGAGTGACGGCGCTCTCCGCGACGTGTGGCCCGCATCCAGGGAGCCGCACGCCCAGGCAAGGGACGACCGGGCCAGGATTCCGCGCAGCCACGCCCTAGCAGCGAGAGTCCGCCTCACTGCGCCGGCTCGACCGTTCCTCAGGAACGCGCTCGGTGCGCGGGCGTCGTGACGAGAAGGTTCCGGTTCGGAAGGGCCTATCCCAACGGACGCCCCCTCCCGGGGCCGCCCGGTCGGTTCGCCTCGACTCTCGGGCCGCCGAGGAGTCTCCGACGTGACCGGGGAAGGGGGTACGGGTCGCGCGGAGGGGCGGCCTCCTCCGGGAGACTTCGTATCTCCATGAACGATCGAGACGCGGAAGGCGAGTGGCCGAAGCCACGGACCAGGGCCGGAATCAGTGGCCAGTGGCGTTCTCACGCCCTCGCCCGCGTGCGAACGATATATCAACCTCGGGCCGCTCCCTTCGGGTCGTGCGACCCGCGGACACCCCGCGCGGGCCCCCGGCGGGGGCGACCCCTGGTCCCCGGGGCCGGCCGGGGAGCGCGGTGTCATCCCGAGGGTCGGGCGAAACCGTGGCCGAGCCCCCCATACCCGCTGAGCTCCGTCAGATCGTCGGGAGAGCCCTCGAGTTCCAAGGGTACCTGCAGCGCCGAGCGTGGGGCGTTTACTACCTGACCTGGGCGGTCGCTCTGGCCACCCTTTTCGTCGTACCGGGCGTCTTTGCCGGACCCCTGGCGTCGGCGACGATCGTTGGGTCGTTGCTGTTCGACGCCTGGCAAGGCGTGACGATCGCGGCGGTCGCGTGGGTGACCTAGTGGGCCGTCGCCCAGTCGGCGCGGGCGGGCCGGCTACGGGATACCGTGGAGGGAAGGACCCTCTCGCGCCGGTGGTTCCTGCAGATCCTCGGAGTGACCGCTGCGATCACCGCCCTCGTGGTGGCGGTGGGCTTCGTGAGCTCGTTCGTCGGGCTGTTCGTGCTCGATGCATCCGTCGGGGGGATCGTGGTATGGCTGCTTGTCGAAGTGCGCCCCTGGTTCCACCCCGACCCGCCCGAGGCCACGTTCGCACTCAGCTCGTTCGTCGTGAGCCTCGCGGCGTCCGCGATCGTTCTATGGCTCACCGGCGACCAGCTCCTGTTCTCAGTCGCGTGGATCCTCGCGACCGCCGCTTGGACGCTCGCCGGCGTCTACGCGCTCTACCACGCACCGGAGGAGATGACCCGTGGCTCCGGCGTCTGACCCCGGGGCCCCGGGGCTCCGTCAGCTCGGGGACGTCCTGCTTCAGGAATCGTTGCGGAACTCTGTTCGCGTGCTCATCCTGATTTCGCTCGGGATCAACCGCGCCCTGGGGTTCTCGGAACTCCTCGAACTCACGAGCACGTCCAAGGGTAGCCTCGGTCACCACCTCGAACAGCTCGAGTCCGCGGGCTTCGTTCGCAGCCGGATGGTGTTCACGTTCAGCGGACCGAGGGTCCGTGTCGAGATCACACCGCAGGGATTGGGCGTGTACGAACGGCTCACCGGTGAGCTCGCCCGTCTCCGGTCGCTCGGCAGTCCCGAGGCGACGAGGTAAGGTCCAGCCACTGGACTTTCCCCGGGGTAGAAGGCCCCGCCCGTCCTTGCCCGGGTATGCTCTCCGTTCGCGGCCTCGACGTGAGATTTCCGGGGGCCTCCACCCCGGCGCTGCGGGGCGTCGACCTCCGACTCGACCATGCGAAGATGGTCGTTGTCGGAGCGAACGGCAGCGGCAAGACCACGTTGATCCGCGCGATCCTTGGCCTCGTCGACCCCACGGCCGGGTCGATCAGGTTCGCCGGTCAGGACGTGCGTCGGATCCAGGGGGCGACGGGGCTCTCGACGAACCTGGGAGAGGTCTACCGCCTGATGTCGCTGCCGGTGCGAGATCTCGTTCGGGTGATCGCCCGGCTCAAAGGCGGCGACCCGGCCGATATGGAGGGCCGGCTGCACGAGTTCGAGCTCGATGAGGTGCTGGGAAAACGCCTGCACGAGCTTTCCACCGGCGAACAGAAGCTCGTCGCCGACCTGTTCGCGGTGTCGTTCCGTCCTGAGCTCGTCCTGCTCGATGAGCCGTTCGACAACGTCGACTTTGCCCGGCGCCGCCGGCTCGTACGGCTCGTGCAGGAGCTCTCGGCCGATGTACTCCTCAACACCCACGAACTCGACCTCCTCGCACCGTTCGGGGGCTGGCAGTTGGGGCTCATGTTCGAGGGACGGCTCCTCGGGCCGTTCTCGGTCGCCGATCTCGATCGCCTGTACCTCACCCGGGGTGCCGTGCCGGCGGCCCTCACGGTGATCGATACCGCGCTCGGGACCTTCTCGGTCACGCGGGACTCGGGGGATCGACCGATGAAGAGCGCGACCAGTCTCAACGCGCTCGTGGAGTCCCTGGCATGATCCTCTGGCGGTCGTATGCGAAGTCGATGCTCACGAACGGCTCGCTCTGGTTCTGGTCCGTCGCCTTCATGACGTTCTGGTTAGGGATCGGCGCGTTCTTGGAATCTCAGGGGATCGGTTCGGACCGGTCGGCGGTCGTCGCGTACACCACGTCGTGGTACGCCGTCATCGTGCTCATCGCCCTCAGTCTGTTGTCGGCCGCGATCGCCGGATCGTTCGCGTACGGATCCTCCTCGCTCGCCTACGCGTTCCGGTACACCCGGCTTACCCCGACGGGGTACCTGGGGTCGATCATCGGCGGGTCGGCCGTTCTCGGTCTGGTGCTCAACATCGTGCTCTTGGGCGCGACCGCGGGGATGTTCGGGGTGCGGTTCTCCACGGCGATACCCCCGGCCGATCCGCTCGGGTTACTGGCCGTGTCGCTGCTCGGAGGGGTCTTCTTCATGGCGCTCGCAGCAACGCTCACGCTGACCGCGATCAACTGGCTCGGGCTCCGCAGCACGAACTATGTCGGATACATTCCGCTCCTCTTGGCGTTCATCCTGGGCAACGCCCAACTCTACGTCGCCCTCCCTCGTTGGTTCGTCTACGGGTCTCCGTTCAACGACCTTACCTCGCTCCTTTTCCAGGGGTACTCGGGAACGACCGCGACCGTCGAGCTCGGAAGCTCCTCGGTTGCTCTCGCCTGGATTCCCCTGCTGATCGGGTTCTTGATTTGGACCGGAGTGCTGATCGCGACCACCCTCGTGCTCCTCCGCCGAATCCGAGCCCGCCATCTGGAGGAGGGACGTCAGATCTGACGGAGGCCGAACCGCTCCGTTCCTCCCACCGCCCCGACCCGAACCCCGTGCGCCCATCCGGCCGACGAAGCCGGGCGCCGCCGACCCCCCGGGCCCGCTCCGGGTCGAGCTCGGGGTGGCCCGCGCCCGGGGCGGAGGCACCCACGGGCCATGGTCCCACCTCGGGTGGACGTTCCTCCCGAACCGGTCGGCTTCCGGTTCGAAGGGAGGGGTCCCGAACAGGAGAGCGACTCGAGCCAAGCGGATGCGTCCATTCCCGACCGGATCCCCGGACGATGGGAGGTCCAAGGTCTCCATCGCGACCCTTGGGAGGGAGCCTCCCGCCGTCGTGCGCTATCCGGAAGAGCATTCCGGTCGAGCACGGGGTCGGGGTCTGACGGCGCCCCGAGCGGGGCGTGTCGGCCCGTCCTACCTAGAGGGAGACGGACCCGATCAGATCCAGAGCAACGGGCTCATCATCGCCATGCCGAGCATCCCGACCATGAGCGGGCTACCGGTGCCGACCTGCTGGGCTTGCTGGAGTTCCGCCTGCTGATGGGTCTTGAGCTCGTCGGGGGACTTGAAGATCAAGCCGCACAGACCACAGATCTGGAGCTTCGGGTCGATCAGGTGCACCATGCTCCGCCACATCTTGTCTTCGAGCGCATGCTCCTCGTGAAGGTCGATCGCCGTGGCTAGGCCCAGCGTGGCGACCCCTTCGATCATGGGGACCGCAAGGTCCTTCCCCCAGACCCCCAGCTTGAACTGGACCTCGAACTTGCCCCGCGTGCCCGCCACGACGACATCCGCATCGCGAACGGCCCCGAGGACGATCCGCTCCGTCCCTCGCTTGCTCGCGCGCAGGTCCCAGAAGTTGGGTCGGGAAGACTCGGTATCCACCTGGAACCCGTTGGTGGTCAGGAACTGTTTGAGATGAGCATAGACGTCGGAGGGCTCTACGTCCTTCTCCACGAATCCATAGTGCTTCATGTCGCCTCTCCGACAGCTCCTGCGCCAAATATCGGTTACCCACCGCGTCGAACGGGCTGGCCCCGGGGAGCCGACCCGACTCCGCCGCTCGCCCCTCCGAGGGAGGGTCTCGATGGCCGTCGACGCACGCGGGAGGCCGGCGTACGTCCGATGGACGAGAGCGAGCCGCGTCCCGTGCCCCCTAGGCCGAATTCCGCGACGGGTGCGACGGGCGGACCGAAGCCTCAAGTCGTTAGGGGCGGTGCGCGACCCGTTGACCGAACTTCTCATCGATGTCGCACTTCTCGTGCTGTTGCTCGCCGTTCTCGCGTTCGCGGCGATGTACGCCATCGACGCAGTGGTGACGATCGCTTCGGCCACCGGGCTCTCTCACTTTTCCGCGGGCTCCGCCATCGTGGCGGTGGCGACCTCGCTTCCCGAGATCGGGATCGCCGTGTTTGCGGTGCAAAGCCACCAGGTCGGCGTGACCGTGGGAGATGTCTTCGGATCGAACGTCGCCGACCTCGCCCTCATCGCCGGGATCTTCCTTCTCATATCCCCGGTCCGGCAGGTGGGTGCGTCGGCCTCTCGGGGCCTGATGTATCTGCTCGTCGTGGCCAGCGCGGTACCCCTGCTGCTCCTTGTCGCCGGGCAGGGGAGCCGTTGGATCGGGGTGGGCCTTCTCGCCCTCTTCGGCCTCTATCTGTACCAGGTGCTTCGGTCGAGAAGCGCGGAAGAAGCACCCGCCACCTCCCGGGGAACGCTGGTGCGGGCCGCCCTCGTGTTCGCGGTGGGGATCGCGGTCGTGCTCATCAGCGCGAGGTTCGTGGTAGAGCTCGCCTCCGGCATCACCGCGGAAACCGGGCTCGGCCGGACGGCGATCGGAGCGACGGTGGTCGCGCTGGGAACGTCGCTCCCCGAATTGAGCGTCGACCTCGTGGCGGTCCGCCGGAGACTGCTCGAGCTCGCCCTCGGGGACATCGTGGGATCGTGCGCCACCAATGTGACGCTCGTCCTCGGGATCGTCCTGGTCCTTACCCCGGTGCAGGTGAACTTCCGCCTCCTCGGCGACCTGGTCGGTTTTGCGCTCCTTCTGCCGGTGCTGACCCTTCTCTTCCTGCGGAAGGGCCAGTTCTCCACCTGGCAGCCAACGGTCCTTCTCGTGCTCTACGGGATCTTTCTGGCGGTCACCTACGGGCTCGTCGGATTCGGTTGAGGAGGGGTGCGGTGGCGTTTCCCCCCTCGGAATGGACCGCTACCACGGGCGGGATCGCGAAAGTCGTCCGGGGGGAAGTTCTGGCACCGGACGGCCCGTGCCCCTGTGCAGCCGTGCGACATCCCCTCGTCTTGGATGGCGAATCGCGCCTCTCGGTCCCCGAATCGTCCCCCTCACGGGGGCGGGCGTGAGACCGACGCCGGAGTCTACTGCGACGGGATCCGATTCCCCCTCCTCGCTCGGTCAGCTGTCGCCGTATGACCGGGCTTCCCCGGTGGGTCGGAGCACGATCCACCGCAGACGCCGTGGCCAGTGAGCCACAGGGACACGTCCACCCTTTCGGGGGGTCGACCCGACTCCCGGGCCGCCGTCCCGTCGCCTCCGTCCGTCCCTCGGGACGGCCCTCCGGTGGGGAGGGTCGTTCGGGCAAGCGGGGCCGCGGATTCAGCGATAGATTTTCAAAGCGACCGACGCGTCGATACGCATTGGATTCCTCGATGGCATTGGATTCCTCGATGGCATCGGACCGTACCGCCCGGATCCATCGCCCGCCCGGCCTCTACCGTGGAGCACGACTCCTCCGGCGCCTCTCCCTCGTGGTGCTGGTGCTCTTGATCCTTTTCGTGGCGAGCGCCGGCTACTCGGCGTTCTCGCTCGTTCGGTCGAGCCCGCAGAGCGGAGGGTACGCCGCGA
This sequence comes from Thermoplasmata archaeon, assembly GCA_046704665.1. Classification (GTDB taxonomy): domain Archaea; phylum Thermoplasmatota; class Thermoplasmata; order Lutacidiplasmatales; family UBA184; genus Lutacidiplasma. The sequence goes on along the minus strand of JBJKRJ010000059.1, from coordinate 64,403 downwards.
GCTTCTCTGCGAACGACACGCTCTCCGTCACGGGGTCGGTGTCGCTCTCGAACCCGGGTTACTATCCGGTCTCAGGGCTCTCCCTCGGTCTCCGGATCGAGAACGCTACCGGGACCCTTCTCGGAGACCTCTCGACGGCCCCGGTCACGCTCGCCGCGAGGTCCACGACCGACTTCCCGGTACGCCTGTTCGTCCCGATCTCGGCCACCGGAGCGGCCGCCTCCCTCCTCGTGAGGGATCAGTTCCTGCAGGTGGGCGTGTGGGGGAATGCGACGTACGCCTACCTCTTCCCCGTGTCGGTGCATTTCGTGCAACAGAAGTCCTGGGGTGCGCCGTTCGCGAGCCTGGCGATCACCGCCGGGACCCCGCGTACAGGAAACGGGGGGGTGAGCGTCCCGGTCACGGTCTCCTTCGCGAACCACGCGAGCTTCACCGAGTCCGGGGCGATCACCCTCGTGCTGCTCTCCACCGGGGGAACGGAGTGCGCGAGTACCTCGTTCCCGGTGCTCGTCGCTCCGGGCGGGCTGTACGACCAGACCGAGAACGTCGCGCTCGCGGGCAGCTGCACGATCGCAGGCGGGAGCGCCGACGCGACGTTCGTGAGCGGGGGCCAGTCGGTCTCCCTGCCCCCCGTGGGGGTCCCATGAACGGCTCCTCCGGGCCGGCGTCCGGGGCCATCGGCTACCAACTACCGTCGCTCGGGTACCGGATCCTGGTCGGAGGGCTCCGTCTCGTTCCGCTTCTCATTCTGCTGGTCGGGCTCCCCGACGCCGCCCTCGCCTACCTCGCCTCGCGGGGAATCTCGCTCCCCGTCTCGGTCGTCACGGTGACGATCGCGGGGAGCGTCATCAGCGTCCTCGCCACCGCGCGCTACATCTTCCGCCCGAGCCGTGCCTACGGTCCGATCTCGGCCGCCACGTCGGGTGTGACGCTCGTGTATCTGCTCGTGCTCTGGGCCGGGGCCACCTACCACATTGCGGTACCGGCGACCTCGGTGGTCCTCACGATCGACTACGCGAAGCTCATCGCGTTGCTCGTGCTGGTCCCTGCGATCGCTCTCGGGGCGGCGATCGTGACGACGATCGAGGATCTCCGTCACCCCGGCGAGCGGCTGCCGTTCGACTTCCCGCCCTGACGAAGGGCCGCGCTCATCCGCCAGCGACCGCGACCTCGACGATCCGGACGGGAGACCGGGGACGGTCGTTCGAATCCCGGGCCACCGCGGAGATCTTCTCGACCACGTCTTGGCCGCCCCGTACCCGACCGAACACCGCGTGCTTCCGGTCGAGCCAGGACGTCGCGGCGAGCGTGATGAAGAACTGGCTCCCCCCCGTGTTCGGGCCGGCGTTGGCCATCGACACGACGCCCGGCCCGTCGTGGCGCAGGGTCGCGTGGAACTCGTCCGGGATCGTGTAGCCGGGTCCTCCGGTCCCGTCGCCCTGGGGACAACCGCCCTGGATCATGAACCCCGGGATCACCCGGTGGAACGTGAGCCCCGTGTAGAAGCCCTTCTTCGCGAGGGAAAGGAAGTTCTCCGCGGTCTTGGGAGCCCGGTCGCGGTAGAGTTCGATGCGAATGTCGCCGAGGGTCGTGCGGAGGGTGACGGTCGGGTTCGGCATGAGGACACGAGACCGTGGAGGCTAATAGCGAGACCTCTCGCCTCTCGAGTCATGCGGTTTATCAATCATGAGCCCGACTACCTTCGGTACGAAGGCGGTCGTTCCGCCACGATTCACCGATGAATCGCTCGATCACGCAGCTCGGAGTCGCCATCATCATCCTCGGGTTCATGCTCGTCGCCTCCCCGATCGTCCTGACCGGCGCCGAGGTGTTCGATTTCGAGCAGGAGGTCGGTCTGTTGATCGCTCCGATCGGTCTGCTCGTCGTGCTCATCGGGGCGGTCCAACCGAACCCCGAACGTACGACGGTCGGCGGCACCTTCGGCAATCCGGACGAGGTACGCCGGCTGCGATCCTCCGCTCCGTCCCATGTCGTCCCCTCCGCCACCGTGCCGCGATGGAACCCGAACGAGCCCGTCTCTTGTCGGTACTGCCGGACCGTGATCGCGCCGGATCTCGCCCGATGTCCCCGATGCGCCCGCGCCCGGGAGTGCCGGGCCTGCGGCCGGCCGCTCGGATTCGTCCTCGACCGAGCGACGTGTCCATACTGCGGACGTCCCGAAGCTTTTTGCAACTGCCCCCGTATCGTCCGCACGCCCGGGGCCACCGTCGCGTCGATGCCGCAGCGACGGAGCGGAGGGGCGGTCCGATGAACGAGTCCGAGATCCCACGCGGAGTGGTCGCGATCGATCCGCACTCGGTCGTCGTCCACTTCGACGGGGCGTGTCAACCGCCGAGGGGAGGCGGCGTCGCCGCCTACGGGTACGTCGTGGAGGGTGCTGGGCTCTACTCCGAGGGTCAGGGTCTCGCGGTGAAGCCGTTCTCCCCCCACGCGACCAACAACGTCGCCGAGTACGTGGCGGCGATCTGTGCCCTCGAGTGGCTCGTCAGCCAACGGTACCTTGGGAATGTGACCGTGACGGGCGACAGTCAGCTCGTGGTGCGTCAGATGCGGGGGGAGTACGAGGTCCGTGCCCCCCACCTTCGCGCCTACCATGATCGCCTCACCCAGCTCGCGGGGACGTTTCCCCATGTGGAGTTCGTCTGGGTACCTCGCGAGAAGAACCAGCGTGCCGATGCCCTCTCCAAGGAGGCCCTCGTGGAGGCCCGCGTGGGTGTCGAACGGCACCGACCGGACCTGCCGGTCGAGGTTCCGGAGGAGGACGAGGTGCCGGACGCCCCGGCCACGGACCGGTCCGATTAGTTCCAGCGGACCGTGTAGACGAGCGTTCGACCCTCGATCGCCGCTCGGGCGCGGGCCGAGTCGACGTAGGTGGCGAACGCGGCGGCGGCTTCCAACGTGAGCTTCGGCCGGGTGCCGTAGCCCCGAGGGGTGCCCTGCCCGAGCACGGCCGGCGGGGGGTTCATCGATAGTGATGGTGGGGTGTCGGGTTTGCGCGGAGAGACCTTCACAGCTCCTCTCCTACCGGAAAGTGCCGCGTGGAAAGAGGCGGGCCGAAGCACGGAAGCACCGCCAGCGAAAAGTTCGGGTCGCCCATTCCGGGGGCGCCCAACGGTACCGCCGCGAGGATCGACGAGGTTTCGAATACGTCGGACATCGTCCCTCGGAGCGTGTCAGACGCATGTCATACATAAAACCGCAACTTCGAGAGGAAGCGAGGGGAGTGGACCCGTGCCACCGATAGAGCGAACCGGCGGACCAAAGTCCGACGCCGCTTCGAGCCGCCGCGGGCTTCTCAAAAGAGCTGTTTTGGGGTGGCGCGGCTCACGGGGCCATGGCCGATTCCCCCGCCTCCGAGGTCTCCGGGTTCCTTGCGAACGCGGGAACAAGACTCCGCGACCTGTCGATCGAGTCCCAGGCCGCCGACTGGGTCTACTCGACATACATCACCCCGGAAACGGAGGCGCTGTCGGCCAAGGCGTATGCACGCCTCATCGCCGTGACCGTGGACCTCGCGAAACGGTCGACCCACCTCGGAAGCCGTAGCACCCGGCCCGACGAGGCACGCATGCTCCGGCTCCTCCGTCTGATCCTCCCTCTCGTCGGACCGGCCGACGCGGCCGAGTCCGAGGAGCTCACCCGCCGGGTCGCGGCGATGCAAGGGATCTACGCGAAGGGGCGACACACCCTCCACGCGGGGGGCGAATCCCTCGACCTCCAGGGCCTCTCCCACGTGCTCGAAGAGAGCCGCGATCCGGCCCGGCTCGAGGACGCCTGGAAGGGCTGGCACCGCGTCGGTCGGTCGATCCGACCCGACTTCGACCGGTACGTCGCGCTGGCGAACCGGGGAGCCCGCGAGCTCGGTTTCGACGACACCGGTGCGATGTGGCGTTCGAAGTACGACATGGATCCCCAGGAGTTCGCGCGCGAAGTCGACCGGCTCTGGCGCGAGGTCGAACCGCTCTATCGAGCCCTCCACACGTACGTCCGGGGCCGTCTCGTGAAGTTCTACGGCGAGGATCGCGTCGATCCGAAGGGACCGATCCCGGCCCACCTTCTCGGGAACATGTGGGCGCAGTCGTGGGAGGGGATCTACCCCCTCCTGGCCCCGCCCTCGAGCGGCCCCGGGCTCGATCTCACGAAGCTTCTCGCCGAACGGAAGACGACACCGATCGACATGGTACGGTACGCCGAGCGGTTCTTCTCCTCCCTCGGGTTCGACCCTCTTCCCGCCTCGTTCTGGCAACGTTCGATGTTCGTCCGTCCCCGAGATCGGGAGGTCATCTGTCATGCGAGCGCGTGGGATCTCGACTTCGAGGACGACCTCCGGATCAAGATGTGCATCGAGGTGACCGGCGACGACTTTCGCGTGATCCACCACGAGCTCGGGCACAACTACTACCAGCGGGCCTATGCGCGGCAGCCGTTCCTGTTCCGGGACAGCGCCCACGACGGCTTCCACGAGGCCGTCGGGGACACGATCGCGCTCTCGGTGACGCCGTCGTACCTCGCCAAGATCGGGCTCGTCGACCGGGTGCCCGACGCGGAGGGGGACATCGGACTCCTCCTCCACCGGGCGCTCGAGAAGATCGCCTTCCTCCCCTTCGGGCTGCTCGTCGACCGCTGGCGCTGGGACGTATTCTCCGGGGTTGTCGATCCGGCCGAGTATAATTCCTCGTGGTGGGAGATGCGCCAACGGGTGCAAGGGATCGCTCCACCGGTGGCCCGAGACCGCGACGAGTTCGACCCCGGGGCGAAGTACCACGTCCCGGCGAACGTTCCCTACATGCGGTACTTCCTCGCGCACATCCTGCAGTTCCAGTTCCACCGGGCCCTCGTCCGGGCGATGGGAGAGTCCGGCCCGCTGCACGCGAGCTCCATCTATGGCTCGGAAGAGGCGGGCCGTCGTCTCCGCACGATGCTGGAGATGGGCCAGAGCCGCGAATGGCCCGATGCCCTCGAGGTCCTGACGGGGGAGCGGACGATGGAGACGCGCGGGCTCCTCGAGTACTTCCGCCCTCTGGAGCAGTGGCTCGAGGAGCAGAACCGAGGGATCCCGAGCGGCTGGTGACCTAGCGCCGGGCGCGGCCGGGCCCCCGGGGGGCATCCTCCGGGTCGGACCCAGCCGCGCGGTTCGCCCGGACTCCCCGCCGCGGCCGCCGGCGGGGACCCGTCCGGCACGAGGATAATAGGTGGAGTCGTGGTGGGTCCACCGGCAATGCTGCTCCTGGCGGGAGAACACGTGGTCCGTAGCGCCTACGCCGTGCTGGAGGGCAAGCACCGGCCGGAGGGAGTACGGGGACCGGGCGTGCTCTACCTGACGAACTACCGTCTTCTCTTCGAGGCCCCGTCATCGAGCGGGGTCGTTCGGGACCTCCTGCGCGGACGCGAGACACGGCGCGTGCTCGAAAGCTCGCTCTCCGGCGTGACCGACGTGGCCATCCGCCGGGGTCGCCTCGGTGGCAAGGACCGACTCGTGATCGAGCTCGTGCATGCCCAGCCTGCGTTCGATGTGCTCGAGCCCGAGGCGTGGATGGCGGCGATCGCGCAGGCCAAGCGAGCGCTCCCGCCCCCCGGCGAGAACCGGCCCGCCGTCATCGAACGGCAGGTCGTCAAGATACGTTGCCGCTATTGTGGCAACCTGGCGAACGAGGTCAATGGCCGCTGTCCGTTCTGTGGCGCCGGCCTCTGAACGGTGCTAAGGCACTCCCGAAGGATTCCTACCGCGCCCATGCTCCTGCGACCGCCCTGCGGCCATCGCGGAAGAGGCCCCGGGAACCCTCCGGCCCTCTCGAGGGCCGATACGTCGAACGTGGCTCAGTTGTCCGGCCCGCGGAAGCCATGCGCCGGGAGATCGGAGGCGAGATAGGTCACCGCCCCGCTGGACGGCGCCGGCCGCAAGGCAGCGGGCCGGAGCGCCTCCACCGCGTGGAGCAGAAGCTCGTAGGCGACCTCTTCCGCCTCCGTGACATCGTCGCGATCGTCGGAGGCCGGGACGAGGACGCGTAGGTTCCCTCGGTCCACGCCGAGAAGGACGTGCCCGTTCCCGTCACGTCGGGCCCACGCCAGGAGACGGCCGTCGTTCCGCTCGACCACCCCCATCCATCGCAGGGAGCCGAACCATCGCCCGGCGAGGCGCCCGAACAGCGACTCCGCGGAGATCCCGGCCGGAAGCTCGACCTGAGCGATCGTCCGAAGGTCCGCCGTGAGCTCCTCGATCGAGCGCCGCCCGTCCGAGAGGACCCGATAGCCCCCGTCGACCCGTTCGACGAGCCCTTCGCGTTCCAGCCGACGCAGGGCACGTGCCAGGGACTCGGGGTGGGCTCCGAGGACCCGACGGAGACCGCTGAACGCGATCCGGCCGGGAAGCCCCTCGAGCGCGTGGAGGATCCGGTCGTCGAGGCGACCCGGAATCGCCGACAGTCGCGGGTCGCTCCCGGGGGACATGCTTCCTCCGAACAAATCGCGGGATTTAGACCGTCGGTAACGCGCTCGTAACCTCGTGATGGCCACCCTGGACGCCGCAGCTCCCCGCCCGCTCGCCGAGCGGAGCGAATGCGCCGGAGCGCCTTCGTGACCGGAGGTTCTCGCAGCCGCTCAATATGGTCCTCCGGCCGGTCGACCCCGGCGGAACCTGTGTTCCAAGGAACCGAGGATGTCGGAAGAACGGGGAGAGTGCGCACCGACGGGAATGCACTACGGTCCGTGGGTCTGGTCCGCCTACCGGGCCTACAACGAGCTGCTGCGCGAGAAGGTCAAGAAACGGTTTGAAGCCCAGGAAGGCCCCTGGATGGACAAGGTCGCCGACCTGCTGGTCCAGATCGTCAACGCGCGCTGGGAGGGCGGACGAAAGAAGGAAAAGGAACAATCGGAGCTCTTCGAGAAACTCGAGGCGCTCCTGTCGGAATGAGCGCCCCCGAGTTCCCCCACCCGGCGGGCCCCGCACCCCATCCACCCCTCGCGCCCGAGCCGCTCCTCCCACGGCCGGTCTGAGCCGAGGGGGAAGAGAGTCCCCGGGGGGTCGGGATGGTCTTCAGCGAGCTCGAGACCCGGATCACCTCGGCTGTGGAATCGTTGGGACCGAGCGTCGCAGGGGTCGAGAGCCTTCGCCTCCACGGCCACCGGGGCCACGGCCCCTTCCCGGTACCGGGCCAGGCGACCGCGTTGGTGCTCGACCGCTCGGGCTTCTTGCTCACGAACCAGCACGTGGTCGAGGGAGCCACCGACCTGCGGGTCCACCTGGCCGACGGCCGGGACCTTCCGGCGGAGGTGGTCGGCGGGGACGTGGTGACCGATGTCGCCCTGATCCAGGTCGACGCGATCGATGCTCCCGCGGTGCGCCTCGGAGACTCCGAGTCGCTCAAGGTCGGTCAGCTCGTCCTGGCCGTCGGATACGCCCTCGGGCTTCCCGGAGGTCCGACGGTGTCGACCGGGGTCGTGAGCGCCCTGGGTCGACCGCTCCCGGGATCCGACTTCATCTTCGAGGGACTGATCCAGACGGACGCCGCCATCAACCCGGGGAACAGCGGCGGGCCGCTCGCCGATCTCTCGGGCGCGGTCATCGGAATCAATTCGGCGATGGTGCCGTTCGCTCAGGGTGTCGGGTTCGCAATCCCGATCCATGCGGTCCGCCGGATCGCCGATGAGCTCCGGCGCAACGGACGGGTCGTCCGACCATGGATCGGCATCACGGTCGCCGAGCTCCGGCCGGACCTCGCCCGTCAGTACGGGCTCGTTCCGTGGTCCGGCCTTCTCGTCGCAGAGATCGCACGCCGGTCGCCGGCGCACCGGGCCGGCCTGAGGCCGGCGGACGTCCTGCGCGGCGTCGGCCCGTTCGAGGTCCACCGAGTGCGGGACCTTCTCGAAGGCCTGTCCCAGTACCCGGTCGGTTCGGAGATCGACGTCCGGCTCGACCGGCGCGGCAACCCGCTCACGGTCTCCGTGGCGTTGGAGGAGAGTCCGGAGCACGCCCTGGCGCGACCGTAGGTTCCGCCGCCGCGGGCGGGACGGCGACCCGCTCAGTGATCGGGAAGCGAAGATACCGTCGTCGTCGGGACGGGGAGGGCCGTCCGTCGAGGGAACTGCTTCACGTGGACCCCATAGTACGGGACCCGCCGGGCCACGACCTCGCGGAAGGCGACCCGCAGCGCCTCGTCGTCGAGACCCCGCGTGGGGATCAGGTCGTCGTTCCGGTTGAGACAGCCCTTGAGCTCACCCTTGTGCGTGACCCGGATCCGATGGCAGTGGGCGCAGAACTCTGGGTTGTAGACCGGATCGACCAGTTCGACCTCGGCGCCCCGGAAGAGATAGACCCGTCGGTGATGCATCTCCCGGACCAGCACGCGGCTCGAGTGCTCCTCGAGCCATCGCTTCAGGGTCTCGATGTCGACCATCCACTCTGGGTGCGTGACGAGCTCGGGCATGAACTGGATCAGCTGGAGCTTGAGCCCCTCCGTCTCGCCCACGAAGTCGATCATCTTCGGGATGTTCGCAAGGGTCGGGCGGAAGACGACCATGTTGAGCTTGACCGGTTTCAGGCCGACGCGCAGGGCCTCCCGGATCCCCCGGAGCACCGGGGCGAGCGAGCCTCTCCGGATCGAGCGGAACTGCTCCGGATCGATCGAATCGACCGAGACATTCACACGTTTGAGGCCGGCGTCCCGCAGCGACTCGGCACGCGCTTCGAGCATCGAACCGTTGGTCGTGAGCGATACGTCGGGTATCTGTTCGACGGTGCGGTCGACGACCGCTTCGAGGTCCGAGCGCACCAGTGGCTCGCCTCCCGTGAACTTCACCGAGCGGATGCCGAACTCCCGGGCGGTGCGGACGATCCGCTCGATCTCGACGGGGGTCATCTCCTCCCCGTGCGGAGCCCGGGGCTGGGTCACGGGACCGAGGCCCTCATCGTGACAGTAGACGCACCCGAAGTTGCACCGCTTGGTCACGCTGATGCGGATGTCGCTGACCTCGCGTCCGTAGGCATCCGACAGCATGGTGACTCCCACGCCCACACCCCCCATATAGACCCCTCCCGGCCCGGGATCCGGGTCGACGACGCCCGTCCCGAGTCGCGCCGAGGGAGGGGTAGCGGTACCGCGGGAGGGTCGGGCCGAGATTAGATAAGACAGGCAGGGGTAGGCCGAGTCGTGGAGCGCTCGCACCCCCCTCCGACGACCGCCGTCGCGCCGGAGGAGCCGGAAGAGGGTACGCGAGAGACGGTGACCCTGGCGGGCGGCTGCTTTTGGTGCACGGAGGCACTCTTCTCCGGGCTCCAGGGAGTGATCTCGGCGACCCCGGGATACTCCGGAGGGACGGTCGCGAACCCGACGTACGAGGCGGTCTGCACCGGACGCACCGGGCATGCCGAGTCGGTCGACGTCGTGTTCGACCCCACCGTGATCTCTCTCCACGACCTTCTCATGGTCTTCTTCACCACCCACGATCCCACGACGCGGGACCGACAGGGGAACGACGTCGGGACCCAATACCGCTCCGCCGTGTTCTACCGTACTCCGGCCCAGCGGGCGGCCGCCGAGGACGCCGTCCGCGAGGTCGGGGCGGGAGGGCTCTGGCCGCGCAAGGTCGTGACCGAGATCCTCCCGTTCACCGCGTTCTACCCCGCCGAAGAGTACCACCGGGACTACTTCCGTCGCAATCCGGAGAAGGCGTACTGCCAGCTCGTGATCGCCCCGAAGATCGCGAAGTTCCGCCACCAGTACCCCGAGCGACAGCGGTCGGACTGAGCGGGGACCGTCATCCGATCGCCCCCCCACCCGCGGCGAGATAGACGAAGTACGCCGCGAAGAAGACCATAATCCCGGCCGAGACAATCGTCACGGCCTTCTCGAATCTGGGAGAGCGTTCCGCTCCTCGTCGAAGGACCCACGGGAACACGACGATCCAGATCGCGATGGCCCCGAAGAGCCCGGCGAACAGCGCGGCCCCGCCGAGGTAGGCGAAGGCGAGGCCGGCGGTGAGCCACCAGAGGATCTGGAATGGGTTCGACACGCCGACACCGAACGCGGTCGAATAGGTCCGCGCGTCACTGACCTCGATCGTCGCCGGTCGGTTCTGGATCCACAACAGCCGGAAGCCGAAGTACCCCATGACCACCGCGCCGAGGACGTAGATCTCCCGGACCACCGTGTGAAGGTCCACGAGCGACGAGAGGACGAAGACGACCACGCCGAGGACGGCGTCGGCGCTCATCGCTCCGAAGCCGGTCAGGACCCCTTGGCGGAGAGAACGAACCGAGCGGGAGGCGATCAGGGCGTTCATCGGTCCGGGCGGGATGGTGAGCGAAAAGCCGAGCGCGAGTCCGACCAGGACCTCGTACGCGTTGTTCATCGAAGGAGCTTCCGTCCGGCCGATGGCGTCCCGGCACGGTCGGAGCCCCCGAGATTCGTAAGGTTGCGGGCGGGGGAGCGCTTATCCCCCGGAGGAGGGGGGAATGACGCGTGCCTCCACCGTGATGGTCGAAGGCGGGGGCGGAGGATGCCATGCGATCGAAAGGGCTCCTCCCAAGAACGCGAGCAGCGAGCCGGCCACGAGCCCGGCGAGGGCGAACGGAATCGCGATGATGGCGAAGAGGATCGCGAGGATCCCCCAGAGTTTGTGGGCCTGCGGAACCCCGAGCATCAAGATACCGATCAGGATGGTCAGAAACCCGACCACGAGCCCGACTTCGAAAAGGGAGCTCGATACTCCCGAGAGCAGACCCAGCACCCAGCCGAAAGCTGCGATCACGGCTCCTCCGATCAGTACGAAGAACCCACCGATGATCGTCAGGACGCCCGCGCCCACTGGTCGCGCCATCTGCAGAGTGAACCTGGGAAGGGGTGATAGTACTAACCAAATTCGGAGGTCCCGGTCAACGTCTCCGTTGACGCCGGGCGCGCCGTTGCAATGGCCCTACCGTGCTCGTGCCATCCGACTCGGCCTGCGTGAACGGGTGCGTCCCGCCCGCCCCATCGATGGGGCTTCTCTAGCGAGGATACGAAAGGGCCGTTCCAAGGGGTATATGAGTCCCCGGCCGGTCCGGATTCCTTCCGATGGAGCCCGGGCGCACTCGGCTCGCCGCGACAGTTGGGGTGGCGGCGACGGTGGCCCTGGTCGTCGTAGCCGCCTGGGCGGTCACGCTGACAGGACTCCCACCCGCGCCGCTCCCGACCTTCATCGTCCGGGACGCCACCCAGTACCTCGGTCCGGTCTTCCACCCGGGAATCATGCTGGGGGCGGCGTCGAATGGCAGCGCGATCCTTGCGGGAGGGGTCGGTGTCTATGTTCGGAGCCCGGAATTTACCCTTCCGGTACTCGCGGCGATCACGAACGGGTCGGGCGGAGTCGGAGTGACCAACCTCACTCCGAAGGTCAACACGGAGTTCTTCGATGGGGGGGTGTATGGCCTCGGCTGGAATGGTTCGTCCTGGTTGGTCGTCGGCCAGGCCAGCTGGGGGGGCGTGAACTTCGGAAGCGTAGTGGCGATCCGAAATGGGATCGTGTCGAACCTGACCAGTCGTATACGCCCGTACTTCGAGGGCGGGGGAATCTTCGCCCTCGGGTTGAACGGTACCTCATGGCTTCTGGGCGGTAACTCGAGCGCGGGCCCGGCCCTCGTCGCGTTCGACGGATCCCGAAGCGTCGATCTCGCGTCTCATCTGGTCTCCTACGATCCCTTGGGATGGATCCAACTGCTTGCCTGGAACGGGGCCGAGTGGCTCGTCGGGGGCGAGGGAGTGCTCGGCACGCTGGCCGGACCGACGTTCACCAACCTGTGGCTCCAGTCGCCGTACCAGGGTGCGGGAGTATACTCCGCCGCCTGGACCGGCACGGCTTGGCTCATCGGTGGCGGTGCCGGGCTTTTGGAGTTCCTCCAGGGTTCGAAGCTGAGTCCCGGGCCGAAGCTCCCCTCAACGTTCGACCAGGCCGTCCTGCTGATCACCCCCACACTGGGCGGCTGGCTCATCGGCGGCAAAGGATCCGGACCGCAGGGCGGGATCGCACCCGAACTCGCGTTCTGGCCGGGGCCGGGTGCCTCGGCCCCCGTGACGAACCTCTCGCGGGAACTCCCCACGACCTTTGCGAGCGGAGAGATCCAGGGCGGATGTCATGCCCCGATCTTCGGGTCCACATCGATCCTTTTGGTGGGAGAGGGGAGCTACGACTCCGGTACGGGCTACGGACTCGGAAGCATGGCCGTCCTCAGCGCGAGTTGACGGGGACCCATGTTCGAGGACCGTCTCGCGGGGGGCGGCGCGGGCTGCCCTCCTCGATCCACGAAACTCGCCTCGTGAAAGAATTCCCGCGGAGTGACCCCAACTGCGAGCGTCATGTCCGAATCGAACGATGACTTCTGGACATGGACCCGCGGCCCGAGTACCGATCACGTAGAGTTCTCGGTCGTGGAACGCCTCATGAGGACGGTCCGGGGAGGCCGTGCCCTCGATCTGGGTAGCGGTACGGGCCGACTCCTACCTCTCCTGGCTCAGCATGCCGACCGAGTGATCGCGCTGGACGTGCGACGAGATCTCTTGCAACGTTGCGGCTTCTCCGGGACCCCTCGTGCGGGAGATTTCGTGCGCGCCCGCGGAGACCGACTTCCGTTCCGCGAGAGCTCGTTCGCCGCGATCGTCGTGATCCGGGTCCTCCATCGAATCGCTGCACCGGAGCGGTTCCTGGGCGAAATCCGGCGTGTTCTCGCGAGAGACGGCACCCTGGTCCTGTCCTTCAGTCCCCGGCCCTCGCTGAAGACTCTCCAGTTCGACGTTCTCGGACGCGTTCGCTATGGGAGGCACTCCCCCACGCTGACGTTCTCGAGCTCCAAGACGGCGGCGCGCGGGGACCCTGGGCTCTCCGGATGGATCGAAACAAGGTCTCGGACCCTTCGGACGATCCGCGGTGCGGGCTTTGAGGTCGAGGAGATCATCGGCACCGGCCTTGAGGACCTTGCGGGGGTCGGCCTGCTCCCTTCGCGGTTCTTCGTCGACCTTTCGAGGGCCGTTCCCGCTGCGTGGTGCTTCCCTACGTGGTTTGTCCGTCTTAGAGCGACGTGACTCTTCGAGCCGGTCGACCGGGGAGGAGTACCGTCTCTGACGTGCGGCCGGCCACCGGAGGAAGACACATCGGAGGACCCCAGGCAGGGTGGGTCCGAGCCGAAGAGGACTGTGAAGCGCCGGACCCCCGGCTCACGGGGGAAAAGGTACGCCCGCGCGAGGATAGGACTCGGTCGGAGAGATATAGGACACCGATGGTGTTCCAGACCCGATGGCGTCGCCGGAACCCGCGCCTCAGGAGTCGCTGCGTCTGCACGGGTCCGGAGGATGGCTCCCACTCGGTTTCGTTCGTGAGGGCAGTCAGATCTACCTGGTGGCACGGAATCGATCGGCTCAGTGGCCGGTCGACGCCCTTCGCGCCGGACAGGCCGAGCTCACGGTCGCGGGGCAGCGCGTCGTAGGGGCCCTGACGCTCGTCACCGCTCGCTCGGAGCAGGAACGAATCCTCCGACTGTTCCGTGCCAAGTACGGCCCGGAGCTGTTCGTGCGGTGGTACGAGCACCCGGCCCGGGTCCTCTCCGTACGCTTGGACGCTATCCCCCCTCCCCCTGGGAACGGGGCTGCGAGCTACTACGCCTGGCTCGGCGCCGAGTTCGACAACGTGGCCGAGGACTACGACCGGCACATCACGGGCAACCGGATGAACCTCTTGCTCCGCAATCGCTCGCTCGCAGTGCTCACCCGACGATTCTCGGGGTCCCACCGGATCCTTGAGATCGGTTGCGGCTCCGGGATGGAGACGCTGCCGCTGCTCCGGGAGGGACACAAGGTGCTGGCGGTCGACATCTCCGAGCGGATGCTGGCCACCGTGCAGAAGAAAGCGGAGCAAGCGGGGGTCGCGGATCGCCTCGAGACACGCGGGTTTCCCGCGAGAGAGCTCGAGCGGCTCCTCGACGAGGGCCGCGAGGGGACCTTCGATGGGGCGTTCTCGACGTACGGAGCCCTGAACTGCGAACCGGACCTGACACCGATCCCCGGGACCCTCCATCGTCTCCTCCGGGCGGGGGCGCCGTTCGTCACCGCCGTCTACAACCGCTGGTGTCTGTTCGAGCTCGTGGGATACTCGCTCACCCTCCAGATGCGGCGCGCGTTGGGACGCCGGAAGAACCCGGTGCCGGTCGGGGCATCCCGATTCTGTGTGGACGTCTTCGCGCATGCGGTGCCGGACTTCGAGCGACTGTTCCGTCCGGAGTTCGTGCTCGAGGAGGTCGAGGGGGTCCCCGTGTTCCTGCCGCCCTCGGACCTCGTGAGCTACGCAGAGCGCTTCGAGCGCCACTTTGACCGGCTCTCCGCCTGGGATGCGTCGATAGGACGCTGGTGGCCGTTCAACCGACTGGGCGATCACTTCCTGATGACCTTCTCTCGCCGTCCGTGAGCCCGACCGTGCGGCCGGGCCGCGGGCCGAGGGCGACCGAGAGCTTCCGCTGGTCCGGCCGGACGCTGATGATCTATTCCGAGCGGCTCCCGATCAAGTATCTGCTCTCGAACCACGGGCTCTGCCTCGGGATCGACACGAAACGGCGCTCGTTCCTGCTCCTCGTGGCTCGTGACGGGCTCTTCCTTCGTCAGCGTCCGGTCGGGGACACGGTGGTCGAGGATCTCGAGTACGACATTCCCGCCATCGTGCGCGCCCTCAGGGAGGAAGACCGGGGTCGGGCGACGCCGCCGTGAGCTCGGTGGGCTCGCGAACGAGGCGCGCCCACCGGGACGGGGCAAGGAATCCCCGCAGGATCTTTCCGAAGAAGATCGGGGAATAGGCGATGTTGCGGGGTCGCCGGCTGTTCAGGTGCATGAGCAGGGTGACGATCCCTGCGTAGGCGATCTCGCGGGGGTTCCAGCCGGACGCGGCGCGGATCGCAGCGCCCTGGAACTCGGGCCAGTGCGGTGCCGCTCGGTACGTTCCCCGGTGCACCATCGCGTCGCCGACGTAGCGAACCGAGCGTCGCGTCCGCCGGATCTCTCGCTGAAGGTAGTACGTCTCCCGTCCCTGGGCCCGATCCGGGATCGCCGCGGCGAGCGACAAGCTCCGATCGATGAGCGTGAGCCCGAGGGGAAGTCCGTACCTGAACACGTGCCCGACCGCGACCCCTACCACCGCCGCGGTCCCGGCCCGTTCGTACTCCCGGCGCGCGTGACGGTAGTAGTCCGGTCGCACGATCCGAACGTCACTGTCGAGGAACACGACCGGGTCGGTGTCGGACTCCGCCAGTGCCTTGTTGCGGGCGTAGCCGAGACCGGACGTGTCGCGGTAGACCCTGGCACCGAAACCTCGGGCGATCTCGGGAGTGCCGTCGGTGCTGTCTCGGTCGACCACGATGAGACAATGGAGGGGGAGAAACCGACGGGCCGCTCCCAGCGATTCCGCCAGCGTCCCGGCGGAGTTGTAGGTGGCCACGAGCACATCCACGGGCGGGAGATCCCCGGCCGAGGGCGGGAGCGTCGGGTGCGCGACCGTCCGCATCGTCCGACCCTCCCCCCCCGTGCTCGGTTCACGTTCCCGGTAGGAACGGTGGTCCGACATATCCGACTTCGTAGAGCTGCACCGGTCCGGCATCCGAGGTCCGAACGAACCCGCGGGCCCCATACACCGATCCGTTGGCGACCGCCAGCGAGAGCCAGGGCGGCACCGCGTACGCGCGTTCCCCCGAGAGGAACACGAACGGAGGGAGGTGACTCGCATTGAACGGTAAGGCGAGCTTGGGATTCGCCGTCCAGAAGAGCGAGTAGGCGTTCAGGTCGTTCGCGACGAGCGGAAAGAGATTGTCGGACGCGACGAGCGACGCGTTCGCCGGAATGATCGCCGCGAGTCGCTCGACGTCCACATCGTCCGGTGAGGGCGTGTAGGAGAGCCGGTAGGCCGAGCCCATGCCGTGGTTCTGGAGGATCGGGTCGAGCGGGGTGAGCGCGAGATTGAGGGCCAGCAGTCCCGCGAACGCCATGACCAGCACCACCCGGCGCCCTCGGGCCCCGGGTAGGAGGACGCGGAGGAGCCCCTTGCGCGCGGCCCCGGGCCGGACGCGAGCCCCGAGTCGACCCGCGAGCTCGCGGACCCGTGGCAGCCCGTAGGCGAACGCCACCAGGAGCGAGCTCGCGGCGATGAATCCGTACTGGAACCCCAGCACGGTGTAATTCAAGTCCGGACTGAGGAGAGTGAACGCGAACCAGGGAACGGTAAGCACCAGGGTGCGGGGCGCAAAGAACGGAACGAAGGCGAGGAGTGCGACCGCGACGAACCAGTAGGCCAGCTTCGCCTCCCCTCCGATCGACAGGTAACTGAGACTCAGTCCGAGCGCCGACGGCGTGGCTCCGATCACGTATCCCGACGCGGCCTGGGGGAGAGGATACGTCCCTAGGATGCTCGTAAGATACTCCACGCGAAGGTAGAGCAGGACCGCGTAGGCCGCCACACTGGCGAGCAGAAGGCCGAACGAGGTCCGGACCCGGGGGTTCCCGATCCACCGGCGCAGCCGCTCGACGAGGAACCGCCCTCGGCCGGAAGGGTGATCGGAGATCGAACGGGAGCCCGCCACCACCGCAGGAGCGATGAGCCCGTACACGCCGACGAAGAAGACCAGCACCGGCGCGAGCTCGAACGTGGTAAAGGAGAGTGCGGCGACCGCGAACCCCCAACGGTACCGGCCCCGCTCCCAGAGGGCCGCGAGCGCGAACAGTTCCACCGGGAGGAACGCTTCCGGGTGGAAGTCGTACAGGATCGAGGACATCAGCGGTGTCCACGCCAGGTAGGCGAGTCCCGCTACCAGACCGAGACGGGGGGAGTGAGAAACGTCGCGTGCGAGGAAATAGAGCGGAACGGCGGCGAGTGCAACGACCGACGACTGGACCGCGAAGAGCGTGGCGGGGTCCGGAAGGGCCGCGTAGATCGGGACCAGGAGGTAGAACAGGAACACGGAGTGCACCTGAAGGAGCGAACCGTATCCGCCGGTCTCCACGTCGGCGGTCTCGTAGAACGGTCGACCGTGGGCCGTGCTCCAGATCGCTTGCTGGTAGAGTCCCTGGTCCCACGTGGTGGTCTGGAACTCGTAGGCGCGCAACCAGGAGAGCGCGAAGGAGACCGCGAAGAACACGACGACGGCCACGAGCAACCAGCGAAGCAGCTCCGGGGAACGGACGCTGCCCGCGGCCGTCGGACCGTCCGAGGATCCGGACGAGATCGAGTCGGCGCTCATCGCGACGGGAACGACCTCGAGCGGACCGTCATGCTCTCGGAGCTTCCCGCCGGGATTAGGTCCGGTTCGTACCGGCGCCGGATCTGTTCGAACCGCCGCGAGAGGAACGCGAGGCGTCGTAGCCGGGTGACCGTGTAGAACTCGCCGCGCTCCCCACGGAGCCTCCGATCACGGGCGCTCCGTCGGAGGCCCGCGAGCTGGAGGTAGGTGGCGAGGACCGGGAAGACGAGGAGGTTGAGGGCGCGGACCGGGAGCGGTGCCGGGTTCGGCCGGCACTCCCCGGGCGCCCGTGTCCGCTCCGAGTAGAGGCGAGGGATCCACTCGCCGATCCATCGCGCTCGGCCGAGGAGCCCGCGGTAGTACCCGTCGCCCAGGAGCGTTCGGACGGCGAGCGACTCTCGCGCGAAGAGGAATCCGCCCGCCCCTTCGAACTCCGTGGGGGCGAGCGAATCCTCGAGCACGTAGTTGAAGCACGGTACCGGTCGACCGGTCGGTGGGCTGTCGGCTCGGCGCAGACGCAGCGCGAGGTACGTCACGGCCAGGAACACCCAGAGCGATCCGTGGCGGGTCACCACGAAGAAGTCGAGATCGTCGCCCGGCTCGGGCTCCCCGTAGGCCGTCGATCCGGTGAGACCGATGCATCGGATCCACCGGCGGACCACCGAGAGCGGGCCGTCCAGGAGCTCCTGGGCCCTCTTCCGGTAGTCCTCGCCCCGCTGCGTGCGACGGGCGGCGGATGCGGGGAGGGCCGTGGGTGCGAACGCCCACCCCGATTCGACGCGAGCCAGATCCGGACGAACCGAAAGCCACCGCTCGAGGTCGGAGATCGTCGAGGGGCCTGTCGCGGGAAGCAACTGGACCAGATGTTCGAGGGAGACCCCGGTCGAGAAGTCCCGGGCCACGTTCAGGAGGGACCGGATCCGGTCGTGGACGCCCTGGACCGCGTCGACCCCGGTCCGGTCCGGAGCCATGGAGGAGTCGGCCCGATCCTCGTCCGGGGGACAGATCCTTCGCCAACGGACGTGGTCCCGCGCCGGAGGGGCCCGGTCCCACGTGGCCAGTCCGTGGGCCACCAGCTCCCAGTACGCAACCCGGGCAAAACGGCGCAACCCTCCGGGCCGAAGAACCATCGTGCGGAGCACGCGCGCCGCACGAACGGGCTCAGAGAGCCAGAGCCGAGGCAGGGTCGTCGGAGGTCGGCCGAGCAGGCGACGGACCTGTGCGTTCCCGACGTGGATCCGTCGCCGCTGCCAGAGGTGATCGGACACCGTCCGGGGAACCTCGATCCGCACCCGGCTCTCGGGAGCGTACCAGCAGCTTCCCTGATGTTGGGTGAGCCAGACGGCCACGTACGAGCCGTCATTGATGACCCGTTCCTCGAGCCGGAACGGGACGGGGAGGCTGACGAGGAGGAGCTCGTCGGAAAGGTGCGCGCCCGAGCCCCCGGCGAGGAGCGTTGCGTGGAGCTCGTGGTGCAGCTCCCACATCCAGCGCATCGTCGCGATCCACTCGTCGTCGGGCTCCCCCGGGACGACGGGTCGGCCCATCACCGCGTACGGGGCGCGACGCCCGCCGGCGGCCCGGAGGAGTCCCGCCACGGCGCCGGGTTCCGCGACCGCGTCGGAGTTGAGGAGGACAAGGTGACTACCCTCGGCCCGGCCGAGGACCTCCTGGACGGCCGCCGCCTTCCCGCGTCGCTCGGGCTCGACCAGGACCGAGACACGCGGGTCCTTCTGCGCGATCGAGTTCGCGACCTCGACCGTACGGTCCGAGCAGCCGCTCGTGACGACCCAGATCCGGCTCCAGGCGGATCCGGCCGGGAGCTCCTGGGAAAGCAGCGAGTCGATCGCCGGACCGATCCGACGTTCGTCGTTGTACGCCACGACCCCTCCGGCGAGGAGGCGCGGGCCCGGGGGGCCTTGGACGCTCTCCGAGGAGGGGGTACCTTCAGATCCGACCGAAAGCATCCCGCTCACCTCGACCCGGGCTCTCTCGGACGGAACGCCGGGAGTGCGACCGGGGCGTGATCACCGGCGGGGTCCCTCCCTTCCATCCGGTACCGAACTCCCAATCCGCGACCTCGTCACCCCGGGAAGGAGGAGGGGGCACCCGCAGAGACTGCATAGGGCTCATAGAGATTCGAGTCGAGACCTGCACCGGGACCGCTGGGGGCGAGCGTGCCGGGGGCCGGGATGTAGACCTGCGCGCACGCGGAGAGGTGGTCCTCGTGGGTTAGGACCCACCAGATCGGGTTCCCCGTCGCGGAGTTGACCGACTCGGCCGCGCTCGAGCAGGTGCTCGCGGCCGACGCGATGGCGGAGTACGAGGTAAGGCAATTGCCCGTCGGGTGGCTGAGGTTCGACGGGGCCGTCTCCGTACACGCGCCGGTCGACCGGTTCGGAAGTATGTTCGGGTCCATCACGAAGACGACTACGGTCCCCCACGGCACGAGGGGATAGCTCGTGAAGTTCTCGACCATGTCGTGGGCCGGGAACGGCAAGACCCCCGGCCCCTGGCCCAGGAGTCCGGTCGGTTGTCCGATGCGGGTCTCGAACTGGGCGAACAGCGGAGAGAAGGCATAGGACGGCTGGTCCGGGCACTTCGAGGAGGTCGACCCGGCGCCGCAGTCGGTGTAGACCGTGCTGCCGTTCTGCGTCGGAAATCCGCTCGAGGTGGCGTTGTAGCTCGTGAGCCCGAACACCGAAAGTCCCGAAAAGGCCGGGAGGAGGTACCACTGAGGCACCTGGCTCGGCACCGCGGTGACGCTCGCGTTACCCACCCCGCAGGGAGTCGATGAGGAGGCACCCGCGGCGTTGGGATCGTTCGGGAACAGGACGGTCAGGGCGGGCGTGCAGGAGAACGTGCGGGTCCCATTGTACCGGAACGTGACGACCTGCCCGAGTGCGAAACCGCCGGCGGTGAGGCCGGGGGAGCTCGACGACGTGGACGGCCGATAGTAGACGTAGTAGACCGCGAAGGTCGCGGCCGCGACGACCAGGACGGTGACAACGACTGCGATCCAGCCCCCGCGTCGCGGTCGTGGGGCGGTGGGTTCGTGGGACCCGGTCGGTCCCTCGGGCGACGTCGGAGGCGGAACTGGGCGGGCGGCCGACGGTGTCGACTGCGCCCGTAGGAACGATCTCAATCCCTCGCCGGCCCCCAGACGCTCGCCGTATCCGTCTACCGTTCGCATCCTTCCTCCACGAACTCGAGACTTGAGGGACGACGTCGGAGGCGGTGGGCCCACACGGCGAGGACCACCGAGACACCGCTGCCGCCGGCCACGACCAGGACATACTCGAACCAGGGCAGTCCTCCCAAGGAGGGAGGTACGACCACTCCGATCACGACCGAGTACGAGAGGGACCGGACGGCCCCTGCAGGGGCGCGTATCTCCACCTCGATGGTGGCGGCCGTCGGAGCGACGACCGGCCGGGGCACCGATTCTGCGATGCCCATCGTCCCGTTCGTCCAGCCCACGGTGGCCACGGCCGAGGGCGTCACCGACTCCCGGGTCGCACCGGAGGCGCTCGAGACGCTCGAGATCGTCGCGTTCGAGAAGGATCCGCGGGTCAGGCGCTCCGTGCTCGGGAAGGTCGGCCAGAACGACAGGTCGAGAGCGAGATGATCGCCGCTCGCGGCCGCGCTCCAGTTCGAGATGGAGAAGGTCGAGGTGACGGCACTCATGGCTCCCGAGGAGGAGCCCGTGGTACCGGGGAGATCGAAGTCGACCGCCGCGTCGACCGATCCCACCCTCGCCCCGGTCGGGCCGAACAGGGCGAGCTGCGAGGTGTACCCCTCATCGAAACTCTGGGACGAGCTCCAATTCTCGGCGACCCAGCTACGATTGGAGCTCGATGCGGCGCCCACGAGCGCGCCGGTCGCCGAGTACTCACTCACTCCCGAGAAGAGGCCCGAGAGGCCGGATTCCGATCGACCCAGCGCGGATACGGCAACGCCCGGGAGGGCGGCGGAGAAGTTGCAGAGGACGACCCCGTTCGTCCACGACGGGCCCGAGACTTCCCAGCCGGAAGGACTCCCGGCAACGGCTGCGGGAGAGAGGGTCATCAGGCCCAGCACGACGACGGCGGTGGCCCCGAACACGATCGGTCCACATCGCAACGCAGGTCGGTGCATCTACCGGGTCCGTGCCTCGGGGCCTATCGCTCGAACCGGTTGCTGGGTATCGCCCTTTTTGGTTCAAAGGCGGAAGACTTGGCCCTACGCGCGCCCACTCACGGTCGGAACAGCTCGGCCCAGGTGTCGAGCCATCGCTCGACCCATTCGTCCGCGACGTCACCGCGGTAGGCGACGAGCAAGCGTAGGACCCGGTCCCGATCGACGGCTTCGAAGGTGCGCCATCGTCCCCGCTGCCCGGACACGAGGAGTCCGGCTCCGATCAGTCGCCGCAGATGGACGGAGATGCGCCCGGGACTCAGGCCGGTCCTCCGTTCGAGATCTGGAACGGTCACGCCCGGGGCCTCGAGGAGTGCGATCAGCAGTCGCCGCGCGGAGGGCGAGCGGGCGAACTTGAGGAACGGCCGATCTCCGACGGGCACGTCCGCGGCGAAGTAGTGGTCCTGATGCCCACTGCGCTCGCGCTGTAGGAGGCCCGCTGCCAGCAGCCGCTCGAGATGATAGACGGTCTCTCCCCAGCCGATCCCGGTCGCTCGTTGCGCTTCCCGGGCCCCGAGCCCCGGGGTTGCCCGTACCGTCAGGTACAGTCGGCGGCGGGTGCCGAGCGCGAGCGGGTCCTCGGCCATCTTTTACATGCGTCGCGGCCAGACCGCCGCCGCGAGGAACAGCACGACCGCGACGAGCGCCAGTCCCAGCACCGGGAGTCCTGCTTCCGAGTACGAAGGCGGATCCACCGGAAGCTGGCCCCAGACCCAGACCAGCCCGACCGCCGCGAGTCCGGCGTTGGCGCCGATCAGGAGGAGGAACCGATCGTCCCGGGCACGCGACCATGCCGTGACCGGTGCCCCGACGTTGACGATCGAGATCCCCGCGATCAGGACCGCGACGAAGAGTTCCAGAAGGCCCATGCGCACGGAAGAGGGTACGACGGCTTAAACGGTCGGTTCAGGCCGGTGGGCGCCGCCCCGTTCCGGACGGGGAGACTCGTGCGCAGCGTCCCACGGTCCCGCACAGTTACGGAAAGGTTGAATCTCTCTCAGGGCCTGGTTCCTCGTGAATGGGAGCACCCGAAGGACCCATGGACTCGACGCCGTCTCGCGCTCCGGCAGAGGGGCCCGAGCCAGTTCCGGTCCGGCCGTACGGTGCCGGGAGCACTCCCCCTCGAGGTCCGTGGGTCCGTCGGACCTGGCCCATCCTCGTCGGAGTGGTGGCGGCGATCGTGGTCGTGGGGGTCGTTGCGGTCACCCTCGCGGGCTCGGGTAATTCGACGAACGGCACCGCCCCAACGTACTCATCGGCCGCCCGCGCCGCGAACGACGCAGCCGGCGGGGTACCGGGTGGTCCGTGGGATCTCGTGGTCGCGGCCGGACTCAATCTCGCCACCGCGACGACCGCTGCGGCGAACGCCACCGTGGGGAGCGGTTGCTCCTACACTTCGCCGGGCGGGGGCCCGGCGTCCACCAGCATGTTCGTCCCCCGGTACGGGGGCAGTTTCTCCTCCGGTGGGTCGCCGTGGTGGGGGATGATCTACTTCCAACCGTCGTCCCACGATGTTCTCCTCGTCGCCGTCGTCAACGGGTCGGCGCAGCCCGTCCTGATCGCGTCGGGAACCTGCACGACCACGTTCGAGAACTATACCCTCATTCCATCCCACGTGGTCGATAGTTCGACCGCAGCGTCGGTGGTATGGAACACGGGCGGTTCGACCTTCCTCTCGACGCATTCGAACCTGACCTTCAATAGGGCCGTCGGCCTCCTCGGTGGCGGCAAGCAGTGTGTCGTCACGACGGGCCCGTGCTGGCTCGTCGAGTACACCCCGTGCAACCCGATCTCGCAATCGAATCCCACCGGAAATGTGCCGGTCTTCTACGCGGTCGTGAGCGGCACGACAGGGAGCGTCATCGCCGCCCTTCCGTCGACGTCGACCTGTGCTTCGTCGGGCTTTTCCCTGGGACCCGGGGCACTCACCGCACCCTCCTCAGCCGTTCGGCCGACCGGAGCCTGAACCGAAAGAGCTCGCTCTCTGGCGGTCCTCCGGTGGGGCGAGAGAGCTCGAAACGAGGGGTCGCTGGCTTCCCGGTGAGCACTGCACTCTCGGTTCGGACCCTCGTGGGACGCTGTTCCTGTCCGCGCTTCGAGGACCCGTTCCGCCGTCGATGGGGGTAGCCGCCTCCGCCCCGACCGGTCGGAGCAAAGGGATCGGAGCTTCGGGGCATGGAGGTTCGGCGGCTCCCCTGGAGCCCGGCGGGTCGATCCGGGGTCCGCTCCCGGGCGGGTTCCGGTCGGGGCGTTCCTCGGTCCGTTTCAGGAGGTCGGCCTGGGGATCGCGGCCGACGGTGTACTCGCGAATTGTGGGAGACTTCCCTACCCTTCAATAGCCCGTGGGGGCTTGGTTCATCCAGCTACGGATGCTCGACAAGGTGCTAGTGGCGTTTGACGGGTCCGGCCACGCTCGACGCGCCTGCGAGCTCGGAACGGAAGTGGCGGGCCGCTTCCATGCGACCTTGACCGTCGTCGTGGTCCGGGCGTCCCGGGACGATGGCGTCGACTCGGTCCTGGAGGACCTCGTGCCGCTCTCGGATGGGGTGGGTACCCTGGCCGCGGTCCTGGACGAGATCCGAGAATTGGCGGTGAGCCGCGGAGCCGCCAAAGTGGAGGTCGTCTCCCTCCGGGGGGACGCGCTCGACGAGCTGTTGGCCTGGCTCGATCGTCATCCCCAGGACCTCATCGTCGTGGGATCCCGGGGGCTCTCGCGGGGCCGCCGCATCCTTCTCGGGAGCGTCTCCACGGGTCTCGTGAGCCGTGCCCCATGTCCCGTGATGGTGGTGCGGGGCCGACTGGCCTCGCACCCACATCTCGCCCCCACCCCGCAGGGGACTCGCTCGGCGGGGACCGGTCGTCGGGCAGCCTCCGTGACCCCCCCACCGGACGGATGGTCTATCTAGTTCGGAACGCATCTCGGAACCGTGCGGAGCGGGATGGCGGTCTACGTGACGGGCCTGGTCCTTGTCACCGCCGGCGTCGAGCTCGTGATCGCGTTCTTTATCGCGGCGCGGAACGCGAGCGTCCCTCCGTCCTCTTCGGACTTCTGGTGGGTCTACTTCGGGGTGATCGTCGCCCTTGTCGTCGCGGGGGCCGTTCTGATCCCCCGGGGCCTTCGCACGCTCCACGCCCTCGCACCCCCGACAGAGGCAGCGGGGCCGTAGGCTCCCCCGCGCGCGTCCCGGGCCCCCTCGCGCGCACCGTAGCCGCGGCATGGGTTCCCGGGCCGCGGCGGCGCCCGGATCGAGCGTGGCCAGGGGCCGACGCGGAGGGGTCCGGTCGGGTGAGGGAACGCGGGAGTGTCGCGATGTCTCGGGCTCACTTCGGGGGCCATCCGAAGGTTGGCCCCCCGCGGCGCAGGCGAAACGGGCTTCCTCCCCGTCGCGCCACCGCCCGCTCCCGATGCAAAACGAACGCCGGCGGGGTACGTTGTCCGTGGCGCCGCCCCGGCCTCCATCGCCCCCGCGACAGAGCTACCGTTTCCGAGAAACCCTGTCCGTCCTCCGTGCTCGCCTCCGAAGGAGATCGGCCGATTCAGGAGCCTTTCGCCAGCAGCAGCCGCCGGACAGGCTCGCTGTCGGTGTAGACCTGCCACTCCTCCACGCGCCCTTCCCGGACGACCGCACGCCAGGCGACGGGCAGCGACCAGCGGTTCCGGGTCGGAAGCTCTCCCGCGTCGGCGGACGTTCCCGTCGCCGTGCCGAAGAGGGCGACCACGGCCCCGAGGACCAGGTGGTCCCGGATGACCACATGGTAATCCGGGAACTGGCCGAAATGGGAGGTCCACGCTTCTCGCATCCGCTCCTTCCCACGGACCTCCTGGCCGAGTTCGTCCACATAGCGGAAATCCGGGGCCATCAGCTCGAGGAGCGCCGCGACGTCGTGACGGTTGATCTCGTTCACGAAACGGAGCGCGACACGGTCCGGGTCCGACGCGGCCATACCTCCCCGAGCCCGGCGTACCGAGCCGGTCGGGGCCCCCGATTCCGCATGTCGTCCCGGGATATCCAACTCGCGGCGGGGGCGCGGGTCAGGGATGCCTCGTTCGGGTCCCTGGAACCCCCCTCCGACGGAATGAACCTCTCGGGCGAAGAGCCGAGCGGGGGACCATCGGACCCTCGGAAGGAGACGGCCCTCGCTGAAATCGTCGGTTCGTCAAACCCCGCTCACTCCCGGTCTAAGTAGTCAGGACAGGGGTTCTCACCTTCGCGGGCTCGTTCCCGTGGGGTTTCCATGCCATCGGCGGTCGTGGTGTATGACTCGTGGTACGGCTGCACGAAGGCCGTCGCCGAGGAGATCGCCCGCGGAATCTCGGCGGAGGGACGGATCCCTACGGTCGTGACGCACGTCAAGGACACCGACGCCGCGCACCTCGCGCACCACGAAGTCATTGTCATCGGCTCTCCCTGCCACTTCGGGGCCCCGACCCCCCGGGTCCGCGACCTGCTGCGCAAGCTGCGAACGATAGACCTCCGGGGGAAGCGCCTCGCCTTTTTCGACACCTGCTTTGCGACGGACCGGGGCCGTGTCACGGGGAAGATGGAGAACATGCTCCGGGAGAAGAACCCGTTCGTCTCTCCGCCGTTCCTCGGGCTCTCCGTTCTCGTCGAGGAGACGCGCGGGCCGGTCGTGCCCGGCGAGATGGGAAAGGCCCGAGAGCTCGGGCGGACGATCCGAACCTCGCTCCTGCTCTCTCACTAGTGCGTCAGTAGAGCGCGCTTCTTCCGGTCGGACCCTCGCATCGGCCCGAGGGTCACATGGGAAAGCGCCCCTCACTCCGGCCGAATCTCCCGAGGCTCACCGGCGCCGACGGCGAGCGACCCGTGCGGCGATGAACCTGCGGGTCGCGGCCTCCTCGGAGCGGAGGATCCGCCCGAGCTCGGCGACCGGCTGTCGGTGCTGATCGACGCGGAGGTCGAACCATCGGTCCCGCCAGGCTGCATCGAACCACGGCTCCCGGTGGACCACAACGATCGCCGCTGACTCCATGCCCCGTCGATCGCCCCCCGCCCGTTCCCCGGTCACGAGCGCGCGGTAGAGTCGGTGGGCCAGACTGCCGCGGGCGCGCTCGAACTCACGTGCCATCGCGGGGACGACCTTCTCGTTCGCCAGGAGGTTTCCCTGGCACGAATAGCCTTCTCCGATCTGGTGACCGGCCCACGCATGACACTCCGTCCCGGTCCAGGCAGCGGCCCGGCCGCGCCGGTCGACGACCCCGAGCTGCCGGTGCGCCCGCCTCGGATCACTCCGGGTAAGCCGACGAACCACCTCGGTCGCTGGAAGACCCCGCCGCAGCGCCTCGAGACCGCGCGGTCCGTACCACTGGTTCGTGTCGGCCTGCGTCGCGATCGCGCCGACCCTCCACTCGGCCCACGGGACCACCGCGCCTACGGCGGTCGGCTTGGTCGCGACCACGACCCCCCAGTAGCGGAGATCGGGATCGCAGGCGACGAGGGAGAACGTGCCCACGTCGGGTCGGCCGTACATGCGGGAGGTGACCGCTGCCGGGCCAAAAGCCGTTCGCAGCTCGCACGATCCCCCTCGCCCCGGACGGTGAGCCAGGACGCAGCCATGGATCGAGAATACGCCAAAGCTCGCGGCTCGCAGGATCGCGGCGGATCCGTCAGGCCGATCACCGGGCTCGGCCTAGGCCGAGGACGACGGCGCCGCGAAGGTGAGCGAAATCGAATTCACGCAGTGCCGGGTCTCCCGAGGAGTGAATCCCTCTCCTTCAAAGACATGCCCGAGGTGAGCGCCGCACTGACGGCACTGGATCTCGGTTCGGACGCCGTCCGCATCCGGAACGCGCACGACGGAACCCGGAACCTCTTGGTCGAAGCTCGGCCAACCGCATCCGGCATCGAACTTATCCTCCGAGCGGAACAGCGGGGCTCGGCACCGCTTGCACGAGTAGACTCCGGCGTCGAAGTGGGCCTCGTACTCCCCCGAGAAGGGAGGCTCCGTGCCCTTGCGAACGATGACCCGCTCTTCGGCGGGTGTCAGCTTCCGCCAGCCGGAGGGACGGGACTCGGCCATGCCCGTCGAACTGCTTCCCATCTCATAATCCCGGCGGACGCTCCCCCTCCCCACGGTCCAGATGTTCCCGGCTCGATACGTCGAAAAACCCCTCCCACGTCACACCGACCGTGCGATTGGCTAGCATGCCTCCGTCTGACTCCGCTCGGTTTATGAGGACGGGCGGGTTCATTTGGTCGAGGGCCACGGGGGCCCGGAGCCCATGACGGATGCTGAATCTCGTTATCTGCGGGTCGAAATCCCTGAGGAACATCCCGAACAGCGGGTCCTCGACTTCCGGGAGGTGCTGCACTCCTACTCCCGCGAAGAGGCGATGCTGGAGGCGCAGCGATGCCTGCAGTGTGCCTTGCCGTTCTGCGTGGAGGCCTGTCCGATCACCCAGGATTGCCGAGGGTACATCGGCCTCGTCGCGAACGGTCAGTTCGATGCGGCCGCCCAGCTCACGCTGCGGGAGAACCCCCTCGCGACGTCCCTCTGCAAGGTCTGCTATCACTATTGCGAGGACGCGTGCATCATGAAGGGGCGCGGCGTCCCGATCGCCATTCGCCACCTGAAGCGCGCCGCGCTCGAGTTCGGTAACTCGAACCTCGAGTATCGTCCCAGCGCGCCCCGACACGAGCGGATCGCCGTCGTGGGTGCGGGACCGGCGGGATTGATGGCGGCGTGGGAGCTCTGCCTGCGGGGCTACTCGGTCACCATCTTCGAGAAGCAGCGCGCCGTCGGAGGGCAGGCGGGTGCGATTCCTCACTACCGGATGCCCCATCATGAGCTTCTGGTCGACCTTCAACGGTTCCGGAACTTCGACCTCACGTTTGTCGAAGGAAAGACGGTCGGGGCCGACGTCACTCCCGAGGGCCTGCTCGCCGAGGGATACAAGGCCGTATTCGTGGCGATCGGTGCCTCGAAGGCGAGCTTCCCTGGCATCCCGGGAGAGGGCCTTCCGGGCGTGATCCCGGCGCTCGAATTCCTGTACGACGTCAATCAGGGCCGGCCCGTGGTCCTCGGAAAGAAGATCGTCGTCGTGGGGGGCGGTGACGTGGCGGTGGACGCGGTGCGCACGTCGCGCCGGATCTCTCCGGGCGCGACCGTCGCCATGGCGTACCGGCGGACCCGCGGCGAGTCCCCGGCGGGAGAAGAGGAGATCCGGGAGACCGAGCCCGAAGGGATCGAGTTCCACTGGCTGCTCTCCCCGATCAAGATTCTCGGCACGGAGCATGTCGAAGGGGCCGTCTTCCAGAAGATGGAGCTCAGTGCCCCCGACGCCTCGGGTCGCCGGGCCGTCCGGCCGGTACCCGGCGCGACGGAGACCCTCGAGTGCGACACGGTGATCATGGCGATCGGAGAGAAGGCCGACCTCTCGGGATTCGCTCCGGAGCTGGGGCTGAAGATCGGGAACAAGGGTTGGCCGGAAGGTGCGAAAGCGGACTATGCGACCGACGTCCCCGGGGTGTTCGCGGCGGGGGGTCGATCGGTGGTCCATGCGATGGCCGCGGGTACGAGGGCAGCCGAGGCGATCGACGCCTACCTCTGCCGCAAGGAGGGCCGGGCGATCGAGCCCCGGCCGGACCCGTTCGGCGAGGGAGGCTCTCCACCGAGATTCCCGCAGGGCTACTCGTCACCGGCCTGGAAGCCCTGATCCGAAGGTGCCTTCGTGTCGACCCTCCCGCGGTCGCGGTGCACGACCGATCCGTCCAGAGTGCCGACGTACCGGCGGCGAAATCCCCCGGGCGATGAGGGAGCGAGCGTCAGGTGAGCGAAGACGCCCCGGTGGCCGCGTCCCACTCACCCCAGGTCCGTCTGGATTCCTGGATCCATCGCAACCGCGAGGGGCTGAAGTCGTTCCTTCGAATCGTCTTCGGGCTGATCTGGGGAATCGACGGTTCCCTCAAGTTCACGCCGGGGCTCGCGTCGGCCTTCCCGGGCATGGTCCAGGACGCCGGTAGCGGCCAGCCGGGATGGCTCCAGGGATGGTTCGCGTTCTGGGCCACGCAGACCGCGCAGAACCCCGCCCTGTGGGTCTACCTGACCGGAACCCTCGAGCTTGCGATCGCGTTCGCCCTGATCCTGGGATTCGCGCGTAAGCTCGCCTATGGCGGCGGCGTGGTCCTGAGCCTCTTCATCTGGGCCGTTCCCGAAGGCTTCGGGGGACCGTACGGCCCGGGCGCGACCGACATCGGTACCGGGGTCATCTACGCGTTCGCCTTCTTGCTCTTCATGGTACTGAACGCCACGTACGGGCCGAGCCGGTATTCGCTCGACCGCCTCCTCGAACGTCACTGGCCGGCGTGGAGCAGGATCGCCGAGATCCGGGGCCCGTGGACCTCCGCGACGAAGTCGTGAACCCTCGACGGCGGGACATCATGGACCCCGCTCCCCTGCCGGCGGAACCGCCGCGCTCGCGGTAACGCACTGCGCCCCCGGAGGCAGCCCAAGGCAGCTACGGGATCTAGGAGGAGAGGAACGATCTTCGCCAGTCCGATGGCAGGACCGCGCTCTCCTTTATGTTACGGGGAGAGACCCATCGGAGCATATTGACGATCGAGCCCGCCTTATCGTTCGTGCCGGACCGTCGGGCGCCTCCGAACGGCTGGCGGCCGACGATCGCGCCGGTCGGCTTGTCGTTGATGTAGAAGTTCCCCGCGCTCCATCGGAGCCGCTCCTCGGCACGCGCGAGGGCCGTTCGGTCCTGGCCGAAGATCGCTCCCGTGAGCGCGTAGGGCGAGGTCGTGTCGCACAGCGCGAGCGTCTCCTCGTACCTCGCGTCCGGGTAGACATAGACCGTGAGGACCGGTCCAAAGATCTCCTCGGACATGAGCTTCCCCTGGGGCTGAGAGGTGCGCACGACCGTGGGGGCCACGAACCAGCCCCGGCTCGGGTCCACCGTGCCTCCCGTGACGAACTCGTACTCCTCCGGGTGCTGCCGTGCGAACTCGAGATAGGCGCGGATGCTCGAGAAGGCCGCTTCGTCGATCACCGCACCGAAGTAGTTCCCGAGGTCGTCCGTGGGACCGACGGGGACCCGGGGGACCTCCTCTTTCAGACGACGTTCGACCTCGGGCCAGAGGCTCTCGGGGATGTACGCGCGCGAGCACGCAGAGCACTTCTGGCCCTGGTACTCGAAGGCCCCCCGGATCAGGTTGACCACGGTCCCCTGGACCTCGGCCGTCGGATGCATGAAGATGAAGTCCTTCCCCCCGGTCTCGCCGACGATCCGGGGAAAGTTGCGGTACCGCTCGACGTTCTCGCCGAGCCGTTTCCAGATCTGGACGAGGGTGGAGTAACTACCCGTGAAATGGATGCCGGCGAGCGCGGGATGGTCGAGGAGCGCATTCGCGTCCCGGCTGGAGAACGGAACGAAGTTCACGACGCCCGGAGGGAGACCGGCCTCATCGAGGACCCGGAAGATCTCGAAGTTCGCGTAGATGACCGACCGGGCCGGTTTCCAGAGCGCCACGTTCCCGACCATCGCCGGGGCGGTCGGGAGATTCCCCGCGATCGAGTAGAAGTTGAAGGGAGGAATCGCGAGGACGAACCCCTCGAGCGGTCTCCAGTCGAGCCGGTTCGTCTCTCCGGGATACTGATCCGGCTGGATGCCGTAGATCTGCCGAGCGAAGAAGGCGTTGAAGTTCCAAAAGTCGACGAGCTCGGCGAGATCGATCTCCGCCTCGTACGGATTCTTCGATTGATTGGCCATGATCGCCGCGATGTTGCGCGTCCGGCGCGGGCCGGCGAGGAGCGCCGCCGCTTTCCGGAAGACCGCGAGGCGGTGATCCGCATCCTCGTGAGCCCACACCGCTCGGGCCTCGAGCGCCCGGTCGACCGCAGCTCGAAGTTCCTCGGGACCCGCGAGATGGGCGCGGGCAAGAACCTGCGAGTGGTCGTGAGGGGCCCGCACGTCCACGACATTTCCGGTGCGTACCTCCTTCCCTCCCAGGACCAGGGGGATCTCGGGCGGGTGCTCCCTCAGGCGGCGGAGCTCGTCGATCAGCTGCCGCCGTTCCGGAGTCTCGGGAGCGTACGAACGGATGGTGTTCACGTCATTCGACGGACGATCGACGGTTCCTATCATCGTCCTGGCGACCCGTCGGCGGACCTAACGCTTTCGCGGCGGGGTGGGGAAGGTCACTCTCGCATCCCGCGGAAGTCACCGTCCGCGAAGAGGACCGCGCCTCGGACCCCGGACGACCCGGGCTTCGGCGGGTCACTTCCGGGGGCTCCTTCTGACAATGTGCAGTGCGGGTCCCGGCCGGGCGCGATCCCCGCCGGGACCGCGATCGGCGAGGTTTCCGAGGTGTCAACCCCTGACGTACGGCGGGAGTGAAGGATAAGATGGCCGTCAGCTATCGGAGGCCGGCCATGCACCCGCCGCCCGGAGCGGACCCTCGAAGCTTCTGCCTCCGAGCCCCCCGTCCGCGGGATACACCGGAGGACCCGTGAGCGAGGCGGTGGTCGTCGGCCAGGATGTCTGGAAGGTCTACGGTGAGGGGGAGACGGCCGTGACCGCGCTCCGGGGGATCTCGGTCGAGATCCGGAAGGGCGAGATGCTGGCCGTGATGGGTCCCTCGGGATGCGGGAAGACCACGTTCCTCAACTGCTTCAGCGGCCTCGACGACATCACCCGAGGCACCGTCACCCTGGAAGGAACGAACATTCACCAGATGCCGGACGCGAAGAAGAGCGAGTACCGGGCGCTCCGTACTGGGTTTGTCTTCCAGTCGTACAATCTGCTCCCGATTCTGAGCGCGGAGGAGAACGTCGAGCTTCCACTTCTGATCGCCGGCAAGAGCGCCCGAGAAGCGCGCGAGCGGGCCCGGGAAACGCTGAAGCAGCTCGGCTTGGGGGACCGGCTCGGCTATCGCCCGGCCCAGCTCTCGGGGGGCCAGCAGCAACGGGTCTCGCTGGCGCGGGCGCTGGTCGCTCGGCCGGCGATCGTCTGGGCGGACGAGCCCACGGGCAACCTGGACGCCGAAGGATCGCGACAGGTCGTCGAGCTCCTTCGCGAGCTCAATCGAGAGTTCCACCAGACGATGGTCGTCGTCACGCACGACGCCGAGGTCGCCTCGAGGTGCGACCGCACCCTGCGCATGAGGGACGGGGAGTTCGTGGACGGTGCGTGAGGTAACCGAACATGGCCCTCGCTCCGACCGTCGCGTTCCTGGTGCTGATCCTGCTGGTCGTGGCGGTCGTCACCCTGGTGCTGGTGCTTCGTCATCGGCTCGCGTTCCGCATTGCGATGCGGAACGTGCGGCGGGGCCGGGCGCGCACCGTGCTGCTGATCGCCGGGCTGCTGGTCGCGACGACCATCATCTCGGGGAGCCTGGTCGTCGGCGACACTCTCAACGCGCTCGTGCTGCACTACACCTACATCGGGGCCGGCTATAACGACGAGGTGATCTCCGCCCCCTCGCCCTCGGGGGGGAACCTGTTCTACCCGTACTCGGTCTACACCCAGACGGTCTCCCTGGTCGGCACCCATCCTTCGATCGCAGGGATAGCTCCCGAGATCGTCGCCGGTGCCTCCGCCTACGACCTTCAGTCCGGGGTCCCCGAGACCAATCTCAACCTCATCGGTGTCAATGGGAACCAGAGCCAAGCCTTGGGACCGTTCCTCACGGGCAACGGTACGTCGCTCTATGGGGCCGCCCCCGGCGAAGTGCTCATCGATACTCAGGCCGCGACCGCGCTCAACGCGAGCGCGGGACAGGCCCTCGTCGTCTTCGGCGTGGCGAACGCCTCGCTCAAGGTCCAGGCGATCGTCCAGGACAATCTTCGGGGCGGGTTCATCACCGCGGGCCTTACCCCGGGCAACCTGTTCGTCGACCTCGCGACCGCCCAGTATCTTGAGAACGCGAGCGGTGAGATCAACTACCTCAGTGTCACGAACGCCGGATCCCAGGTGGCGGGCGCGACCGCGTCGTCCGACGTCGCCGGCTACCTCAATACGACCCTGGCCGCGGTCCTCGCCCCCTACGGCCTGACCGTGAGCACTCCCCTTCAGGACGGACTCAACAGTGCCCGTCAGAGCGCGAACAGCTTCGTCACCCTGTTCCTCGCCCTCGGTCTGTTCTCGATCGCGGCCGGTGCGGTCCTGATCGTAGGGATCTTCGTCATGCTCGCCGAGGAGCGAAAGAGCGAGATGGGGATGCTCCGGGCGATCGGTCTCCGTCGCCGGGAGCTCGTCTACACGTTTCTCTTCGAGGGGGTCGTCTACTCGGCGGGAAGTGCGCTCGCCGGCACGTTCGTCGGGGTCGGGGTGGGATACTTCCTCTCGTATCTCGCGGGACAGATCCTTTCCTACGAGCTTCCGGCCGGATCGTTCCTGAGTTCGTTCACGGTCACGTCGCAAAGTCTGGTCATCGCATATGTCGCCGGGTTCCTGCTCACGCTCGTCACGGTGGTCGTCGCATGCTGGCGGGCGAGCCGCCTGAACATCGTCCGGGCGATACGGGACATTCCCGAACCGCGGCCGCGCCTCCGAACGTACACCTTCCTAGCGTACATCGGGGCCTTCGCGGCGGCGGCGGGCCTCTTGCTCTTCCTGCGCACGTACCGCGGGGCGACCGACATCTCCGAGCCGCTCCTCGGAGGCGCGCTCGCGATCCTCGGCCTCGCCCTCATCTCGGCCCGGTTCGTGCGCAACCGTCCCGTCTTCACGACGGCCGGTGTCGCCCTCGTGGTCTGGGCCGGCTTCCAGCCGCTCCATACGTACCTCCTGGGGAGCAGTCACACCGGGGGGATCTTCATCGTCTTCGTCGACGGGATCATCCTGGTCGGAGGGGTGCTGCTCGTCTTCCTCTTCAACGCCCCCACCCTCGCCCGAGCGCTTGAGCGCCTGCTCGGGCGACGCGCGGACTCGAGCCCGGTCGTGCGGATCGGCCTCGGGTACCCGACGCGCCAGCCGACTCGGACCGCCGTGAGCCTGACGATCTTCGCGTTGGTGGTCTTCACGATGATCGCGACCGCCTCGGTAGGCTCGGTGGTCGAGGCGAACCTCTCGGGCTCGATCCAGAACCAGACCGGGGGCTACAGCCTCTTCGGAGTCTCGCAGCACCCGATCCCGGACCTGTGGGGCCGGATCGCCTCCAACTCGACCTTGGCCCCCCTCTTCACGAATGCCGTGCCGATCGTCTACGGCGAGATTCATGTCAATGTCAGTGGCTTCTCCGGGAATCCGTACTCGGACCAGATGTACTCCCCTCCGCCCGCGATGAGCGGCCCTGCGAGCTTCTATGCGACCGAACGGTTCCCCTTCGCGGCGACCTGGCACGGATGGACAGGGGCGCAGGCGTTCCAAGACCTCGCCTCCAACTCTTCGGTCGCCATCGTCGATCAGTCCTTCGCCCCCGCCACGGCCTCGGTGACCACGACCGGGGGAGGGGCTCCCCACCCGACGTTGAGCGTGGGGGACCTTCTTCAGGTCTCGACGCTCACCGGGGGCCATCCGACCTCGCTGCGGGTCGTCGGCATCCTCAAGACGACGGCCGTGGGAGGAGTCTGGGTCAATCCTTCGGTCGCGACCCAGCTAGGATTCGTCAACGCGACCGGCTACGCGCTGACCCTGGCCCCGGGTGTCAACCCCACGCACGCGGAGCAGGAGGCGAAGATCGCATTCTTCTCCTTTGGCCTCGTCCTCATCGACCTCACGGCGCTTCTGGAGACCTCCATCCATACCACGGAGGGGTTCATCGGCCTCCTCGAGATCTTCGTTGGCCTCGGTCTGGCGGTCGGCATCGCGGCGATGGGGATCCTCGCGCTTCGGGCGGTGGTCGAGCGCCGGCGCGAGATCGGGATGCTGCGCGCATCGGGGTTCACGCAACGCATGGTGCTGCGCACCCTCGCCCTCGAGTACTCGTTCGTGACCCTGACCGGGATTGTGATGGGGGTCGGCCTGGGACTGCTGATCGTCTACAACCTCACCGTGAGCGCGAGCGGGGCCTCCTCAGGGCTCACGACCTTTGCCGCGCCGTGGGCGACGGTCGTCGAGATCGCGGTGATCGCCTACCTGCTGGTGCTCCTCGCGATCGCCGGTCCCTCGCTCCGCGCCTCCCGGATGGCCCCGGCCGACGCGATACGGACCTCCGAGTGAACGGTCCGTTCGATTGATTCCCCGCAGCCGACTACAGCTTCTTCAGGATCTGATCGATCTCGTTCGCCGCGGCGTCAAGCTCCTTCGCAACCCGCCGGGCGGCCTTCTTCGTGGACCCCCTGGGATCCTTGGCCGCGATCTGCGCCTTCTGGACGAGGCGTTTCGAGAGCCGCGCCGTGGCGTCGGCGAGCTCGCGGGCGGCCTTCCGGGTCTCGTTGAGGACCTGATCGACCGTGTCGCCCGGAGGCGACGACGGTGGGGCGGACGTCGACGCGCCCACCGGGGGAGGTGGGGACGACGTGGACGGGAATCCGCAGGCCGGGCAGGTGGTGGTGTTCGCGGGTAGTTCCTTGCCGCACTGGGAGCAGTACATCCGACACCCGAAGTACCTAGCCCGGCGCCCTACTTACCGACCACCCAGCGTCCCATTCCCGGTCCCGGGGCTACGCGGAGGAGAGGATTTCCGTTCGGCCGCGATGAACCGGCGATGGGTTCTGAACTCCGGGCGCCTATCGAGATCCGTACGCTTGAGGGGGAGGCACGCGAGCTGGCCGTCCCTACCCTGAAGGAGGGATTCGAAGGCATCTACCGCTGGCACGCGAAGCGCACGCTCCGGTCCGTAGGGACCGTACGGGTGGCGATGATCGAAGGTCGGATCGCCGGGGTCGCCCTTCTCGAGCGATTGGTACCCGAAGTCTCCTACGTCTACTATCTCGCGGTGGGGGCGGACTACCGCCGCCGGGGGATCGGTCGGG
This sequence comes from Thermoplasmata archaeon, assembly GCA_046704665.1. GTDB lineage: Archaea > Thermoplasmatota > Thermoplasmata > Lutacidiplasmatales > UBA184 > Lutacidiplasma. The sequence continues at coordinate 28,087 of JBJKRJ010000059.1, read as the reverse complement.
CGCTGCTGGACGACGCCCTCAGCGGGTTCCGGTCCGACGGGACCGAGGTTGCCTATGCCGCCGTCGAGGAGGAGAACCGCCCTTCCCAGCAGCTGTTCCGTTCCCGGGGATTCCGTCTCGTGGATCGCGACGAACCGAACTGGCAGGAGGGTGGACTCGGGGCGCGGGGCCTACGGAGCCGGATGTGGATCGTTCGCGGCGAGCTCCTCTTCGGGCTCCGGCTGGCGGCCCAGAAGCCGCGCGTCACGACGTGATCCATCGCCGAGGCGCGTCTTCGGCCAGACGGCCCGCTCCGGTTCGTCCGACGGTCGATTGGCTTCCACGCGGCCGGACGTGGCGTTCGCTCTCTCCCCCCGGTCGGTAGGGCATGACTGCGGGGTCGGACTCCGCGAGGCCCGACGGCGACCTCGGGGCGCGGTCCGCCCTCCCGAGGCAGACGGCGGAAAGCGGCCCCGTTCGGCGAAGCCTGATGAAGGACCCCCGTTGTGTCGGGTAGGCATGGACGACGCAGGACTGGTCCAAGTCGTTCCCGCCGTCGACACCCGTTCGGTGGCGATCGTCCGCGAGCTCTTTCGCGAGTACGCCGACAGCCTCGAGTTCTCCCTCGACTTCCAGGACTTCGAACAGGAGGTCCGCGGACTGCCCGGAGAGTACGCGCCCCCGCGGGGAGTACTCTTCCTGGCGTGGGTCGAGGGAGACGCCGCGGGGTGCGTCGGTGTGCGTCCGATCGACTCCGAGACGTGCGAGATGAAACGGCTCTACGTCCGCCCCGAGTTCCGCGTGCGGGGGGTCGGTCGAGTGCTGGCCGGACGTGCCGTCGAAGAAGGACAGAAGATGGGCTACGAACGGATGTGGCTCGACACGGTCCCGTCGATGACCGCCGCGATCACGCTCTACCGGTCCATGGGGTTCTCCGACATCCCTCCCTATCGCCAGAACCCGGTCCGCGGAGCGCTCTTCCTCGAGAGGAAACTGCGCTGAGACCATGGGCCGAACCCGTGCCGCCGCGCCGGGGCGCGGCTCGACGATCGGTCGCGCCGAGAATCCACTCGGCGTGCTCGGGTGCTAGAGCGATGGGAGCCCCAGAGCGACTCGTCGGGCCTTCCGCGCCTCGGTGATCTCTCCGACGAGGAGCTGCGACGAGGCGTTGCGATTCAGGCGGGTTCTGAGCTCATCGACCGAGATCCCGGGCATCTCGACCCGGTCGCCGTATCCGATCTTCATCCAGAACCTCTGGGGCTCCACCGAACGGATCTCCTCGAGGCGGCGCCCGAACATCGGAGGAGTCTCGAGGCGTCCGCCGCTCCAGAGGCCGGACTTCCGGTAGAAGAGCACGCGCCGATCGGTCAGTACGAGCCACCCGGGTCGCTCGACGCTCCCATCGGGCCGGGCCGGCTCGCCCGCCCACGCTCCGAGGAGCTGCTCTCCGTGTTCGAGGTCGGTAGGGCGGGCGAGACCGGATGCCATGGACCATCGCTCCAGGTCGCTCGAAGGGATGAAGCCGTTCCCTGGCTTCCAACACGCGGGGCGCTCGGGGCGCCCGAGGTCCGGGACGACCCGGGGCGCATCGGGGTCGCCGTTCGGGGGTTCGTCTCACGGAAGGGGCCCGTGACGGTTTCGGCCTCCTTTGCCGAGCGGCTTAAGGGGAGGGCGGCACTACACCCCTCGATCTTCTTCCATGCCGTACGTGGAGTACGACGAAGTGGAAGCCATCTGCGCCGACTGTGGGCGGGTCTTCCGGTCCGAGGAGGCCCTCGCGGACCACCGTACGGAAGCGCATTCCGGACAGGAGGGCAACAGTGGTCCCCATCCGGCCACCGTACGCTGCTCTCTCTGCCGAAAGACCTTCCGGTCCACCGGCGCCCTCCAGGAGCACAACGCGAAGGCGCACACCGGCTGACCCCCTCCGGCCCGCGCACGAGGAAGGAGCGATGTCCCTCGGAACGGAAGGAGTCACGATCCGTGCGCCGGGCGCGATCCTCCGGGGCGACCTCAGCGTCCCGTCGGAGGCGGTAGGCATCGTGGTCTTCGCGCACGGGAGCGGGAGCGGTCGGAAGAGCCCTCGGAACCGAGAGGTCGCGCGGGTCCTTCAGGAGGCCCGCATCGGCACTCTGCTGCTCGATCTGCTCACCGAGGAGGAAGCGGTCACGGACGCCGACACCGGCCGGTTCCGCTTTGACATTTCCCGGCTCGCCGAGCGTCTCCTCGCGGCGATCGACGTTCACGGCGGACGGGGAGACCTCGCCGGCCCGCCCTTCGGCCTCTTCGGTGCCAGCACCGGGGGCGCGGCCGCACTGTTCGCCGCGGCCGAGCGTCCCGAGGAGATCCGGGGGATGGTCCTCCGAGGGGCCCGAAGCGACCTCGCGGGGGAGGCGGTCCGCCGGGTCCGGGCCCCGACGCTGTTCCTCGTCGGGGAGCTCGACTCGCCCGTCCGAGAATGGAACGAGGCGACACGGCGACGGATGGTCGCGCCGAACGAGCTCTACGTGGTCCCGGGAGCCACGCACCTGTTCGAAGAACCCGGCGCCTTGGCCGAGGTCGCCCGGCACACCCGGGACTGGTTCGCACGGTTCTTGCCGGGGCGGGACTGAAGGGGAGGGGGCCTTCGTGGATGCCCTACCCCACTCCGGGCCGCGGAAGGTCGACTCGGACTCCCCCGAGTGGAAGCTCGAGGTCGCGGCGGCGCTCGAGGAGCGCACACACGTCGCCGGACTGGGTTGGCGTCTCACCTCCCCCGAGGGGACCGTAACCCTGCGGGCGGAGACCCGTAGGTATGGGCGCTCCCGAGTCTTCTCGGAGCTCACCGCACTACGGGCCGGTCTGGACGAGGCGCGCCGGAAGGGTGCCCGTCGGATCGTCGTCCGGACCCCCGACGCGCTCGTCCCGCGCCTCCTCCGGGAAACCCCCGGCCCAGGGTTTCGAAAGGCACGGGGGCGCGCCGACCAGCTCCGTCCGTCCCTGCGCCGGTTTGATTCCGTGCGATTTGATGCCGGCCCGCCCACCGACCCCGAGCTCGCCCACGCCGTGGGGGAGGCCCTCGATGCCGGCCTCCACGCGGCGGCCGACCGCGAAGCGCACCGTCAGCATGTGATCGAACAGATCGTCGAGCGCGCGCGTAGCGTCCAGCTCGAACGACGAGAGTCGGAATGGGTGGCGAACGGTCGGTACCGTGTGTCTCTCGACCCGATGCGCTGCGAGTGCCCGGCCTGGACGGTTCGATGGGCCCGCGCCCCGTTACCCGGCCGTCGCGCCCAGCGGCTCCCCTGCAAGCATTTGGTCGCGCTCGCGATCAAGGAAGGGCAAGCCGTGCCGAGGGACCTCGAGGCTCTCGCCCGCAGGGCACCACCGTGAGGCGGAGCGGACCGTCCGGGACAGGAGCGCGGCCGGTTCACTCCAGGACGAAGATGTTCTTTCGAGCGCCGATCTCCTTGAGGATCTTCGGCCAGACGGAAACGGAGACCTCGCCGAGGTGGGCCTTGCGGAGGAGCAGCATCTGGGTCCGGGACTGACCGATCCCGCCCCCCATGCTGAGCGGGATCTCCCCGTTCAGGATCGCACGGTGGTACGGGAGCTTCAGAAAGTCAAGCTGCCCCGACATCTCGAGCTGCTGGCGCAGCGTCGCGGGGATGACCCGGATCCCTCCGGACATGAGCTCGTGACGGCGGCGCGTCACGGGATTCCAGACCAGAATGTCCCCGTTCAGGCCGTGGTAGGCCTCGCCGTGAGGACCCCGGGTCTCGGTGACCCAGTCGTCGTAGTCGGCCGCCCGCATCTCGTGAGGGAACCCGTCCTTGAGCGGCCATCCGATTCCGAGGATGAAGACCGCCGGGTGCTTCTGGACCAGAAGGGTCTCCCGCTGCTTGCGCGGAAGGTCCGGATACATATCGAGGATCTCTTCGGCGTGGAAGAACTCGATCTCCTCCGGGAGCGCGGGATACCGCGGGTCCCGCAGCGCGGGGAAGAGCGCCTCGGCGCGTTTCTGGGCCCCGGTGATCACCTTCCAGATCTTCCGGACCGTCGATTTGAGGTACTCGAGGCTCCGGTCGCTCTCCGTGATCACCTTCTCCCAGTCCCACTGGTCGACGTAGGCGCTGTGGTCGTGATCGAGAAAGTAGTCCTTGCGGACCGCCCGCATGTCGGTGATCAACCCCTCGTCCGGTCCGAAGCCGAACTGGCGCAGTGCCATCCGCTTCCACTTCGTGGCGGCCTGGACCACCTGCGCGTCGATGGGGTGCAGGTCCCGGTCGTTCGAGATATGGAACTGGATCGGGGTACGTGATCCGTCCCGGTCCAGCATGTCGTTGACGCCGCTTTCCGCATCGACGATCAGCGGGACCTGGACCAGCTCGAGATGGAGCTCACGGGCCAGGTTCTCCTCGATGTACGCCTTCACCGCGTAGATGGCCCGCTGGGTCTCCCGGGGCGTAAGGAGCGAACGGTAGTCGGTGGGGAGCACCTTCTCGATTTCGGAGTAGTTCCCGATCCCCGGTCCGGCGAGGTCCGCCCGCTTTGACTCTTGGGAAGCCATATCCGACAACTCCGCTCGAGGTTCCGGCCACGAGCGGGATAAGCTCCCCGTCAACTCCCTTCGACCGAGGGGGCGCGGGGAACAGGAACGAGCCCCCGCGCCGCTTCTCGGCCGGGCACCGAGAGAGCCTCCGTGCATCGTGCGACGCCGTTCGAGGGCGATAGGACGGTTGCGGTCGGCCCCAGACCACCGGTCCACCCGTCGGAGGGGGAGCGTGCCGGTTCACTTCGCCGGTCGGTCCGCTGCGCGCCGTCGGACCGGACGCCTCGTGAGGCGTCTCGGCCTTCGTTTGAGGGGTCCGAGGCGTGGCAGGGTCCCTATTTCGGCGACCCGCCCCGGACCGTCAAATCGATTAGACCCCGGCGTTAACGGCCTCTTTCGGGTCGGTCCCGAGGGTCCCGTGTCGGAAGAGTCTCCGCCCATAGAACTCCTGCGAGATCGCGTCGACGCCGGGCAACGGCTCGCCGAGATGCTGGACCGATTCCGAGACGAGCGCCCGGTCGTCCTGGCACTTCCCCGCGGCGGTGTTCCGGTCGCCTACGAGATTGCTCGTCATCTGGCGGCTCCCCTGGACGTATTCGTCGTACGCAAGATTGGCGCGCCCGGAAATCCGGAATACGGCCTCGGGGCGATCGCCGAAGACGGGACCCGATGGATCGACGAACCGAGGATGCGGGAAGCCGGCTACTCTCTCCGGGAGCTGGGTCCGACGATCACCGAGGAGGAGCGAGAAGTCCGTCGCCGAGCCGCGGCATACCGCCACGGCCGACCTCTGACCGAGGTGAGGGACCGGTTCGTGATTCTTGTCGACGACGGGGTCGCGACGGGGGGGACGTTACGCGTCGCGATCCGCTCGGTCAAGGCGCACCACCCTCGCCGCCTCGTGGTGGCACTCGGCGTGGCCCCGAAGGATACGCTTCAGGTGCTGGGTCGAGAGGTCGACGAGGTCGTCGCTGTCCTAGTGCCGAAGGTCTTCTTCGCCGTCGGCGAGTGGTACGTGCACTTCGACCAGGTCAGCGATGGGGAGCTCGAGCGCTTGCTCGGTCAGGGTCGAAGGCTGCTCGCTCCGGTGCTCTAGTCGGCGCGGACGACGGATCGGCCTTGTCTTCGACTCGATGGGGGACGCGGCTCGGGCCCGCCTCGCCGAGAGGCAGCGCGACCCCCTCACTTGGGGAACGTCTCCGACCGATCCGTGGTGACCGCTCCCGGAGCCCCCGTCGTCATTACGATCGGAACGATCTGGATGGAAATCCCGGCCCGTTCGAATATCGCCCCGACGGGATTCATCTTCAGTGCGAGGCGCAGGACATTGCCGACGGTCGTCAGGTCGGCGTGAGTGCGGACCCGTAGAGTGCCGCGGATCTGCGAGAGCGCTGTCGTCCCATAGAGCGGGTCCGCCTCCAGGGCGAGGGCCAGACCATAGCACACGAGCCGACGTCTCTCGGCCGCCGTCGTGAACGCCGATGCGATAGATCCGGCCAGCGACAGCAACGCGAGTTCCAGCGGAGGCGGTCCGGCGCTCCGACCCCCCTCGGCGAGAGAAAAGTCGACGGTCACCGAGTGGGCATGATCATCTTCGAGCAGGAACTCGCGCCGGCCCTTCCAGGTTGCGAACGCCTGCATGAAAGTTGAGGAGGCGAGGAGAGCTGCGGGGAAGGTATATCGGTGAACCGGGGTTGACGGACGGCGCTCCGGCGTGCTCGGTGTCGGAGGGCGCTCACGGCGTCGCAGGAGCTCATCCCGATGGGTCGGCTAGGCCAGGACGTAGAGCTGGGCAAGGTACGCGCCGGTCCATCCTCCGGTCCAGCCGACAGCGAAGACCAGGTCCGGGGAGAGGTAGAAGGTCGCTCGGGCGCCGTTCGGAAGGATCTGGCCCAGGGCGAACGTGTACGCGGTCCCGTTGGGCTCGGTCCCGATCCCCTGAAGCACCGGTCCGGTGATCGCATACAAATGCGTAAGCCACAGTTCGAACGTCACGTTGTAGAAGGTGACGTTCCACGGGTTCGACACGTTGCGGAGAAGGGGGTACTGAGCCGCACTGTACTCGAAGTGGTAGGAATGTCCCTGGATCGTCGCGAGCCCGGTCGTCGCCAGGCTTGGCTTGAGCCCCGGTAGGAACCCCCCGAACAGTACGATCCCGGCCGCGATCATGACCGCGAACCCGATGACGAGGAGCTGTCGCTGCGTTCGGGACATCGGAAAGTCGCGATCCATCCCGCTCATCGCCCGCTACGGGGCTGCTACGACGAGGGCACGCTTAAGCCCCCGGGCGGCCAGTTGCGAAGCCCGCCGGAGAGGAAGCGAACGGTTGGGCCTGTTTCATACTCGGGTGCCATCCGTACGCCATGGAAGCCGTCGCCGTCCGGTCGTTCGGTGCTATACCCGAGGTGATGGACCTGCCCGCCCCCTCGCCCGGGCCGCGGGAGATCGTGGTCCAGGTCGAGGCGGCCGGCGTGAACCCGTACGATTGGAAGGTCCTCGACGGCCTGCTCCGGCCCCGACCTCACGTCTTTCCACTGATCGCCGGCGTCGATGCCGCGGGCCGGGTCGCGGCCACGGGATCCGGGGTACGGCGTTTCCGTCCGGGCGACCGGGTGTTCGGTCAGTTCCTGCACGATCCGGTCGGCACGGGTACCTACGCTGAGCTCGCGCCGGTCCCGGAGGCCATCGCCATCGCCAGGGTCCCGTCCTCACTGTCCTCGCGGGAGGCGGCGGCGCTCCCTACCGCCGGCATGACGGCCCTGGACTCCCTCGATCGCCTGTCCGTCGCGCCCGGCGGCGCGCTCGTGATCGTCGGTGCCTCGGGAGGCGTGGGATCGATCGCAACGCAGATCGCCTCGGCCCGAGGGATCCGGGTGCTGGCCGTAGCTCGACCGAGGTCGGCCGAGCGCCTCCGGCGTCTCGGGGCCGACACCGTTCTCGATGGCTCGGACCCCGGGTGGGTAGAGTCTCTTCGAGCCCTACGACCGGAGGGCGTCGAGGCCGTGCTCGACCTGATGAGCGACCCGGTACAGTTTGCGCACAATGTCGAAATCGTGCGTCCGGGCGGACGAGCGGCGACCACCGTGTACGCGGCCGGCTCGAACCTCGTGCCTCCTCCCGAAGTCGGAGTGCTCACGATCGACCTCCAGCCCTCGGCCGCGCTCCTGGAACGACTCGTCGAGGAGATGCTCGCCTGGCACCTCCAGGCCCCGGTGGAGCGGACGATATCGCTCGCCCAGGCGCCCGACGTCCTAGCGGAGGTACGCGCCGGCCAGGGCGTAGGTAAGACCGTGATCGCACTACCGGCTTCTTCGTCGGGTCCCTAGTCCTGCCGTGTCGTGGGCTCGGAGGGGGGATCGACCGGCCCCCCTGGCCCATGGTAGGAATCTCGTGCGAGGTTCGCGCGCGTCGGAGGTGGACCGGTAGCGGGGTCCGGCATGGCCGCGACGGTCCGTAGTTTCCCCCAACGTCAGAGAGACTCGGACCTTCCCTCAGCGACCATCTACCCAGACGAAAGCCGCGGCCCCGAACGTTGATGTGGAGGTCACCCCTCGACCTTCTCTCCGATGCGGTTCGTAACGTACGACGAGCTGTCCTCCTCGTTGGATAGGGACCGCGCGTTGGTCCAGCTTTCGGCATTCGGGGGTATCTTCCCCTCGGAGGTGCTCAGCTTCCTCCGGAGTCGACTGAAGAATTTTGCCGATTACGTGGGGGTCTTCGCGGTGGAGGGACGCCGGGTCTTGGGTCAGGTCTACGTGCAGCGGATCCCCTACGATTTTTCGGACGGAGCGGGTACGATCACCGGCATCAGTGCGGTCGGAACGCGACCGGACGTGGCTCGATCCGGTGTCGCTCGCGCTCTCCTGACCGAGGTCCACCGACGGGAACGAGACGCCGGACAGGAGTACGCGGCCCTCTGGACCAACCGATCCTGGGGGGCCCACGGGTTGTACGACAAGCTGGGCTACCGGGACATCTACTCCTCCCCCTGGGTCGTACACTCCCCTGCGCTGGTCGCTCGCACGCGACTGCGCGCCCAAGGGACTCGACCGGGCCGTGCCGCCGACCTGGACGACCTCGACGAGTTCCACGACCGTCAGGCGGAGGGACGTCTGGGGTTCTCACGCCGGCCGGAGGGCTTCTCGGTAGCAAGAGTGCGTGCGCGGAGCGTCGACCCGGCCAAGAACCTCATCGTGACGCGTCGCAAGGGCAAGTTGCTCGGCTACGCTCACGTGGACCGGGTTCCATGGCGCATACTTTGCGGGGAGCTCATGGCCGCCTCCCGCGAGATTCGTGAAGCGTTGGTTCACGAAGTGGCGCGCGCTGCGCGAGGGCATTACTTCGTATTTCAGCACACTCTCGTGACCGACACGCCCGAGATCTTTCGCGGACCCGGCTACGCGTCGTGTCCCACGGGATGGTACGGGCTGATGGGAATGCAGCTGGGCCGAGAATGGGGCCGCGGTGAGGCTGTCCGACGGTTCGCCACCCAGGACCCGAGGTTCATCTGCCTCGCGGGCGACCGGTTCTGAGGTCCGCGGCCGCTTGGTGACCGCCCCGAACCCTCCCCCGGACGGCCACGAAGGAGTGCGCCGCGGGTATTCTCCCCGGACCGGGTGGTCGGACGTGACTCACGGGAACGATCCCGGGGGGGCGAAGCCGGAAGGGCCCCCGATCCAGTTCCAGAAGTCATCCTGCCAGAAGTCGACCTCTTCGTGGACCCGACGCAGCGGGACGATCCGAAGCCCCTTCTGCTCCGCGAGGCGGAGTCGCTCGCGCAATCGGTCCACAGTCTCGTCCGAGAGGTCGTTCAGGACCGCCTCGAGTTCCGACTTGAATCCGAGATCGAGCAGGCGATCGGGATGCCGCAGGACCAAGCGATAGTGGTGGTGGGCGGAGCTCTCGACCCGAAGCACTTGCCACTCGAGCCGTTCGTGGCGCCCGTTGGCGAGACGAAAGGCGGCCAGGTTTCCGAGCGCCTCCGCGACGAAGTTGTCGTCGCCCAGATCCGGGCGAAGGTAGATGCCGACCTCGATCCCGCGGTGCATGGATCGTCCTCCCAAGGACCGGCCGATGATAAAGCGGCGCAGCCGAGCAAAGTGCGCCCTCCGTCTCCTCTCGGGCCGGGCGAGGTGGGCCGAGATGGGGACGCGGTGCGTGCCCCGCCCGAACGGGGCGTCCGCGCCTCCCCGGGGTGACCCCCTCAAAGCCGAGGGCGGGACCTCCGAACCGACAGACTCCCCAGACTGAGCGCGCCGCTACCAACGCGGTACGGAGTACAGTCCTGATCGCAGCACAATGTCAGCGCGGCTCCTGATCCCCGGAACGGGAAGCGCGGCAGCGGCCCGTGACTACCTCCCGAATTCCCGATGCCACGGGGTGTGGCTCGCTATATCCTCGGATCGAGTTCGAGTCCCTTCATGGCTCTTCGGGCCATTTTCTTTGACTTCGGCGGCACCCTGGTCCGGGCATTTCGCGAGCGCGATGCCTATTCCGTGTACATTGCCGTACTGGGGGAGCGCGGTCTCGTTCTCGATCTCGAACGTTGGACGGAGGCGAGCCGGAGGGTCTGGTCCCGGCTCGAGCCGTCCCGCTACTCCACGGCTCGTGCGAACCCTTCGTGGCCGGACCGCGGGAGCTCCGAGACCTTGCGTGAGCTCGGGATCCCGGACCCGGACGGAGGGATGGTGGCCGCCCTCCACGATGCGTTCACCTCTCCCGCCTGGCATCGTCCGTTCCCCGAGTCGGAAGAGACCATCCGACGTATCCGTGCGGAAGGGGTCGGGGTCCATGTGGTCTCGAACAATACCGACTATCTTCCGGAAGAGATCGCCCGCTTGGGCTGGGCCTCCCTCTTCGACACGGTCACCTACTCTCAGGAGGCGGGGGTGGAGAAGCCCGACCCTCGCATCTTCGAACTCGCGCTGCACCGCGCGGGTTGCATGCCCGGGGAGGTGGTCCACGTGGGCGATACTTGGGGAGCCGACTACCTCGGTGCGAGGGGGGCGGGAATGCGCGCGATCTGGTTGAACCGCGAGGGCGCGCCGTCCCCCGAGTCCTGCGAAATGCTCCGGGACCTGAGCGGGGTGGTGCGGGTGCTGGTCGCCTGAACTGTCGGAGGCAGCCGTGGATCCTTCCCGAGGCGGAAGGGAGACGGATCGAGGATCCCGGAAAGTCCGACCCGAGGTCGCCCGATCGTGCGGGGTTTCGGCTGACCGCGGTCGGACGGCCCGACCCTATCCATACTTACGCACGCCGGGACACGGTCTCGCGCCCTATTGGTCTGGCTCGCTCTCCGGTCGTGGTCGCCGCTCGACCCCGGGGTACCTCCAAGGACCCGGAGACGGGTGCGGCAGGCCGGCCGCTCCGGTCCCGCCGCTGTGGGTCACCCGCTTGGGTCCGTCGGTGGTGGGGGCGAGTCGAGGATGTCGAACATCGACCACTTATGGCATAGCGGGCAGGCCATGTAGCGCGACGGTCCGAGACGGACCGCCGTCAGTGCTGCGCCGGGAACCCACTCATAGTCGAACGACTGGTGGCACTTCGGACACGTCAGTCGCGACCGTTGCACGACGCCGTGCGTCCCAAAGCGACGGTTGCGACCGGCGGTGATGAGATAGAAGACGACGATCACGACGAGTACGGCCCCCACTGCGATGGCGACGGATAGTATGTTCACGGTTCCCTCCCGCGGAGTCGACCGCCCGATCGACGCGACGCTGGGCGCGAGATCTCTGCGAGCTTCTTCGCCAATAGGGCGAACGGTTCGGTGTGGACAGGGACCGGCGGCAGCCCCTCCGTCGGCCCCGGTCGGACCACCCGTGTGTCCAGATGGGCCGCACGGACGTAGAGCTCCCAATCCTCGGCGGCCGCCGCCGCCTTCTTCCGGATCCCCCACAGGATCTTACGTCGATACACCGGATTGGGGAACTGACGGGTAAGGAACGCGTCGAGCTGCTCCGGATGCTCGACGATCAGTGCGAGGAACTCTCGCTCCTTTCGGCTGAACACGAAGCGGTCCAGGGGTAGAGGGCAGATAAGCGTTATCAAGAATAGTAACGGTCAGACGCTGGTCCTCCCGGGGGTCCGACGTGCTCCGGGTCGCAGCCGCGAGGGAGCCAACCGCTCGGGTCGCCCGCTTCGAGGGTGCCGGTGCCCGTGGAGTGTGGGGTCCGCGCAGCGCCTACCCCCCGACGGCCCCGGGCCGGCGCGGACGCCCCCGAGAAGGTCCGGGGCAGTTGGCCCCATCCCGACCGGGAAGGGCGCCGAGCGGGCCCACCTAGGGTGGCGTGCCGGCCCATGGAGCTCGGTCTATAGGGGAGTGTTGTGTTGGGCGAGCCGTGCCGCCGAAGACGGACTGTGTCGAAGCCACCGTGACGATTCCCGTCCGCGACCTGCCGACCGCTCGAGAGTGGTACGGCCGGCTTCTCGGCAAAGCCCCGGACCTTGAACCCGTTCCGGGAGTGGTGGAGTTCCGGGTGGGCGACACCTGGCTCCAGCTCCAAGAAGGTTCGCCGGGCACCCAAGGCTGGGACTTCCGATTCGGAGTCCGTGACCTGGAGCACGAACGACGGCGGTTGGATGAGCTCGGGATCGTGGTCGGAGAAACGGTGACCGTCCCCGCCGTCATCCGATTCTTCGACTTCCGGGATCCGGATGGGAACCCGTTGAGTCTCTAGGAGCTGTTGGAGCCCTCCAAGGTCTGAGTCGGGGGTCCTTACGGACTCACCCCTCGGACCTCCCGCGACCTACGGTCCTCGCCCGGGACTCACGAGGAGTGAACCCGAGGCCACCCGGTTCGCGGACGCGCGGGAGACGGCTCGACCGATGAGGAACTCGGACCGGGGACCACCGGATGGCGCCGGACAAACCGGCGAGTGCAGGGGGGATCCCTCCGAGCTACCACCTCGGGAGCAGGTCCCGGCGTGCCGAACACGGGGAAAGGGCGGACACTACATCCCGAGAGCAGGCTTGCGGGCAATGACGACGTCCATCGCCTTCCGATGGGGATTGCCACCGGAGTTGGAAGTGAACTCGACCTGCCCCGAATCCAAGATCTGCCAATCCCAGTAGTAGCCCAGCAGCTCTCCCGAGCGGAACGGAGACGCGTATGGATTCATCGAGTGGGATGGGATGTAGGGTTTCGGTACGTCGGCGTTCATCGCGTTGATCCCTCCCGGCGCGGTGTTCGCTTTGAAGTGTTCAAATCGGGTCGCCCGAATTCGGCGGGGGAGGTTATTCAGGGCACCCGAGCAAAACACCACGTCCACCGGATGTCCCAGTCGGTAGGTCCGGAGGTCCCCGACGAGGAATCGGACGTTGACCCCGAGCCGAGACGCCCGTCGCTTCGCCTTTTGTACACCCACGCTCGAGATATCCACGCCCATGACCCGGTAGCCTCGCCGGGCAAAGTAGATCGAGTCTCGCCCCTCGCCCGAACCCAGATCGACCAACGTACGGGGCCCGCGCGGAAGTGAGCGTGCGATGCGAACGAGATCGCGTGCCAATCCGGTGGGTTTGCTTCCCCAGTACAGACCGGGCCGAGAGTACCGTTCATCGTATACCGGCTTACTCAACGCGAGCGCTCCTCCCACCGGCGGTATTACCGCCTTGACCTGACGAGAGAGGTCGCCGCTGCATAAGAACTCGACAGGATCGACCGGGGGTGAGACAGGAGCTGAGACTCCGGGGTGCGCGACACGCCGACCCTCCGCCTGCCCCGCCATGATTCGCGTATACTCAAGTCGTCGGCGGGTGGTCGCCCGCGTGGGCGCCGAGACGACCGCCCGTCTCGACGCGGGAGGTGTATGGACCCGCGGGCAACTCGCGGTCCGCGCCGAGCAGTGTGAGCGCGCGCGTTGGCTGTGCCGACCACGCGCGCGACGGCGAACGTGCGAAGGAGCTCCACGCCCTGCGCACGAGGTTCCGGAACATGGCCACGGGCGAGCGCTCCGGCGGCCAGTGGCCCGCGACGGCCGGCGTTGGAAGAGCTGAAGACGTGAGGGTCGCGCGTTCCATGAGGGGCCTGAGTTCGAGATGTGCCCGCGCGCTTCGATGTGCGCGGACGAGACACGGACCGTCGTGCTACCTTGGCATCGTGGAGGGCTTCCCGCAGGCCTTGGTCTACTCGTCGACGCTCGAACCGACGGCGCGGGACCTAGAGAATGCGCTGGAGGAGCATCTCGGGGGACGGAGGGAGCGGGAGACGACCCGGAGTCCGGTAGATGACTTCGCGATAGTTCGTGTCGTCCGCTTGCGTTTGAGTACGATCGTCACGTAAACGCGCGACGTGGGGGAAGGAAGAAACCGAAGGTATCCAAGCTACTGCCATTCTTTCCGAAGCAATCCATACTCCAGAATGTCTGCCCAACGTCGTGCGAGACGCGTGTCGTGCCGACGCCTTCCTTCGAGATGGAAGCCCGCCCTCTCCAGCACCTTCATCGATCCCTTGTTCCCATCTACGACGCTGGCGTAGATGCGGTGGAGTCGGAGCGAGCGAAAGCCGAAGTCGCAGATGGATTGGAGGGCTTCCGACCCATAGCCCCTACCCCAGTACTTGCGTCGTAGCCAGTAACCCACCTCCGCCCGTCCATCGACCCGAGACCAGTTCATCAATCGAATCTGACCCACCACTTCGCTCGATCCCGGGAGGACGATGGCGAATGCGACCCCGTCCTTCTCGCGCTGCTCCTTCAAGACGCGCTTCACGAACTGCTGGCCCGTCTCCTGACGAACTCGCGGGGGGAGCATGCGGGTGACTCTGGAATCTCTGAGCAGAAGGCCCAACGCGGCAGCATCGGAACTACGCAACGGTCGAAGGTCAATGAGTCGACCGCGGAGGGGACGAGTCGGCACCGGCCTAGCAATGAGCGCAGGGTCTTAATCGAGTGTTGTGGCCGATCCGGTGGCGCAGGGCAGGCGAAACGGCGTGCGCCTCCGGCGATGCTCCCGTCAAGCCCGTCGCGGGAGATTGCCGCCGCGTACGCCGTCGAGGAGCCGCTGCTTTCGCCGAACCTAGGATATCTCTCGCCGGTGGAGTTGCGTGGGCCGAAAGACCACGATACAACCGCCCCACGTGGGGTTGGCACGGGGCTCACCGAAACGCTTCGTGCAGGTCCGATGTGCCGACATCATGCCCGCACCCATCGGTCGGTCCGAAGGTCCCCGAATGGAACCAACCATGTGCATATAGGCCCGGGGGGTTCGTTGACCGGTCATGACTCCGAACAAGAAGGTCATCGAGACTTATCTGGCCTCTACGGACCTCTCGGAAGTTGCCCGTCTGCTGACCGACGATGCCGAGTGGATAGAGTGGTTCAACGGAGCGCCGGCCGGGGGAGCGCGATCGCAAGGGAAGGCCGCGTACATTCAGAACTTCGATGGCCACAAGCTTCGAGAGGAGGCCACCCGGCTGACCGAAGAAGACAACGTGGTGGTGGCGGAGGGAACGGTTCGGGCACCGAAGAAGGAGGGCGGCACTATGACCATCCAGTTCTGCGATATCTTCGAACTCGAGAACGGCAAGGTCAAGCGGAATACGACGTTCACTGCCGTCCTGAAAGACGCGACGTAAGGGTGCCGGTACGGCCCCTCCTTGGGGTCACGGGACGAGGCGTCGCTCCCAGTGACTCTGCAACCCGCTCTCGGCAGGGCAGGGCACACGGGGGAGGAGGACACGGGGAGACTACTGAGGGACTTCTCGTTAGACGACATCGACTGACTACGGCGGTCGAGCCGACGCTCAAGGAAATTCTGGTCCCACGGCCCGGAGCCGACCCCGATCCGCCGCCCCGTCCCCTCGCGCCGCCCGCACGACGGGTCGCGGACCCCTGGCCCGGGGAGGAGTCCAGAGGGCATCGACGCACCCTACTTGATCATCGTCCGGTGCAGGTTCCCGATATTGCCCCGCCGGGCAAGGAACAGCTTCTCGAACCGGATCTTGGACGTCTCGGCTCCTCGACTCGCCCGTGCCCACTCGACATCACCGTCGGACATCCATTGCGAGTAGAGGTAGAGGCTCTCTCCTCCCCCGAGATACATCACGAACTTGAACTCGGGCAGATAGCTCGGAACGACCCCGCGCTTGGTGATCCGCCAAGCGATGTGCGCTGCCGCTATGTCGGCCTGCATCAGCGCGATGTGACCCGCCTTGGGCGCCGGGGTGGCGGCCGCGTCCCCGACCGCATAGACATTCCCCGTCATCGACCTTGTGGCGCGCATCGTGTTCATCTGGACCGGAACGAAGCCTCGTTCGTCGGTCAGCCCGGAATCCTTGAGTCCGTCGGAGCCGCGGTACGGCGGGATCAGGACGCACTGGTCGTACGGCCGCTTCGCACCGTCTTCGAAGTAGAGATACTCGGAATCGACCCGCGTGATGTCGACACCCAGCAACGTCGCGATTCGGCGTTTCTTGAACAGGGACCCGAGATACTTCCAGGTGGTCGGCCCGCCTGGAGGTAGCAATTTCTCCTTGTCCGTGACGAACGTGAGCCGTGCTTTTGTACGGGTGCCGAGCCTTCGGAGCCGGTGGTCGAGTCCCATCAGGATCTCCATCGTGGGCGCGTCGGCCGGGGTAAAGCCGGTACCCACCCCCGCGTAGAATTCGCCTTCGCGAAAATCGAGTACGGCCTTCTTTGTCTCCAGAATCCGTGAGGCGTCGCAGAGCGGTTTCGCGAACTCCCGAAGGCCGGGTATGACCTCGTAGGCGTGCCGGGCGCCCGTGGCCACCACGAGAAAGTCGTACCGGTGGTTCCCCTTGCTCGTCGTGATCCGACTGCGGGAAGGATCGATGTGGAGGAGGGACTCGCAGGAGAAATCGATCCCCGAGCCCCGGAAGTTCTGGGCTAGGTCGAGCGTCAGCCCCTCCACCGGAACGTCGTCAAAGATGACCCGAGGAAAAGAGGGTCGGAAGATGGTCCTAGGCTTGTCGGACAGAAGGGTGATCCGGTGGCTGCGCGCGAGCCGATTCCGAAGTTCCCATGCGGTCTTGATCCCCGCGAAGGAGCCCCCGACCACCAGGATGTCCAGGCGCCGACCTGCCATGCGGCCACCAGGGGAGTACACTGCAAAAACGTATGGTCGCCCAGCATTCCAGTAACGGTCGTGAGATGAAAAGCGGGGAGACGACCGGAAGCCCCGCGGCGGGCCTTCCACGGGCTCACGCTAGCCTGATCGGCGCGCGGGTGGAGGCGCTTGCGACTCACAACGCGCTCCTGACGCGGTGGGCATCCTACCAAGTCGCGACCGCGGTCCTGACGCACGAAGTGGGTCCGCGGGTGAGCCCGGAGCGGTCCCGGGGGTTCGAGCGGATCGCGGCGGGGACGCTGCTGCTCACAGGGTGTGATTCGACTCGCGCCTGGGCGAATAGCATGGCGAGGTAGACGCGCACTTGAACGAGGGGTAATAGCCTCGGTCGAGGGGGTGGCCCGGCTGGATTTCGACTCGGAACGCGATACGGATTTGTAGTGCCGAGCGGCTATCCCGTTCAAGGGTAGTTATGCCCGAGCGCAGAGCGCGCTTGGGCGGATCCGTGCCGGGTCGGACCCCGCCCCGGCGCGAAGGCGTCAGGGGGGGAAACTCCTCCGCGACGGTAGATTCGTCTGTCCTGAGTTCTGCATCAGCGGACAACTCGACCGTAGGAGCAGACGACGAGCATCGACCGCCATTGAGTGTGGGCGACCAGCCAATCTCATCATCGCCAAATGCCACTACTCAGCCGACGGCCACAGGGTTCGAGCGAGCGACCGCCCGAGAGCCGGGTCAGTCGAGAGAGATTCGACGAGAGCTTCGAATTACCGTTTCCGACCCGTATTCGATTCTTTGCGAGCTTGAGCACCCTGGAACCTTCCAGATCGTCATGTTGTTGGACCGAGAAGGCAGAACGAATCCGTACCGAATGCGACAGAGGCTTCGGTCCGGACAGAAGGCGCTCGATCGCGCGCTTCGATCGCTCCTGAAGGCGCGATTGATCTGCCGTCTCGAGTCCGAGTCGTTTCCGTTCTCCTGCACGTACGAGCTCTCGGATCGCGGGAAGCAGTTGGCCGAGACGATGCGTTCGTGGCCGTGGATACTCGTGGAGTGAAGTGGTTCAGGTCGCGGACCCCGTCTCCGGCTTATCCTGGTCATCTCGGAATCAGTTCAGGTTCCCTGACTCGGCCCTCCCCGCTCATGGGCTCTGCGCCAACGTGGGGCGCGTTTACGCCCAGCGCGTAAACGCGGACCGCGTTAACGCGCGCCGCGTTAACGCAAGAGAGAGACAACTCACGTTTACTTCCTCGTCTATCCATCGGTGATGTCCGCATCTGGGAGAACCCGGAGAGGATCGCGTCGAGTCTCGTCGCTGGTCTGGACTCTTTGCCTGATGATGGTTTCCGGCGCTTACTTCTTCGTCGTAACGCCACAGTTGGCGAGCGCGACTTCGGCCGGACCTGATGTGGGTGTTCAGTATGGACCTTACTTCTACGATGTCAGCACCAACCCCACGGCGACGCAGGTTGACGTCTACATGTGTCTGACCACGGATGACGGATCGCTCACGATGTCATGGGGCAATTCTAGCGGAGAAGTCTACTCAAGCCCCATTCAGCTCATACCTTCCGGGACGTATTGCCGTGGGACTTATGCAGGCCTGTACGATGCTCACGTCTACATCAATTATTTTCAGCAGCAGACAACGTACGGTTTCACGCTGACACCTCCCTCGCCGACATGCTGGCTAGTCCACGGTCAGACGTTCTGTTACACCAGTTACGGCGGATCGTTCACGACTCCTCGGGACAGTTCCTACATTGTATCCGGCAACGTTGCCCTCCAGGGGGGTGGACATCCCGTCGGAACGATGGTTCAAGCCACATGCCAGGGCTATGCGAACGGCAACATAGCCACGACCGACAGCAATGGAAACTACGTGATCTATCTGCAGTATCCTAACTGCCCCAGACAGGTCGTGGTCTCGGCCTACTCTCAGATGCCGTCGGGCGCCTGGATCCCGTACTGGAACGAGTCGGTCGAGTTCTTCCCACCGAATTCGCAATACCAGGACATGGGGGCCACCAACGTGAACTTCGTCTTGCAACCCGATTACGTCAGTAATTACGTGCCGGTCTTCGCCGATTTCAATCACGCGGCTCATGCGAGCATCAACGTCGCGGATGGGGTCGGCTACGACAATTCCTACACGTACAGTTGGACCGCTGGCGCGTCGGTCTGGGGAATCGGCGGAGGGGCCTCGGGTTCAACCACTTCTGATCAGAGCACGACCGTTACGACGAGTATGGGGGTCAATGGGGCAGGCACAGTTTGCTATGCCACCAAGTACGATGTGTCTGGGACCACCCTATTCAACGCCGCATACAGGAAGTGGTCATTCGACCAAAACCTCTACAACCCGAATTCCGGGAAGCGTTGCCAGGACATTGCTGGCTTCTAGATTCCATCGGACTGGATCAACAACTCAACGGCCAACGGGGCGTACTACCTATCGGGTTCCAACGGTCAATTCCGCAACTATCCTGAGTTCCACAATTCGACCGACAGCTATTCCGAAACGATCTCGAGTAGCACCACGACCAGTACGGGCCTCTACTTTGACTTCGGTCTGTCTGCCTCCTTGCCAGGCGCGCCTGGTCTGTCGGCCCAGGCCTCCGAGTCCTGGTCTCAGACTGTCACGGACTCCGTGACCCTCTCCGGCGACATCTGGGGGCCTACGAGCGCAGGCGTGACCTGCTACAACGTCATGGGGATGGGCGGGAGCGCGTCGGCGGATACCACGGATATGATCAGCATATATTCATGGCCCGGCTCTTTCGTCGGTGGGGTTGGTGTCTGCCCGGGTTAGGGTATCGGGGCATCCGGGCATGCCCGGATTGTGCAGGTCGCGGCAACAGACAGACTGCCCATGCAGGCGAGGCTGATTCGTCAACCAGCTCATACCACTGGGCTAGCGTTCCTTCTCGTGGCTGCCGGAGCCGGTGCGGTTCGGTATTCGCTTGCCGTCGCACTTGTGAGGACCTAGCTCCGAGATGGGTGTAGAACGTCATGACAAGACGGCTCTACGACGAGTTCTTTGGCCCCGAATCGAAGGCTCCGGTTCCACCCAAGGAGAGAAACACTTCGCGGAAGATCATCGTCCTGGGCGTGGTCGGCTCCGTCATTGTAGCGGGATTGTTGGGAGGCTGGTATTTCGTCGAGAGTCAGTCCCACGTTGGTCCGACCATCGTGGACGACGGGCCGAATTTCTATCAGGTCCTCTCGGCCCTGAATGCCTCCGTTGAACGAGAGCCGGGCGGGCCATGGTCGATCTTTTCGATCATGGGGCTGGCAGCACAAGATCACTTCAGCCCGAACATACAGGGTCCCTTCAATCTCAACCTATCAGTGAACGCTTGCCAAGCCGAACTCAACGGTCTCACACTGTGGAACGGTACGATTCCACTCTTCCACGGCACGTTCAACTCTGGAACTGCCCCGTTCTGGCAGCTCGCCTACTTCTCGAATGCTACCAAACAGGTGCTGGTGGCAACCGACGTGCAGGGAACTTCTCATGTTTTTGGACCCATTCCGTTCTCCAGTGACTGCGTTTACGCGTGGTTTGACTTCTGGCTCTCCCCCGTTTACTGGGCAACTCATATCTATGCCAACGGCACGCTCCCTGTGAATTCCCCGGTCGCCGCTCAGGTCGCGTGGAACCACTTCAATACCACCAATATCGAACAGAGTTGGATCGACGAGAACAATCCGATGGTGGAGGTTCTGACGTCCGGACCGGGACCCTTCGTTGACCAGCCCGGCCTCGGAGAAGGCGCCTGGGGGATCTACTTCATGGGTTGCGGGATAGCAGGGAAGGCGGCGTGGCAGCCCAACATCCAGGCCTACACGGATCGGAATGGCAGTTACCTTGGCCAGTTCAATGCATCTAGAACTTGCGCCCTGCAAAATTATCCGCCGGCTCGGGCCGCCTACTACGCAACGTTGTTCGCGTCTCCAAGGGTAACGGCCTACGGTGGGACCATCGCCATCTCGATTCCGTACCAGCTGGCAATCGGAGAGTTCAACGGCTCCCTGACGGGGGATTACGACGCCTGGGGCTTGGCGAACTGGATGGTCAGCATGAACCTTACCACTCCTTCCGGCCAGAGACTCCCTATGGGTAGTCCGAATTGCTCAGGGTGGGTTCCGGCGATCTCGGACTGTGCCGCGAACGATTCGGGCTGGTACGCCGTACTCTTATCCGAGGGGGGTGGATGGCTGGCCAGCTACGGAGCGACCCAGAATGGCCCGGGTTGGACCGTCCCCGTGACCGCCATGGTGAGTCATCAACAGATCGTGGTCGTCGCTCCGAGTTCCTGGAACGCTACCGGGGATGTACTCAGCTGGAATTCCACGGTGTCCACCTCGACCGTCCGGGGATCGGTTACACTTTGACCGCATGGCGTGGCCAAGCCCTGCAGCCATTACTGAGCTTCATGTCAATGAGGAGTCAGCCCTGGACCTCCGCCCGGTGTGACGAGAGAGACACCCACGTTCGAAGATCGAGGGAACCCGCCGCGGGAGACGACGTTGTTCCTCAAGTTCCCGACGAGTCTCCTCGACGACCTCGGACGCATCCCTAAGCGAATCCTCTAGGGTGTAGCGCATGGCAGAACGGGCCCGCTCTCCCACTCAGGAAGACCCTTAATCAGGTCGGCGAACGCGTTGCATCCCAGACCGAGCGCCATCCTCGAACCACCTGCCCACTCTTGCAGTCGGCAGACCACGAATTCGGAAAGGTCCGGTCGGTGCCACACAAAGAACGTCGGGAAGGACGAGCCCTGCCCCGCGGCGATCGACGCACTGATCCGTCGCAGCAGCGCGAGCTTTCCCTCGTACGGTGCCAGCCGCTCGGGGATGTCATCCAGTTCGTGCTGCCAGCCCCAGCGGATGAGCTCGAAGATCCCCACGACCCGCAGGTTGCCGTTCGGGTCGATGCGGTATTCGATCTTGTCCAGATCCATGCAGTAGCAGTCATGGGACAGCACGTCCTTGTGGTAGGTGGCGAAGTCGAGTTCTCCCGGCGTGCCCCTCCGGTCTATTGGCCGATTCGACGAGGTGGTTCACGAGCTGCTCGTGCTGGAGGCGAGTTGTGACCGCAGTTTCACGCCTCCCCGCCGTTCGGTCAGGTATAACTTGAGCTCACGGTCTGGATAACAGCGCGAGGGTCGGCGACGCTCCGGGGAGTTTCCATGTCAGATCGCGTGAACCGACGATGGCTCGTCGCCCAGCGGGTAGAGGACACGGTTACCGAGGCGAACTTCCGATGGGCCGAGGCGCCGGTCCCCACTCCGGGCGGGGGTCAGTTCCTGGTCCGCAATCTCTGGCTCTCCTTCGACCCCACGCAGATTTTCATGATCGCTCGGGGAGATCCGGCGGATCCCGTCGAGGGCGGGATCCCGTTGGGTGAGGTCATGAGCTGCATTGCCGCGTCGGAAGTGGTGGAATCCCGGCACCCCGACTTCTCCCCCGGAGACCTCGTGCACGGTCACACGGCCTGGGAGGACTACACCCTGACGGACGGAGTGGGGTTCACCCCGACCTATCGGGTGCCCCCGGGAGTTCCCCCCAACTGGGCCGTTGGCGCGCTCGGACTGACGGGACTGGTCGCCTATTTCGGCGTGCACGAGGTGGCTCGGCCGAGACCGGGCGAGGTCATCGTCATCTCCGGCGCGGCGGGAGGCGTGGGATCGATCGCATCTCAGCTCGCCAAGATCTACGGGCTCCGGGTGATCGGGATTGCCGGAAGTCCGGCCAAATGCGATTGGCTGGTTCACGAAGCGGGAGTGGACGGGGCGATCAACTACCGGCGAGAGGATGTCGGCACGCGGCTCGCCGAGCTCTGTCCGGAGGGTATCGACATCTTCTTCGACAACGACGGCGGGCCCACGCTCGACCTCGCCCTGGAGCGGCTGAGATCCGGTGGTCGCGTCGTGCTCTGCGGCGCGACGTCACGGTACGCGGCCACGCCAGAGCCGCCGGGCCCCAGGAACTACCTCGCCCTCGTCATGGTCAACGGGCGCATGGAAGGGCTCCTCGGACGAGACTACATCCCTCGGCGAGCCGAGGTCTTCGATGCGTTGCTCCCGCTGCTGCGTTCCGGCCGCCTCAAGTCCAAGGAGGACGTTCTCGTGGGCCTCCGGGAGGCCCCGAAGGGTCTCGCGCGGCTCTATTCCGGGGACAACGTGGGAAAGCAGCTCTTGCAGATGGATTCGTCTACAGGGAATTGAGACGCCATCGGCCAAGGGCGCACTGTCCGGCCCTCCCCGCGAGGGGGCGTCGGGGGTAGCACTACTTGCCCACGGCGCTCTCAAGCGGTGGACTCTACGCGTTCGGCAGACGAGCTGCAGCCTTCAGGTTCATCGAGGTGTCTTGGCCGCCGAGCTACAGGAGTTCGTGTTGGGAGACGTACGGATCCGCGTAGCGGCCACGTCGGACGGGAAGGGCATCCTGGATTGTCTCCGTACAGCGTTTGTGCCATTTCGAAGCAAGTACACCGCCCCCGCCCTTGCAGGGTGCTTCGGGCGTGTATTCCATCGCGGTATCGGGGCGGCGATGGGCGCGGGACCCGCGGTCACGACACGTGGCCAAGTCGCTCGAGCACTTAGCGACGATGGCCGCGACGCGAGCTCCTCGAGACCCCTCTCCAGGTCCGAGAGGGGTCTCTCGGAAGGGTCAATAGGAGCGAGAACGATGAAGGAGTCGATGGCGACCCAGGCATACCACCTGATGGTGGAGCGCGACGAGGACGGTGTCTTCGTCGGGACGGTCCCGGAACTCCCCGGCTGTGTGAGCCAGGGGGCGACGGAAGCGGAGCTCCTCACGAACATGGAGGAGGCGATCCTGCTCTACCTCGAGACGCGGGACGCGGGGCGGGAGCTTCCGAAGGTCGTCTGGGTCGAGAAAGCGACGGCGTAGGGACGTTCCGCGGCGCGTCTCACGCCGCTTCCCGCGCGACGGGTCATACGCGCGCTCGAGAAGCCGGGATTCACTTTCCAGCGGCAGCGCGGGAGCCACGCGTCGTACGCCCATCCAGACGGTCGGATCGTGACGTTCCGATCCATCCGACGCGCGAAGTGGCGCGCGGGACCCTCCGCGAGATCGTTCGGGTCGCGGGCGTGTCCGTGGACGAGTTCATGGACCTCGCCGAGTGGACGCGGGTCCCCCCCGTTCGCTTCGCTGGGCGAAATGAATCCAACGGACGCGGCCAGTGCTCGAACCAGCCACAAGCGATTCGAAGTGCAGTGAACATGGACGAGGAGTACGGGGCGGACGCGACCACGGGGGCCCGCCGACCCAGTGCGAAGGCCTTCCGGAGGTTTCGGACGACCTGCTCACGGTAAGGGACCAACGTACCGCACTCGACATCGACGCTGTAGGTCCTCCGCCGCCACTCGAACCCAGCGGCAGGCAGGAGGAAGCTGTCCTCCTCCGGTCATAGACCTGCCTCCCGCTGAGAGCGGCGAGTTCTGAGGGAGTCGTTCGCATCGAGTCGCAGAGCGCGGCCAGCCGGCGCAGGTTGAGGTCCGCCGTCGCGGGGGAGCCCCGGGCGAGGTTCTCGAACCACCTCCGGACGCCCGCATTGGACAGGAGGTCCGCCGGTTTCGCCCGTCGTCGGGGCATCGTGAGCCCGCGCGGTGTGGTAGATCTCAACCCTATACGAGATCGACACGGGGGGATTACCGAGGAACTCCTCCGGTGAACGACACCTACCGAATCCGACGGTCGAATCGACGCTCAAGAATCATTTGGCCGCACGGCCCGGGGTCGAACCCGATGGGCAGCCTCGACCCCGCGTGTCGCCCACACGAAACATCGCGCACTCGGATAGAGCCCAGCGTCGCGTCCACTGCGGCTTGCGAGGAGCCGCACGAGATTGTGGCCCCGGAACGGCGACTCAGCTTCCTCAGGCTTCCCGCGGACTATCTGATGACTACCGCGTGGGGGACGAGAGAGAGGAGAAGCAGAGGCTGGGCGGCTTACGGGGTCGCGTGAAGCGCGCCCGGGTGCCTGTCGCACAAACTCCCGGGTTTGCTAGGGTGTGTGCACTCGGCACGCCCGCTTCGACCACTCCCCACAGGGAGGTCACGACGTCTCCCACGGTCCCGGACCTCGGGAACTCCCCAACCAGCTCGCGAACTGAGAGCTGCCCCAAGTTCTGCCTCGCTCTCCTCAGAGCGGGACCTCGAGCACGGGATCCGCGGCCCTCTCGTGTCCTATCTCACCGGAGGCCACTGTCGACCGAAACGCGTAAGTCCTGGGGAACCGATCTCCTCGACGACTGCGGGTAGACCTGTGGGACGAGCACTCTCGGAGCCACGGGCACCGGATCGATCCCACCTCTATCATCTGCTTCCGAGGAGGACTCGCCGGATACTCTGGGCGGTGTTCACGGCGGGGATACTGGTTGTCTCCGCCTACCTCTCGGCTACCTTCGTGATCGGGTGGTACGTTGCCAGTCGCACCGTTCACATCCGGTATACTGAGATTGACATCTACTGCGAGCAGGGTCACCCCTGGTGCAATGGCTCCGAAGTGGTCGTCTATGTGCTGCTCGCTGCGTACACCGCCCCGGTCGGCGCCAGCGTGAACTCTCTGGTGACCCTAGGGGGAGGCGTGGGACCGTCGCCTTGGAATGCGACCTCGGTGACAGTGTCCCCTCCCTTCTCGCTGGGTCACCTGTCTCGAGCCCTTCCCATCGCGATTCCGCCTGGCCAGACCCAGTTCAACGCGGAGATCACGTTTCCCGGCAATGGGGGATACTACGACTTTGCGCTGAACGTCACGATTACCAACGCCACGATCGCGCCCTAGCACTCCCTGCAGCGCGCGAACCGCTCGGTCCCGCCGCGCGGGCTAGGTCCTCCGGTTCTCCCGAGGAGGAATGGATGGACACGGGGGGATTTGAACCCCCGACCTCTGCTTTGCGAAAGCAGCGATCTTCCGCTGATCTACGTGCCCAGCGGGGCGGGGCAGAGAATGCCCCGCTTATCCCAGTTTGCCCCGATGGCCGGGGATGACCTTGCAGCGAGAGGGACGACCCGTTCGCGGGGATCCCGCTCGAAGGTCCTCCGCGACGTCCCGGTCGACTCGATCACGGAGGTCCCACGGCCTGCGGTTCCCGGGACCGCGGACAGGGGACGAAGGGACGGTCCGGTCGTGAGGCCGTTCAGCTGGCGAGGCGTTCCCGGATCCTCTCCATCGCCGTGGTCGCGAGCCGTTGAGCGCTCTTCAGGTCGCGCGTCTCGGCGTAGACACGGACCACCGGCTCGGTACCCGAGGCTCGCAGGAGCAACCACCCACCGTCCGTATAGATCTTCCAGCCGTCCAGGGTGACGACCCTGCGGGCCGATATGCGCAGCTCGTCGGCGATCCCCGCGAGGACCCGCTGGGCTCTCTCGGGAGGGCACGCGAGCTTCTCCTTCACCGAGGCGTACCGGGGAAGGTTCTCGATAAGGTCGCTGAGCGAGGCGCCTTCCTGCGCCAGAACGTCCAACATGGCCGCGGCGGTCATCGCCCCGTCCCGAGCGAACTGCCACCTCGGAAAGATGACGCCTCCGTTCTCCTCCCCCCCGAGGACGGCGCCGGTCCTCTCCACGGCGCGCGACAGGCCGGGGGAACCGACCGGCGTGTATTCCACTCGACCGCCGAGGGGATGGATGAGATCCTCGACGAGCTCGGACGTGGAGACCGGCGTGACAACCGCTCCTCCTCCCACGACCCGGACGGCCTCGCGGGCGAGAAGTCCGAGACTCTGGTCACCCGGGACGATACGCCCCTTTCCGTCCACGAAGATTGTCCGGTCCCCGTCCCCATCGTGCGCGATGCCGAGGTCCGCCCCGACCGCCGGGACGACGCGCGCGAGGTTCTGGAGGGTCTGCTCGTTCGGTTCCGACGGCCGGCCCGGGAATCGCCCGTCCATGTAGTGGTTCATCGTGATGACCCGGCAGCCGAGGCGACGCAGGAGCTCGGGGCTCGTCACGGCCGTAGCTCCGTTCCCGCAATCGAGAACGACCGTAAGGTTGCGGGAGGCGATCTTCGCAGCATCGACGAGCCCCAGCATCCCCGAGAGGTATCGCTCCGCGACGAACGAATCGAATTGCCGGTCTCCGACCCCGTCGTAGAGGGCTCCGCCCTCGTCGGGCTCCTTGACGAGGTCCTCGATTCTCGTTTCGGTCTCTCGGGAGATAGAGCGTCCCCGTTCGTCGAGACACTTGAATCCATTGTACTCGGGAGGGTTGTGGGAGGCCGTGATGACCACGCCGAACCCCGCGCCGACCCGGGGAAGTTCGTACTGTACCGCGGGGGTCGGCAAGAGCCCGAGGTCGATCACGTTCCGACCGTCCAGCATGAGCGTCGAGGCGAGGAGGTCCGCAAGGGCCGCGCTCGAGGTCCGCGCGTCCCTCCCGATCGCGATCGGCCGATCGGGGGGGGCCACCCGAGCGACAGCCCGGCCGATCGTCACCGCGAACGGGGAAGTCAGCCGCTCCCCCACGACCTCCCGAATTCCGTTGGTGCGGAACCGCACCGGAGTTCCGAGCTCTCGACCCGAAAGGCTCGATGGCGCATCTACGTCCAGCATCGGGGGACCTGTCGCCTCACGCCCCGGTCGCTGACGGCGTCGTATCGGGATCTGGGGCGACCGCGTGCGACCACCCTTTCGACGGGGGGGCGCCAGTCCAGCGTTGCGCGGGAGCCGCCGCGACCGCCCCGGTCTCATTTGGTCGTGGCGGGTCGGTCCATCGCTCGGCTCGGCGGGGGACCGTTCGCGTCGTTCCGGGTTCCGTCTCATCGGAGATCTCTCTCGATACCCGGTCGAGTACGAGGTAGGCTTCGGTCAGCCGATTCGTTACGACGAAATCCTCCGCACGGAGGAGGTCGGTCTCGTAGTTCGCGGGTTCTAGTCCCGGCCGTGTCCGGATGAGCTCTCGCAGCGCGCCGGCGGTCTGCAGCAGTTTCGACCGGTTCTCGGGGGTCTGTGGAACCTCGCCCATCGGTGAATCGGATGGCTCGAGGGGGGGTTCGCCCGTCGCATCGGTCGCGCCCGGCCCTCCCGAGCAGGAGGGACCCTGCCCGAGCCCGTCCGCGGGCGGTTCCAGAGGGTTTCGTCCGCGTTGGCGTCCGCTCAGCGGGCCCGCCACGACCGCGAGGAAGACAAAGAACGCGACCGCACCGAGACCCAGGAGGAGCGTGAGTACCATCGTCTGAAGGGCCGGATTCGGTCCGACCAAGGAGACCGAGCGGAGCATGACGTGCCAGAGACCGCTCGCCGCCCACCGTACCCCGAGCACCGCCGGCCAGGCGATCCGGTTCCAGAATTCGTGGAGATACACCGCCAGAGTGGCCGCACCTCCCCCGACCGATGTCAGGGTCTCGGCGACGACGATACCGCCGATCACGAGACCCCCTCCGAGGAGGGCCGATCCCGCTCGGCTCGATTGGACCGTCATGTTCGATGCCTCCTCCTCACCTAGTCCGCCGTCACCCGTTGCCGTCCCGGTCCCGCTGCCCCCGAATGCTCTCCGCGCGCCCGGTCGAACGGACCGGGCG
>JBJKRJ010000058.1:0-2992 GCA_046704665.1 Thermoplasmata archaeon | reverse complement strand
GGCCGCCCAGTGGATGGAACTGGTTTCCGACGAGCAGTACCTCCCCTCGACTTCGTCCCCGTCAGGGGTCCCCGTCCATCGTGAGTCGCCGAGCACGGTGATAGATTCGGGAGGGGGATGATGCAGGGCGCGGTCTTTCACGGAGCTCGCGACGTGAGGTTCGAGGAACGCGAGGCGCCTCGAATCGCCAAACCCACCGACGCTCTCCTCCGGGTCTCGGCGACGTGCATCTGTGGGTCGGACCTCTGGTTCTACCGCGGCGTCAGTCCGGTGCCGGAGGGAACGGCGGTCGGACACGAGTACTGCGGGATCGTGGAGGAGGTAGGGAGCGCGGTAACATCGATCCGCCCCGGCGAGTTCGTCATTGGCTCGTTCTTCGCCTCCGACAACGCCTGCCCCAGTTGTCGGGCGGGTTACCAGACGTCGTGTCGGCAGGCCGAGCTCGTGTTGGGGGGCCAGTCCCCGCTGGTGCGCGTGCCCCTCGCGGATGGTACCTTGGTGCCGACCCCTAGTTCCCCATCGGCCGAGCAGCTACCCGACCTACTGGCGCTCTCGGATGTCACGGGCACGGGGTGGTTCGGTGCGGTAGCCGCGAACGTCGCACCGGGCGGGACGGTCGTCGTGGTCGGGGACGGGGCGGTAGGACTCCTGGCCATCCTTTCCGCCAAGGAGATGGGGGCGGAGACGGTGATCGCGATGAGCCGACATGCGGCGCGCTCCAAGCTCGCCCGGGAGTTCGGCGCTACGGAGATCGTTCCCGAGCGCGGGAAGGAAGGGGTCGAGAGGATCCGCGACCTGACCGGCGGGGTCGGCGCCGACTCCGTGATCGAGTGTGTCGGAACGAAGGACGCGATGGACCAAGCGATCCAGGTCACGCGCCCGGGCGGCTCCTTGGGGTTCGTCGGCGTGCCGCACGGAGTCTCACTCGACCTGCAAGAGCTCTTCCTCACTCACATACGCCTCCATGGTGGCCCGGCTCCCGTTCGTCGCTTCCTTCCCGACCTGATCGACCGGGTGTGGAAGGGGAAGATCCACCCCGGCAGGGTCTTCGACCTCACCCTACCCCTCGAGCGGGTGGCGGATGGCTACCGTGCCATGGACGAGCGCCGGGCGATCAAGGTGTTCCTCCGGCCGTAGAAGAGGAGCCACGTGGTAGCCGGGAACGTGATCCGCCCTCGGGCTTCGGTTCCCGGTGGCAGTACGGGTCCCTAAAGGTCGCCTTTGGAACAATCCGAGACGGGTAGCCTAGCACTACTCCCGTAGTTATGACGTGAGCCGGGATTCCGGCTGCGAGTGGAAGCCGATAGACTCATACCGGTTTGAGGGGACGGGGGCGATGGCGCTCTCCGTCGCGATGCCGGTCGAACCCCCACCCCGCCGAACAACCCGCTCGATCTTTGGCCCCGGGGGCCATATCTGGATCCCCGAGGTGCGCGAATACTTCGCGGCCTACGCCGATCTCTTCGAGGTCGGGGTCCGTTCCAGCGACACCCGGACCAACGCCCAGGACTACGTGAACGGGCTCTTCCTCAAGGGCGAGCGGAAGAGCATGGAGCCGATCGCCCGACGAGCGCCGGCGAGCGGCCCCGATCGCATTCAGAACTTCGTCACCTACTCGCCGTGGGAGTGGGAACGGGTCCAAGAGCGGACGGTCGAGCTGATGACCCCCCTTTTCGCCGATCCGTGGGGACTGGTAGCGGTCGATGACACCGCGTTCCCGAAGCAGGGGGACGATTCGGTGGGAGTCGCCTCCCAGTGGTGCGGGACGCGCGGGAAGACGGCGAACTGCCAGGTCGGGGTGAGCGCCCAATACATTCGGCCCGGGACACTCTTTTCCCCCGACCTCGAGAGCTTTCCGATCGGGATGCGCCTGTATCTGCCGAAGGAGCGAGCGGAGGAGGCGGCGCATCGGGAGAAGTGTGGCATCCCTCCCGAGGTGGTCTTCGAGGAGAAGTGGAAGATCGCGCTGAGGTTGGTCGAACGGGTCCGACGATTGAAGGTGCCGCATCAAGCGGTGGTTGCCGATGCGGACTATGGTCGAGTGGGGGAGTTCCGCCGACAGTTGCGGGAGTGGGAGGAACCGTATGTGATGGGTGTCCAGCCCGAGAACTGCCTGGTGCTGCCCCTCGGGGAGGGGTGGCGGGGTCAGCAAGGACAGGTGCTGACGCCGAGGAGCTGCGCGGAGATCGCTTCGAAGGTGCCTCCCTCGCAGTGGAAGAAGATCTTCTGGAGCGCGGGAGCGGTCGGCCCGATGTATGTGGAGGCGGTCCACGTGCGGGCGATGGTGTGCGAGGACGGAGAGCCGACGGACGAAGAGGTATGGGTGGTCTTCGAGAAGCGGTCGAACGAGACGAAAGCGTACCTCGCCTGGGGGTTCGACGACCTGACGGTGCAGGGGCACATCCGACTGATCCGAGGGCGCTGGCCGATCGAGCAGGGATACCTCCAGATGAAGGAGGAGCTCGGGCTCGATCACTTCGAGGGGCGGAGCTGGCTCGGGTGGCACCATCACGTGACGCTGGTGATGATGGCGTATTCGTTCGCGATGCTGGAGCGACAGAAGCACGCGTTCTCGGTGATGAAGGGAACGGCGAAGCCCGGGCGGAGGTTCCCGACCATCCCTCAAATTCGGATCTGGTTGCAGATGGCCGTGGCGCTTCGAATCCTGCGGATGGCGAGCGAACTGCCCAGCGTGGAGGATCGGCGGCAAATGTTGGCGTATCTGGCTCAGATGTTCGACCTACCGATCACGGTAGGTGACGAGGGACTCCAAGGACTGACCCTCGCCGATCTGCCGAGATGGCTCGGAATCAAGTCATAAGTGCGGGAGTAGTGCTAGTCCCGGGGGGTGTGCCCAAAGTCCTGGAGAGTGTGTGAAAAGTAGCCGGGCAGCGCCGGCCGGCCGTCCTTCTGGCCTTGGTTCGGGAGAGCGCTCTTCTCAGCCTGTTCCGGCCAATCTTCTCGATCGGGTGGTCAACTGGCCCATCAGTCT
>JBJKRJ010000057.1:0-78514 GCA_046704665.1 Thermoplasmata archaeon | reverse complement strand
TCTGAATTCGGACCTCGTCCCCTGACCACTCGAACTTGAGCCGGTGCCGGGATCGCCAGCGGCTACGGCGGTCCCAGAGCGCGCCGACCAGAAGAGGCAGCCCGATCGAGGCTTCCACATGGGCCATCGCCCGGGTCGCGGTCCGCGAGATCTTCCCCCACGACTGCGCCTCGTCGAGCGTGCTTCCCGAGAGACCGCCCCAGTGCGGGGAGTCGGTCGTGATCTGGAGGGCGTAGTAGTGGCCCTCGCCTTCCCGGCCGAACGCGTAGTTCGCCATCACGATCCCGTCGTTGATCCAGTTCTTCGGGGTCCCGCCCCCGATGTAGACCACCGCAGTGCGGGGTGAGTGGGCCAGGATCTGGACCAGCTCGAAGTTGTCGCGGACGGCGTCGAGCAGGAACCGCTCCGGCTTTCCCCGGTTGGCCTGGTAGTGGAGCGTGAGTCCGATCCCGATCGAACTGTCGATGAGCGCGGGAGAGAAGACCGGCACGCCCCTTCGGGCCGCGGTGGCAAGGATCGAGTCGGGGTCGGGAAAGCGGGACCCGAGGAAACCGAGGTACTCGCGAGACGAGGCCGGTCGGGCAGGGAACTCGTTCGTGATCCGGCCGATCACTCGATCGGTGTCTTCGAACTTGAGCTCGTCGACGTACGTGTCGTAGATCCGGTCCAGGTAGAGGTCGCGAAGGCGGACGTCGTCGGCGGCCGGAGTGCCGACCCAGTGCCGACCCCCGATCGACTGGTAGAGGTCCTGGTAGAGCACGGCCCCGGTCGAGACGACCACATCCACGAGGCCCCAGTCGACCAGGTCTCGGATCACCTTGCGGAGGCCCGCCGCGATCAGCGGCCCCGAGAGACCGAGGAAGATGGTCGGGCGCTTCGGGTCAGTGAGGGCGTTCTCCCAGACTTCGAGGCACCGCCCGAGATTCCGCGCCTGGATCGACGCGCCCTGGAACTGGGTGACCAGATCGCCGAGGCCCCGGACCTTCCGGACATCGACCGGACGGACGGTCTTTCTCAGGAGCTCACGACGTCGGGTCCGGATCGAACGCGGCACGGGTCCGGCCAACCCGGTCCGGCGGATAAGCGCTCGCGGGCGGGCGCTGTTCAGGGAGGGCGGCGACGCGTTGGAATTAAATCCCTCCGAGAGGAATCCATCGAGGAGGTGCCGGGTGCCCCTACTTCCTTCTCCGGTGCTCCGTGGGCTCGAGGGGCTCGTGGAGAGTTCCGGACGTACCGTCGCCATCGTCGGCCCACCGATGAGCGGCAAGTCCGCCCTCCTCGAGGAGATACGAGGGCTTCTGCAAGCCCAAGGCGCCCGGGTCGTGAGCCTTCGGGGCAGCTACCGGTCGAGGTCGGTGCCGTACGGCGCTCTGGATGGACTCCGGGCCGATACGGAAGCCGAGGTTACGATTCCAGAGGAGGCGGCCGCAGAGCCCACGGACAGTGCGGAGCTCACGGTGCCGGTCGCCCCTGTCCCGTACCTCACGGAGCGCCTTCCGAGGAGCCGGCGGAGCCGCGGCGAGCGGGCCCGGACCACCTACCTCGGCCAGCCGGTCCGTGCGCGGTCGGCGAACGAAGGGGACCCCGACGCCTACTGGCAGGAGATCCTCCCCGAGATGCGGGGCCCCGAGGGGAATCCCGTGGTCATCCTGATCGACGACGGCGCCCTCTTCGACACCGAGAGTCGCGAGTTCGTCGTCGCGCTCTCGAAGCGGGCGCGGTTCCGGCCCTTCCTGATCGTGGTCGCGCTCGACAGCTCGGTGCCCGGGTTCATCACCTGGGAAGAGGCGTTCCTCGGTCGGGGCGACGTCGACTGGGTGCGCCTCACGGAGAGCCACCCCGATCCACGCGAGGCCCACCGTTTGAAGGCGATCTTCGACGACCTACCGTCCGCCTCCCAGCGCGTCGCCGGCTACGTCTCCCTCCTCGGCGGGAGCGTGGGAGAGGTCGCCCTGACCCGGGTCTCGCGGCTCACGTTCTCCCAGCTCGGGGAGGCGATCGTTCCTGCGGCCAAGGCCGGGCTCCTCAAGGTGGTGGACGGCAAGGTCACGATTCCGCATGCGCCGTGGGTCCCGCTCCCGGCCGAACTCCTTCCCGAGCAGCAGCGGCAGGAGATGCATCTCGAGATCGCGAACGCCCTCTCCGCGCTCTCCCCCGAGCCGAACCTCGCGCGGAGGATCGAGGTCGCGCGGCACTATCTCGCCTGGTATCCCGGGCCGATGGCGCTCCGTCACCTCCTCGAGGCCGCCGAGATCAGTCTCGAGCTCCTCGCGTTCGACTCCGCGGAGGAGCTGCTCAACGATGCGATCGGCTGTCTCCAGGCGCTTCCGCCGGCCCAGCGGGACATCGTCGAGCCCGAACTGAGGCTGCTGCACGCGCGCGCCCTCTTCAGCGCCGGCCGGGTCACGCAGGCCGAGTCGGAGGTGCGCGAGGGTCTGGACGGAGCGCTCCGAGCGAAGATCGCGGCCGAAACGCTGGCAGGGTGGGTCGAGCCGCTCCTCCTTACGATGCGAGTGGTCGGACCCCGACCGTCCCTCGCGACGACCTTGCTCGAGCTCATCGAGCGTTGCCACGACGCCGAGATGGTCGAGATCGAGGTCCTCTTCGAGGCGCTCGTCGCCGAGTTCCACACCGAACGTGGCTGGCCCGAGAAAGCTCGCCACGAGTCGGACCGGGCGGCCGTCCTGGCCCGCAAGCTCCCCGAGGGGCATCTCCAGGCGTTGGCGCTCCTCGCGGTGGGGCTCTCGCGCATCGAGGGAAATGCCGACGATCAGGAGCTCGCCGGCCGATTCCTCCATTCCGCACGACACCTCTTCGGCCGGACCCGCCGCTGGGAGCTCGACGCCCTGGCGGAGGACCTTGAAGCCCGCCTTCTGCAGGCCCGGGGCGAGAGCGAGCGAGCCCGCGAGGTGCGGGAGCGGAGCATCCCGGCCCTCCAGCGGAACCGGCTCATCTCGCTCGAGCTCTACCAGCAGCTCGGAATTGCGGAGATCCTTCTGGACCAGGGAGCTTCTCGGGCGGTCGAGCAGGCGCTCGAACGCGCCCACACGATCGCGGAGAACCTCCACCTGCTGCCACCCTCTCCGGCCCTTCTTCGGCTCTGGCTTCTCGAGGGTCGACAGGCGGCCCTCAACGATCTGCGGGATCCCGCGCGCGACCGCTGGGAGGCGATCGTGGAGGAAGCCGGCCCGACGACGATCCCCCGAATCCGTGCCGAAACGGTCCTCCGCCTCGCGCTGCTCGAGTACCCGCTCCGACCCGACCGGGCGGAAGAGCTCGCGGCACGGCTCCGGGAGCCCGAGCTCTCCGGGGCCCTGCCTCGCGGAGCGTCGTCCTGGATCGGGCAGCTCGATCGCCTGGCGCCGGCCAGCGAGAACGGAGGGGGCCCGCTCCCTTCCCCGGCCGAGCCGGAACCCAGCCCCTCACGCGAGCGACGGGAACGCCCCCGGCGCAAGTCCGTAGAGGATCGTAAGGGCCCCCACCACGGTTAGCACGACGACGACGATCCGATTGAAGAGCCGCGGCGGGAGTCGCGCCCCCAGCTTCTGACCCAGGAGGACGTGGCCGAGCAGGACGTTCCAGGTCGCGACGAGGACGAGGGCGAGCGCCCCCGCGACAAAGACGAGGAGGCCCCCCCAGACCGGGACGAAGAGGATCATGAAGATCATCGTCGTGTCGCCGAGCTCGATCAGGAGGATCGTGACGAGCGCGGTGAGGTACGACGACCGCGCATCGGGGCGCAGTTCGGGGGCGCGGTCCTCCTCCGGATGGAAGTAGACCCAGCCCGCGTAGGCGATCAGGAAGGCCCCCCCGCCGACCCGGAGGTAGCCGAGGTTGCCCGGACCGAGAGCCGTGACCAGCGCGAGCCCGATCGTCACCGAGATGGCGCTCGTCACGACGAAGGCGGTCGCGGCCCCGCCCCAGGTGCCGCGCGCGTGGGCATGCAGGGACAGGGCGATCGTCGCGAAGCTCGTCCGGTCGAAGAGCTCGAGTCCTCCGACGACGAGAAAGACGATGGCGAATCCGGTGAGGAACCCGAGGACCACGAGCCGAACCCGGGCCGGCTAAGCGAGGTGGTGCAGAAAATCTGTCGCCTCGCGGTCGCAGTAGGCGCAGGTCAGGATCACGGGGCGGCGCGAGGAGACCACGAACTCGCTCTCGATCGGTTCGTTCTGGTTCGAGATGCAGTTGGTGTTCGGGCACTTCAGGATGCCGAAGACCCGCTCGGGGAGATCGACCGAGCGCTTCTCACGGACCTTGAAGTCCCGGATGATCGAGATCGTCGCGGTCGGTGTGATCAGCGCGATCGCGTTGACCTTCCGCGGCGAGAGCTCCATGTTCTCTACCTTCACGATGTCCTTCCAGCCGAGCTTGTTCGACCGGACGTGGAGGGCGACCGAGACCGTGGAGTCCTTGTCGAGCGTGTGAGCGCCGATGATCTTGAGGACCTCGAGGGCGAGTCCGTTCGAGATGTGGTCGATGACAGTGCCGTTCTTGATCGGCGTGATCTTGAGCTCGCGCGCGGACACCTAGCCCCCCCTCCTCCCTCCGCCCAGGATCGCATCGAGGAGCGCCATCCGCACCGGCACCGCGAGAAACGCCTGACGGAAGTAGACGGCGTGCGGGGTCTCGTCGACCTCGGGAGCGATCTCCCCGACCCGCGGGAGCGGATGCATGACGGCAAGGCGCGGCTTCGCATCGCGCAGGAGCTCGTTGTCGACCCGGTAGGAGTCGGCGACCTCGAGGTACTCGTCCTCGTCGCCGAAGCGCTCCTTCTGGATCCGGGTCACGTAGAGGACGTCCGCGTCCCGGAGCGCGGCCCGGAGGTTCGGCTCCTCCCGGACTTTGGCCCCCAGGTGGTCGAGCCGCCGGCGGACCTGGTCCGGCAGGGCGAGCGAGGGCGGCGAGGTGAGCACCATCTCGCAGCCGAACAGGGCGAGGGCATGCGTCAGGGAGTGAACGGTGCGCCCGAACTTGAGGTCCCCCAGGAGCACGATCTTGAGACCGCTCAGGGTGTTGAACACCTCGCGCATCGTCATGAGGTCGAGGATCGTCTGCGTCGGGTGCTGGCCGGCCCCGTCGCCCGCGTTCAGGACCGGGCGGTCGGAGGCGCGCGCCGCGAGGCGGGCCGCGCCTTCGTTCGGATGCCGGATCACGATCGCATCGGCATACGAGCTCAGCATCCGGATCGTGTCGTAGAGGCTCTCGCCCTTGCGCATCGAGGTGACCGAGGCGTCCGCGATCGTGATGCAGCTCCCGCCGAGACGGCTCACCGCCGACTCGAACGAGAGGCGGGTCCGGGTCGACGGTTCGAAGAACGCCATCGCGACGGTCCTGTCCGCCAGCGGATGGACGACCTTCGTCCCTTCCGCGACGGGGATCATCCTCTTCGCCGCGACCAGAACCTCTTCGATCTCCTCCCGCGAGAGATCTCGGATCGAGATCAGGTCGCGGCCCCGGAGCGACATCCGGTGAGCGGCAGGTGGCTCCGGTTTAAGCGGTTATCTCCGGCGATTTCGATTTGCCGAGGGCGGGCCGGGCAGCTCCGGCCTCCCTCCGAAGCTTCGCGCGAAGCGCTATGAGAGGTTCCGGCTGGCTCCCCCTGTGCCCTCGTCCGCCGGTCCGTGGACGACCCGCTCTCTCTTCCTCTTCCTGAGCGTCGTCTGGGGCTTCAACTTCATCTTCATCCGCGTGGGCCTCTCCGAAGCGACCCCGCTCTGGCTCGCCCTCCTCCGTGCGGCGATCGGGGCCGGCGCCACGGCGCTCGTCCTCTCCCCCTTCGGGGCCTGGGGGGTGCTGGACGCCCGGGGCCGGCGGGACGCGTTCCTTCTCGGCCTTCCGAACACGGCCGCGTTCTACGGCTTCGTGATGCTGGGGATCCGCTCGGTGCTCCCGGGGCTCGCCGCCGTCTTAGTCTACACCTTCCCCCTCTGGGTCGCGATCCTCTCCCCGATCGTGCTCGGGCACCGGCTCACCGGACGTCACTGGATCGCGATCGGAGGCGGGTTTCTCGGCGTGGTCCTGATCTCCGAGGCCTGGAACATCCTCGCGGTGGGCGCCTCCCCGACGGCCGTCCTGGAGCTCCTCGGTGGGGCGGTCTCGTGGGCCATCGGGACGGTGCTGTTTCAACGCCGCTTCCATCGGAAGGAGATGCTCGAAGCGAACGCCTTCCAGCTCTTCGGAGGCACCGCGGGGCTCCTCGTCCTCGTCGCGGTGCTCTCCCCGTACCCTTTCCCGACCGTTTCGCTCGCTCTCGTCCTGCCGGTCCTTTGGCTGGGAATCCTCGGTACCGCCCTCGCCTACTCGGCCTGGTTCTGGCTCCTGGGTCGGACCCGGGCCGCGACGCTTTCCGCCTACGTCTTCCTCGTGCCGGTCGTCGCGCTGGCGGCCTCGTCGGTCGTCTTTGGAGAGCGCCTGGCCCCGGTACAGCTCGTCGGGGTCATCCTGGTCCTGCTCAGCATCTACGGGATCTCACGGGCACCGGAGCCCGAGGCACCGTCGGACGCGGCGGTTCCGAGCCCTCCGGAGTGACGGCCGCCTCGAGCCCGGCGGCCCCCCTCGTGAGCGCGCCGGGGCCTACCCCGATCCGAGGAGCACGCGGACCCGGTCGACGGGGAGGCCCTCCACCCGGTGGTCCTGAAAGCCGACCATCGTCTCGCCGGCCACGAGGCAGTTCACGATCGCCTCTTCGGTCACTTCGGCCGTCGCTTCGAAGAGAGGATCGAGCGCCTCGTTGTCCAGCATCGGTACTCGTACGGTCTGCGGACGGTCTGCGGGCTCGGCCCGCGCGGTCGAGAAGGCGACGAAGAAGTCCCCCGACCCGTGGCCCGAGATGCTGCCCGTGCGCGCGAGCCCCAGCACCGCGCGCCGGGCGATCCGCTGGAGCTGGTGCGGTAGGAGCGGTGCGTCCGTCGCGATGCACCCCACGATCGACCCTCGTTCCGGACCACCCGGGTCCCTCGCAACGAGCCGCCGCCCCACAGGAACGCCCGCGACCCGTAGCTGTTCCCGAAGCCCGTGGTTCGCCTGAACGAGGGCACCGACATGGAACGGGCCCACGGAGTCGATCCGTCGGGAGGAGGTCCCGATGCCGCCCTTGAAGCCGTAACAGATCGCCGAGGTCCCGCCTCCGACGCTGCCCTCCTCGACCGGCCCGGAGCGCGTCGTCTCGAGCGCAGCACGAACGTGTTCCTCACCGAGATGATGGCCGGCAACGTCGTGGAGCCAGCCGTCCCACGTCTCACCGACCACGGGAAGGGACCACCGGTCGAAGCCGACGCCCCGGCCGCGGGCCCACCGCACCACGGCGTCGCGGACGAGTCCGACCGTATCGGTGTTCGTGAACATGACCGGTCCGTCCAATCGACCGGAGGTCTCGATCCAGGCGGCTCCGGTGAGCTCGCCGTTGCCGTTGAGGACGAAGACGCTCGCGAACACGGGCGCCGCATCGTCCCGACCTCTCGGAAGGACGGCCGAGACTCCGGTCCGGACCCAATGGCGACGCTCCGGGGGAACCGACTCTCCCGCGACGACCGTCAGCTGACCGACCTCGACCCCGGGCACATCCGTGATCGCGTTCCAGGGGCCCGGCGTGCCATCGAACGGGACCCCCAGCTCTCGCGCCCTCGGCCGTGGCGAGGAGGCCATCATCTCCGAGAGGGAGCGTCCCGAGGCTAAAGCGGAGGCGGGACCGTCCTCGAACCGGGCGCGCGCCTCGCGGCGAGGGCCCGTGCGGGCGCGAGCCGAGCACGTCGGGTCGCCGGGGGTCTCCAGAGGATTTTCATATTCGGTCCGAGTGGCCGGACCCAGACCGATGGCGCCCGAACCTGGCCATTCCTCGGATCGAGTCCCTTCCCAGACCCGCGTGATCGACCTCACGCGGGAGGCTGCGATCGGCTACCGTTACCAACGACGGACGTTCCTGATGGGCACCGCCATCGGTTCGGCCTTTGTGGCCATCGGGGTGGTCGAGTTCTTCGTTCTTTCGACGGGGGGCACGGTCGGGGGGAACCTGCTCATCGCGGCGTTCCTCGCCGTCCTGGGGGGTTCGATCATCTGGTTCACCTACCGCGGCGGCCTCCGCGACCCGGTCGCCCGGATCACGCTGGGGGAGGACTCAGCAACGTTCCTGCGGAGGTCGGGGAGTTCGGTCCGCCTGCCCTGGCTCGACCCTCGCTGGGATTTCGAGATCGAGGATCCGGCACCGGACCCGAACCTGCGGGCCGAGGCGAAACAGCATCTGTTCTTTACCGGAGTTGGCGCCGTCTACGGGACGCTTACCCGATCGGACGTCGGTCCGATCCTCGACGCCGCACGAGAACACGGGCTCCTAGTGACCGTCCGCGAGGTGACGACGCGCAAGCGCGGCACCCACGTCGTCCGACGGATCCGGATCCGTCCCTATCGCTAGCGACCCCTGCCTTTCTACGGACCCGTTGCCCGCCCCTCCCGCGCCGAGCGGCCGCGCCGACCGGCGGCCTGCCTTCGACCGAAGAGTCTCGAGAGGAGAGGTGAACCTTATGCCACGCCGTCGGTTGGAGCGGCTGGTCGGGAAGTGGCGCTGCGTTCTTCGGTCCAACCTCTCTCTCCCGCCGAGTTCTGGAGTCGTGCGAAGACCGAGCTCTCCCGTCGATATCCGGGGCTGACCACCGGAGGTGCCCCTCCTCCCCAGGCGGACAGGATCGCTCGGTCGACTAAGCGGCTCGTCGGGACGGCGAACGGCCGGGGGTGGGAGGTCGCATTCTACGGGGGTCGGGTGTTCGCGCCCGAGGTCATTCTCGGGTTCAGCACCTCGGTCCGGTTGGTCCCCCCGAAGACCTCGCAACTGGAGTCGGTCCCCTGGTACTATGCCGGACCCCGACCGCGGGTGTTCTCCCGCAACTACCTCGACTACGACCGCATCATCATGCGGTATCGGAGGAGGGAGGGGGACATGAAAGGGACCAAGACCGGCGACGCGGAGTTCGATCGCCGCTGGGCGGTCTATCCGTTCGACCCCGTCCTCGGAGACGCACTGCGCGACCCGACGTATCGGAGGATGTTTACCGATGCTGCGGCCGCCGGGCCGCGCCGCGCGGAATCGCCGACGATCGCGATCTTTGGGATGGGGGCGATCCTTTCGGTGACGGTCGAGCCCCGGGAGGACACGGCGGTCGCGGTCGCTCCGCTCCTCGGCCAGTACTCGTCGTTCCTGGATCGGCTCGAGACGTTGCGAGGGTTGCCGGCGGCAAGCCACGAGCCGATACCGGTCGACTACCTTCCCGACGAGTCCAACATGCTCTACCCCGTGCCCCGGATCCGGTGCCCGACGTGCGGAGCCCAGTCCCACCCCCGGTACATGACGAACGTAGATACCGAGGTCTGCGACAAGTGCCGGGCCTCGCTCTACCTGCTGCGGGACCGTCGCCACTGAAGCTCCATCGGTTCCACGGGCCGCTCCGCGATCGGGAGCACTCAGCGCCCCAGCCCCAAGACCCGCCGGTCGCGTCCCAGAAAACGAAAGGAGAAGGGGTTCCGCCCTCCCGGGCTCCGGAGAGGGCGTTCTCGAGGGTTCGCCGATTCGAGCTCGTGCCTCCGCCGACCCTCTAGGCCGGTACGGCCTCTTCCGTTCCTACGAGCCCGCCTTCCTGGTCAATGACCTTCGCCTCTTCGGTCTGGTAGGCCGAGAGCGCCGCCCAGGCCCAGAAGGCGATCGAGACGAACACCGCGATGATGGTTCCGTCGGGGAATGGCAGACCCGAAAGAGCGCCATCGGGGTAGCCCGCGGCTCCGAACGCCGAGATGTAGGACACCAGGTAGGTGACGAAGAGCCACGGCTGGATCCAGAAGCCCGCCGCGATCTCGCGGCGGTGCTGCTTCGGGACCATGAAGTACATCAGGATCGAGGTACCCATCGTGATCAGCCCGAAGAGGACGAAGTAGAGGATCTCGGCACCGCCGTTCCCGGGGTCCCAGAGGAAGGTGGTCGTGCCGTTGTTCGACCAGAGAGGGCCCCAGTACGCGAGGACCCCGAGGACCGCGAGGACGACCACGGCGAGTCCCCACGATGCGCCCTTCGAGACCCCGAGCTTGGTCGGCATCGCGTAGCCAATGTAGATCGCGATACCGAAGTCGATCGCGATCAGCACCCAGGTCATCAGGAGGAAGCCGCTCCAGAAGAGCACAAGCGCCGCTGCGGTGAAGCTGGCCGCGGCGAGGACCCACACCGCGGGCAGGCGGAAGGGCCGCTTGAGGTTCGGAGCGTACTTGCGCAGACCGGGGATCAGGGCCCCGCCGGTAACATAGGTCAGCGCCGAGGTGCTCGAGATGAACCCGACGAGCGCGTACCAACTTGGTATCGGCAACATGAAGATCAGCCCGATCACGAACGAGATCGCGAGGGCCACCCACGGGACACGGAAGCGTTCGTGGATCGAATGTACTGCGCGCGGGAAGTACCCCTCGACCGAGAGACCGTAGAGCGTTCGTGTCGAGGTACCCAGGTAGATCCAGCCGGTCCCGGTCGGGGAGATGAACGAGTCCGCTACCAGCACCCACGCGAAGAACGCATAGGCGGCCCCGGAGCCCGCCGCGACCGCGTACTTGAGCGGCAGGCCTGCCCAAACGCTGGTGCTCAACCCGTGCCAGTCGCCCACCGCGAGCCCCGCGTTGGACCAGTTGATCGCCCCGATGAAGGAGATCTGAAGAAGCTCGTAGATCCCGAGTGCGATCAAGATCGAGCCGATCGTAACGAGGGGAATGTCCCGCTGGGGATGCTTCGCTTCTCCTCCGTACTCCAGACCTTGACGGAAGCCGAGGTATGCGAAGAAGACACCGCTCGTGGGAAGTGCGTAGAAGACCGAGCTCCACCCGAACGGCGCGAACCCTCCGTTCGAACTGATCCCAAGGGAGTTGATGCTGGTCGCGAACGCGGGGGTGGTGAAGTTCGCGCTCTTGAAGAGGGTGAACAGGAAGATGAACGTCACGATGGGAATGACGATCTTCCAGTAGGTGACGTAGGTGTTGGTCTTCCCGAGGACCCGGACACCCAGATAGTTCAGGAAGAAGAAGAAGACGAACAGGAGCACCGCAAGACCGGTGCCGAGCGCGGTGAGCTCCGTGATCGAAGAGCCACCGTTGAGTGCTTGCATGCCCTGTGGGACGGTGCCGACGTGCGCGAGCGCGTTCGACCACTGGGAGTTCACGGCGCTGAGACCGAGGAGCGCAGCCTCGACCTCGATCGCCGGTACGGTGACCGCGGTCAGGAAGTACGCCCAACCGAAGTAGAACCCCGTGTAGCTCCCGTGAGTGTAGTACGGGTACCGTACGATGGCGCCCGATCGCGGGATCGCGGCCGAGACCTCGGCCCAGGTGAGAGCCACCAGCAGGACCATGATGGCGCCGACGATCCATGAGACCATCGCCGCCGGCCCGGCGGTGTAGGCCGCTTTGTTGACCCCGAAGAGCCAGCCCGACCCGATGATGCCTCCCAGCGATAGGCCGAGCAGGTCAAACCGAGTCAGCTCGCGACGTAATTTCTTGTCGTCAGCGGCCGCCATTTAATTCCTCCCTACGCTAGCGCGCACCATGCCAACCCGGCGCACGGACTTGCTTCTGGGATTAAGTTCTTTCGCCGAGCATCAAGAAGGGCTGCGAAGCGCTCAAACAGGGCACCATGCGGTTGGAAACTCTGGCGAACGGCGCAAGACCCCGGGCTCGGGGCGGGTCTCCGAGGGTGAAGCCGCCGTCCCGGCCCCATCCGCACAGTCTATAGTCGGCCGACCGCTGACGGCCTCTTGTGGAGGAGTCCGAGACCCCCGACCAACCGTCGGCCCGACGGGTCGACTCGACGCTCCGCGAACTCGGCCTGCATGATCGCGTGCGCGAGCTACCGGAGTCGACTCGCACCGCCGCCGACGCGGCGCGCGCCCTTTCCTGCGAGGTCCGCCAGATCGTGAAGTCGATCGTCTTCCGAACGGCCACGACGTCCCGCCCCGTCCTGGTGCTGGCAAGCGGGGATCACCGGATCGACGAGAACTGGATGGAGCGGTTCGTCGGGGAGCGCCTGGGTCGGGCGGACCCCGAGTTCGTGCGCTCAGCGACCGGTTTCGCGATCGGGGGAGTCCCGCCGTTGGGACACGTTCAGCGGGTACCGACGTTCGTCGACTATCGTCTCCTCGAGCAGTCCGAGGTATGGGCCGCGGCAGGTACCCCCAACGCGGTCTGCCGCCTCACCTCGCTCGAGCTCCTTGAAGCGACGGGCGGCCGGGCCGTCCCGGTCGCCCCGGTAGCGGAAGGGGGAGCGTCGCCGGGACGGTGGGTGACCTTCGACTGCTACGGTACGCTCGTCGACTGGCGCGCGGGGCTTCGGACCGCGCTCGACCACAGGATCCCCCTACGGACGAAGGAGGAGTTCGACCGGTTCTTCCGACGGTACCTCGTAGAGGAACGGAGGATCGAGTCCGGGCCCTATCAGAGCTACCGTGCCACGATGGAGGCGGCGCTCCGTGCGACCGCACGCGAGCTCGGCTCGGAACTCGATCGCTCCGCGGCCGAGGAAGTGGTCGGTTCGATTCCTCAGTGGCCGCTCTTTCCCGACGCCGCGGACGCCCTACGCACCCTTCGGGACCGGGGGGTCCACCTCGCCGTCCTCTCGAACATCGACCGCGACCTCCTGGACCAGACCCTTTCCCACCAGGGACTCGCCATGGATCTGTCGATCACCGCGGAAGAGGTACGGTCGTACAAGCCGGCACCCCCCCATTGGATCCGCTTCCTCGAGCGGACCGGAACGGACCCTGAGGCCGTGTGGCACGTGGCGGGGTCGTTCGAGCACGACATCGCTACCGCCGACCGGCTCGGCTTCCGGACCGCCTTTGTCAACCGATACGACGGGGGAGCGGAGGGCCGGCAGTCGAGCGTGGAGGTGGCGGGTCTCGGGGAGTTCGTGGCACGGTTCGAGTTCCCGCCCGGTCCTGCGTCTTCGCAGCGGCGGGACGAGCGAGTCCCGGGCCATGGCGC
Source organism: Thermoplasmata archaeon (assembly GCA_046704665.1). Lineage (GTDB taxonomy): Archaea > Thermoplasmatota > Thermoplasmata > Lutacidiplasmatales > UBA184 > Lutacidiplasma. The sequence goes on along the minus strand of JBJKRJ010000057.1, from coordinate 65,515 downwards.
GGCGAGTGAGGGTCCCACCCAAGCTCCGGGATGAGCGGGACAGACCGCAGTTCGGAGACGATGTCCGCCGACGCCCGGGTCCTATGGATCGATCTGGGCGGCGTCCTCTTTCAAGATCCTCGGCCGATGGTCGTGCGCCGCCTGTGCGCTCAGGACCGGCTCGACCCGCGGCGTCTCGGACCCGCCTACTACCGGCTGAGCCGCGCGCTCGACCTGGGTGCGATCGACCTTCGGGCCATGCACGAACGCCTCCGCCGGGACTTCGGAGTCTCCATAGGCTACCGCGGCTTCCACCGGTTGGTGAGCCGAACGTCGCTCGTCCCCGTCCGGCCGGTCCTCTCGGCGCTGCGGCGACTTCGTGCCTCGGCGCCGGTTCGGATCCTGATCACGAGCAACGTGTCACGGGAGGTCTGGCTCGGCCTAAACCGGAGCTTCGCGATCGGCGACGCGGCGCACGGAGCGGTACTCTCGTTCCAAGTGCGGGCCCTGAAGCCGAGCGCCTCATTCTTCCGCGTGGCGCTCCGGAGGGGCGGGGTGCCGGCGGATCGGGTGCTCTTCTTGGACGATTCTCTCACCAATGTGCGAGCGGCGCGTCGCGTTGGGGTCCGCGCGCATCGGGTCACGGGAGGGCGGGACGCCGTGCGCTGGCTCCGTACACTCGCGGCGCTCCGGCCGGAAGGGCTCTCGGCCCCCGGAAACGAGGGCGGAAGGACGTGGCGCCCCGGTCCGCCCCGGCCCGCGCGGCGCCGTCCGGGCCGAGGACAGCCCGCGAGGATCCGCCGATCGAACCGCTCGGTCCGATCCTCCGCATGACCGCGAGCAGGGCGACGCGGCGCACCCTGATCCGGGAGTTGGCTCGATCTGCGGACCCGTCGGTCCGGTGGCGGACCCGCGTGCGGATCCTCGGGCAGCCTCGCTCGAGCGCGAGCGTGCGACGGCTCGAGGAAGAGGTGCGAGGATCCTCCCGGGTCGAGGCGATCCTCTCGCGCCGCAACGCGCCCTATCGGAAGGGCATGTCCGGAGGCATCTACCGGTACTGGCAGGGTATTCACTGGGCGCTCACCTCGCTGGTCGATATCGGTTACCCACCGGGCGACCCGACGCTCACGCCGTTGCTCGACCGGGCGCTCGGGATGTGGACCCACCCGCATTACGACCGTACCATCGTTGCGGCCGCGGAGATCGGGAAGGGCCCGCACGATGGGGTGCCGCTACTGCGAGGACGGTACCGCCGGTGCGCCTCGCAGCAGGGGAACGCCCTGCTGTATGCGACCGTGCTCGGCGACCTCGATGCGCGGGTCGACCGACTCTCTGCGCTGCTCGAGCGATGGCAGTGGGCGGACGGCGGCTGGAACTGCGATCCGTCGCCGGAGGCCGATACCTCATCGTTCATGGAGACGCTGACCCCCATGCGTGCCCTCTTTACCTATTCGGAGCGGAGCGGGTCGTCCCGCGCCCGACGCGCCGCGTATCGCGCGTCCGAGGTATTCCTAGGACGGGGGCTCTTCCGCCGAAGGTCCGACGGTAGGGTCATGCGACCGGATTTCCTGAGACTGCACTACCCGCTCTACTGGCACTACGATGTCCTCGGAGGTCTCAAGGGGATGACGGACCTGGGGCGGATCCTCGACCCCCGGTGCCGCGAGGCGCTGGACTGGCTCGAGGGCCGGGAGCTCGAACGGGGTGGATGGCCCCTCGACGCACGGTACTACCGTGTCTCGAAGGAGTACCGGTTCGGCGCCGAGTTCGTAGATTGGGGCGCTCCCCACTCGACGCGGAGGAACGACTGGGTCACTACGGACGCGCTCTATGTGCTTCGCGCGGCGGGCCGGCTCGCGGTATGACCCCGCCGGAGCGGCGAGGTCGCGGTACTAGGCCCCGTTACAGCGGACACGTCAGAGAATGCGCCCGTAATGAGCCGGATCAAGGCGAAGCGAGCCGTCGAGTTCATCGTTGACGCGCGCCTTCGGACACTCCCTCCTCGACGGCTCAAGGCATAGGACCACGCACTTCGGTCCCCGGGAAACCGGGGCCTCATCGGGATTCTGGCGATCCACCCCTCAGGGAGCGCGTCAGAAACGCGAACCGTCTTCCGGAGCGGACGGGCGTGCGGCGGGGTTGGTCACTTCCGCGAAATCTTGAGGGCGACGAAGAATACCCCCGAAGAGTCTTCGCGAAGGGCGCAAGGTCGAACGAGCCAGAGCTTGAACCCAATCCGTGCTCGAGACAGCCGCTACGAGTGCGAGCTGCGACGCCACACGGGAGAGAGCGTTCATCCAATAGTCAGCCGCGTCGCCGTTTGGCGGAAACCAGAATCCGCGGGCAAACCAGACCGCGAAGACCACGCCGGTGAGGGCACCACATAGGGCGACCCCGGGCCAATTGCGCTTTCGGACCCAAGGCAGTATCGATAGGACGATCACCATCCCGCCGAAGGTCCCTGCGGCTGCGGACGGGTTCCCCCAATACAGCTGGAGCCAGACGGCGTCCGAGGCATGGCTCTGGGGCGTGAAATAACCCAGCGTGACGAACGCCTGCTCGTAGACGTCGATCATGCCGATAGAAGCGACGTTGGCGACAAGGACGCCCAGGAGCGCCGCCCCCCACTTCGGAATTCGATCGCGCTCCTGAGCGTAGACGAACCAGGCAACGCCCACCAGCGAGGCGGCAACGCCCACGTACGTGAATGGATAGACGGTGTTTGCGTAGCCCGGGACTTGGAACAGGGTGTTCCCCGCCATGTCCTTCTCCTGATGGAAGATTGCGGTTACCGCAGCGTAGTCGAACCAAAAGTAAAACGCGGTGACGGTCGCCAGCCACAACGCGACGACGATCCATGCCTGACGCAGATTCACGGCCGCCCTGGACCGGATTCAGCATATTTCAATGTCCCGAAAGACTAGGTCGCCGGCAATGGATTGGCTTTGTGAGCAGGTCAGAAAGGACGCCAAGCACCCTAGTCGAAACGACCTACTAGATCGGCGGCGACCCGGCCGAACAGAGCGCGGGGATCGACCGGTTCTCGCGAGCCTCCGGGGTTCCCGGCCCGGAAACGAGTGTTTCCGGGCCGGCGGCACGTCATTTTACTGACGTGCCGGCCAGGTCGTGGTAGTAAGCCCCTTTCCGTTTCAGGCAGCATTCGACTCCGCGCTCTCCTCGACGGTCAGGGAAACTCCTCATCCCGTCTCTCAGGGCTTGCTCCCGGGGAGTCGGCCGTTTCACCATATCCCGATGGAGTCTCCGAGGCACCCTCTTCACCGTTCCATCCGGCTGTGTCGTTTCTGCTCCGGAGCTCGGACTCTCGCCCGTCGGGCTCCCACCCGACCCCGTGTTTCCCGGAGAGGGGACTTTCCTCAGCGGCCGGTCGTTGCCGACGCGGTCCACCGTCAGCTGCCCTCCACCTCCTGGCGGATCGAGCAGGGCGTGGGGGGCCAAAAGGGCTCCCGCACCTCCGGAGAAGTGGCCAGGAGCCACGGCTCCGATGCCGGGACCGGCGGCGATGGGGCGGCCACGGCGCCGACCGCCCGGTGCGATCCCGTCGCCTGAGGTTCCCCCAGCGTGATCGGGGTCGGAAGGAGGAGCGGAGCCCGTGGGGTCTGAGCGAAATCGAAGAAACAGGAGAGGTTGGAGCTGAGGGCGACGCGCGAGGTGAGGAACGGCAGTCCCCAGTTCGCGTCGATGAAGTGAAGGACCGATGCGGGGTCGACCGTCTCTGAACAGACCTTCCCCGCGGGCGTCCACGGAGACAGCACCAGGAACGGAACTCGGAAACCGTCGCGCCCGGTACTGGTCATGGGCGGTGGGACCGGGTCCCAGAACCCGCCGTTCTCGTCGAAGAAGATGAGGACGGCCGAAGAGCTCGCGACCGGGCTCTCGAAGATCGTGTTGACGGCGGCAACGCTCCACTCCTCTCCGACGGTGACGTTCTCGGGGGGGTGCTCACTGTACATCCCACTGTTCGACGGGTCGAGGTAGACGACGGAAGGGGGAGAGGAGCTCGTGAGCTCGCTCGCGAGGCCGGACGCGGGGGCGATCCGGGTCGAGCTGCACGGGTCGAGCGCGAGGGAGGGAAACAAGCGTGGGGCGAGGAACTCGGGAGGTCCCGCGTAGCCGTAGTACCATGGGAGACTGTGCGCGGTGAGCTCTCCGAGGATCGTCGGCTGATCGGTGACTTGGGCCGGGGGGAAGGTGTCGGCGTTCCAGTTCCCGACGTTCGCGCTCAGGTCGAAGACCCGGTTGGGGAACGTTGGTCCGAGCACCCCCGTGAAGAACCGGTCCCCGAGCGTATAGTTCTCGGCGTAGGCATAGTAGGCCGGGAGCTGGCGGGCGGTGTAGTAACCGACCGCGTCGGCCGGGGCCGCGGATCCCATGGCGGCCGCCTGGGCCACGAAGAGGTTGTTCTGGCCCTGGTTGTAGTCGATGAGGTTGGAGGCGGCGTCGTGCGGCAGCTCGGGAGTGGAGTAGCCCGGCAACGGGAACGGCGAGACGTTCCCGCCTCCTCCGAACGAAGCGGGGAACGAGCCGCTCGGCGGATACCCGAGGACGCCCGGGAGGTCCCCGAAGTAGTTCTCAAAGGCATGGTTCTCCATGACGAGGATGAAGAGGTGCTTCACGGGCGTGGCCGTCGTGGGGTCGGACTGCCACTGCGTCGCGCAGGTGGGCCCGCTCGATACGGTCTGCGAACGGACCGCGAGCCCCGCGGTGACCACGACGAGGGCGAGGACCACGGTCAGCAGCGCCCCGAAGCGAGAAGCGGACTCGGAGGAGGGCGTCACGATTCGGTCCGAGGCCGGTGCGTTCTCGCCCGGCGCCGGACTCCCAGCACCGCCGCCAAGGATAAGTTGAGCGGAGGCGCAAAGCACGAAATCCTTGACGCCCCTCACCGGACCCGTGGCGCCCCGCGCTCCCCTTCGTTCCGTCCCGCGGGAGGGCTCGAAGGTCCCGGGTGACCCGGCGCTCGTGCCGTGTCTGATGCTGAAGGGCGGACGGGTGTTCCGACCCGGCCCGGACGGACCGACGGTCGCCACGACGCCGGGCGGCACGCCGTTCGACCCGTTCGATGTCGTCGACCGGCTCGCCCCGGATTATTCCCTGCTCTATGTCGTCGACCTCGACGGTATCGAGCACGGGAACCCCCAGCTCGACTACCTCCAGGAGATCGCGCGCGACATGGCGCTCTGGGTCGACGCCGGGGTCCGATCGGCCGACCAGGCGATCGACATCCTGATCACGGGGGCCCGGCGCGCCGTGCTCTCGAGCGCCTATCTCCGGTCCCCGAAGCAGCTGGCGCGTGCCTGGCGGCTCTCGAGCGAGCTCGTCTTTGAGATCGAGCTCGAGCACTCCCAGGTCCTGCCGGCGGCGGCCGACTGGGGAACCTCGGACCCGGTCGAGCTCGCACGGACCGTGCGTGCGGTGGGCCCGGACCACGTCGTGCTCTCTCCGCGGGGGACCGAATTCGACTGGTCGATCGTACGGGCGATCGCGGCCGAGGGCCCGACCTGGGTCGATGGGTCGTTCTCGGTGAGGGAGACCTCCCGCCTGGGGGAGGCCGGAGCGGCCGGAGGGGTTTTCCACTTGGAGGACCTCTACGATCGTTGGAAGGAGTGAATCGAGGTTTCGACACGTCCGTGGGGCGCCGGGGAAGCGATGATGAGAACCAGAACCGGCTGACGCATGATGAATGATGGGCGAGCTGAGCGTATCCCCGGCCGCGTGCCCCCCTACCGGACCGCCGCATCCGCACTTCGTCCGCCCCGGCCCATAGGTAGGACGCCCTGCCAGCGCCGGACCGACGTCGCCGCGCCCGGCCCCGAGCCGGCGGAGATGGGTAGGGGAGAGGGGACCGCCACCGCGGAATCCGCCCTACGGTCGTCGGCAGGGAAGGCTATTTGATGGCGGTGTGGGTCGAGCCGAGGCCTCTCCGATGTCCGACGACCCCGAGCTCACGGTCACCTTCCCTGACGGCCGCCACTTTTCGGTGAGTCCTGGGACCCCGGCCGAAGAGGCGCTGCGCCGGTGGGCTCCGGAAAGGGCCGCGGAGTTCCTGGCCGCGCTCTGGCAAGGGCGCCCGGTAGATCTCGCCACCCCTCTGCTCGAGGAGGGGGCCCTCGCACCGCTCTCTTTCGCCGACCGGGCCGGGCGCGAGATCCTCCAGCACTCCGCCGCCCACCTGGTCGCGAAGGGCCTGGTCGAGACGGTGCCCGAGGCGCGGCCGACCGTCGGCCCCCCGACCGAGGAGGGCTTCTACTACGATTTCGATGTTCGCCCCCTGACCCCCTCCGACCTGGATGCGGTGCGCGCCGCGATGGACCGGTCGGTGAGGTCCCGTGAACCGTTCCGCCGCCGCGAGATCCCGAGGGAGGAGGCCGAGCGGGCCTTCGCCGATAACCCCCACAAGCTCCGATACATCTCGGAGGTCCCCCCCGGTGATCCGATCTCGGTCTACGACACCGGATCGTTCACCGACCTGTGCCGGGGCCCTCACGTGCCCGACACCGGGTGGTTGGAAGGAGTTCACATCCTAGGTTTTTCGGCGATCACTCCGGAGGGTCCGGGATCCGTGCCGCTGCAGCGGATCCGCGGGGTCGGGTTCCCTACCCGCCCGGAGCTCGACCGGTACCTCAAGCTGCGCGCGGAGGCCGAAGCGCGGGACCATCGCACGATCGGCGCCCGCCAGGAGCTGTTCCTCTTCCTCGACGAGGCGCCCGGATTCCCGATCTGGCTCCCAAAGGGCATGATCATGGTGCGGGAGCTCGAGAAGTTCGTCTCGGAGCACCTCCGGGCCGCCGGGTACTCCGAGATCCGTACCCCGCTCCTGTTCGCCCAGTCGGTCTACGAGACCAGCGGCCACTGGGACCTGTATCGAGAGAACATGTTCCTCTCGACGGTCGAGAACCGGACCTTCGGCTGGAAGCCGATGAACTGCCCGGGGTCGATGCTGGTGTTCCGCTCACGGGCCCGGAGCTACCGGGAGCTGCCGATGCGGCTCGCAGAGTTCGCGCCGCTCCACCGTCTCGAGGCGAGCGGCACGCTGCACGGTCTCACCCGCGTGCGGGAGCTGGTCCAAGACGACGCCCATATCTTCGTCACGGAGGAGCAGATCGAACCCGAGATCCGGGTCCTCCTCGACTGGATCCGGGAAGCGTTCTCGACCTTCCGGCTCGACTGGTCCTACGAGCTCTCGACCCGTCCGGAGAAGTTCCTCGGGGAGATCGCCCAGTGGGACCGGGCCGAGGCGATCCTCGACACGCTGCTCAAGGAGTCCAAGGTCGAGTACCGGATCGCGGCGGGCGAGGGGGCGTTCTACGGCCCGAAGATCGACATCCACATCCGGGACTCCCTTGGTCGCCCCTGGCAGACCGGGACGATCCAGCTCGACTACCAGCAGCCGCTGCGCTTCGGCCTCGTCTACCAGGGGCCGGACGGCCAGCTTCACCACCCCGTGGTGGTCCACCGGACGATCCTCGGGACCTGGGAGCGGTTCCTCGGGGTGTTCATCGAGCACTGCGCCGGACGCTTCCCTCCGTGGCTCGCCCCCGTCCAGGTCCGGGTCCTCCCCGTCACGGACCAGCACGCGACCGGTGCGAACGGCTTCGCCCAGGAGCTCGCGGCCGCCGAGGTGCGGGTCGAGGTCACCGGGACCGAAGAATCGCTCTCAAAGCGGGTCCGTACCGCGGAGCTCGACCGGATCCCGTATGTCGTGGTCCTCGGCGACAAGGAGCTCGGCGAGGGAACGGTCGCGGTGCGGGTGCGGGGCACGAAGGAGAGCCGTTCGATGTCGCGGGCGGAGTTCGGCGAGTACGTCCGCGGTCGGGTCCGCCGGCGGGAGTTCGACCCGTAGCCGGCGCGTCCTCTAGCCCCGCGTGCGCTGCGCGCGCTTCGCCTCGATCCGCGCGTCCAGATAGGCCCTCTCGAGGGTCGACGAATCCACCTGATGATCGGTGCGCAAATGGTCCCGTATCCGGAGGATCTCGATCCGACGGCCACAGATCCGGCAGAGGATCCTCTGTCGGCGCGCCAGGGACTCTCGAGACGGGGCCGACTGCACGATCGACCGGGGGAGGATAGCCCCGTATGAAACCGATGGTGCATGCGTATTGACGGCCCTTACGACCCGGGCGCCGGCAATGTTTAATTGCGTACCCCGCTCGGTCGGCGAGCCTTTCGGGGGATGATGTATGGGACTATCGACCGGGCAGCTTGAGCTTCTGATCTTCCTGGCCGGAGTGTTGGGCGTCGTCTACGCGGCCATCCAGACGATGCTCGTCCTCCGCGAGGACGCGGGTGACGAGCGGATGCAGTCGATCTCGGCCGCGATCCGGGAGGGCGCGATGGCCTTCCTGCGCCGGGAGTACATGTTCATGTTCATGGTGGCGATCGTGCTCGCGATCGTCATCGCGGTCGCCTTCGGCATCACCGGTGACGGATGGAAGCTCGCGACCGGCTTCCTCTTCGGTGCCGCCGGCAGCGCTCTCGCGGGCGCGGTCGGAATGGTGGTGAGCATTCGCGCGAACGTGCGCACGGCCGCGCACGCCCGGCGCGGCAAGCTCGCAGAGACCATGAACTTCGCGTTCCGGGGCGGCAGCGTGACCGGGATGTCGGTCGCCAGCCTCGCGCTCCTCGAGCTCGTCGGGTTCTACTGGGCCTTCGGAGGGGACGTCCTGGTCATGGTCGGTCTTCTCTTCGGCACCTCCTTGATGAGCCTCTTCGCCCGGGTCGGAGGCGGGATCTACACGAAGGGCGCGGACGTCGGTACCGATCTCGTCGGCAAGGTCGAGGCCGGGATCCCCGAGGATGACCCACGCAATCCGGGCGTCATCGCGGACAACGTCGGCGACAACGTCGGCGACTGTGCCGGCATGGCGGCCGACCTCTTCGAGACCTACGTGGTCACCGCGCTTGCGGCGATGCTGCTCGCCTACCTGATCCAGAACGCGGCCTCGACGGACGCGAGCGTGACCGCCATCGTCACCCTCTTCCCGAACGCGGTGCTCTTCCCGCTCCTCGTCTGCGCCTGGGCGATCGTCTCCACGGTCATCGGCACGTTCTTCGTGCGCATGCGCGCTCGCGGGACGATCATGGGCGCCCTGTACCAGGGGCTCGCCGCGACCACCGCGGTCGGCGTGATCGGTCTCTATATCTTGGACTACTACTTCATGAACGGGAACATCGGGATCTTCATCGCGACGGTCGTCGGCCTCCTCGTGATGGTCCTGATCGTGATCTCGACCGACTACTACACGGGGACGAAGTACCGCCCGGTGCAGAAGATCGCCGAGGCCTCCCAGGCGGGGGCCGGGCCGACCGTCATCAACGGCCTTTCCGTCGGTCTCGAATCGGCCTGGATCCCCGGGCTCGTCCTGGTCGGCGCCACGCTGATCTCGTTCGCGGCCGGGGGCTTCTTCAACGGCTTTGTCTGGGGGGGCGCGCCGGACCCCTACATGGGGCTCTACGGGATCGGGCTCGCCGCGGCGAGCATGCTCAGCGTGACCGGGATGATCATCTCCATCGACGCGTTCGGGCCGATCACCGACAACGCGGGCGGCATCGCCGAGATGGCGCAGCTCCCCGAAGAGGCGCGGGCGATCACCGACCCGCTCGACGCGGTCGGCAACACCACGAAGGCGATCACGAAGGGGTATGCGATCGGCTCAGCCGTCCTCGCGGCCCTCGCGCTGTTCGCGGGCTACACGTTCGCAGCGGCGAACTACTGGGGCGGCGGACACACCTGGAACGAGTTCACGAGCATGCTCACGCTTTCGCAACCGCTCGTGGTCGCGGGCCTGACGATCGGTGCCGTCGTGCCGTTCTTCTTCACGTCCTTCCTGATGCGCGCGGTCGGGATCGCCGCCGAGAAGATGGTCTTCGAGATCCGCCGCCAGTTCCGCGAGATCGCCGGGATCCTGGAAGGGAAGGCGAAGCCGGACTACGGCAAGTGCGTCGACATCGTGACGCTCACCGCGCTCCAGCAGCTCGCCGTGCCCGCGATCATCGGGGTCGCCACCCCGCTCGCGGTCGGGTTCCTTCTGGGACCGGTCGCCCTGGCCGGCTTTTTGCTCGGGACGATCATCTCGGGCTTCCCCCTCGCCCTCATGATGACGACGGGCGGCGCGGCCTGGGACAACGGCAAGAAGTACATCGAGAGCGGCCACTACGGCGGGAAGAAGTCGGAGGCCCACAAGGCAGCGGTCGTCGGCGACACCGTCGGCGACGCGACCAAGGACACCGCCGGACCCGCGATCAATCCGCTGATCAAGGTCGTCAACACGATCTCGATCCTGTTCGTCGCGCTCATCGTGGCGCGCTCGGTGATCCCGATCTAGACTCGACACCGGCGGGTCCCTCGGACCGGACGGTCGGTCGCCCCCCGCGCCGCTGCGCCGGTCGTTGCAACCATTTCCCACAGTTTTATACGGGGTGTGGCGCTGGGTGGGGTTGAGGCGCCCGACATGTGCGACACCTGTGGGTGTAAGTCGAAGAAGAAGCCGTAGGCCGCTCGCTCCGCGATCGGTCGACCCTCGCCGCGCGGGCCTGTGGGCTGCGGGTCCGCGCGGTGAACTCTTTTCCCCCATCGGGGACGATACCCCTCGCTGAACCCGGCAGAGGAGTTTTCTCGCTCGGGGTGTTGGCCGGTTACCTTGTTCGAACTTCCGGGCCGGGTGGTCCTCGTCACGGGCGGTTCACGTGGGATCGGCCGCGCGGTGGCGATCGAGCTGGCCCGGGCGGGCGCGGCCGTAGCGATCCACTACCATGAGCGCGGCGACGCAGCCGATTCGGTGGCGGCCTCGGTCCGCGAGCTGGGACGAGAGGCGCGCACCTTCGCCGCGGACGTCCGGAAGCGCACGGACGTCGAGTCCTTGCTCCGGGAGGTAGGGGCTTGGCGCGGACGCATCGACGGGCTCGTCACCTCGGCCGGGGTCTACCGGGGGCCCCTGCTCGAAGAGGTCGACGCGGCTGAATGGGACGAGGTGATCCACACCGACCTCGAAGGGAGCTTTCGCACGGTCCAGGCGGCCGTGCCGTGGCTGCGCAAGGGCGAGCAGCCGGCGGTCGTCACGCTCTCCTCGGTCTTCGGGAGCCACCCCGGGGTCGGCGCCGCGCCCTATCAGATGGCGAAGGCCGCGATCGAGCAAATGACCCGGGCCCTCGCGCTCGAGCTCGCGCCCCAGATCCGGGTCAACTCGCTCGCCCCCGGATTCATCCGGACCGACATGAACCGGGGCGGCCACGAGGACCCGGAGTTCCGGAGGAAGATCGAGCGACGCACCCCGCTCGGGCGTTGGGGCGAGGTCGACGACCTAGCGCCGGCCGTCCGCTACCTGTTGAGCCCCGAGGCGTCCTGGGTCACCGGCACCGTCCTCGGAGTGGACGGAGGGATCGCACTGCGGTGACCGACTCCTCCCGTTCCGCACCGCGCGTGGCGCTTGTGACCGGCGCGTCGCGGGGGATCGGCCGGGCGATCGCGCTCTCGTTCGCCCGCTCCGGCTACGATGTCGCCTTCACGTTCCGACGCGCGGCCGAGGAGGCCGAGCGGTTGGCCCGGGAGATCGTCGCCCTCGGACGGACGGCACACTACCGGGCCTCGGACGCGGCCGACGCAGAGGACAGCGCGCGGTTCGTCGCGGAGGCCCTCTCGGCCCTCGGGAGGCTCGACGTGGTGGTCCCGAACGCCGGAGCGGTCGGGACGGTGGGCTGGGAGAACCCGAGCGCCACTGAGTGGCAGCAGCTCCTCGCGACCCTGCTCGTGGGCCCCTACGCGACGGTTCGTGCCGCGGCGCCCGAGCTCGCGCGGAACCGGGGCTCGGTGGTTCTGGTCGCCTCCATCTCGGGCATGATCTCGTACCCCGAGGAGGTCGCTTACGCGGCCGCCAAGGCCGGAGTGATCTCGCTGACGCGGAGCCTCGCGCTCGCCCTCGCGCCCCACGTCCGCGTGAACGCGGTCGCCCCGGGCTGGGTGCGCACCGACATGACCCGGAGCCTCTACGAGAACCCCTCCCATCGGGCGGCGATCGAACGCGGCATTCCGCGGGGCCGGTGGGGAGAGCCCGAGGACGTCGCCCACGCGGTCGCCTTCCTCGCCTCGGGTGGGGCGCGGTTCATCACGGGGGAGACCCTCGTCGTCGACGGGGGAGAGCTCCAGAGCTGGCGGGCCGGCCGCGATTAGCCGGGTCCTCGGATCCCGTCAGGCGTAGTGGCTCAGGCTCGAGCGCTCCTTCTTCGCGGCCTCGCCCTGGGCCCCGCGCTCCTCGCGCCGCCGCTCGCGCTCGCACTCCTCCTCGGAGACCCACTTGAACTCGAGGTCCTCGGGGTGGTCGTGGGCGACGAACGCGCCTGCCTCGAAGGCGCTCGATAGGATCTCCTCGAAGTTGTCGCCCTCCGTGCCCTCGAGACGACCGGCGGTCCGCCAGTACCAGTCGGGGGCCTTCCCCGATGCCTGGAGGTACTCCGTGATCAGGTCGTAGATCGAGCTCCGGTCGTCCGTGAGCCGTACGTGGAGGTGGCGGTCCCGTTCGCCCGTGCCGGAGGCATCCGAGGAGGTCATCCTCCGTGGCAGGCGGGGACGAGAGATAACGCTGCGCTCGAACACCGGGACCGCCCGGCACCCTTCAAGAGCCGGCGCGCTCTGGGTCGTACGCCGTGTTCCCCGAAACGGTGACCGCCTCGATGACCGCTCCCCCCCCGATCGGCCAACGGAATCAACGGTACGTCTACCTGGTCGCTCGCCTGAGGAATCGCCAGATGACCATGGAGGAGGCGACCGAGCTCTACACCCTCATGGACGGCATGCTCCGCGCGAGCGAGGCCGCCCGCTCGGCCATGATGCGGGCGCCGTCGCCGCCCCCGGTCATGGAGCGGCCCGCACCGCCGTCCCCCATGAAGGCCCCTCCTACGGCCCCCGCGACCGCGGGGGACGACTTCTTTCTGCTCGGCATCCTCGCGATGGGGGCCGGCGCCGGGCTTCTCGCGGCGATGACGAAACGGATGCAGGATCTGGCTCCGTCCCCGCCGAAATCCGATCGACGCACGACCTCGGGCTCGAAGTCTCCGTGAGGGGGCCGGATGGGCTCGGCTAGCTTCGTCTTCGCCCATCTCGCGGACGCGCATGTCGGGGCCTGGCCGAGGGACCCGGCGATCCGCTCGGCGCTCCGGTCGAGCCTGCTGCGCGCCCTCGAGGTCGCCGAGGAGCGTTCGGTCGAGTTCCTGCTGATCTCGGGCGATCTCTTTCACACCCCCGTGCCGGACCCGGCCGAGGTCGCGCCGGTCGCCGCGGCGCTCCGCCGGCTCGTCGACCGGGGGATACGCATCTACGTGATCTACGGCTCGCACGACTACGTCGCGCACCGCACGAGCTGGCTCGACGTCCTCGCCGAGACCGGGGTCTTTCTCCGGGTCGCCCCCGAGGCGGTCCGTTCCGAGGGGACCCGGTTCACCCTTCCGTTCGTCCTGGACGAGCCGACGGGGGCGCGGATCGCGGGAATCTCGGGCCGTTCGCACGGGCTCGACCGGGAGTACTTCCGCTCCGTCGATTCCGAGTCGTTCCGCGCGGCACCGGGCTTCAAGGTCTTCCAGTTCCACGCGGCGGTCGACGACTATCTTCCCCCGGCGCTGCGGGAGCACATCCACGGGATCCGGGTCGAGGACCTCCCGGTCGGCTGCGACTACTACGCGGGGGGACACATCCACTACACCTACGAGGGCACCGGGCCGGGCGGAGGACTCCTGGTCAATCCCGGCGCCGTCTTCGGCACGAGCCGCACCGACCTCGAGAACGGCCAGGCCGGCCGCACCCACCAGGGGATCGTCATCGTCTCGGTGCGGGACGGTCGGCCGTCCGCCGAGTATGTCGACACCACGCCCCGCGACACGGTTCGGCTGGTCGACGTCGACGTCTCGGGCAAGAGCTCCGAAGAGGCGCGGGACGAGCTGCGCCGCCGGGTGCTCGACGAGTCGGCCCCCGGGTCGCTCGTCTTTCCCCGGGTCCACGGGACCCTCACCGACGGGACGCTGGCGAGCCTCGCGCTGAGCGAGGTCTCCCGGGCGGCGGGGAAAGGGGCCGGGACGGTCCACTGGGATGTCCGCGACCTCGTGCCGCCCGGACCGGACGGCTCCCCGGCGCTCACGGAGTCCGAAGTGGAACGGCAGGAGCTCGAGTCGCTGCTGACCGACACGCGGCCCCGCGCGCCGTGGCTCGAGGGCCCGGACGGCGATCGGCGCGTCCGTGAGCTCCTGCGCGAGCTCGGGATCCCGAAGGGGGAGGGGGAGTCCCGGCAGGACTACGCGAACGCGCGCCTTACGGGCGCCCGACGACTGCTCGAGGTCCGGGAGGACCCCGGGGCCTGAGAGGGAGCGGGGTCGTGCAGCTCCGCCGCCTTCGGGTCCGGAACATCCGCAGCTACGACGCCGGCGAGGTCGAGTTCACGCCCGGCACGACCCTGCTGGCCGGGGACGTCGGGGCCGGCAAGACGAGCCTCCTTTACGCGATCGAGATGGCGCTCTTCGGGGTCGCGGAGGTCGACGCGGCCTATCTCGTCCGGCACGGGACGACCCATGCCGAGACGGAGGTCGACTTCCAGGATGCGGAGCATCGGTACACGATCGCCCGCCGCTTCCGTCGCGTGCGTCGGCGGGGGAAGGAGACGTTCGAGCCCGAGCGGATCACCTTCCGCGTCGACGGCGCCGAGACGACCTACTCGGCGACCGAGCTCCGGCAACGGGTCATCGAACTCCTCGGGTTCCCCGACAATCCGAACCCTCAGGCGCATTCCGACCTCTGGCGGTGGGCGGTCTACGTCCCCCAGGAGCGGATGCGGGACATCCTGGCGGCCCGGCCGCAGGAGCGGCTCGAGACCGTCCGTAAGGCCCTGGGGGTCGAGCGGTACCGTATCGCGGCAGAGAACGCGCTCGACCTGGCCGCCGACCTTCGGAGGAGCCTGAGGGGCCGGCAGGCGGAGGCCGAGCGCATGCGCCACTTCGATGTGGAGGCGGCGGAGGCGACGGCCGAGATCGACCGCTGGAACCTCGAGCGTCGCTCGCTGGACGCCTCGATCCGGGACCGCGAGGCCGCGGCGGAGACCGCGCGAGCGGCGCTGACGGCGGCCGAAGAGACGGTCCGTCGAGGGGAGGCCGATCGGCGAGAGCTCGCGAGCCTCGAACGGGAGCAGGCGGACGACCGGCAGCGGGCGGACCAGATCGAGCGGGCGCGATCGGACCGGCTCCGGGAACGTGAGGGCCGGCTTCGGGCGGGCGAGGAGGCCGCGGGGGAAGCGGCCGAGCTCGAGGCCCGACGGACCGCCCTGACGGCGGCCGATGCGCGTCGCAGCCGGACCAGGGACGCCGTCGACGCGCATGCCGCGGCCCTCCGGGCGCTCGCGGAGGCCCGGGCCGAGCTCGCGGCCGCCGCCCGGCGGGCGGAGGAGGCGCAGGCAGCCCTGGGGGACGCGGTACGGGACCGAGAGGCCCGGACCCGGGAGGCCGAAAGCACCGGGCGGGAAGGCCCGACCCGGGAACCCCCGACCCCTACCGCGAGGTCCCTCTCCGATCTCGACCACGACCTCCTACAGGCCCGGGAGGTGGAACGCGATCTGCTGACACGCCTCGCGGGAAGCCGGAGCGCCCTCGGGGAGCTCGACGAGCTCCTGGCCGCGGGGGTCTGCCCGCGCTGCCATCAGGCGGTGCGCCCGCAGGATTTCGAGGGCCACCGGGAGGAAGCGCGATCGGTGACCTCGGGCCTCGAAGCGAAGCTCGGGGAGGCGACCTCGGCCCGTCAGAAGCTCGAGGAGGAGCGGCAGGCACGCGAGCGGTACGAGCGGGCGCGCGACCGCTGGCAGGAGGTCGAGAAGCGACGCGGACTCGCCCGGGCCGCGGTGGAGCGGGCCGATGCGACGCTGGCGGAGGCGCGTGCGAAGGTCGACTCGGCCGGTGCCGCCCGGGACGCCGCGGCCGACCGCGCCGCCGGGCTGGCCGCGGCGGATCAGGAGGAGAGACGGCTCCGGGAGGAGCTCGCCGTGTCCGAGGAGGACTACCGGAAGCTCGCGCGCGCTGTGGAGCGCGCGACGGCGGCGGCCGAGCGCGTGCGATCGACGACCGACACCGTACGGTCCCTAGAGGAAGAACTCCGCCGCCTCGACTCTGACCTCGCGCAGACGCGCGAGCGGGCCGCGACACGCGAGGAGCGGGCCGCCACCCTCCGGCGCACGCTCGAGGGCTGGGAAGCGAAGGTCCGCCTCCACCTCGATGCACAGGCTGTCGATGCGGCCGCGCGTTCGGCGCTCGAGTCCGAACGGGTCGTCGCGGCGCGGCTCGAGGCCCGGGTCGAGGAGGCCGCGCGACGCCTTCGCGCCGCGGAGAAGGGGAGGGCCGAGCGCGCCGCGATCTTGGCCGAGGCGAGCGATCTCGGTCAGAAGGCAGAGTGGGTCTCGGGACCGTTCCGGACCGCGGTACTGACGATGGAGCAGAAGCTGCTCGCCCACGCGCAGAGCGCCTTCGAGCGTCGGTTCGCCCGCTACTTCGCTTCCTTGATCGACGACCCGGCGCTCCTCGCGCGGACGGACGTCGCGTTCACTCCGGCGGTGTCGATCGAGGGGGAGTGGACCCCGGCCGAGGCGCTGAGCGGGGGAGAACGGACGAGCCTCGCCCTCGCCTTCCGGCTCGCCCTCGCCGAGGTCGTACGGAGCCTGGGGAGCCTTCAGCTCGACACGATCCTCCTCGACGAACCGACCGACGGATTCTCTCCGGAGCAGGTCGTTCGGATGGGAGAGCTCCTGGACGAGCTCGGGCTGCCCCAGGTGATCCTGGTCTCCCACGAGGCGGAGCTTGCCGGGATCGCCGACCGGGTCGTCCGCGTGACCAAGGAGCACGGCCGCTCGCAGCTCTCTCCGACCACGGACGGGGTGGCTCCCGTGTCCCGGGCCGAAGGGCCGGCCTCGCACCCGCGCTCCGCCCGGGCGGCCGGACGGGGTCGTCCCCGTCGTACGCTCGACGCATCCGACCCGTCCTCCCAAGAGAACGGGCCCGGGGTTCACGCCAGCAGCCCGCGGTAGCTCTCGACCGTCCAGGGTCGATGGCTTGCCACCTCGAGGTTCTCGGAGAGGTGCTCGGTGGTCTTCTGGCCCACCAGCGCTGCGATGTTCCCGGGTGCCGATCGCGCGAACTGAAGCGCGGTCTGCGCCGCGGTGAGGCCGTCCCGCTTCGGACCGGCCCGAGCGAGCTGTCCCTGGAAGAGCGGCACGCTCGTGAACGGAGCGACCTCGAGCTTACGGGCGGCGGCGAAGAGGTCGAAGAGTTCTCCGTCAACCGGCTGGTTGGCGAGCTTCGCGGCCTCCGGCATCGCGAGGTTGAACGGGAACTGCACGAAGCGGAAGCCGTGGTCCGCGCCGCCCACCTTCCGTGCGACCCGGACGACCTCCTCGAGCGAGAGGTAGCCCGGGCGCGAGCGGGGTTCGCGCAGGCTGTCCCACGTCGCGAGCCCATAGGCACCGAGCGTTCCGTCGTCGCGGAACCCTTCGTAGAGCCGGAACGCCTCCTCGAGCCGCTCCAGGAACCGGGCCCGACCGACCGACGGGATCTGGGCGTCGGCGGCGTTGTGGAGGTAGAGAAGATCGATCGTTTCCACGCCCAGATTGGCGCGGCTCCGCGCGAACTGGTCCCGGAGGTACGAAGGGCTCATCGCGTGGCAGCCGTCCACGATGTCGTTCGGGTCGAGGTGGCCGGGCCGGACGAGCTCGTCCTCGATCCACTGCTGGGAAGGGACCTTCGCCTCACCGTCCGGGGCAAGGTAGCCGTTCTTCGTGGCCAGGAACAGCTCCTCCCGTGCGACCCGGCCATCGTGCACGAGGAGCGAGAGCACGCGACCGATGCTGCGTTCCGCGCGCTGGTAGCGGTAGTTGATCGCGGTGTCGAGGACGTTCACCCGACCGGAGGAGACGCAGATCTGAACGGCCTGCTCGACGGCCCGGTCCGTGGCCGAGTCCGGGGGGCCGATGTACGTGCCGAGACCGATCGAGCTCAGGTAGAGGCCGGCCGGCGCCTCGCGGAAATGCTCGGACGGAAGGCGACGGTCGTTCACCCCCCGTTCCCGGAAGCGGGAGGTCCCTTCCACCGTCGCCCGCCCCGGTAGGGCCGGCACGCGTCGGTGGGCACACGGAGCTAGAAAAGCTCCACCCCCGCCCGAGAGGACCGTACCGGCACGCGCCATCGTGAAATCCGACGCACCGCCTCCGCGGCCCGACCCCGATGCCTCGTCGGAAGTACGGCCGGATGCAGAAGCCGATCCCGCCGGTACGGCGGGAGAAGTGCCGCTTCTGCCGCTTGAGACGTCCCTGCCCGATCCACGGCCGGCCCGAGACAGCTTGAACGCCGCCCCACCCGACCCGGGCCGGGGCGCCGGTCCTCGTCGCTCAGGTCGTACGGGACCGGCCTCGGACCGGTCGGCCCCCCGAGATCGCGCCGACCGGACAGTACGGCACGCACCAGCCGCACCCGGTGCAGTTCGGGAGGACCACGAGACGCCTCGGCGTCAGCTCGAGCGCGTTGGGGGGACAGACCCCGGTACACAGGCCGCAGAGGACGCAGATGTCCTCGTCGACCGCGACGACCATGGGGGAACGATCGCGTCCTTCCGGGCGCTCTACGGGGCGGCCGTGACCGCTTCCGGGTGGAGCGCTCGACCGAGGGCGGAGAAGCCGGTCAGCGCACACTTCACGCGGATCGGAGAGAGGGGGATCCCCAGCATCTGGAGGACATCGTCGCGGGTCAGCTTTCCCGCGGCCTCCAGCGTCAGCCCCTGGAGCTTCTCGGTGAGCATCGAGCTGCTCGCGACACTGATCGCGCAGCCGTCCCCGTCGAACTTCACGGCATCGATCTTCTGGGTCGACGGATCGACCTTCAGACGGATCGTGATATGGTCGCCGCAGAGCGGATTCGACTCCTCCCCCTCATGGTCCGCTCCCTCCAGCGGGCCGAAGTTCCTCGGCGAACGATAGTGCTGGAGAATGATCTCCTGGTACATGTCCCAGGCCATGGGTCGTCCTCGATCCGGCTAGCCCGCGGGCGGTACTAAAGGTCTCGGTGCAGCGCGGCCGGCGATGCGGCGTGACGCACGGGCCGGAACGGCCCGAAGGCGCACGAGCGCTCCCGTCCGCGAGGGTACGCCGCCACGAGGCGCGGAACTGCGTCGGGGCGCGCGCGGGTCAAATACCGGGCGCCGTTCGCCGCCATCGTGAGGGCTCCCGAGCTTCCGTTCGAACCGTACCGAGTCAAGGTCGTCGAGCACCTGCCCAATCCGTCACGGGAGGAGAGGGACCGGGCCCTCGAGCGGGCCCACTTCAACCTGTTCAACCTGCGCTCCGACGACATCCGCATCGATCTTCTCACCGACTCCGGTACCGGGGCGATGAGCGATCGCCAGTGGGCGGCGCTCATGGTCGGGGACGAGACCTACGCCGGGAGCCGGAACTTCGCCCGCTTCGAAGCGACCGTCCGGTCGATCACCGGCTTTCCCTACATCCTCCCGACGCACCAGGGCCGGGCGGCCGAACACCTCCTGTTCGAGGCCCTCGCGCGTCCCGGGACGATCATCCCGAACAACATGCACTTCGACACGACCCAGGCCCACGTCGTCCACCAGGGGGCGACGCCGGTCAACCTCGCCGGCCCGGAGGCGTACGACCTCGAGAGCGACTTCCCGTTCAAGGGGAACATGGACCTCGGGGCGCTCGAGGCGCTCCTCGACCGGGAGCAGGCGGACCGCATCCCGCTCGTCATGGTCACGATCACGAACAACACCGGCGGCGGCCAACCGGTCGCTCTCGCGAACTTCCGCGAGGTCGCGCGACTGGCCCGGGCCCACCGGATCCCGGTCTACCTCGACATGTGCCGCTGGGCGGAGAACGCCTATTTCGTCCGCCGAAGGGAGCCGGGGATGGAGTCGAAGTCGATCGCCGAGATCGGGCGGGCGTTCTTCGATCTCGCCGACGGCGCGACCATGAGCGCCAAGAAGGACGGGCTCGTCAACATCGGCGGGTTCGTGGCGACCCGGGACGCGACGCTCGCCGACCGCATGAAGGAGAGCCTGATCCTCTACGAAGGGTTCCCGACGTACGGCGGCCTCGCCCGCCGGGACCTCGAAGCGATCGCGGTCGGGCTCGAGGAGGCGATGGACCTCGACTACCTCGACCACCGGATCGGCCAGGTACAGTTCCTTGCCGAGCGGCTCGAGCGGGCCGGCGTCCCGATCCTCCGTCCGGCCGGGGGGCACGGGGTCTACCTCGACGTCGGCCGGTTCCTTCCCCACCTCGCGACCGACGACCTTCCGGGCCAGGCGCTCACCGTCGAGATCTATCGCGAGGGAGGGGTGCGATCGGTCGAGATCGGGTCGATCATGTTCCCGCCGGGACCGGACGGCACGGGCCGCTCGCTCGAACTGGTGCGGCTCGCGATCCCCCGGCGCACCTACACGGCGAGCCACCTCGCCTACGTCGCGGACGTCATCGCCCGGGTCTACGCGCGGAGGTCGTCGATCGGAGGCTACGAGATGTCGTACCGCCCGGAGCGCCTCCCCCACTTCACGGCGCGATTCCGTCCGAAGCGGGCGCGCTGAGCGCAACGACGCTGCCGGTCGGGGCCGCGGTGCCGGTGCCTAGCGGACCGACCGCGCCGGTCCCGCCCGCTCAGATGCCGTACATCTCGCGGGCGGCGAAGATCCGTGGGTCATCGTATCCCATCACGTCCGGGTTGCGACCGGCGGCAAGTGCGAGCCGGTACGTGAGCAGCTGGAACGGCACGATGTCGACGATCGGGCTCGCGGCGAGGGCGACCGGGGGAAGCTCGAACGCGAGCTCGGCTTCCCGGTCGGGGGGTCCACGGGCGAGCAGGGCGGTCTTCGCCCCCGCGCGCGCCGCGGAGCGGAGGGCGGTCGCGGCCCTCCGTCGGTCGAGCGGGGTCGTGGCGACCGCGAGCACGGCGGTCCGATCGGCGTCGATCGAGGGAAGGGTCCCGTGCAGGAACTCTTCGACCCCGCACGCCGCAACGAACCGGGCGGCGCCTTCCCGCAGCTTGAGCGACGCCTCGCGCACGGTCGCGTTCGCCGGCCCGCTCCCGAGCAGGAGGAACTTCGATCGGTCCTCGAGCCGGTCCGCGAGGCGGTGCCAGTCGTCGTCCCGATCGACGACCGAGGAGAGCGGCCGGTCGACCTCCCGGGGAGCGAGGGAGGGGCTCCCGGACCAGCGGGAGAGGAGGGTGAGGCCCGCGGCGATCGCGGTCGTGAAGCTCACCGTGTGCACCCAGGCCTTCTCGACCGCTTCCTTCGTGAGGACGACCCGGTCGGCCAGTTCGACCGAGCGGCTGCGCTCGCTCCCCGTGAGGAGCACCTGGGGCACGCCTGCGGCGCGGAGCGCGGACTGCGCCCTCTGGGTAAGGGCGGTCTCGCCGGAGGAGGAGAACACGACCGCCATCCCGGCGCGGCGGACCAGTGTCGGCTCGAGGAGGAGATCGAAGGAGTCGATGGCCCGCACCGGCTGCCGGTAATCAAACGCCTCCCCGGCGGCCCATGCGCAGGCGCGCGCCGCGTGGAACGAGGTTCCCATCCCGACGAACAGGAGCGGCCGATCGGAGGGAGGCGCCGGGAACTCGGCGACGGCCTGCTCCGTCGCCCGCACGGTGGTGCGGACCGCGGACGGCTGGGATCGTATCATGTCGTAGAGGAAGTACGGATGGCCGGTTCGTCCGTACGGCGGTTCCGGCCGCTCGGGTCCGGGCAGGTCGACGTCCATGCGCGCCCCGATGCGGGTCCAGGGAATCACCCTGTCGGCCGGGCCGGCGCTCCTCGACCGAGACTTCCGGTACCGCCGGGCCCGGGGCTGGGAGAACTCCCCTCAGAACCGCCGTCGCGCCGTTCAAGTTATAAACACATCCGAGTGTCTAAATCCAATGGCTTCCGCGGCACCACGGTTCCGGGACTGGCTCTCCTTCGAGCAGGTGCGTGCGCTCTCCCGGGAGCTCGGCGATCCCGCGCCGTTCGGCCGCCGACGGGTCGAATCGTATGAGCGATTCCGAGAACTCCCGCTCGAGCCGAACCCGCTCTACCGGGGCTACGGCTACTTCGCCGGCGTCGACCTGGCCGGGATCGACCTTGAGCTCGGTTCCTCTCCCGTCGAACTTCCCCCCGCGCTCCCCGGCGCGCTCCGGGTCGTGCACGACGCGTCGGGCACCCGGGTCGACCTGCCCGAGGGGCTGCGCGCGGCCGGGGTCAGGGTCGAAACGCTCTCCGAGCTCTGGAATGCGTCGGACGGCAAGCTGGCCGCGTTCCTCCGGGGATCCGAGTCGTTCGAGGACCGGCTCTCCGCTCTCGCGATGACCCTCCTGAACCGAGGGTACCGGCTCGAGGTACCGGACGGTCACGCCGCGCCGATCCGCGTGCAGGAGTTCACCGTACTCTCCCGTCCCCACGAGGCGATCTCGGTCCGTCGCTCGGTCCGGGCCGGGGCCGAGACCCAGGTCCTCCTGACCGAAGAGGCCTACTCGACCTCGCCGGTTCCGGACGGCCAGCGACTCTACGCATCGGCGACCGACCTCGACCTCGGTGTCCGCTCGAAGGTCGCCTACCTCACGCTTCATGCGCCGGACCTGCGGACCGTCTCGGTCTACCGTCGGGACGCCACCGTGGGGGCCGACGCCCGGCTCGCCTGGATCTGGAACGGCCTCGGCGGCTTCCGCACGCGGGTGCGCAACCATACGACGATGGCCGGCCAGGGGTCGGCCGCCGACGACCTGCAGACGTTCTATGGGGCGAGGGACCAGTCGTACGACAGTTCGGTCGACGTGACCCACGTCGGTACCGACACCCACGCCCAGTCGATCACGCGCGGGGTCTTCACCGACCAGGCCCGGGGCATGAGCCGGGGGCTCGTCCGCATCGAGCCGAGCGCGAACAAGACGGTCGCCTACGTTTCCGAGCATGCGATGCTGCTCTCCCGCGGCGCACGGTCCGACACGATCCCGATCCTCGAGATCCTCTGCCGCGACGTGAAGGCGACCCATTCGACGTCCGTCGCCCCGGTCGACCCGGAGAAGGTCTTCTACCTCGAGTCGCGCGGGATGTCCCGGGACGATGCGGTCCGGATGATCGGAGAAGGCTTCCTTTCCTACGTGCACGAGCGGGCCCCGATCTCGGGGCTACGGGAGATCCTGTACCCGACGCTCGCGAGCCGCTGGGAGGGACGCGACGTGGTCTGGGAGCCGGGCCACTTCCCGGCGCTGCCGGCGCTCTCCGTCACGGGGACCGACACGAGCCCCGAGTGGCGGTTCGACACCAAGCTCCGGTGAGCTCCGCGGAGGAGCGCGTAGGAGCGGCCCCCACGGGGGGCGATCTACCCGACCGCGCCGATCATCTCGAGCTGGATCAATCGGTTCAGCTCGAGGGCGTAGTCGACGGGAAGCTCCTTCGAGAACTCCGCGAGGAATCCCATCAGGATCAGGTGGATCGCATCGGACTCGGAGAGTCCGCGGCTCATCAGATAGAAGATCTGCTCCTCGCCGATCTTCCCGACGACCGCTTCGTGCGTGATCGTGGCGTCCTCTTCGTGGATCTCGTTGTAGGGGTAGGTGTCCGAACGGCCCCGTTCGTCGGGAAGGAGCGCGTCGCAGCGGACGGCCGCCTTGACCCCGGTCGCCCCGGGCGCGACGTGGAGCAGGCCGCGGTAGCTCGTCTGGCCCCCCCGGATCGCGATCGACTTCGAGATGATCTTGCTGGAGGTGTCCGCGGCGGAGTGGACGGCCTTCGCACCGGAATCGATGACCTGCCCCTCGCTCGCGAACGCGACCGAGAGGATGTCGGCCCGGGCGCCCCGGCCGCGAAGGTAGACCGACGGGTACTTCATCGTCACCTTCGAGCCCATGTTGCCGTCGACCCACTCGACGAGCGCGTTCTCGTAGGCGACCGCGCGCTTCGTGACGAGGTTGTAGACGTTCTTCGACCAGTTCTGGACCGTGGTGTACCGCAGACGCGCGTTCGGCTCGGCCACTACCTCCACGACGGCCGCGTGCAAGGAGTCGGTCGAGTAAATCGGTGCCGTGCATCCCTCGAGGTAGTGCACCTTGGCCCCCTGGTCGGCGATGATCAGCGTCCGCTCGAACTGGCCCACGTTCTTCGCGTTGATGCGGAAGTACGCCTGGAGCGGGATGCCCGCGTCGACGCCGGGCGGAACGTAGACGAAGCTGCCCCCGGACCAGACCGCGCTGTTGAGGGCCGAGAACTTGTTGTCGTTGTACGGAACGATCTTCCCGAAGTACTTGCGGACGATGTCGGGATGCTCCCGCACCGCGGTGTCGGTGTCGCAGAAGATGACACCCTTCGCGGAGAGGTCCTCGCGGATCTTGTGGTAGACGGTACCGCTGTCGTACTGGGCGCCGACGCCGCCGAAGAACTCCCGTTCCGCTTTCGGGATCCCGAGCTTGTCGAAGGTGTTCTTGATGTCGGCCGGAAGGTCCTCCCACTTCCGCTTGGTCTCCCCCTCGAGCAGGGGGTTCGCGTAGTAGGTGTAGGCGTCGAAATCGATGTCCGAGAGACTGGGTCCCCAGTCGGGCATCGCCCGCTCGACGAAGTGGTCGTAGGCGCGAAGCCGGTACTCGAGCATCCAGTCCGGCTCGTTCTTGAACTTCGAGATCTGCGCGACGACGTCCCGGGAGAGACCCTTCGGGATCCGCAGCCGGTAGGTCTCGGGATTCTTGAAGTCGTACCGAGAGAAATCGATGGGAGCGATGTCACCCGCCTGCGCCATACATGACCTCGGTGAATTCCATCACATCAGTGTATTTAAATTGGAGGTCGTCCCGGACGCGACGGACGCTCGCTCGAGGGGAGCGTGGGCGTCGCTCCGTCGCGACATCGGCGCCCGGACGGGGTCGCGCCCGAGAGCGTTCGGGCTCCTCGCGCGTTCCGATCGGACCGGGTCACGCGGCGGTGGGCGCGGGGGACGACGAGCGTCGGAACAGCTGATAGATCTCCGAGAGCGCATCGAACAGCTGCTCGATCTCCGCTTCGGTGTTGTAGAGGTACGGGCTCGCGCGCGTGAGCGCCGGCACGCCGAGACGGTCCATCAGCGGTTGCGCACAGTGGTGCCCGGCCCTCACGCAGATCCCCCGCGCGTCGAGGAGGCTCGCGATGTCGTGCGGGTGGACCCCCTTCAGCTGGAACGCGAGGACGGCCTCCCTCTCCCGGGGATCCGCGGGGCCGACGACCTGGAAGCCGTCGCCGAGACGCTCGGAGCCCAGCCGCAACGCGGTCGTCTGCAGTCGTTGCTCGTGGGCGCGCAGGTCCTCCCAGCCGATCCGCTCGAGGTAGGCGAGCGCCGCCGAGAGGCCGATCGCACCGGCGACGTTCGGGGTGCCCCCCTCGAACTTGGCCGGAACCTCCGCGTAGCTCACCCGGTCCTGGTGGACCTCCCGGATCATCTCCCCCCCTCCGACCGACGGAGGCAGTCGTTCGAGGAGCTCGGCGCGCCCCCACAGCGCGCCGATCCCCATCGGACCGAGGACCTTGTGACCGGAGAACGCGAGGAAGTCGACGCCGAGCTTTTCGACATCGATCGGAAGGTGCGGCGCCGACTGCGCGGCGTCCAGGATGACAAGCGCCCCGACCGCGTGGGCCCGGTCCGCGATCTCGCGGATCGGGTTGACGGTGCCGAGCACGTTCGAGACATGGGTCACGGTGACCACCTTGGTCCGTCGATCGAGCAGCCGATCGAGCTCCCCGAGCCGGAGCTTCCCGTCGTCGTCGATCCCGACGAAGGCGAGGTCGATGCCCGCGTACTCTCTCAGGAAGTGCCACGGGACGATGTTCGAGTGGTGCTCCATCACCGTAGCGACGACCCGATCGCCCTTGCCGAGGACCGATCGACCGAGGCTGGTCGCGAGGACGTTGAGCGCCTCGGTCGTCCCCCGGAGGAACACGACCTCGGAGGATCGACGGGCGCGCAGGAAGTGGGCGACGTGCTCGCGAGCCGCTTCCCACGCCTCCGTCGCTTCGACGCTGAGGGCGTAGACACCGCGCCGCACGTTCGAGTTGACCTGCTCGTAGAACCGGCCTTCGGCGGAGATGACGGAATCCGGCTTCTGCGAGGTCGCCGCGGAGTCGAGGTAGATCAGGGGCCGGCCGTTCTCCGATCGGGACAGCAGCGGAAAGTCTCTGCGGATCCGTTCGACATCCATCGCTCCGACCCTCTTGGCCCGGTCGAGCGCCCCGGGGGACTCCTTAGCTTTGCGTCGAGACCAGTGGACGAACGAAGTCGTATCCCTTCGCTTCGAGCTCTTCGGCGAGCTCGCGCCCGCCCGAGCGCGCGATCGCGCCATCGACCATGACGTGGATCCGGTCGGGCTTCAGGTACTTCAGGATCCGCTGGTAGTGCGTGATGACCAGGATCCCCGCGTCGGGCCGGTGGAGCTTCGCGACGGTCTCCCCGACCGCCCGCACCGCGTCGATATCGAGCCCCGAGTCCGGCTCGTCGAGGATGGCGAAGACCGGATGGAGGGTCGCCATCTGGAGGACCTCGACACGCTTCTTCTCTCCCCCCGAGAATCCCTCGTTGAGCGAACGCTTCAATAGCGCCGGGTCCATCCCCAGGTAGTCGAGGTGCGTCCGCAGCTCGTCGTCGTAGTGCTTCGTGTCGGCCGTCTCCGCCGTGTGCCGCTGCATGTAGGCGGTCCAGAGGAACTTGGAGAGCGAGAGCCCCGAGACCTCCTGCGGGTACTGGAACCCGAGGAACAGGCCGGCGCGGGATCGCTTCTCCACGCTGAGCCCGAGGAGGTCCTGGCCGTCCAGGAGCGCGCGACCCTTCGTCACCTTGTACTTCGGATGCCCCATCAGGGCATAGGCGAGCGTGCTCTTTCCGGAGCCGTTCGGCCCCATGAGGGCCGTGAGCTCCCCGCTCTTCAGCGTGAGATCGACCCCCCGGAGGATCTCCTTCCCGGCGACCTCGGCGTGGAGGTCCTCGACGACCAGGGTGTGCCCGGTCGGCAGTGACGTCGCGACCATTCGAAGAATCCAGCCGATACCGTTATTTAAGCATGGCGTGGTGTGTAAATTGATTCGGGGCCGGGGAAAGGAGCTCGGGACATGACGATCTCGAAGGAAGAGCTGCTCGAAGGGACGCGCGGAAGGATCCTCGAAGAACTGGCGCTGGCACCGCGGACGGCGCGGGACCTCGCGAAGAAGATCGGGATCCAAGAGAGCGCGGCGCGCGGTCACCTCGAGAGGATGGAGGGCCGCGGGCTGGTCGTCGCTGCCTTCCATCGGGAAGGCGTCGGTCGCCCTCGCAAGCGGTACATGCTGACCGGCGAGGGCCAGGAGCTCTTCCCGAAGCAGTACGACCTCATCCTCGACACCGTCGTCGAAGAGCTCCTCGACCGGGAGGGCGAGGGGTACGTCAGTGCGCTCTTCGCGGAATCGGCCCGCCGGATGGCCCGGGTGATCGCGAAGGAGATCCCGAAGACCGGGACGCCGGCGGAACGGATCCGGAACCTCGTGAAATCGCTCAATCGCCTCGGGTTCCGCTGCACGTCGCAGGAAACGAAGGACGGCACGCTCCGCATCGTCCGGACGAACTGTGTCTTCCGCCACAGCGCGCTCTCGCACCCGTACCTCCTGTGCGATGTCTTCGATAAGCACCTCACCGAGGCCCTGCTCGGCCAGGTGGGGGTCGACCTTCAGGACTCGATCGGACGGGGCGGGGTACGGTGCACACATCTCGTCCCGATCCTCGCCGCCTTCCCCACCGAACGGTTCCGTCTGGAGGCCCGGCCCCCGGGTGCGCGAGAGTCCCACGTCGGGATGCGGGCCGACTAGGGTGGGTCGTTCTCCGGTCGTACCGTCCGTTCGAACGAATCCCATGCCAGCCTCCGATCCTCGTACGTTTCGACCCTCGGGCACGGGTGCGTTCCCCGCTCCCCGCTCGGACCTTCGGATGGACGACCCGCTCCTCCGCTCGGTGGGCGGAACGCCGCTCGTACCGTTGCAGCGCATCGCGGACGCGCTCGGAGGGGGCTTCGAGCTGTGGGGAAAGGCCGAGTTCCGCAACCCGACCGGCTCGGTGAAGGACCGCGCGGCGTTCGGTATCGTCCGGCAGGCGATCGCCGACGGCCGGCTGGACCCGGCGCGGACGCTCATCGACGCCTCGAGCGGGAACACCGCGGTCGCCTACGCCATGCTGGGGGCGCGGCTCGGTTTCCCGGTGGAGCTCGTTCTACCGAGGAACGCGCACCCCACCCGCGTCGAACGGATCCAGTCTTTCGGTGCGCGGATCGTCTTCACGGATCCGTTGGAAGGGACCGACGGATCACAGCGGGAGGCACGGCGCCGCGCCCGGGAGGACCCGAACCGGTACTTCTACCCGGACCAGTACAACAATCCGGCCAATCCGGCGGCCCACTATGCTTCGACCGGACCCGAGATCTGGCGGCAGACCCAGGGCCGGATCACGCACTTTGTCGCGGGGGTCGGCACCGGCGGCACGGTCACCGGGACCGGTCGCTATCTCAAGGAGCAACGGTCCTCCCTCGAGGTCGTCGGGGTCGAACCGACCGGGCCGATGCACGGGCTCGAAGGATTGAAGCATCTGCCGACAGCCGCCCGGCCCTCGACGTACGATGCGCGCGTGGTCGACCGGACGGTCCGGATCGACACCGAGCCCGCCGAGGAGATGCGCGCTCGCCTGGCCCGGGAGGAAGGACTCGAGGTGGGCATGTCCGCCGCGGCGGCCGTCCTCGTCGCCTCGGCGATCGGCGCGTCCGTCCCCGGTTCGGTGGTCGTCACGATCCTTCCGGACTCCGGCCACACCCTCCCCGCCGGAGAGGCGCGATGAGACCCGTCCGGGTCGTCCGGGAGCTCCGGGACGCGATGGAGGCCCACGCCCGCGAGACCTACCCGGACGAGTGTTGCGGTTTCCTGATCGCCGCGGCCGATCCGACCGATCCTGCCGAGCCGCGATCGATCGTCGCGGTCGAACCCGCTCCGAACGAGTTCGAGGGGGAGCGACGGCGCCGTTTCCTCGTCCGGCCGGAGGAGCTCCGCGCCGCCGAACAACGGAACGAGCGGACCGGCCGGCTCGTGGTCGGGTTCTACCACTCCCACCCGGACCATCCCGCCCGCCCTTCGCAGTTCGACCAGGAGCACGCCTGGCCGTGGTACTCCTATCTCGTGCTCGGAGTCGCCGCACGCCGCGTCGCCGACACCCGCGCGTTCGAGCTCGACCCGGACCGGCAGGTCTTCGAGGAGGTCCCGCTCTTGACCGAGGGAGCTCCCACCGGGGCGGGACCGGTGGCGAAGGGGTTAGCAAGGCCCTAAAAGGGGCGCGGAGAGGATACCGAGCGATGTCCAAGGTAACGGTCCGGGTGCCGACCCCGCTGCGCACGTTCACGGGCGGCCAGGCCGAGGTCCCCGTGGAGGGGTCGACCGTCGGAGGGCTCGTCCAGGAGCTCACGAACGTCCATCCCGAGCTGAAACGCCATCTCTTCAGCCCCGAGGGCCGGCTCCGGAGCTTCGTCGTCCTGTACCTGAACGACCAGGACGTCCGGTACCTCGAGCGGGAGGCGACGCCGGTGCAGGAAGGCGACGTCGTGTCGATCGTGCCCGCGATCGCCGGCGGGGCCCCCGCGAGCGCTCCCTCGATCCCCCGGGACGTCGCGGACCCGCTGCCCGAGAGCGCGCGCGAGAAGTTCTCGCCCGAGGAGCTGCGTCGGTACAGCCGTCATCTCCTGCTCCCCGAGGTCGGGGTCGCCGGCCAGAAAAAGCTCCAACACGCGAAGGTGCTCTTGGTCGGGGCCGGCGGTCTCGGCGCACCGGCCGCGCTCTATCTCACGGCGGCCGGCGTCGGAGAGATCGGCCTGGTCGACTTCGATCGCGTCGATGTGACGAACCTCCAGCGCCAGGTCCTGTACACGACCGCCGACATCGGCCGACCGAAGCTCGACGCCGCGCGGGAACGTCTCTCCGCCCTCAATCCCGGCGTTCGGATCCACCGGCACGAGGAGCGGCTCACCTCCGAGAACGCGCTCGATGTCCTGCGCCCTTACGATGTGGTCGTGGACGGGACCGACAACTTCCCGACCCGCTACCTCATCAACGACGCCGCCGTCCTCCTCGGGAAGCCGAACGTCTACGGCTCGATCTACCGTTTCGAGGGCCAGGTGAGCGTCTTCGACGCCCGCCGGGGCCCGTGCTACCGGTGCCTGTACCCGGAACCTCCTCCGCCCGACCTCGTCCCGTCGTGCGCCGAGGCGGGAGTGCTCGGGGTCCTGCCCGGGGTCATCGGAGTGCTCCAGGCGACCGAGACCGTGAAGCTCATCCTCGGCCAGGGCGAGCCGCTCCTCGGCCGTCTCCTGCTGTTCGATGCCCTCGGGCTCCGGTTCCGGGAGCTCCAGCTTCGCAAGAACCCCGACTGCGTCCTCTGCGGTCCGAAGGCGACGCAGAAGGGCCTCATCGACTACCCGGCGTTCTGCGGCGTCGCGGGGATCGATGCGGAGTCGGTCGGCCGCTCCGTGCCGTCGATCGAGCCGGAAGCGCTCGCGACGGCGCTCGCCTCCTCGGACCCTCCGCTGGTCGTGGATGTGCGCGAGCCGATGGAATGGGAGCTCTCGCAGTTCCCGGGGGCCCTGCGCATCCCGCGCGGAGAGCTCGCCGAACGCCTGGACGAGCTCACGCGGGCCCGCGCGGTGGTGCTGATCTGCTCGGTCGGCACCCGCTCGGCCTACGCGGTCCGCTCGCTCCTCGACCTCGGCTTCCAGAACGTACGGAACCTGCGCGGCGGGCTCCAGGCGTGGGCCGAGCGCGTCGACCCGAGCGTCCTCTCCTACTGAGACGCACGCGGTGGGGCGGCGGCGCCGGGCCGGCCGAGGGCCGCCCGGCCTCAGTCGGCCGCCGGCTCCGAGCCCGCGAGGGGGTCCCCGACGTCGACCGAGAGCCGGCCCGTGTACGACCGGACCCTCCGGGAGAGCTCCCGGGCGAACGCCCCGGGGTCCCGGGGGGAGAGATAGAGCGGAACCTCTCCCGCGGTGACGAGAAGTCCCACGGCCGAGTCGGTGTAGACCGCATCGAACCGGCCGATGATGGGGCTCCACATCCGTCCCCTCCATCCCCACGAGCCGAAGATACCGGCTGTGGGCGCGAGGTCCCGGAGCGAGAGATACTCGATCCGGCGCACCTCGTCAAGGCGGATCCGTGCCCCGCCGAGCACCTTCGACGCGACGAGATGGAGCTCGTCGATCCGGTAGTGCGTGGAAACGTACCGGACCAGCGAGCCGAGGAGAAGGATCGAGATCAGCCAGGGGGCCCACCAGACGGCGCCGGCGTACCGATCGAAGAGGAACAGGAAGACCACGAACAGGAAGACGTACGCCCCGACGATCGTGTAGGAGATCTGCCCCCAGGCGTGGTAGCGCCCCTTCGGGTCGATCCGCGAACGCACGCTCGGGGGGGCGTCCTTCGATACCGGGGGGCGTCGGGGGGCGGGAGAGGTCCGAGCAGCCATCGTCATCCTACCATCCCTACGGCTAGCCTCGGGTGACGTAAGGATTCGCCCTGTTTCGGGGCCGCGTCAGGCGGCCGCCTCGTAGTAGTACTCGCCCTTCGCTCGCTGCTCGCGGTCGAGCGCCGAACCTTCGCGGTTGATCCGGGGCCGGAGCGTCTCGGCGTCGCGGCGGTAGGTGATATCGACCGTCCGAAGGAGCCGGTTCATCCCCTCCCGCATCGGGAACGGCCCATCGCCGCGGCCGCGCGAGCCGTCCTCGGACTCGGGACGGAAGACCATCAGGGCGTCGCAGGCGAGGTCGACGAAGTAGACGTCGTGGTCGACGACCAGCGCGCTCACGGCCTGCCGTTCGACCTGGCGCCGGATGAGGCGGGCCATCGACATGCGCTCGTCGGCATCGAGGTAGGCGGAGGGTTCGTCGAGGAGATACAGCGTCGCGGGCCGGGCGAGGGAGAGGGCGACGGCGGCGCGCTGGAGCTCGCCGCCCGAGAGATCGGGGAGCGCGACATCGAGGATCCCGTCGAGGTGCAGACCGGGGACGAGCTCGCGCTCGAACAGCTTGGCGTCGAACGTCGGGTCCCCCGCGAGCGCCTCGGCTCGCGCCCGGAGGCTCGCCTCCTGGGTGGCGCGCAGGTACTGGGGCTTGTAGCTCACCGTGACTCCCGGCGGAGGCGTCCCCCGGGTCGGCGTCTCCACGCCGGCGAGCATGCGTACGAACGTCGTCTTCCCGGTCGCGTTCGGCCCGACGATCCCCACGGTCTCGCCCTTCGCGAGGATCCCCTCGCCGACCGCGAGGTGAAAGGCGGGGAACTCCTTCTCGAGGACGGAGAACGTCACGAGCGCGTTCTGCCGGGCCGGCGGTTTCGGCGGATGGGCGACGAACCGCACCGGTTCCGTCCGGAACCGGACGTTCTCGTCCTTGAGATAGCCCCCGAGATAGGTGTTGATCGCGGTCCGCATCGGGATCGGGTGGCTGATGACCCCGAACGCCGCCGACTCTCCGTAGAGGAGGTGCGCGGTGTCGGCGAGATAGTCGAGGAGCCCCAAGTCATGTTCGACGACGAGGACGCTCTTGGTCGCTCCGAGCCGTCGGAGGACGCGCGCGACGCGGAGCCGGTGGATGATGTCGAGGTAGCTCGATGGTTCATCGACGAGGTAGAGGTCCGCGTCGGTCGCCAGGGTCCGCGCGATCGCGGTGAGCTGGAGCTCTCCTCCCGAGAGCTCGCTGAGCTTCCGCGAGGCCCGGGTCGAGAGCCCCACGTCCTCGAGCGCCCGCGCCGTCGCTCCCCCGGCTCCCGCCACGTACTCGGAGACCGTGACGGGTTCATCGGAGATCCGGTCGACGTACTGGGGCTTCACCACACTTCGTAGATCGCCCTTCGCGACCCGCTCGAAGTGGGCGCGCAGGGCGGTGCCGCGGTAGTGCTCCAGCACCTTCGCCCAGTCACCCGGCGTTTCGAAGGCGCCGAGGTTCGGGGTCTCGACCCCGGCGAGGAGCCGAAGCGCCGTCGACTTGCCGGTCCCGTTCGGACCGAGGAGGCCGGTGATCCCTGCCGCCGGCGGGACCGGGAGGCGGTAGAGGCGGAACCCGTTGTAGCCGTACCGGTGGACGATCTCGGACTCGTCCGCCTCGGGGGTGTTGAGGATCTTGATGGCGTCGAACGGGCACTTGTGGACGCAGATCCCGCAACCGATGCAGAGCGACTCGGAGATGACCGGGCGGCCGAGGGGACCCTCGACGATGCACTCCTGACCCATCCGCACCGGGGGGCAGTAGGCCTGGCACTCCCACTGGCACTCCTTCGGGTGGCAGCGGTCGGTGAGCAGGATCGCGATACGGGCCACGGACGATCACGCTCCGGTGACGTCGCGCACGACCGCGCCGTCGAGCATCGTGAGATGTCGGTTCGCGCGGGCCGCGACACCGGGATTGTGCGTGACGAGCACGAGCGTGGTCGCATGGGCACGACGGACCTTCTCCAGCAGGTCGAGGATCGCGCGCGAGTTCCCCGTGTCGAGCTCGCCCGTCGGCTCGTCCGCGAGCATCAGGCCGGGGCGGTTCGCGAGCGCGCGCGCGACCGCGACCCGCTGCTCCTCGCCGCCCGAGAGCTGGTGCGGGAACGCGCGCTCCCGACCCGATAGGCCGACCTCGGCGAGGAGGTCGGAGGCGCGGCGCGTCCGCTCGGCGCGGGGCAGGCCGAGCGCCCGCATCGGCAGTTCCACGTTCTCTCGGGTCGTCAAGGTCGGGAGGAGGTAGAATCGCTGAAAGATGAACCCGACGCCGCGCAGGCGAAGGTGGGCCCGCTCCCGGTCGGAGAGGGAGCCCACCGCCCGCCCGTCCCACCGGATCTCTCCGGAGGAGGGAGTGTCGAGAAGACCCAGAAGGTTGAGGAGCGTGGTCTTCCCACAGCCGCTCGGACCTTCGACGGAGACGAACTCGCCCGAGTCGATGTGCAAGGTGATCGTCGCAAGGGCCCGCACCTCCTCCGCGGTTCCCGCGAGGTACGTCCGGCTCACGTTCTCGAGCGCGACCGCCGGCGCGCGGACCTCGGCCGGGCTGCTCATCGGAGCGCCTCCACGATGTCGACCCGGAGCGCCGAGCGGGTCGCGACCGCGCTCGCGAGCAGGGAGAGGCCCGCGACCCCCAGCGCGATCTCGAGGAGGATGATGGGATCGAACACCGCGAGCTGGGCGGCCTCCTGCACGGTCGAGCTCGCCCAGGTAGCGAGGCCCTCGACCACGAAATATCCGGCGAAGATCCCGGCGACCGACCCGAGGGCCGCGAGGACGAGACCGTCGCGGACGATCTCGCGGGCGATCATGCGCCCGGGGAGCCCGAGGGCGCGCCGGATCCCGATCGAACGCTGATCCGCCTCCACGCGCCGAAGGAGCACGAGGGCGAGGAAGAGCAGTCCGATCGTGAGGCCGACCGACGACAGCGCGAGGTAGAAACCGGTGAGGACGCCGCTCGCCGACTGAAGCTGCGCGGCCTCCTGGGTGAGCGAGCTCACCTCGTAGTACGGGACGAGCGACTGGATCTGGTCGCTCACTTGGGTGAGGGCCGAGGGGTTCGTGGCGACCGGACCGGTGACGGCGACCTGGATCGTGTCGGCCGCGTCCGGCACCGAGGCCGACGCCGCGGGGCCGTAGCCGGTCATCATCTGAAGGTCGGAGAGCGGAAGAAGGATCGCGAAGGCGCCGGTGGGGCTCAGCAGGGTGGGGGCCACCCCGAAGAGGCCCGTGACATTGTACTCTATCCCGAGGCTGCGGTTCGCGCTCGGACTGAGCAGGATATGGTCCCCGAGCGCCACGCGGTGCGAGAGGGCGTAGGGGGTCGAGACGATGACGCTGTACGTCGCCGGTCCCGCGTAGGTCCCGTTCGCAAAGTGGACCATGTCGGTCGGATCCCCCAACGGAAGGGGAGAGGGGAAGAGCCCCTTTTCGGCCGGCCCGAGCGTCGGAGTGAACTGATCGGGGATGATCCCCTCCGCGAGTACGGCGGACGAGCCCGTGGTGTTTCCGCTGGTGTAGGCATCGACCGGCACGCTCAGCACCGGCGACGCGACCGTCACCGAACCCACTCCGCGGATCTCGTGGGTGAGGGTATGGGCATGGGAGATCCCATTGATCCCTGCCGCACTGACCACGATCTGGTAGCCCGCGTTCTGGAGGTTCGCGAGCTCGTGGGCCGATACCCCTCCGCCGACGCTGATCAGGACGACCGGGAGGGCGACCGCGGCGGCGATGGCGGCGACCGTGAGGACGAGCTGGAGCCGCGCGTGCTTGAGCGAGCCGCCGCGTCCGAGGCTGATCATGGGGCGCGCAGCTCCTCCGCCACCGGCAGCTGCATCGCCCGGGCGGCGGGGGCGATCGCGGCGACGAGCCCGACCGCGAGCACGAGGAGGATGCCGTCCAGGATGATCCCGGTATTGAACACGATGAACGAGAAGGCCGTCGGGAGCCCCTCCACGAGCCGTAGCAGGAGGAGGTTGACCCCGCTCGCTCCGAGATAGGCGACCGGGAGACCGATCACGAACCCGATCGCAGCGAGCAGGATCGACTCCTCCACGATCGCGAGGCCCACGGAAGCCCGGGTCTGACCGATCGCCCGAAGGAGGGCCAGCTCACGGCTCCGGTCGTCGACCGACATCTGCAGGACGGTCGTCGTGAAGAGGGCGGCGACCACGATCCCGATCACGCCGATGAGCGTCCCGAACGTGCGGTAGAGATTCACGACGTGCTCGATCGCCCCGAGGACCTGGGAGAGGGTGATCCACGAGAGCTGGGGGAACGCCGCGAAGAGCTTCGCCTGATCGCTCGCGGCCACGGTAGGGTCATGGAGGTGGACGAGGAGCAGCGAGGCGTAGTCCTGATAGGTGTAGAAACTGCCCAGCAGCGACTGCAGCTCCGAAAGGTAGGTGAAGGCGAGCAACGCGGAAGGGATCAGGAAGAAGGGGCCCGAGACCCCGACGATCCGGAACTCGGTCGCGTTCGCGTACCACGAGGAGAGCGAGGTGCCCGTACCGGGCGTCGTCGGGCTCGCCCAGACGGAGTCGTTCACGCTGACCTGCAACACCTGGGCGAGCGCCCGATCGAGCACGATCTCGTGGGTCTCCGGGCCCTGGTAGGTCCCGTTCGCGAAGTGAGGGTCCCCCGCGATCGAAAACCCCGTCCCGTTGTACACGGTGGGGGTCTCGAGCCCTCCGTTGTTCGATGGGATCCATCCGACCACGCCCGACCCCGTGGGGACCCAGCTCGAGGGGGCGGTCCCGTTGTCGGCCGCCGCCCTCAGCGAAGCGTTGCCGAAGACGAGATTCGCGATGAGCCACGGGCTCGCCGTCACCACGTTCGGGTCGGCCAGGGGGACGCGGGTGGCGAGCGAGTGCGCGTCCGCGATCGGAGGGAAGGCGGTGGACGTGAGGGAAGTGTTCGGCGCCGCGCCGATGAGGTCGACCCCGCTCTGGGTGGCGAGCTCGGTGGCGCTGTCCGTGATCCCGTTCGAGAGCGACAACAGCATCACGACGAGACCGACCGCGAGGCCGATGCCGAGCGCGGTCATCGCAGAACGGCGGGGGCGCCGTCGGATCGCGTCCCAGGCGTAGCGCAC
This sequence comes from Thermoplasmata archaeon, assembly GCA_046704665.1. Lineage (GTDB taxonomy): Archaea > Thermoplasmatota > Thermoplasmata > Lutacidiplasmatales > UBA184 > Lutacidiplasma. The sequence continues at coordinate 28,894 of JBJKRJ010000057.1, read as the reverse complement.
CGTCGTCTCCTCGGGTGCCTATCGATCACCCGGCTGTCGGAGTTCTCCGAGCAGGATCCGATGCGCCGCCTCCACGTTGTACTTGTGGATCGACTCCTCGCTCAGGGTGCTCGCCCGAACGATCGTCGCATCGGCGAGGTTCGGGAACCGCTCGGGAACGCTCGAGAGCAGGTCGCGCAGCACGTCCTCGACGAACTTCGGGCGGCGATGCGCGCGGAGGACGAGCTCGCCTTCGTCCCCGCGCTTCAGGATCGCATACGTCGGGCTCGACTGGGCGGCCTCGATCGTCTCGATGACCCGGTCGACCTCGACCTCCCCCGAGTCCTCGAGCTCGAAGATCAGGCGGGTCCGGTTCCGCTGATTGTGCGTGATCATCGGCAGGCTCTCGAGCTCGGTCCCGGCGAGCGACGGGTACTCGCGGACCAGCTCGGCGCGGCAGGTCTCCATCGCGCAGGGGCACGCCGTCATCCCGACCGCCTCGGCCCCGACCGCCCGGCGCAGATGGACCTTTCCGTCCGCGCCTCGGACCGCGACCGCCTCGGCGAGCAGCGTATAGTCCTCGAAGCTCCGCCGCTCCTCCGAGATCCCCTTCCTCAGGAAGTACTCGGCCGAGCCCTCGACCGAGGCCTCGCTCGCATAGGCGTGGCGGTCCAGGAGCTCCGCCGCGATCGCCGAGCAGGCGGACTCGAGCCCGTCGACCGGTTGGGTCACGGTCGAGTCGACCACCTCGGCCAGGACCTCGGCGTTCCGGGAGAGGTCCGAGCCTTTCTTGTCCGACGGCAGGTCGACCGAGACCCGGAACGTGACGGCGAGCGTCACTTGGCGGTCGGGGCGCTGGACCACGAGCGGCTTGCGGATCCCCGAGATCCCCACCGACCTCAGCTTGAGGCGGCCACGGGCGGGAGCCTCGGCGTGCATATCGCGCATCGGTCGTGCCACGGGCCGTTCCATTTAAACAGGTTCGGGCCACTTACGTAAGGGCAACTCGGTCGAAACGTAGCTCTTTTAGGGGGTCGGGCGGTGGACGGAGGCATGAGCACGCCGACCCCGCCCGCCCCCTCCGCCAATAAGGAAGAGGCGCCGAATCCCGACGCCGCAGCGCCCTCGGGAGCGTACGCCGAGCGCGAACGACTGATCACCGAGAATCTCAAGCAGATCTACGACCCCGAGATCCCGATGAACATCGTCGACCTCGGGCTCATCTACGGCTTCGAGTGGGCGGGCGACTCGGTCACCCTGAAGATGACCCTCACCGCCCCGGGCTGTCCGGTCGCCGGCATCCTTGCCGAGGAGATCAAGATGGCGATCGAGAAGGTCCCGAATGTGAAGGGGGCGACGGTCGACCTGATCTGGGACCCGCCCTGGACTCCGGAGCGGATGAGCGATTTCGCCAAGCGCCAGTTCGGGTACGCCTGAGAGGGCACGGCCCGGTAGCCGGTGGCGGAGACCAGGGAGAACGGCGCGACCCCGCTCGTCGTTCGTAGCGTCCGGTGGACGGACTTCGACGACCTTCGGGAGACCTACTACCATCTCTACGAGGAACGCGACCGAGGGGACCGGATCGGGATCACGCTCTTTCGGGAACGTCCGTCACTCGCCGACGAGGTCGGCTGGTTCTCCCAGCAGTACGCCCGGGTCGTCCGGGGGGACGACGTCTGGTCCGTCGCGGAACGGGACGGACGGGTCGTGGGCAACTGCCACATCGGGCGTCTCGGCCCAAGCCCGTCGTCCGAACAGGCCCATGTCGGTGTGCTGGGGATCCTGGTGGACGAAGACCACCGCGGGAAGGGCGTCGGCACCGCCCTGCTTCGGCATGCCCTCCGGGAGGCCCGGGACCACTTCCGGGTGGTCCGCCTCTCCGTCTTCACCGTCAACCAGGCCGCGAAGCGGCTCTACGCTCGGTTCGGGTTCGTGGACTCCGGCCATCTCCCCCGGGCGGTCCGCCGGAGCGGGGAGTACCTCGACGAGGACGAGATGGTTCTCCTGTTCGACGACCGGTCCGAAGCTCCCGCGAAGCGTTAAACCGAAGTCCGGCTCGGCTCGGCGATGGGCGACGACCGATGGCACCGGGAGCTCGAGACCGAGCGGACGATGAAGGACGAGTTCATGGCGCGCCACCCGGAGTCCCCCTTTGTCGCCGGTCGGGTGCCGTTCCACCCGCTCCAGTACTTCCCCCTCGACCCCCGGTTCCGGGTTGCCGCGCGCCTCGAGCGGGTCCCGGCCCCGGAGGAGGCATACCTGCGGACGAACCGGGACAACCAGGCGGTGATGCGCTACCTGGGGGACCTCGTGTTCACCCTGCGCCGACGTGGGCTCCGCCTCCGGGTCTACCACGCGGGCGAAGGGGTGGGCACGTCGGTCTTCGTGCCGTTCCGGGATGCGACAAGCGGCCGGGATAGCTACGGGCCCGGACGGTACCTCACGCTCGAGCTGACGGAGTCGGACGAGTACGACCTCGACTTCAATCGCGCGTTCAACCCGTACTGCGCCTACACCGACGACTACGAGTGCGGCTTCCCTCCCGCCGAGAACGATTTACCGGTGCCGGTCCGCGCGGGCGAAAAGGTCTGGGCCGCCGAACGGAACCCCCGGACCCCTTCGAGCCTCATGCTCGCGCGGCGGGGCCGTCGGCCGGCGCCCTCCGCCCCGGGCCGCCAGGCCCGTCGCCCGGCGCGGACTCGTCCCGCCCGAGCGGTCAGAGCGGGTGGAAGGCGGCGATCCCGTTGAGGACGAACTGAACTCCGACCGCCGCGAGGAGAAGGCCCAGGACGCGCGTCAGCGCCATCACGCCGACACGGCCCATCGCCCGAAGGATCCGCTGGCCGTAGCGCAGGATGAAGAACGTCGCGACCGTGGTGGTGAGGACCCCCACGAACGTCGCGGGGATGAGGAACGGGTCGCTGCCCGCGTTCGCCTCGTAGATCATCACGGTCGAGATCGCTCCGGGCCCGGCCAGGAGGGGGATCCCGAGCGGCATGACCGAGATCTCGTCCCGGCGGGCGATCGCCTCCTCCCGGTCCTGGGCCGAGAGCCGGGTCCGCCCGATCTCGCCCTGCAGCATGTCGTAGGCGATCACGAACAAGAGGATCCCACCGGCGATCTCGAACGCACCGAGCGAGAACCCGAACGCGGCGAAGACGAACCGACCGACCAGCGCGAAGACCGTAAGGAGCCCCCCGAGCACCATGACCGCCCGGCGCAGGATGATCCGTCGATCGTCCTCGTCGAAGCCGTCCGTCAGCGCGACGAAGAACGGGAGCGTCCCGATCGGGTCGACGATCGCGAAGAGACTGACGATCACCGCCGCGTAGAACGCAAGGTCGCTCACTCGATCCTCCTCGGTTCCGTCCTCCGCCCGATCCGCGCGATGGCTCGAGGGGGAGCATCCCCTCCCTTCAAGTCTTCGGGCAGGCCCGGTCTCGGGACGGACGAGGGGGTCCGGGCCGGCACGGGGTCAACGGACGGCCCCGAGGATCCGGTTCTGCCAGTACGACCAGACGACCTCGACCTCTCGGAACCCGGCGCGCCGGAGCAGGCGACGGTGCCCGGGCAGGTCCGGGGTCTGGACCGTGGAGTGGGCGTGAGGGAACCGGCTTCGATGGAGCTTCGCCTCCGCCGCGAGGTGAGGGTCGCGGAGCACGGCGCGCCACCACTCGTTCCAGCTCTCGCCGCGGCCGGTCCCCGGCGCCCGGGAGTGCCGACCGGCCCTTCGCGCGATCGCGCGGAACCGGAGGGATGCGCCGCCGAAGGCGATCCAATCTCCGTCGAGGAAGAGTCCCCCCGGCCGCAGTCGCCGCGCGAGCGTCCGGTACACCTGGGCGAGCTCGCGGGCGGTCAGCCAATGGAGCGCCGTGCTCGAAACCACCGCGTCGAACCGTCCGGCGGGAAGCGCCCTCTCCCACCCGGCACGGCGGAGATCGGCCTCGACCCAGGTGAGGCGCCCTCCGACGGCTCCGAGGCCTTTTCGGCCGAGCGCGAGGAGCACCGGGTCGTAATCGAGGGCGACCGCGCGCGCGTGCGGGTACTCCGCGAGGATCCGCTCCGACAAGGAACCCGTGCCGCACCCGAGGTCCAGTACCCGGAACCGGGACCCGAGCGCGAGGCCCAGGGAGTAGGAGATCGCTCCGAAGCGTTGCTCTCGCCGGGGCAGGAGCCCTTGCTGCTGTCGATCCCATCGGCGACGCCAGGCCCGGGCCCGGGAGACCGGGATCGTCGGTGCGATCATCGTTTCCGACAAGCGGCCCGGCGGCGCCCGAGCGCCCGGGGAAAACGGACGAAGACGCGGGTCAAAGGGACGCTCCGTCGGACTCCGGAGCGGACGGCGAGGACGCTGGCTTCGAACGGGCCAGGCGGACCGGCCGCTCCGTTCCCCGCTCGGCGCGAGGCCGGGTCTTTCGGCGCCGACCCGGCCGCTTCACGACCCGCGGAGCGCCGATGCCACGACCCCGAAGACGCAGCACGATGGGGGCGCGGTCCGGGTTGGAGAGGAGGAGCACGTAGTTCCCCGGAGACTGAGGGTCGAAGAAGACCCGGGCCTTGCCGGCGAGACGCACGCGCTGCACGTACGGTCCCCCCGGGTGCCCGATCATCAGTACGAAGGAGCGACCCGGTTTCGGGTTGTCGAGCGAGATGTCGATCTCGCAGGCGGGGCTGTCGAGGCGCATGTCGAGACGCAATGTCGACGAGGGCTCGATCACCATGTACTTCGGGAGGTCCTGGAGAGCGAGCGCCATGTCCTTCCTATCCGTCGGTCGGCAAAAACTTTGGCTCTCGCCGGCCGACGTGGGGCACGCTTTTAAATTGCGACCGGGGTTCTTCGCCGCATGGTGGCGAAACGGACGGCCGAGGCGGTCTGGGAACACGATCTTGTCCACGGGCACGGAACGGTCAAGGGCACGAGCGGAGCGTTCGGGGAACTTGCGGTGAGCTGGGCCGCACGCACGGAGACCCCCGGCGGCAAGACGAGTCCCGAGGAGCTGCTCGCGGCCGCGCACGCGGCGTGCTTCTCCATGGCGCTATCGGCGGGACTGGGTCGCCAGCAGAAACCACCCGAGCGCCTGAGCGTCACCGCGACCGCGACGTTCGACAAGGTCGGGGAGGCGTGGAAGGTCACGACGATGGAGCTCGGCGTGGTCGGCCGGGTCCCGGGGATCTCCCCCTCCGAGTTCGAGGCCGCGGCGACGGCGGCGAGCCAGGGCTGCCCGATCTCGGGCGCGCTCAAGGGGAACGTCGCCATCTCGGTCCACGCACGCCTCGAGTGAGCCCCGAATCCTGGGGCTCGGGGGTTCGCTAGCCCCCAAACTCGGAGAGCTGTCGCTGCTTGGGTCGCGCTCCCCCGGAGGGGTTCGGTGACGGATCCCGCTCCGCGTCCGATCGCTCCTCCGTCTCGTCGGCCTCCGGTGGCCCGAGGATCCGGTGGACTTCTCTCGAGTCCGGCTCGCGACGGACGAGGAACGCGACCTCTTCGGGAGTGAGCTCAAGCTCGGAGGCGATCGCTCGGGCGAGGCTGCCGAACTCCGGTGACCGACGCACTCCGGCCACCGACGCGAAGATGCGCTCCAGGAACGGAACGACGACTTCGCGACCTTTCCTTCGGGAGAGATGGAACCGGGTGCTCGCTTTGGCCGTGAGAGCGTCCCGGGTCGCCCGAAACGCCTTCGAACGGCCCATCTCGCTGAGGAATCGCGGGAAGGCGGCCCCGTTCGACCGGGGGATCGGTCGGTCGCGAAGGGCGAGGCCGACGCCTCCGGTCAGGAGCTCGGAGGCGTAGCTCCACTGGCTCCAGACCCGCGCTCGCCGGGCGTGCATGAGGAATCGTTCGGCCGTGGCGAGGACCTCGAACGCGTCGGCCCTCCGCTCGGCGTCGGGAGCGAAGTGGGGAAGATTCTCTTCGATCCACGGGAGGAGATCGTCGGGCGGCGTATCGAGACGGCTCTGGACCTCGACCGAACGGTAGAATCGGGGAGCGCTCAGGGCCTCCTCGGTCATCGCGGCGAGATCCGCGCCGAGGTCCCGGGCACCGAGTACGCTCAGTTGGAGGGGTCCGGCTTCGATCGGCGCGATCGCTTCGAGGTCGTTCAGCGCGGCGCGCACGTCGCCCTGTGCGCGCTGGACGATCGCCTCGATCACCCCCGGAGCGAGCCGGATCTTCTCGGACCGAGCGATCTGGTCGAGCCGGGGGCGGAGCTCGTCGTACCGCACCGGATAGAAGCGGATCCGGGTGACCGAGTTCCGGAAGATGGGGGAGTAGCGGGTCAGGACCTCCTCGTCGTTGACGGTCAGCACGACCGGCTGGAGCGTCCCGCGGACGAGGCGTGCGATCGCCGCCATCCCTCCCCGATCGGACACGTCCGGCGCCTGGGCGGAGCTCCTCCAGTCCTCAATGTCGGCACGGGCCGCCGGGAGACGCGCCCACGCGTAGTTTCCGGGAGATCTGGGCACCGACTCCCAGTCCTTGAAGGGGGCAGGCTTGGTCGACGGTTTCAGGCCGTAGGCCGCGTTGAGCGACTCGATCGAACGGTACCGGCCTCGCAGATACTCCCGCAGGGAGGGCGGTGCCCGTTTCGTCGGAGAGGACTCGGCCGCTCGGCCGGTCAGGCAGTCCGCTTCATCGAGCAGGATCAATGCGCGGGACTTCGAACGGGAGGTCGACCTCTCGTCGAGCGTATGGGTCACGCTCGCTCGACCGGCGACCCGCTCGATCGCCCGCTCGTTCCGCGCGTCGGAAGCGTTCATCTCGACCACGGTCCAGCCGAGGTCGTTCGCGACCGCCCAGGCCGCCGTCGTCTTCCCGACCCCGGCCGGCCCGGAGAGGACCGCGGCGCGGCGGGAGGGCAGTCGCTCCCCCCGCCACCGGTCCGCCCAGGCACGGAGGTCGGCCCGGGCCCGTGGGTTCCCGATCAACTCCTCGAGATGCGTCGGTCTCACGCGTTCGGTGAGCGGGAGCCGAGAAGGCCCGGACGGAGGCATCGTTCCGTCAGGTTCCGGGGCGGATAATGGGTTGCGGGTCTCGGGCGCATCGACCCCCGGGGGGCGCGCACGCTATTCGCGTGGGGCCCCTGGACGTGAGGCGGCGATGAGTTCCTTGAAGCGCGTGGGGCATCGGACTGTCCCGGGGAGCGAGACGCGCGTCTCCGAACTCGGCATCGCGCTCGACCCCGACCCGGTCCCCGTGCCGTCCATCGACCGGCCGCAGGTCGGAGCTCTCCGCCGGGCTCGAGCCCTCGGGATCACGCTGTACGATGTCGCGGGAGCGCGTTCCTCGTCCCGTGCGGAAAGGCTGCTGCGCACCGCGTTTCCGGAGCCGGACGCAGGTATCATCGTCGTGGTCGGCCTAGGCGCCGGGCCTTCGGCAGGGCGCCCCCTTGCGGGGGCCGCTCGGACAGGAACCGGGACGGAGGGGAGATGGTCGGAAGCGGAGGTGAGGGCCTGGCTGGCAGAGGTCCGTCCGCGTCTTCCCCCGGGCGCATCGATCGTTCCGGAGGCCCGTCTTCGTTCCCGGGAGGGCCGGGAGATACGGTCCGCCGCCGCGCTCGGTCCATTGGCCGCGCAGCGGGAGGTGCTGGCCTGGTCGACACGGGTCGATCGGGAAATCCTGCTCGCCGGGGCTCCGATCGATGGTCTCGGCTCCCCGGTCGTGTCGAGCGAGCTCTCCCTGCTCGATGCACCGGCCCTCGGACCGATCGCGCGGGAGACGGGGCCGAGCGGCCCCAGGTTGCTGGTCCGCGACCCGTTCGCGGGTGGTCGGCTCGACGGTTCCCTCTTCGCGCAGGGGATCGGAGACCGCCGCGCGGGACAGCCGCCCCGCGAACTCCGAGAGCTTCGAGAGGAGTTCGCGCCGGTCCTTCGACTGGGATTCCTCACACGGCAGCGGAAACGCACCCTCGCCATGGCCGCTCTCCGCTACCTCTTGCAGCGCGCGGAGACGCTTTCGGTGCTCGTCCCGCTTCCGCCGCCGGAACGCTGGGAAGAGATCTTCTCCGCGGCGGAGGCGGCGCCCCTGGACTCCGAGGAGCTCGCTCTTCTGGAAGGAGCGGGTCCCGACCCGCGGGGCGACGAATTCCGTGGACCCGGCGCTAAATAGGGGTGTCGGACTCTTCCGGCATGCTCACCGTAGGCGCCGAGGCCCCGGACTTCACCGGTCTCACGTCGAACGGATCCTCGTTCACCCTCTCGTCCCTGCGCGGCCGACCGATCGTCCTCTACTTCTATCCCAAGGCGAACACCCCCGGCTGCACCCAGGAGGCCCGAGGGTTCACCGATCACTTTTCCGAGTTCGCCCGCGCCGGCGTCGCGGTCGTCGGCGTGAGCGTCGACACGGTCGAGTCTCAGGCGAAGTTCCAGGAACGGTGCTCGATCCCGTACCCCCTCGTCGCCGACCATGACCGGTCGATCGCCGAGCGGTACGGGGTCCTGGGGCTCTTCGGCGTCGCGAAGCGCGTGACGTTCTTCCTCGACCCCTACGGTCGGGTGGAGGATCGGCTCGAAGGGATCCTGCCGGGCCCGCACGTGCGTCGCGCGCTCGAGCGACTTTCGGCCCACCCGAGCTCGTGAGCCGGGTTCCTCATCTCGACGAGCGGCGCCTCCGAGCGCTCCGGCAAACGGTCTATAGCTGAACCGGGTGGGCCCCGCGAGGGCACCATGAAGATCCAGTCGGTTGAGCCGATCGAGGTCGCTGCACCGTCGGACGAGCTGTCGTCGCCGTGGAGCTCGACCGTCATCCTCGTCAAGGTCACGACGGCGAACGGAGCGGTCGGATGGGGCGAGTCGCCGACGACGCTCATGACCCACCCGGTCCGCGAGAGCGTTCGAGAGGTCGGGCGGTTCTACGCGGGCCGCGATCTCGCCGATCACGCCGTGGCCCTTCGGGAGTTCGAGCGGTATTCGTTCTACCGCTCCCGGTCCATGGAGGCGACGAGCGCGCTCTCGGGTGTCGACATCGCGTGCCACGACCTCATCGGCCACGAGCTCGGGGCCCCGATCTCGACGTTGCTCGGCGGCGCGATTCGATCCAAGGTACGTGCCTACTCGAACGGCTGGTACTCCGACTGCATCGCCCCGGAGGAGTTCGCCGAGAAGGCGCGGGCGATGGTCCGCGAAGGCTTCCACGCGCTCAAGTTCGATCCGTTCGGCGACCAGTACCGCACCCTATCGACCGACGGACTTCGGGCCGCAGCGGACCGGGTCGCCGCGGTCCGGGCGGCGGTCGGCGACTCGGTCGACCTCCTGATCGAGTACCACGGGCGGTTCCTTCCGGAGGCAGCGATGCGGGCCGGGCGGGCGCTCGACGAGTTCCACCCGAGGTTCATGGAGGAGCCGGTCCTGCCCGAGCTGACGGATGCGCTGGCAGAGTTCCGCCGGGCGGTCCGGACGCCGGTCGCCCTCGGCGAGCGGCTTCTCACCGCCGCCGACTTCGAGAGCTTCCTCAACCGGGGACTTGTCGACATCCTCCAGCCGGACATCACGAACTCGGGAGGGTTCAGCTACGGACGCGAGATCGCAGGGGTCGCCACGGCCCACGGCGCACCCGTCGCCTACCACAACGCGTTCGGTCCCGTTCAGACGGCGGCGACCCTGCAGATCGATGCGGTCCTGCCGACGTTCTTCCTCCAGGAGAGCTTTGAGGCAAGCTGGCCGGACTGGAAGCGCTCCCTCGTTCGCGGGTACGCCATCGAGGGGGGAGAGTTCGCGATCCCGAAGAAGCCGGGGCTCGGCGTCGAGGTCGACGAGGGCGCCGTCGACCGATTCCGCTCGGACATGGTCGACCCGATCGGCCCGGAGCCGCCCTGGGTCATCGGCGGGACGTGGGTGCGACGGCCCCACGCCCCCTAGGCCGCAACCGACCGTATCGACCGCGGGTCGCGAGATCCTCGGGCGCGGGCCGGCATGGCGCAGGTCGTCATGCCCAGGGAAGCTTCGCGGGCTCGCGCGCGGACCGTCGGGTCGACCGGGGTCTCCCTACCGCGAGAACCTTCTGAGATGCGGTGAGGGAGTCCGGTGGGGCCACCGTCCCGGTTTGGGTCCCCGCGTTCCTATCCGAGGGACCCGACCCCGGGTCGCGTCGGCCGTTCGAGCGCGGCGGGAAGCTCCATAAAGGTGCAGGTCCGCTCGGCTCTTGGGATCGTTGTGGGTCGACCTGCTCTCGACCGGCGCGAGGTCACCCTCTACGTGAACTCAGAGCGGATCGTGCGCGCTCTTCCCCCGGACTATCGGGATGGGGTCATCAAGGGCATGCACGAGGGGGGGTTCTACACCTTCGGGTATGCCGGCGCCGCGGCCGGGTGGGGCCACGCGGCCTCCCCGGGAACCACCGCCTTTGACTCCGGAAACTTCGGTGGAAAGCCGATCATCGAACACGAGTTCTCGGAAGAAGAGCGGACGGTAATCCGGACGCTCCTCCATCTGGTCCCGGAAACGCGGCATGACGCTGCACCTGGTCGATGTCGGCAAGGAGTCCGGCCCGAGGAAGTACATCGAGGAACACCTACACCATCAGCGCGGATTCCCGGTCCTGCTCCGCAGTGACGGCCAGCGGCTCGAGGGGCTTGCCGAGCTCACGCCCGACAAGGTGGCTTCGTTTCTCTCGGCCTAGCGCCCCAGCACGGCTCCGGCCCAGAAGGACGGAGCGCCGAGCACGGCCCCAGTTTCGGGTCGCTCTGCGCGTCCCGGTCCGGATCGACCGGAGGCCGGGAGTCCGCGGGCGAGGACCACCGGTCGGCGGTCGTCTCGCGGTCGGGGCCCGACAGCCGCCGGAGAGGATCGAACTCCCGACCTGCTGATTACAAATCAGCCGCTCTACCTGCTGAGCTACGGCGGCATCGAACCGAACGCTCGAATCCCGCCGCGGGTTCTTAATCCTGCTTCGTGGGAACCCGGACTCGCGCGGCCAAAGGTATAGGCGGGTCCCACGTTCCGGCGTCGATGGCCCGCACGCTCGAGTCCAATCGCGTCGTGACCGCTCCGCGCGGCCGGGAGCTCCACTGCCGCAGCTGGGGCACCGAGGCCGCCCTCCGTCTCCTGATGAACAACCTGGACCCGGAGGTCGGCCGGGACCCCCGGCATCTGATCGTCTACGGGGGTCGGGGCAAGGCCGCCCGGGACTGGGAGTCGTTCGACCGGATCGTGGAGGCCCTGAAATCGCTCACGGAGGAGGAGACGCTGCTCGTCCAATCCGGAAAACCGGTGGGGATATTCCCCACGCATCGGGACGCGCCTCGCGTGCTGATCGCGAACGCCCTACTCGTTCCGCGGTGGGCGACGGACGACATCTTCTGGGAGCTCGAGAGCCGTGGGCTCACGATGTACGGCCAGATGACCGCGGGCTCGTGGGTCTACATCGGGACCCAGGGGATCCTTCAGGGGACCTACGAGACGATGGCCTCGATCGCGCGGATCGAGTTCGGCGCCCCCGATCTTGCCGGGCGGTGGGTCCTGACGTCGGGTCTCGGCGAGATGGGCGGTGCCCAACCGCTCGCCATCACGCTGCTGAACGGCGTCGGGCTGATCGTCGACGTCGACCCGCGGGCGATCTCCCGGCGTCTCGAGCACCGGTACCTGGACACCGAGGCCCATTCCCTGGACGAGGCGCTCGAGCTCGTGCGACGGGCGGTCGCCGAACGTCGCCCGCTCTCCATCGGACTTCGGGCCAACGCCGCCGACATCTATCCTGAGATCGTGCGACGCGGGGTCGTCCCGGACGTCGTGAGCGACCAGACGGCGGCCCACGACCTCCGCGTCGGATACATTCCCCAGGGCTTGACGGTGGAAGAGGCCGAGCGGGCGCGCGCCGCGGACCTGCCGGGGTACCTCGCGCGGGTCCGGGCCTCGATCGCCGTGGAGGCCCGCGCGATCCTCGAGATGATCCGCAGCGGCTCGAAGGCGTTCGATTACGGGAACAACTTCCGCACTCAGGCACGGGATGCGGGGGTCGCGAACGCCTTTGACATCGGAGGCTACGTCCCCAAGTACATCCGTCCGCTCTTCGCCGTGGGCAGCGGTCCGTTCCGCTGGCTCGCCCTGAGCGGGGAACCCGACGACATCCAGCGCATCGACCGGATGATCCTGAGCGAGTTCGCGGAGAACGAACACCTCTGCCGGTGGATACGTCTCGCCGGGGAGCGGGTGAAGTTCCAGGGCCTGCCGGCGCGCATCTGCTACATGGGCTACGGAGAGCGCGAGAAGTTCGGCCACCTTGTGAACGGGCTCGTCCGGGACGGGCAGGTCTCCGCGCCCGTTGCGATCGGTCGAGATCACCACGACACGGGCAGCGTCGCGAGCCCGTTCCGCGAGACCGAGGCGATGCGCGACGGGTCCGACGCGATCGCGGACTGGCCGATCCTCAACGCGCTCCTCAACGTGGCGAGCGGAGCGACCTGGGTCTCCGTCCATCACGGGGGTGGGGTCGGGATCGGCAACTCCATCCACGCCGGCCTCGTCGTCGTCGCGGACGGGACGCCGGACGCCGACCGACGGATCGGGAGGGTCCTCCACAACGACCCGGGCATCGGGGTCGCCCGGCACGCGGACGCCGGATACCCGGAGTCGATGGAGCTCGCCCGAACCGCACGCTTCCGCATCCCGTAGTGCGGGCCCCTCTCGCTCGGTCTCGCGCGGCCGGAACGGCCGAGCGTGCGATGCCGTAGCATGGAGTCCAATACCCCTCGGGGACGCCGAGCCCCTCCCTTATCACGGGGGTTCCCGAGTCCCCCCCGGCGGAATCCGTTCCGCCGGTAGGAACCATGAAAGGACTCGGCGGAACCAAGAGCTGGGTCGTGACGATCGGGGTGGCGCTCCTGCTGGCCTTCGTGGCCGTTCCGGCGCTTTCGGGCGCCGCCAACGCCACGCCGGGCCCCCGAGGGGCCTCCCCCATCACGCACCAGCTCCCGTGGGCGTACTGCGGGAACCAGACGAGGAACAATACGCTGACATTCGGCAACGCATCCCTGAGCTGGAACGCGACGTTCGCGTTGTGCACGATCTTCCACGCCACCAACACGACACCCGGCGTACAGATGCTGGAGGTGAATCGGACGCTCGGAGTGAGCATCTCGGCGACGTATTCGGGCCCGGCCCAGACGATGACGTACCACTACCGGGCCGTCGAGATCGATGTCGCCTTTGCGAACGTGACGAACGATTCGACCGTGAACGCCGCCGGCCAGCCGGTGCGTGCGCTCGGCCTCCTCAATGCCTCCACGTTCGACCAGTCCTCGCAGGAACAGACGCTGAGCCGCACCGTGGGCGGTGCGACGGCCAGCTCCTCGCTGTCCGTGAACGGAAGGTCGAACGCTTCGGTCGCGTTCTCTCCGGGACTCGGACTGATCCCCCTGAGCCTGACGAACGTCACCCACTGGAACTCGACGTCGGTCGCCAGCGTGTCGGCGGCCTGGCAGGTGGACTGGACCTGGAGCCACACGACACTCAACGGAACGACCGCGACGGCCTCGCGCTCGCATTCGGGCAACCTGAGCGGGACGCTCCCCGTTCGCCTGACCGGGTTCATAGCCCCCGCGAACCCGCACCCGTTCAGCGACCAGGTACCGCGGGTCGGTATCGTCCTCGTGCTCCAAGGACCGTTTGATCTTCGGGACGGGTTCGTCCTCGTGCCGCACGACTTCGACATGTTCGGCGGCGCGAGCCCGGTGTTCGCCGCGAACGAGATGGGTTCGGCGACGATGAACCCCGGGGAGACACTGTACTTCAGCCGAGGCCCCGGCGGCCCGCGGCTGGGCGCCGCGGCGAGCAGCTTCGGTGCCGACGATGCCTTCGTCAACCAGGGAATGATGGGCTACCAGGGTGGCTTCGAGACCTCGGGGGCCTCGCCCGCGGCGCTCGGGATGAACCCGACCGGGATGGTCGAGGCCCAACCCCTGAGCGTCGCCCAGGCCCAGGCCGAGTCGAACCAGATCGCGGGGCCCAGCGCGTTCGGCGTTACGTCCCACACCGGAGTCCGGGCCGTTCTCGTCGACCTCCTGGTCGCGGCCGCCGCCGTGGTCGTGGTTCTCGGTGTAGTCGGGTGGCGCTCGTACGCTCGCCGGCGTGCGGCGTCACGCGCGGCCAATCCCACCGTCGGATACGATCCGAACGGCATACCTCCCGCCGTGATCGCGCCGCCCTCCGAACCGGGTCCGGCGGACTCGGTCCAGCGACCGGAGCCGGTCCGGGACCCGAACTGGCCTCGGTAACGCGAGAGGGTGGTCCGCCGAGGGTGGACCCCGCTTCGGGTCCACCGAACCCCTTCGGTCCGTTTCCCGTCGCTACGACGAGCCCCTCCGGCGCCCGGCCCGCGTACGGTTCCGCGAGACCCTCCGACCCGGATCCCCTCGCGCGGATCGGCCCGCAAGATGTCGTCGGGCCGCGACGAGCATGCGTCGGTCCTCCTCGTAGGGAACCCGGAGGAGCGCCCCCTTCAGGGAGAGCCAGGCATACCGATCGAACGTCGTCTCGAGGCGGGGCGTCCGCTCCCGCGTGAAGGCAAGGAAGTACACGACGCTCTTGTAGACGTTACGGGCATCCCGCTCCCGGTAGAACCGGTAGGAGACCTCTCCGATCTCCCCGGCAAGGCGGACCTTGCGGAGCCCGGTCTCCTCTCGGGTCTCTCGCAGCGCGGTGTCGGGAAGCGACTCGCCGGGGTCGACGTGCCCCTTGGGAAGGCACCAGCGGTCCTCCTCCCCGTGGTGAAGGAGCAGGAGGTCCCGGTTCCGCGAGTGGACGAGCACCACACCGGCCGCGAGCTCGGAAGCAATCGGTGCCTCGGGCCGGTACGCTCCTCCCCGGGATGCCATGACCGCGTCCGAGCGGGTCCCGGGCTATGAAGTCACCGAGGTCGAGCGCGTCGTCCCCGATGGGCTCGACCGAAACCCTATCCTTATCCGCGAGGTTGCCTCGGCGGAATCCGATGCTCGAGCCCGGCGAGGAGTATCATGACCTCGCGACGCTGCTCCGAAAGAAGGCGGACAAGAACGAGGACCGGCCCGCCCTCCACTTCGCGCACCGTACGATCACGTACCGCGAGCTCGACCGGGAGACGGAGCGGATCGCCGCCGGTCTCGTCCGCGCCGGCCTGCGCGCCGGTGACCGCGTGGCGGCGCTCCTGTTCAATTCACCGGAGTTTCCGCTCCTCTGGTTCGGTGCGGCGAAGGCCGGCATCGTTCTGGTGCCGCTCAACACCGCGCTCAAGGGCGAGATCCTTCGCTACGAGCTCTCGGACTGTGCACCGAAGGGAGTCGTCCTCGACCGGCGTCTCTGGGCCACGTACGCACCGCTGCGCGATGCGCTTCGGATCGGGCTCGAGTGGGTCGCCGACGTGGAGGGAACGGGGAACGACCTCCCGGCCGGCACGAGGTCCTTCTCGGAGCTACCGGCGGATCCGCCCCTCCGTCCGGTGCCCGAGATCCGACCGAGCGACCCGCTCTCGATCATGTACACGAGCGGTACGACCGGGCCGCCGAAGGGCGCGATCATCCCCCACGAGAAGCAGATCATCACGCCGTACGAGATCGGTCGTCGCAGCCGCCTGCGGCCCGGCGCGGTCCTCTTCACCGCCCTTCCACTCTTCCATTGCAACGCCCAGGAGATGACCCTGCTGACCGCGCTCCTGAACGACCTCGAGGCGGCCTTCGACGATCGGTTCCACGCGTCGACGTACTGGGAGGTCGCGACCGGCTTTGGAGCCACCCACGTCTCGCTCCTCGTCTCGATGATCAATGTCCTGTTCAAGCAACCCGAGAAGGAGAGCGACACGCGCCATCGGGTCCGGACCGCGCTCACGGCCGGGACCACGAAGGCGATCTGGGGCGACTTCGAACGACGCTTCGGCCTCACGATCGTGGAGCTCTACGGGATGACCGAATGCGGCTGTTGCACGCTCATGAACCCTCCCGACCGCATCCGCGTCGGCTCCGTCGGCACTCCGCTCGAGTTCGTCGAAGCGGACGTCGTGGACGACGACGACCGACCGGTCCCCCCCGACACGCGGGGGGAGCTCATCGTTCGTCCGAAGGTCCCTTTCTCGATGTTCTCCGGCTATCTCAACAAGCCCGAGAAGACCGTCGATTCCTGGCGGAACCTCTGGTTCCACACCGGCGACTACGTGACCCGCGACGCGGACGGGTACTACTACTTCGTCGACCGGAAGAAGGACGTCATCCGTCGCCGCGGCGAGAACCTCGCCCCCTACGATGTCGAGACGGTCCTGAACCGGCACCCCGCGGTCTTCGAGTCCGTGGTCGTCGGCGTCCCTTCTCCCCTCGGTGAGGAGGACGTGAAGGCGTTCGTCCAGGTGAAACCGGGGAGCTCGGCCGAGCCGAAGGAGCTGTTCGAGTTCTGCGTGGAACATCTGCCGTTCTTCATGGTCCCGAAGTACCTCGAATTCCTGGACGAGATCCCGAAGACGGCGAACCTGAAGGCCCAGCGGTTTGTCCTTCGCGAGCGGACGGGAGGGGTCGTCTACGACCGCGACGAGCTCGGGGTCATCGTCCGGAAGCCGTAGAGGGGCCTCCGGCCCCACGGACCGGCTCGTTCTCCTCGATACGAACGCCCTCTTTCTGCCGGTGCGCACGGGTTTCCCGCTCGAGCGGGAGGTCGACCGGCTCTGTCCGGGATACACACTGTGCGTCCTTTCCTCCACCTTCCGGGAGCTGGATCGGCTCGTGGCCCGGGCGACGCCCGAGGCCCCCGCGGCCCGGGCGTTGGCCGAAAGGTACCTCCGCCTCGCGGTCCCGGGCCGCGGGGACGCGGCCGTCGTCGCGGCCGCCCGGCGGCTCCAGGCGACCGTCGTGACGGCCGACCGGGGCCTGCGACAGCGACTCACGGAGGCCGGCGTGGCCGTCCTCTATCCCCGTGACCGCCACCGGCTCGAGCGGTTCTCGCCCGGAACGCGCCGCGCTCCGGGGAAAGAACCCCGTCCTGCCCGACACGGATTTAAAGAGCGCACGGCTCGTCACCGCGTCCCCTCCTCTCGGAGATTCCATGCGCGATGACGACCTTCTCCTCGACCTGCCCGAAGTCGAGTTCGGCAGCGGGATCGTCGGGGTCTGCGACATCTGCGGCAAGCGCCAGGCCGTCGTAGTGCTTTCGAAGGAACGGTTCAAGCTCTGCGTCATCGACTTCCTCAACAAGACCTGGATCAAGACCGACAAGAAGCCCGGGGTGCCCGCGCCACTCTACCGCAGCGAGCGCGTCTGGTTCGACACCGAGGCGACCCCGACGGGGACGGCGCAGGGCATCCTGCTCACGCCGACGAAGATCGTCCGGCATCCGGCCGTTCTCGTGACACCCGACCTCTTCGGTCTCACGACCACCCTCCTGGACGGGGCGATCCGTTTCGCCCGCGAGGGGATCGAGGTCTTCCTGCCCGACGTCTCGAAGATCGAAGGGCTCGGCGCGGGGCCCCAGCTCGCGATGTGGTCCGGGGCGCGCCTCCGGGGCGGCGTGCCGGTCGATTCGGGGAGCATCGGCAAGCTCCTCCATCTCTACTCCGATGCGCTCGCGTTCGTACGGGGCCGGCCGATGGTCGATGCCGCGAGGTCCGCCGTCTTCGGCGCCTCCTACGGGGCGAGCCTCGCGCTCGCCGTCGCGGCCCAGGACACGAAGCTCGCCGCGGTCGCCCTCGCCTACCCGATGCCGGTGAAGCCCGCCGATCTCGCGAAGCTCGTGACCGCGCCGCTCCTCTATGTCGCCGGTTCGGAGGATGCGGCGACCGCGCGCGCCCGCACGCAGCTGTTCGCGGTCCGGGAAGCCGCCGGCTCCCCCTTCGAGTTCCGCGTGCTCACCGATGTCAAACACCACTTCCTTTCGCGCGACCTGCCGGCCTACGAGGTGGCCAAGGCGGAGGAGGCGTGGGGCTACCTGGTCGGGTTCCTCAAGCAGAAGCTACTTCCACCGCCCCCGCGTCCGCCCGCGCCCCCGGTCTCGAAGCCGGACCCGGCGACGCCGAAACCTTCCCCGGCCGCAGTGGCGAAACCGGTTACCCCGGCTCCGCCCTCGGCACCGGCGACTTCGGCCCCGTCCCGCCTGTCCGCGACCGTGGCCGCGTGAGCGGAGGACCTGGCGCGGTTCCCCTCGGACGGGCTACGGGTCGCTCGGGACCAGGGCCGCCGTCTCGACGAGCTCTTTCGCGGCCCGGGTGAACCGCATCATCTTCGCGAGGTTCCCTTTGATCTTGAACGTCCCGTCCAGGATCGCCTTCACCGGGTCGACCTCGCGCCGCATCAGGCGCTGCCAGCTCTCGGGTGGGCCCTCGTAGACGAACTCGCTCGCGACCTCCCGGGCGTCCTCGTGGTACGTGGCGGCCGAGCACTCCCCGTGCGCGAGCACGAGATGGACCCCGGGAGCCGGGGCGTTCGGGTCCGGCGGCCGCACGAGCAGAAGGATGTCGCCGACCCAGGCCTGGGCGGCCTCCTTGTAGGCGGCATTCGCGTTCAGGGCCTCCCGGTAGGCCTGCGCCCATTCGGCGGACGGAAACTGCATGGCCTCCTACCACGCGACGGCGGGGAAATCGTTTGGGGAGCGGACGGCGGAAGCCCCGAGCGAGACCCGGGGGAGCCGACCCGGCGCGGCCGCGAGCGCGGGCGACCGCGGCCGTTCACCGGTCCGAATCGAGCGACGGCTTTTCGAACAGGAGCCTTCGCAGCGCCGCCTTGTTCACCTTGGCGGTGCTCGTGAGGGGAAGCTCGTCCACGAACGTGATCTTCTCGGGGACCCACCAGCGCTGGATCTTGCCCTCCCCGACGGCCCTCTCCAGGCGCCCGACCACGTCGGACTCCGCGACGCTCGTACCGCGCCGTGGCTGGACGGCCGCCACCGGTCGCTCGCCCCACTTCTCGTCGGGCGCACCGAGCACCGCCGCCGTCTCGACCCCCGGTACCTCCGAGATGATCGATTCGAGCAGGCTGCTCGGGATCCACTCACCCCCGCTCTTGATGACGTCCTTCAGCCGGTCGACGACCCGCAGCCCCCCCTCGGCCGTCCGGAGGGCGTAGTCCCCCGTCTGGAACCACCCGTTGACGTAGGCCGCCGCGGTCTTCTCCGGGTCGTGATAGTACTCTCCCGGAAGCCACGGCGCGCGGAGACAGAGCTCCCCCATCTCCCCGGGGGCGGCCGTGGAGCCGTCGGGCCGGATGATCCTCACCTCGGCGAACGGGACGACGTGGGTGGTCGACC
The DNA here is from genome assembly GCA_046704665.1 of Thermoplasmata archaeon. Lineage (GTDB taxonomy): Archaea > Thermoplasmatota > Thermoplasmata > Lutacidiplasmatales > UBA184 > Lutacidiplasma. The sequence goes on along the minus strand of JBJKRJ010000057.1, from coordinate 9,733 downwards.
GTAGGTAGTCCGCCGGGTCCCGGACCTCGACGCCGGTCGGGACGATCGAGATCGAGGTCGCGAGCATATCGGTGCCCCCGTAGATCGTCGAGAACCGCACGCCGGCGTCGGTCATCGCGCGCGCGAGGCGGGAAGGGATCGTCATGCCGCCGACCAGCGCCTTGAGCCCGTCCAGCGCGGTGCCCGGGTTCACGCCGAGGAGCATCTGGACCATCGTCGGGACCGCGTTGACCCACGTGACCTTCTCCTCGCGGATCGTGCGCACCGTCCGCTCCGGATCGAACCGGCCCCCGAGGACGTAGCGGGCGCCAAGGTAGGGGGCATGGAACACGCTCCCCCAGGCCCAGAGGTGGTAGAACGGGATCAGCGGAAGGATCGAGTCGTCCGAGCCGAGTTTCGCCGGCGTGTCGCATAGGCCGAGCTGGTAGGCGATGCTCAACGCGCCGTGCACGACCTTCTCGTGGGTGTACCGCACGGCCTTCGGTACACCGGTGGTCCCCGACGTGAAGAGGATCGAGTACGGATCGCTCCCCCGGACGGCAAGATCGGGCGGTGCTCCCGCGGAGCTCTCGACCAGCTCCTCGTACCGCCACCGGGCCGCGGGATCCGCGTCGAGGGCGACGACGTGGTCGGGGGAGGGGAGGACCTTTCCGAGGGAGAGGAAGTCGGAGCTCAGGAACAACCAGTCGACACCGGCCGCCCGGATCGTGTGGGCGATCTGCTCGGGCGGGAGGCGGAGGTTCACCGGATAGATCACCGAGCCGGTCGCCGCGGCGGCGTAGAAGAGCTCGACGAACCGTGGGGTGTTCCAGTCGGCGACCCCGAGGACCGTCCCGGGCTCGAACCCGGCGGAGCGGAGGGCCCCCGCGAGACGGAGCACCCGCTCGAAGGTCCGTCGATACGATTGGCGGTGGTCCCCGTACCGGATCTCCGCGTCGGGAAAGAGCTCGTTCGCCCGGGCCAGGATATCGAAGACGGTGAAGGAGTCGCTCATACCGCCGCCAACGGTTCGGGCGCGTCGATCGCGAAGATCGACCTCGCCTCGGAAAGAGCTCCGGAGGGATACGGCCGGCGCTCCAGGAACCGGGTAGCGTAGAGCTTTCCGACCGCGGTGAACCTCGGCGCGCGAAGTCGCTCCCCGAGCTCGAGCAGGAGGACCGTCGCCAGGGAGTGCCCGAGGGAGAACACTAGGTCCTTCGCCGCGAACTGCGCGGCGTCGGGCGTCGCCGAGACGAGCTCCTTCAGCGCGGTCCCGACCTCGGCGGTGGCCCGCTCGGCGAGCGCGCGACCCTCCCCGGTCCGACCCGTGCGAGAGGCGAGGTCGTCGAGCAGGGCGCGGTGGGCCTGCTTCTTCGCGATCACCTCGAGCAGGTCGAGCGCCTGAATGTTGCTCGGCCCTTCCCAGATCGGCAGAACGAGCGCCTCTCGGTGCCAGCGCTCGACGGGAAACTCCTCGAGGAAGCCGAGACCGCCGAGGAGCTCCATCGCGGTCCTCGTCGTCTCCGCCGCCATCTCGGCCGTGAGGTTCTTCGCGATGTGCGTGAGGAGCCGGGCGTAGTGGTAGCGCATCGTGTACGGAGGGGTCTCCTTCCACGAGCTCTCGAAGGCGCCGACCGCATGGAGGGCGACCGCGAGCGAGCCCTCGATCGCCACTTCCATGTCGAGCAGGTCCCGCTGGACGAGGGGGTGCGCGATCAGCGTCCGGTCGAACGCCTTCCGCTTCTGGGCGTAGTAGTACGCTTCGAGGTAGGCCTTGCGGGCGACCCCGAGGGCACCGAAGGAGTTCGACAGCCGGGAGACCATCAGGTCCTCCATGATGTAGTAGATCCCCTGGCGGAGATCCCCGACCGGTTGGGCCTCGGCGTCCTGGAACTCGACCTCCCCGGTCGGGACGCTGACGGTCGCGCTCTTCTCTTTCAGTCGGCGGACCGTGAAGTTCCTCCGTCCCTTGGAGTCGACCTTCGGGACGAGGAAGAGGCCGAGCCCCTTGGCCCCCGGAGGGGCTCCGGACGGCCGCGCCGAGACCAGGGCGTAGTCGGCGAGACCGGCGTTGCTCGCGAAGTACTTCGTGTCCCCTGAGATCCTCCAGCCCTCCGGCGCCTCGACCGCCCCGACGCGATTCGCCCCGAGATCGCTCCCCCCTTGCAGCTCCGTGAACCACGTCGCCCCGAACTTCGGCTCGGACGTCTCCCCGATCAGCGCCGGAACGAGTTCCCGTTGCGCCGGCGCCCCGTACTTGTGGAGCGCATAGGCGGTCTGGTTCGTCACGGTCAGGATACACGCGATGCCGGGGTCCGAGACGAGGTAGATCGCCGCGAAATGATCGAACCAGGACCCTCCTCGGTAGGGCGGGCGGCTGACCCCGAACTCCTTCGTGAGGCGCTCGAGGACCCGCCGCTCGGCGCCATCGAGCCAGATGTCGTCGACGCGTTCGCCATCGACGGTCCAGGTGATGAGGCGAGGGTGCGCGACCTTGTCGACGTAGTCCGCGACCTCGGAGAGCTCCGTCCCCGCGAACGCGCCGAGCTCGGAGAGGTCGGCCGTCTTCGGAGCGAACGACCGGAGCATCGAGCGGAAGGGGACGTCCACCTCCCAGTGGTTCCGTCCGAACGAGTTCGAGAGATGCCCATAGACCCGGTCCGGCTGCACCGTCTCTCCGTCCGTCGAGACGGTACGGGACCGATTCCTATAGCGTGAACGGGCAGTTCGCGTACTTGGCCGGCCTCGGCCCAGGTTCCGGGGGTGCCCGGTCCGGCTCGGAGGCGGACGGGAGACTCAGGTGTACTCGTAGAACCCCTGACCGGTCTTCCGGCCGAGATGGCCCGCGTCCACGAGTCGCTTCAAGGCATACGCCGGGCGGTACTTCGGGTCCCCATACTCCCGATAGAGCGTCTCGGCGACCTCGAGCGACACGTCGAGCCCGATCATGTCCGCGAGCTCGAACGGCCCCATCGGCATCCCCGCCCCGGCCTTCATCGCGTTGTCGATGTCGCGCGAGTTCGCGAGATTCTCGTCGAGCGCGAAGCAGGCCTCGTTGAGCACCGGGATGAGCAGGCGGTTCACGACGAACGCCGGCGACTCCTTGACCCGGATCGGGAGGAGAGGATAGCGGTGGTTGCGCAGTCCCTGGAGGAAGTCGATCGTGTCGGTGAGGACGTCCTCGCGCGTCTCGACGCCCCCGGCGACCTCGACGAGCGGGAGGGTGTACGGCGGGTTGAAGAAGTGCGTGACGAGGGTCTGGCGCGCGTGGGAGAGGCCCCGGGCCAGCCGGGTGATCGAGAGCGACGAGGTGTTGGAGCCGATCACCGCGTGCTCGGGGAGCACCCGGTCGAGCGCCTCCAGGACCGGCCGCTTCACCTCGGCCTGCTCGAAGACGGCCTCGACGACGAAGTCGACGTCCGAGAACGCCGTGTAGTCGGTGGTGCCGTGGACCCGGGCGATGACCTCGTCCCCCCGGGCCCGGGTGACCTTGGGGGCGAGCTTTTCGCGGATGCGGGTGAGCTGGGCGTCGGAGAGCTCGCCGGTGAGCGCGGTGATCCGATCGATCTCTTTCGTCGCCCGCTCCTCGTGGAACTGCACGAGCTCGTCGACGAAGGCGCGGACGCGGGCGAGCCCTTTCTCCACGAGCGGGCCGTCCACATCCTTGAGCACGACCTCGATCCGGTTGAATGCCAGCACCTCGGCGACCGCCGCTCCCATCGTTCCGGCACCGACCACGCCGGCCTTCGCGACCCTCATCGTCGACCTCGGTCCCTCACGCGGTCGTGGAAAGATAACGGGGAGGTGCGCCGGGTGGAAACCCGCAGGGCCGCTCGGGTCCCGAGCCGCGACCTCGAGAACGGGAGGCGCTCCGTTCTCGAGTCGACCGCGGGCCGCCCACGGCTCATCCCGTCGTTGGCGGCGGCCCGAGACGTGGCGTCGGACCCGACGGACCCTTAATCGAGCGCGGCGGTCGGTACTGTCGGTGCGCAGGGCGGGGCGCCTTCGGGCTTCCGGGTGACGTACGAGATCCTTCCGGCCGCGTCCGAAGGTTAAAGAGGCCGACGCCACTCGACCCGAGCGCGCGGGGATAGCCCAGCCCGGTAAGGCGCTGGATTGCTAATCCAGTGGTGGTTTCACCTCGGGGGTTCAAAAGAGGCGTCGGAACGACCGGCCCTCGGAGTCTCCCCCTCCCCGCGTCCGGGGTCCTCCGGGACGTTCGGCTCCGTTCGCGCCCGGTAGACCTCCCCGTCCTTTCGCACGGCGACGACCGCGCCGGAGGTCGGCAGCGTGTCCTCCACGATCGCGAGCAGCCGGACCGAATCGGGCAATTCGACCAGCGCGAGACGATGCGGCGCGGACCAGCCTTCCGCGGGATTCACGAGCTCGATCGCCGCGAGGACCCGACCGAGGGCCGGCACCGTGTACGGCTCGCGTTCCTCCGAGCCGCAGTGCGGGCACGGGCCGTCGGTAGGGACGAAACGCAAGTGACAGGAGGAGCATTGGACCAACTCGAGGGTCCCGGTGGACGGGCTCATGGCGCCCTCCGGCCGAGGATGGTGACGAAGTTGTGCGATGCGATCCCGGCGATCGCGTGGGCGAGCCCGATGCGGGGTTTGCGGGCGATCGCATGCTTGTCGGCCTCGCCCCGGAGCTGAAGGGCGACCTCTCCGATCTCCGCGAGTCCCGAGGCAGCGACCGGATGCCCGCGGCCGATGACCCCTCCGCTCGCGTTCACCGGAAGCCGCCCGTCCCGGGCCGCCCACCCGCGCTCGAACCACCCCGGACCCTCGCCCGGCCCGCAGATCCCGAGGTCCTCGATATGGATCATCGCGAACGGCGAGAAGGCATCATGGACCTCGACGAAATCGATCTCCTTCCGGGTGAGGTGCGCCGACTCGTAGGCGTTCTTCGCGGCGACCCGGGTGGCGGTGAAGGTCGTCGGGTCCGGCCGGTCGATCACCCGGAACGCGTCGAACCCCTGACCGAGTCCGAGCACGGTCGCCGGACCCTCGCCTCGCTCGAGGACGAGGGCGACCGCGCCGTCGCCGATCGCCGAGCAGTGCAGCAGGCGGAGCGGCAGCGCGACGGGGCGGCTCTTCGCGACCTCTTCGGAGCTCACGGACTTTTGGAACATCGCATTCGGATTGGCCGCGGCCATGGCCCGCGCATGGACCGTGGCGAGATCCACCACCGAGGTCGACCGTCCGTGCTTCTGGAGATACTGCGCGACCACGAGAGCGGCGACGGCGGGCATCGTCGCCCCCGCCGCGACCTCGCTCGTGTGCAGGGAGGCGGAGAGCTCCCGGGTGATCGTCGCGGTCGGCTTGTCCGTCATCTTCTCCGCCGCGACCACCAGGGCCCGCTCGTACCGCCCCGATTCGAGGGCGAGCGCCGCGGAGTGGAACGCCATGGCCCCGGTCGCGCTGGCAGCCTCGACCCGCATCCCGGACGCCGACTCGAGGCTCAACCGACCCGCGAGACGCGGCAGGAACGCCTCCGGACCGTACGGACCGTGGGCGAGCATCGTGCCGGTGACCAGGAGGTCGATCGGCTTTCGCCCGATCCCCTCGAGCGCGCGTCCCGCCGCCTCGACCGAAAGGTCGACGAGCCCTTCCGGGCGTTTGCCGAAGCGGCCCATCCCGACCGAAGCCACGTGGATCGTCAGTGCGTCCCACCCCCGTTCGGCTCCATGAGGAGCCGCGCCCGCTCAAGGAAGTGAGAAAGCCGCTGACCCTCTTCCCAGCGAAGGACGCCGTTGCCCTCACGGGTCCGGCCCACGGGCGGGAGTTCCCGGCACAGGAACCGGAGGATGCCCGTCGCGGGCGGGGTGCTCCCCAGAAACACCCGCCAGCTCTCTTCGGACCGGATCCCGAGACGGCGATACGCGTACAGGACGGCGAGACCCGCGCGCGCGATCGCCCGGCGGTGTGCTTCGAGCTGGAGGTTGGCCCGTCCGCTGGCCGCCGTGAACCGGATGACGGGTTCGGAGGAGGCCTTCACTTCGATCGGAAAGGAGAGGCCCCAGCGCATCGCCACGAGGTCGAGGCCGAGGGAACCCGCCCCGCGGATGACGAGGAACGGGAGGTCGATGAGACGCTCGAACTCCGAGCGTCCGGTGGGGGGCAGAAGTCGCGCATAGGCACGTACGCTCGCGGGCTCACCCGCCAGCAGGCTGCGAAGCTCCCGCTCGTACCCCGAGAAGCCACGGCCGACCATGGCAGTCTTTGTGCCCTATATCATCGAGTATATGTCAGACGGTGGCTAGCCGTGGAAAGTGGCGTCCCCGGCTTCGGTCGAGCTGAGCGCATCGGAAGTGCCGGTCGCCCGCGTGCTCGCCCATCTGATCCATGACTCGGACCGGCGTCGCACCGTCCGGGGGGTGGCGACCCAGGCCGCGAGGTTCCGCCTTTCGGACCTCCGGGCGCGGCTCCTGCACGATCGGATCTTCGAGGATCCGGCCCGGCTCCTTACCCGGCTGAAGCGACGCGGCCTTCTCCTCGAGGCGCTTACGGGCGGCGGCGACCGGACCTACCAGGTCCCGTACGTGGAGGAGCTCTATCAGCTCCTCATCGACGAGGCGGAGCGTTCGGAAAGCCCCGAGGCCGGACCGGTCCTACCGGGGCCGGACGAACGCGCCGAGATCCGCGGGATGGATTCCGAGTTCGTGGACCATCTCCGGGACGTCTTGCGCGGGCGCTTCGAGGAGACGCTCGCGTTCGGCCGGTCCTTCCACGTCGACAAGCTCGCGGCCTATCTCGAGGGCCTCTTCGGAGAGGAGCTCTACTTCGACTCCCTGATCTCCCTGCTCCAGCAGTACGCGCTCGCGGACGCGCCCCTGATCGCCCCCACCGGACGCGCCACCGGCTCGACGGGCTTCCACCTGGCGCTCTTCGGTCCGCCCGGAACGGGAAAGACGTTCTCGATCGACGATCTCGTCCGGGGCAACCCGCGCAGCGGGGTCCCGGCCCATGGCCTCCCCGGGCGCAACCGGTACTGTGGCGGGATCACCCCGGTGCAGTTCCTCCGGGTCGGTGCGTTCTACACCGGTCGCACGTTCAACTTCATCGTTCCCGAGTTCAATGACTGGTTCAAGTACCGGGGCATGGTCGAGCCGCTCAAGCTCGTGATGGAGCAGCGGGAAGTGAAGTGGGAGACGACCCTCGGGACGGTCGGTCCCTACACCTTCCGCTCGTTCTTCTCGGTCAACTACAACGTCCGTACCGCCGGCGCCCAGGACTACTGGACGACGATCGGCGACCCGAACTTCGCGGCCCTCGAGGACCGGATGCTCCTCCGTTTCCACCCGATGACGCGTGCGCGCTTCCGGGCGGTCGAGGCGAGCGCCGAGCGTCTCGAGCTCGGCGAGATCGACTTCGCGCTGGCCGGGAAGCTCCGCGACCACCTCACCCTGGTTCACGCGGTCGAGACCGGCCATCCGCTCGTGAGCGGCCGGTTCCCCCGACGCCCCGTCCGGCTCCATCGGGCCCTGTACGACGAACTTCGCCAGGTCTCGGAGAAGGCCCTGAAGCAGACGAGCTTCCCCAAGTTCTCACCCCGGCTCAAGCAACGGGCGGTTCGGCTCGCCGCCGCGGCCGCCCTCTTGCGGTACTTCGAGAAGCCGTCCTCCGAGCCGCTCGACATCGGAAGGCTCGAGGTCGACCTCGCCCGACGGTTCTATGAGGAGGAGATCCACGTCCGAGAAGGCGGTCACGGACGAGCGCCCGGCTAAGAAGGACCGGCCGGCGAAGTTCCGGCGCCCGGCGTCGGAACTGGTCCAGCGTCTCGCCCGACGCGTCGTTCGGGGGGGCAAGGCCCACTTCGCCTCACAGGCCGCCTTTCGCGACGCCCTCTTGACCCAGATCCGGCGGGAGGAGCCGCTCGCCGCCATCGGAGGGTCTCGGCTTCGACGGCTCCTCGTGGGCATCCCCGGCCTTCGCATCAGCGTTCGGTACACCGAGCGGGAAGACCCCCGGCCGCTCGTGAAGTGCCCGGTCTGCGGCTCACCGCTTTCGCCGATCCGCAATCGGACGCTCACCGAAGGTACGGTCGTCCTCGGGCAGAAGTGCACGCGATGCGACTACTGGACGCACCGCACCCGCCGGGTCCCCGTGCGGTACACGTTCTCCCGCGGGGAGAGTCCCGCACGACTCCTCCGCTAGCCCGCGGCGTGCCCGGTTCACTTCGATGCGCCGGGTCCGTCGGGCGGGATGTACCTCGACTTTGGAGGAGACTTCCTGCGGGCACGGGAGGCGAAGTACAACGCGATCCCCGCCACCGCGGCTCCGACGAGAACGCCGACGAACAGCTGCGCGTCCACCGTGGGACTGCCGCGGCTCGCCGTGACCAGTACCTTCAACGTGGAGTTCACCGCCGCCCCGGCCGAATCCGTGAGCGTTGCCCGAGCGGAGAACGTGCCGGCCGAGGCGAACTCGTGGTTGACCTTCGGCCCGTAGGCGAAGGAGCCGTCGCTGAACGCCCAGGTCACGTTGTACGGAGAGAGTCCTCCATGGGGCGACGCGTCGAACGACACGACGCTCCCGACGGTGGCGCCGTTCGTACCGGCGCTGGTACTGAACGTCCCGGTGAGGACGGGATCCACCGTGACCCCGAGGGTCTCGTTGAAACCGACACCCAGGGAATCATTGTACCAGAACTGCACCGAGTAACTGCCCGAGAGGTTCCAGTGATGGGACACGGCGAGGCCGCTCGCGTTCGATCCATCTCCGAAGGTCCATGTTCCCGCACCGGGCCCCGTGCCGCCGTTGATGTTCGCGGAGAATTGTATCGTGCGGCCCACGTCCGTCGCGTTCTCCGGGCTCACAACGAGCGAACCCGTAGGATCGGGATCGACCGTGGCCACGGTAGCGTGGGTCACGCTTGCGTGCGCGGCGTCGGTCGCCGTGACGGAAAGGAGGTACGTTCCGGCCGAGGAGTAGGCATGCGCGATGCTCGCACCGGTAGCCGTCGTCCCATCGCCGAAGCTCCACAGGTAGGAGTAGGGTGCGGTCCCTCCGCCGGCCGAGGCGTTCCCCGTCACGTCGACACCGACGTCGACCCGGGGCGAAGCTTCCGGTAGGATGGTCGTCGCCAACTGGAGCGAGGGACCTACGCTCAGCACCGTCGAAGCGTTCGCCGAGTATCCCAACGCATCCGTCACGGTCACCGTGACTGTGAAAGTGCCCACCACCGAGGGCGTGCAGTTCAGGTCGGACAGGTTCATCGAGACGCAGCCCGAAGGCAGGCCCGAGTACGCGATCGAGTCCGGTCCGGTGCCCCCCGAGTACCCGAGCAGGAACTGCGCCGTCTGGCCGAGATCGAGCGAGCTCGGAGATGCGGCAAAGAACGAGATACCGGGTGGGCTTGCGATGACGCTGAGGGTCCCGGAAAGCGCGTTCGTCACCCAGATCGAGGAGTACGCAGGGCTCGCGCTCCCCGCGATGGATATCGGAGTCGCGGAGGTCGCGAGCTCCCCCACCGGGATGGTCACCTGCGAGCCCGCGCTCGCGGAGACCGAGGAGCCATCGACCACACTCACCGTGGATGCTTCGGCCGGCGGACCGAGGTACGTTGTCACGTAGAGGTACGACCGGGTCGAATCGAACGTGATCCCCGAGGTCACATCGTGCGCAACGAGCGGGATCGTCGGCCCCACGGTCTGTCGCGTAACGGGATTCACGATCGTGAGATTGGCCCCGGCGACGTAGAGCGAATTGTCGGCACCATCGTACGCGATCGCCGTAGGGTTCGTTCC
>JBJKRJ010000056.1:0-15726 GCA_046704665.1 Thermoplasmata archaeon | reverse complement strand
CGACGGAGAACGCATACGAGCCGTTCGGAGCGGGGACGGCGATCGAGGAGCCGGTGCTGCTCTCGGCCGTGCCGTTGAACGTCACCGACCAGCTGGTCCCCACCGGAAGGCCCGACTCCGAGAAGGTTACGACGTACTGGCCCGGAGAAAGGGCGGTGAACGTGATGGCCTGGTGCACCGCCGCGCCATCGACCGTGACCACGCCGGACGTAGGGCTCGCCAGGTAGCCCGGGACGGAGGGGACAGCGTACTGGTACGTCCCGTTCGGTTCGGAGAAACGAACGGTGGCGTTCATGGAGGGGACCAGCACCCCATTCAGCATCACGGACCAGCTCGTTCCGGCGGCAAGACCGGTTTCGGTGAAGATCACGGCATAGGTAGTGACGACCGCACTCGTGGAGAAGTGGATCGTGATCGTGGGGGTCCCGGCCGCGACCGTGAACGTCCCGTTCGCGGGGTAGGGCAGATATCCAGGAACGCCTCCCGCGACGAACGGGTAGGTGCCGTTCGCCAGCGTGAACGTGACGCTCGAAGTCGTCGTGGAGTTGAACAGATAGCTTCCAATCTCGACGAACCAGGCGGTGGACGGCGCGAGTCCCGTCTCATCGAACGTGACGACGTACGCACCCCGGTAGGTGAAGTTGAACGCCACGGTGGCCGGCCCGCCCGAGATGTTGACGAGCGCGATGTCACTCGAATTGTAGTAGAACGGCGAGGCGACCGCCGCGGTCAGGAAGTACGATCCGTTGGGCTCGTCGAAGGTCACTTGGGAGGTCGTCGTCAAGTTCAGAACGGGCACGAAATAGCCGGTATACAACTCGACGGCCCAGAGGGAGCCGGCCGGCAGACCGTTCTCAGAGACGGTGATCCGATAGAACGGCGCCAGCGAGAACCGGATCGTCACGTTCTGCGGGGCCCCGGAGACCGTTACCGTACCGTTGCCAGGCGTGATCTGGTAACCGGAAAAACACATGTCCACACAGTCAGCGCCGGAGAGTACCAAGAACGGATACGTACCGTCCACCGCCTGGACTACGATCGTGGTCGTGTTCGAGGTCAGAGTGAGGGAGGAGGGGGTGGAGGTGTTCCACATGACCCCCCAGAAGATCCCCGAAGGAAGGCCGACCGCGTGGAAGGTGACCGCATAGGTCGGGGCCGCCCGGAAGCTGATCCCAACCGAGACATTGCCCCCCGCCACGGTGACCAGCCCCTGGCCGGGAGTTGCGACATAGCCGCTCGGGAGGCCCACGACGTAGTAGTACGAGCCGTTGCCCTCCAGGAACCCGATCGAGGTCGACGTGGAAGTGTTCTCGGCGCCTTGCAGACTCACGGTCCACGAGGTACCCGCCGGCAGGCCCGTTTCGGTGAAGGTCACCGCGTAGCCGGTCGACGTACCGCAGGTCCCGAGGCCGGTCAGGTTCTCGAGAACGGCTCCCGTGGTCCCATCCACGACCGCATCGAAGTAGCTACCCTGGTAGCCCGTCGAGGGGCCACAGGGCGACGAGTAGTCGACCTCCCAGACCGGGGGGAGTACCGTCAGGTTCGAGGAGACGAACTCGTACGCTGCGGGGGTGGGGATCCACTCTTCCGTGGATCCGGGGTAGCCCTGAAGGAAGGTGCTCCCGCCCGCGAGGTTGGCGATGGAGACCGCCGTGGTCGAGTCGAGCGAGGGATAGGAAAGCGACCACGTTCCACCCGAGAGGAAGGAGAAGATCGCGAGCTCAGTGCACGACGTCGCCGCCGACCCGGTCAACGCATAGAGTAGGGTACCGACCCCGTTGCTGACGAAGGCGAGCAGCGTCGTGCCGGGCGCGCCGGTGGAATTTAGGAAGAACTCGTAGAACGTCGCGGTCCCGGCGGGGGCCGTGCTCGGCGTCGCCGGTGCGGTGATACTGGCCGGGGGCGTTCCGATCCAAGCGAAGCCGCATCCGACCACAGAGGCGGGGGAAACGAACTGGTCGGCTGGAATCGTCTCGGCCGTCGGAAGTGCGAGCCCCACCCCCAGACGAACGTTCCAGCTCGTACCGTCGAATCCGGAGGAGGCGTTCAGGATCGTCGAGGCAGCGTCGTCGTAGGATAGAGGAACGGGAGTGGCCTGCGGAGTGGTCCCCACCGACACCCCGTGAAGCTCGAACCATTGCGCGCCCCACGGCGCTCCGGCCGAGGAGAGGAGAGATAGGCGAGACACCGACCGCGCGGGTGCCGAGGTCGGAGGGGTGTTCGAGGCAACGGGGGCCGGCGCTTTCTGCGGCGGAATCGCGCCCGGGGCGTGGGACGGCGGGGCGACGGAGCTGACGGCCGTGCCGGTCCCAGTCCCTCCTAGGATCACAGCCCCCGAAGAGAGCAGGAGTAGCACCACGACGACGCCGGCGGCCGCCAAGCGAATCTGCGACGTTCGCGACATCATTCGGGCCGACCTCCGCGGATTCTGGTTCCTCCCCGTCGCTGGTTTCGCATCCCAAATCCCACGACCGCATCGCCGTGATTTCGAAGTACGAGCATTCCACCCTGCATCGCAGCCTCCCAGAAGGATCCCCGAAATTCCGCGTGCAACGCCAGACCGTGATTTGAATGGTCCTCCCATAGTCTTTGCGTCGCTCCCGAACCCCCGGTCCGAGACCGGACCGGAACAGGGCGCTCCTCGGGTCGGCTGAGCAACTCAGTCCGGCGAGTGCCGGGCGACCCCTGCATCACCGCATCGGCGAAGTCCCTTCTCCCCAGCCAGGTGCCCCCCTCCTCGGAGGGTAGGGCGGGCAACGCGGGCCGGCATGTCCGGTCCGGGCCAAGGCGAACGAGCGCTCGGGTACCCCGGTCTAAGGTATCGAACCTTTCGGCGGCCTGAGTCCCGGCCTCCTGCTACCCACACGCGTCACTCGGGCGGAGTGTTCGAAAGCCTTATGGAGCGTTTCCATTTGAAATTCGGAGTGGAGGAGCGAGATGTCTCGGTTCCTGGCCGTGCCGGGGGATCGGGACGGTCGCTCTCGGTCCTCGAGACCCGAGGGGACTGTGTTCCGGCGCGGCTCTCCCGGCCCGAACGGTGGGCGGACGCTCGGGCCCTGAACCCCCACCGGAGCGATCCCCCCGGAAGAACCTGCGACAGGACCCCGTTGCGCTCATGCCCCTAACGCACGCTGGAAGGACCACGTTCCCTCCGCCCGGGACCTAGGGTTCGACCACCCGCTCCGAGGATCCGATGGTCGCGTACAAGTGGACCGTACTCTCCAACACCACGCTGGGGGCGCTGATGGCGTCCCTCAATGGGACGATCATCCTCATCTCGCTCCCGGTCATCTTTCGGGGCCTCAACGTCAATCCGTTCAACTCGGCGAGCTTTGCGATCCTGATCTGGCTGCTCCTCGGCTACGGGGTCGTGACGGCCGTCCTTCTGGTCAACGCCGGTCGGCTCGCCGACATCCACGGTCGGGCCCGGATCTACAACCTCGGCTTCGCGGTCTTCACGGTCGGGTCGATCCTGTTGTTCCTCGCCCCGAACTCGGGGGACACCGGCGCCTGGGAGCTTGTCGGGTTCCGGCTCATCCAGGGGGTCGGCGCGGCGTTCCTCTTTGCCAACTCGGCCGCGCTGATCACCGACGCGTTCCCGCTTTCTGAGCGGGGACGGGCGCTCGGGATCAACCAGATCGCGTTCATCGGGGGCTCGCTCCTCGGGCTCATCATCGGGGGCATCCTGGCCGGGATCCCGGACCTACACCTGGGTCTCCTGACGATCCCCACCTGGCGGATCGTCTTCATCGTGAACGTCCCGGTCGGGATCTTCGGAACGGTGTGGGCCTACTATCGGCTCCACGACCTCCAGCCTCCCCGGAACGACGAGCACCTCGACCTCGCCGGGAACGCACTGTTCGCCGGGGGCCTCACGCTCCTGTTGGTCGGGCTCACGTACACCCTCCTGCCGTACGGCAGCTCCTCCCTCGGATGGGGGAGCCCCTACGTCTGGGCCGCGACGGGGAGCGGGCTCGTGCTGCTGGCCGCCTTTCCGTTCGTCGAGCGGCGCGTCGTCGAACCGATGTTCCGCCTCTCCCTGTTCCGCCTCCGTTCGTTCACGGCGGGCGTCTCCGCGGCGTTCCTGGGCTCCCTCGCCCGGGGCGGGATGATGCTTCTCCTGATCATCTGGTTCCAGGGGATCTGGCTTCCCCTGCACGGCTACTCGTTTGCGGTCACGCCGTTCTGGTCGGGTATCTACATGATCCCGTTGCTCGCCGGCTTCCTCGCCCTCGGGCCGCTGAGCGGCCATCTCTCCGACCGATGGGGTGCTCGCTCCCTCGCGACCCTGGGGATGACGATCGCCGCGGCCACGTTCTTCCTCTTCCTCCTCGTGCCGTACAACTTCAGCTACCCGACCGTCGGAGGACTACTGTTCGTCCAAGGGTGTGGAATGGGGATGTTCGCCGCGCCGAACGCGGCGGCCGTCATGAACTCGGTCCCTTCGAACAACCGGGGGGTCTCCTCGGGAATGTTGGCCACGCTCCAGAACGCCGGTCAGCAGCTCTCGCTCGTCTTCTTCTTCACGATCGTGATCGGTGGGCTCGCTTCGGGACTCTCCGCGTCCGTCGGGGGGGCGCTCGCGGGCCTGGGGGTCGGGGCGCCGGACGGACCGATCCTCGCGGGCCTCGCCCAGTCGAATCCCACCGACTCGCTTTTCGCCGCCTTCCTAGGCTACAATCCGATCGGGACGCTGCTCCTGTTCGCGTCCGGGGTCCCGGGATGGGATCCCAGCCAGATCACCCCCGCGATCACGGCCCAGCTCACGTCGAAGGCCTTCTTCCCGAACGCAATCGCACCGGCGTTCATCGACGGCCTGCGGGGGGCGTTCCTGTTCGCGGGAGCGATCACGCTCGTCGGGGCGGTGATCTCGTTCCTCCGCGGGGCGCGGTACGTTCACACCGAGACGGTGATCCCTCCCGCGACGGATCGCTCCTCCCCGCCCAGCACCCCGACGGCCCCTCCGACGCTCGCGGGGTCATCTCCCACGTCGGATCCACCCGACCGCTGACGGGGTCAGGTTCTGCGGCGATCACGCTCCGGGAAAGCCGGGTGCGGCTCCCCGGAGGCCGCCGGGTCCTGGCTCCGCTCCACCTCCGGCCCGGGCGAGCGATCGGACCGGTGGCCCAACTCGAATCCGGATCTCTTCGGGCGGGTGCGGTGAACCGCGACTTCGCCGCGGTTTCCCTTCGGACCCCGGGGGAGCGGGCTCTCAGGTCGCTCCGAGCGGCGGTGGAGTACCGGCCGTGGCTTCGACCCTCTGGAGAGCGGATCGGGCTCCGACCATCATCAGGATGGCGCCGACGATGTTGAGGATCGGAAAGATCAGCAGGACGGCCGCGACCTTGAGCAGGCCCTCAGAGTACCGCGTACCGAGCCTCCAGATGCCCATCAAGACCCCGATGAACCCGACCAGGGCCGCGATCGCCCCGACGGCCAGGAGAGCCAGGCCTGCGATGAACGCCCCGGAGAAGACGCAGCCCCGGGTGAGCGGCTGGCCGGCGCCGACGCAGCTCACGGCCTGGTAGAGCCCCACGAGGAGGAGCGCCGTCCCGACCAGGACGATCACGATCGCGAAGATCGCGACCAAGGAGAGCGTGGAGGGGGACGAGAAATTCCGGTCGAAGGGGACCAGGTCATGGAACGAGGTCCGAAGAAGGAGGAGGACGACCAGATCGATGGCCGTGAGCCCTCCCAGGTATCCGATCCAGATCCAGGGAGAAGGGAGCGAAATGGTCGTTCCCGACGGCGTCGTGACCGGCGTGAGCAGTCCCGAGAGCCGTCCACTGAACTCGACCACGGCGCCGACGATCCCTGAAACGATGAACAAGACCGCGGCCACTTCGGCGAACGTCAGGGACCGGCGGTCCGCCGTTCGCGATGCCGGGGTCGGAACGGGCGGGAAGGCCGAACCATAGGGGCCCCCGTATCCGGGCGGAGGGAGCGCTCCGGGGGGGAAGCCGGGCGGCGGTGGAGGGGGGCCCGAGGCACCGGCCGCCCCCGGGACCGCGGCCCCGCACGAGGGGCAGAACGTACCGGCGGCCGGTAGCGGTCCTCCGCAGAACGAGCAGAACGGCATGTCGGAGAACGAGAAGGTCCTAGTGCTTAGTCGTTCGCTTCTCCGTCCCTGACCCCGTTCCGATACAGGGGCCGGCCCCACGGGCGGGTCCGGATCTCACCGGTTCGCGTGGGTCGCGCGACCCCGGGGAACCCCCCACGCCGCCACCGAACGGCGCGACGGGCCGGACTCCCGGACGGCGACGGGCTCTCGTCAGCCGTCTCGAAAGGTGGAGAACGCACCGGGAAGACTTTCGGTCGCGGTCAACCGAACGGCGCGCCCGTTCCCCAGCGAGACGATCACCGAGGCGTGCGGCGCGTAGTCGAACAGCATCTGCCGGCACGTCCCGCAGGGAGAGAGGACCGGGTAGTCCCGGCCCCGCTTGCATACGGCGACCATCGTCTCGATCTCACGATCTCCGGCGGTGAGGGCGGCACCGAGCGCCACCGGCTCGGCGCACGGGGTATGGATCCCGTCGATGTTGAGCCCAAGGAAGACGGCACCGCTCCGCGTGCGTATCGCGGCCGCGACCCCATGACGCCGGGCATCGAAACCGCGCCGTAGCGTCTCTTGGGCCGCCCGGATCAGGGCGCGGTCCTTGGCGTTCAGAGCTCGACCGATGCGCGGCATGACGGTCGCTCACTCGCCCACCGGGATAAACGGTCCACGCTCCCCCTCGGGACGGGTCTCCGGGTCGGAAGCCCCGGCTGACCCCAGGTCCCCGACGGGGGTCGGGACCTCCATGATCCCAACGACTCGAAAGTGAGACCGTCGACGATCCCTCGCGGTCGGGAGGCCCCCGGGTGCCTCCACGTCAGGGAGGGGAGAGGAATCTCCGGCGGGCCGGAGCGACTCGGCGGCGACGACGCCCCCCGATGACCCCCGCCTCCGGGCGGACCACGACATCCGGCCCCCGGAAGACCTACATGAAGGGGTCAGGCTTTCGGTGACCTGAACCCCGATGACCACGACCGAACCGGAGGGAGGCACCCCCATGATCCGCGACCTCGCCTGGTCCGACCTCGAAAGTTTCGTGGCGCTCTACTACACACGGTACGACGAGGTCCGGACGAATCCTGACCTCGGGGTCTACACGCTCCCGGAGAAGCCCTCCCTCTCCGAGGAGATCGCTGTCTTTTCCGCCTTCTACACGCGCGTCGTCCGTGGAGAGATGGTCTGCAAGGTCGCCGTCGTCGAGGGCCGGGTCGTCGGGGCAGGCGACGTGCACCCGAGGGGGAACCACGTCGAGGATCGACATGCCGGGATCCTCCAGATCGGGATCCGCCCCGAGTGGAGAGGAAAGGGCCTCGGGGAGCGGATGATGGCCGCGCTGTTGGAATCCTGCCGGGGACGGTTCGATCCCGTTCTCTTGATGGTGACGGACTTCAACGAAGGGGCCCGGCGACTGTACCGCAAGCACGGATTCGAGGAGTGCGGGCGGTTTCCAAGGACGTTCCGGCGGGGAGGTCGCGTCGCGGACGAGATCATCATGTGGCGGGCGATCGAACCCCCGGGCCCCTGACCGGCCCTCGGTTCCGGACGCCCCCCGGTGCGGCGACTCGCGCGACCCGGGTCACGGCGGAAGCGAGTCTCTCGGAGCCGACGGGGGCGGCTCGGGCGAAGATGATCGATTGTGCGTGGATTCGGCGAGGATCTCGGGAAGCCGTCCCTGCGCGGCCCGGATCGCGGGAATGTCCCCGCCCGGCCCTCGGAGCAGGTGGGCAATGCCGACCGCGACGAGCCCGCCCAGTACAGGGGCCACGAGGTACAGCCAGAGGTGGGCGAAGTTCAACGCCATCACCGCAGGGCCGAGGGAGCGCGCCGGATTCATGGACGCCCCGGTGAAGGGAGCGGCCCATAGGCCCGCCAGCGCAATGTACCCGCCGACGGCGAGCGCCGCGAGGGGCCCGACGTTCTGGGCCCTCGAGGCGGTTCCCAGGATCGTGCTCACGAGACCGACCGTCAGGATCGTCTCGATCGCGAACGCCTGCAGGTCGGAGACGCCCAGGGCCGGCTCGGTGGCTCCGACCATCCCGACGTTCCCGAACAGGGCGAAGAGCGCGGCGCAGGCCAACAGCGCGCCGATCACCTGGGCGAGAATGTACCCCGGGACCCTTCGCCACGGGAAGTCCCCGCGCGCGGCGAACGCGATCGTGACGGCCGGATTGAGATGCGCGCCGGAGGTGGCGCCCATGAACAGGATGATCACCATCACCATGAGCCCGGGCGCGACCACAAGCGCCGCGAGTCCGATCTGTACCCCGGTCACGGCGCTCGCGATCGGACCGCCCGCCGCGACCAAGACCAGGAAGAAGGTGCCGAACGCCTCCGCGAACAGGCGACGACCCTCCAGCGACGGATTGCGGAACTCGCGCTGGATCTCCTCGAGCGTGCGCGCCGAGGGACCCAGGCCGAGGTTCTCGAGGGTCGTTCCCGTGGAAGGATGCGTCATCGGTCCCCGCCCTGCGCCGTAGGGGGTCGGGCGGCACTACGGCTTCGTTCCCGATTATGATACCCTTGCGGGAACGGCCGGCCGAACCGCCCGGGGTTCGCCGGGTGCGCCTCGGTGACCCGAGCGGCGCTTCGCAGCCCCGACCGGGCGGCCCTCGCAGCGCTCCGTTCTCCTACCACCGGATCGCGCCGAACGCCCGTCACAATTCGCCGGCGTGGGGCGACTTAATAACCGGCCGCGGCGATGGATTTCTTCCCACGGAACGGGAGACCGAGCGACGTATGGACCTGCGCTCCTACTGGCAGTTAACGAATCCCCAGATCGTCCTCCTGCTGACCTTCACCGCGGTGATGGGCGGCGTCATCGGTGGGGGCCTGAGGGATCCGCTCGGTCTCGTCGAGATCGCGGTCGCGATCACGATCTCCAGCATGGGCGCCCGCTCCCTCACGAACTACGTCGACCGGGACATCGACGCTCGGATGAGCCGAACGAAGGACCGTCCGCTCCCGGCCGGCACGATCTCTCCGTCGCAGGCGCTCGCGTTCGGCCTGGTTCTGGTCGCCCTCGGTCTCGTGAGCGCGGTCCCGCTGGGTCTTCTCTACGTGCTGCTGATCGCGATCGGCCTTCTCGACAACATCGTCGTCTACAACGTGCTCAGCAAGCGGAGGACCCCCTGGAACATCGTCCTCGCCGCCCCGAGCGGAGGGATCCCGGCCCTGGTCGGCTACGCGAGCATGATGGGCCGGGTCGACCTGACCGCGGTCCTCCTTGCCGCGCTCGTGATCCTCTGGACACCGATCCACATCTGGAGCCTCGCGATCCGCTACCGGGACGACTACGCGCGGGCCAACGTGCCGATGCTCCCGGTCGCCCTCGGGGTCACGAGCGGGATCCGGTGCATCGCGGCGACGACCGCGCTCCTCGCGGTCTTCACCCTGGCCCTTCCGTTCGTCCCGGGTGCTCCGGTCGGCCTCCTGACCCTGATCGTCGCCGCCGCGATGGCGATCGCGCTGATCGTCTTCAGCGGCGACCTGATACGGCGGCCGACGCTCGAGAGCGCCTGGCGGCTGTTCAAGTTCACCTCTCCGTACCTCGCGATCGTCTTCGTCGTCATGGCGGTCGACGTCGCCCTCGTCCCACGTCCGTGGTGACGAGGACCCCGGAACCTCCGGCACGATGCGACACGGTTACCCGCGGTTCCCGTCCCCTTTAATTACCCAACGTAATTGGATTGCACAAGGTAAGGCAGATGCCCGAAATCCCCCGTTCCATCGTCCAGCGGTTTGCCGGCGTCCCGACCGTCGAGGGGGCCGGGGTGCGGCTCCGTCGCTCGTTCTCGAACCGGGAGGTACCGCTCTTCGACCCGTTCCTTCTGCTGGACCGGTTCGGGTCCTCGAACCCGGAGGACTACCTCGCGGGGTTCCCCTGGCACCCCCACCGCGGGATCGAGACGGTCACCTACGTCCTGAACGGCCAGGTCGCCCACGGCGATACCCTCGGCAACTCGGGGGTCATCGGTTCGGGCGACGTGCAGTGGATGAACTCCGGGAGCGGGATCATCCATCAGGAGATGCCCCGGCGGACCGAGGGGACCATGTCCGGTTTCCAGCTGTGGGTCAACCTGCCGGCCCAGGAGAAGATGAGCGTCCCGGCGTACCGGGGTCTCGTCGCGAAGGAGATCCCCGAGGTCGTCACCGACGCGGGCGATCGCGTCAAGGTCGTGGCCGGAACGTTCGGGACCGTCGAGGGACCCGTGAAGGGGATCCCCGTCGACCCGACCTACCTCGATGTGCAGGTCCCACCGGGCGGGTCCTTCACGCACTCTCCGAGGTCGGGCCACACGGTCTTCGCGCATACCGTCGACGGCTCGGGCGCCTTCGACGGGACGGATGTGGCCCCGGTCTCGGGGGGCGAGACCCTCCTCTTTGGCCCGGGGGGCCCCGTCCGGGCCAAGGCCGGGGATGCCGGGCTCCGTTTCCTTCTCGTCTCGGGGCGACCGCTTCACGAACCGGTCGCTTGGTACGGACCGATCGTGATGAACCGGAACGACGAGCTGATCACTGCGATGCGGGAGCTCGAGCGCGGCGACTTCCTCAAGCACCGCCACCCGATCGTCGAGGAATAGCGAGCTCCCCTCGCAGCTGATCCAGCGCCGCCCTCAGGACCCGGGCGGCCCGCCCGATCTCGGCCGACGACACCGACTCCCGTGCCGTGTGATCGAGGTGCGCATCCCCCGGACCATAGGCGGCCGCCGGGATGGTACCGGCGCGCACCGCGAGGTTCAAGTCCGAGGTCCCGCCCTTGCGCCAGAGGGTGGGACGCCCCCCGACGGACCGGATCCCCTGGACGAGGCTCTTCACGACCGGGTTCGAGCGGTCGACCTCGATCGCCTCGACCCGGATCCGCACCGAGAGCGTCGGCCGGAGGGGTCCGGTGGGGAGCTCACGGAGAAGCTCGCCGGTGGTCCGACCC
Organism: Thermoplasmata archaeon; assembly: GCA_046704665.1. Lineage (GTDB taxonomy): Archaea > Thermoplasmatota > Thermoplasmata > Lutacidiplasmatales > UBA184 > Lutacidiplasma. The sequence continues at coordinate 4,744 of JBJKRJ010000056.1, read as the reverse complement.
GGAGGCAGACGGAAGTCCAGGGTCGTGCGCGCGGTCTCGAAGTCCCCATCACGGCGGCCTTCGAGCCCGACGACCTTCATCGTCAGCGAGCGGAACGCCGACTCCCCCGCATGGGCACGGACGTACTCCTTTACCGTGGCGACCCACGCGAGGGTCTCGTCCATCGCGGTCGGGGTCGGTGAGGAAAAGTGGGTGCGCCGTCCCCGGAACGTGGCGACGAGCTGGAGCTCACCCTTGTACCCGAGCGCCAGCCCGTCCCAACCGCTCGGCTCGCCGGCGATCACCGCGTCGGGCCGGACGCGCCGGAGGAGGTGGCGGGCTCCGCGACTGTCGGTCTCTTCGCCGACGGCCGCGGCCACCCGGAACTCGCCCGGACCCTTCCAGGAACGGCCGGCCCACAGCGCCGCCGCCAGGGCCCCCTTCGCGTCGACCGTCCCCCGTCCGTAGAGCCGCCCTCGCCGCCGGACCACCGGGAGGCGACCCTCGACCGTGTCGATGTGACCGAGGAAGAGGACGAGCGGCCGACCGATGCCGCGGGACGCGAGCCCGTTCCCGATGGCATCGACCCGGGCCGAATAGCCGAGCTCCCGTGCGACCTCCACGAACTCGCGCACGGCGAGCTCTTCCCTTCCGGAGGGACTGTACCTACGGACGAGGCGTTCGAGCGTGGCGATCTCATCCATGCCCGACCACCTCGGCGAGAGCGGCCAGCCCGGCCTCCCAGTCCTCCTCGGCGATCACGAGCGGAGGGAGCAGACGGAGCACCGTCGCGCCGGCGGAGAGCGCGAGGAACCCGCGACGTTCCAACTCCGCCAGGTACGGGGCGGCCCTACCGCGGAGCTCGACCCCGAGCATCAGCCCCAGACCCCGAACCTCTCGGACCTTCTCGACGGGAAGGGATTCGAGACGCCGGCGACCGATCTCGCCGAGCCGTTCCGCCCGCTCGGCAAGCCGTTCCCGCACGACGAAGTCGAGGGCCGCCGTGCCCGCGGCACAGACGAGGGGATTCCCGCCGAACGTCGAGTGGTGGCTCCCGCGGAACCTTCGGGCCACCTCCGCGGCGATGACCGTCGCGCCGATCGGGAGCCCGCCGGCGAGCGACTTCGCGAGGAGGAGGAGGTCGGGGACGACCCCCCACCGTTCGAAAGCGAACATACGGCCCGTGCGGCCGATCCCGGTCTGGACCTCGTCGAACGCGAGCACGGCCCCCGCCCGGTCGGCGGCCTGGCGGGCCGCGCGAAGGAACTCCCCGGTTGCGACGTGAACCCCGCCCTCCCCCTGCACCGGTTCGAGCAGCACGAGCGCCGTCGCGTCGTCGACCGCCGCCTCGAGCGCCGCCGGGTCATTGAACGGCACATGCTCGAAGCCCGGGACGAGCGGTTCGAACGGCTCGCGGAGCTCCCGTCGCCAGGTCGCGCTGAGCGAACCCATCGTCCGCCCGTGGAACCCCCGCCTCGCGGCAACGACCTTCGTCCGACCCGTCGCCGAGCGCGCGATCTTGAGGGCCGCTTCGACCGCTTCCGTGCCCGAGTTCGAAAGGAAGACCCGGCCAAAGGACGAGGGAAGCAACGAGAGGAGGCGCCCGAGGAACGCATCCCGCACCGGATTCGCGTAGCCGGTGCCGAGATGGAGGAGCTCGCGGGCCTGGGCCTCGATCGCCCGAATGACCTCGGGGGGCGAGGCGCCGAGGTTCCCGGCTCCGTGGGTCGCCCCGAGGTCGATGTACGCGCGACCCCCGGGGTCCCAGAGCCGCGCACCCTCCCCCCGCGCGATGGTCACCCGGTGCCCTTCGGCGACCCCGAACTCCCGGAGGGCGGGCCCCGCGTCCGGGCTCATTGCACGAGGGTCCCCTCACCCCGGAGGGCTCCCGCGACCGGCTCGGGTCTCGCCGACGCGGCGATCGCGACGAGAGGGACCTTCCCGTCCAGGGCCTCCTTCGCGGCGACCAGCTTCTTTCGCATCCGTCCCTCGGCGAGACCGAGCGCCGCCTCGACCTCTTCTTTCGCCACCCGGTGGACCAGGCTCGAGGGGTCGTGCCGGTCCCGGAGCAGACCGGGTACGTTCGTCAGGAGGACGAGCGACTCCGCCCCGAGTGCGATGGCGATATGCGCGGCGACCCGATCGGCGTCCACGTTCACGATCTCCCCCTCCGGGGTGATCGCGGGGGGTCCGACCACCGGAGCGATCCCGGTGTCCAGGAGCAGCCGCAGGAGCCGGTCGTTCACCCGTTCGACCGATCCGGAAAGGTCGTCCGTGACCCGGACGACCCGGCCGTCGACGACGGCTCGCGCTCCCTGCTTGCGACGGGCGAGGAGGAGCGGCCCGTCCACCCCCGAGAGCCCGACGGCGCTCTTTCCAAGGCGTGCGAGGCCGGCCACGATCTCGGTCTGGACCTTGCCCGCGAGTGCCAGGACAACGACCTCGAGGTGGGCGGGATCGCTCTTGCGGGAGACCACGCCGCTCGGCGAGGTGTAGTACTCCGAGGGCCGACCGAGCGCGTCGCCCCATCGGTCGACCTCGTCCGATCCGCCGTGGACGAGGACGAAGTCGGAACGGCAGGCGAGCTCGGCGAGGACCGGATCGAGCCGGTTCCCGAGCGCTCCGCCTACCTTGACGACGATCGTCACCGGGCCTCCTAGATCGGGTGGAGGCCGAGGAAGTCGAGCGCGGTCGTCTCGGGAACCCCCGTTCGCACGTTGAAGCTCTGTACGGCCGCCCCCGCGGCCCCCTTCATCAGGTTGTCGAGGGCCGCGAGCGCCACGACCCGTTGCTGCAGCGGGTCGACCGCAAAGCCGACATCGCAGTAGTTCGTGCCGGCAAGGAGCTTCGGTTCGGGCTCCCGGTAGGCTCCGTCGGACTCGTGGACGATCCGAACGAACGGCTCGCGTCCGTACGCGGCCCGGTACGCTCTCCAGAGCTCCTTCTCCTCGACCGAGCTCCGAAGAAAGACATGACACGTGGCGAGGACGCCTCGCACGGCCTCGACCGCGTGGCCCGAGAGCGCCACCGGTGCCCCGACCTCCTGCTCGATCTCGGCGGTGTGCCGGTGGCCCGTCGGAGCGTAGGCCCGCATGACCCCGGAGCGCTCGGCGTGCTGGCCCGTGGGCCCCGCGTCCCGTCCGCTCGCGGAGGAGCCGCTCTTCGCGTCGACGACCACCGGCCCCGACCCGAGCCATCCTTGAGCCGCGAGCGGCCGGAGGGCGAGGATCGCGGCCGTCGCGATACACCCCGGGACCGCGATGAGCGAGGCGGAGCGCAGACGATCGCGGTAGAACTCCGGGATCCCGGGGACCGCACGCGCGAGGAGCTCCGGGCGAGGGTGCGCGATGCGGTAGAACCGGGGGTAGGCCGCCGGCGCTCGCAGGCGGAAATCCGCGGAGAGATCGATGACGATGCCGCCGTTCTCGAGGAGCGCCGGCGTTCGGGCCATCGATTCCCCGTGCGGGGTCGCGACGAACGTCGCGTCGGCCGGCCGGATCGCCGCGTGCGGCTCGAACGTGAGCGAGGAGACCTTCCGAAGGTTGGGGTGCGCCCGGGCGATCGGTCGTCCCGCCATCGAGTCCGACGTGACCTGAACGAGCTCGACGTTCGGGTGACGGAGGAGGAGGCGGAGAAGCTCGCCGCCGACGTAGCCGGACCCGCCGACGACCGCGACCTTCATCCTCCTCCCACGGCCACCGCGTAGTCCACGATCTTCCCGGCGATGTCGACCCCGGTCGCCCCGGCGAGCGCCTTGAACTCGGGGGTGGGGTTCACCTCGTGCACGACCAGTCCCCGCGGGGACTCCATCAGGTCGACCGCGAGCACGCCCCCTCCGACGGCGCGCGCCGCGCGCCGGGAGAGATCGACGAGCTCCTCCGTGAGCGGAGCCGCCTCGACGCGGCCCCCGCGCGCGGCGTTCGTCCGCCACTCGCTCGAATAGCGGTACATCGCGGCGATTACCTCGTCGCCGACGACGAACGCACGGAGATCCCGGTCCGGTTTCTCGATGTACTCCTGGACGTAGAAGATCGAGTGGACGGGGGACGCGAGGGCGCTCTTGTGCTCGATGATCTGGGACGCTTCTTCCTCCGACCCGACCCGGGCCATGAGCCGGCCCCAGGAACCGACGGCAGGTTTCAGGACCGCCGGGTACCCGATCGTCCGGAGCGCCGCCGGGGCCGCCTCGGGCGAGAGCGCGACGACGGTGCGGGGGGTGGGCACCCGGGCTTCCGCGAGCCGGAGCGACGTGCGGATCTTGTCGCCGGCGAGCTCGAGGACGGAGGGGTCGTTGACGGTCGGCACCCCGTAGTGCGAGAAGCACCGGGCCGCGTACACCGCCCGCGAGTGGCTTACGGAGCGATCGAGGAGGACCCCCGGCAGGTCGGCGGGGGCCTCGAGGGGGAAGACGACCTCACGGTCGTCGTACCGGAGGACCTCGAGCCCTCGCGCCTCCGCCGCCGCGAGGATCGCTCTCTCCTCGAGGCGGACGATGCTGGAGAAGACCCCGAGCCGGAACCGGTCACTCACCCCAGTCCTCGGCCTCCTTCGGGGCGGGCTGGACGGTGAACGGCTGCTCGGCCGTCACTTCGAGGTCGGTGCCACAGTCCGGGCACGGGAAGACCTCGCCCAGTATCATCGCTCGGCTCTCCACGGTCGCATCGCACTCGGGGCAGTTCGTCATGTCGTTCCCTCGCTCAGTAGATCCTCGACGAGCTCGACCTTCCGGTCGAGCGAGGAGAGGGCACGGGTCCGCGGGCCGCGG
>JBJKRJ010000055.1:0-3375 GCA_046704665.1 Thermoplasmata archaeon | reverse complement strand
TTCGTAACGACTCAGGTCCTTGGCCCGCCAGGCGGTAGCTGAGACTCTGGAAGCGAAGTACTAAATCCGGGGACCCCTTGGGTCCTTGCCCGAGGGCGATGTCTCCTCGGGATTCCCCACTCCTGCTGGCTCCGGACCCGGACGAGGAGCCGATACCGGTCTCCCCTCGCAAGCTTGCCGACCTCCTCCGCAGAGCCGAAGACCGGGACCGACTCGAGCACGAACTGCGGGAGGCCCGTGAGGAAATCCGTCGCCTCCGTGAGGAGAAGACCCGGGCGCGGCAGAAGAGTTCGTCCCTCAAAGCCGCGCTCGACCGCCTGCGCAGTTCGCTCTCGGTCCTGGGCACCGATGCGAAGACCGCCGCCGCGGTGGGAGTTCCTTCGAGCAAGGTCTTCTTCCGAAAATCACCGTCCCCTTCCGACAAGCGCCGCCCCACCGGCGGACAGCCGGGCCACCCGGGAACCACCCGACCCCGCCCCCGGCCGAACGCTCCCCCTCGGGTCCTCTCCTTGGAGGAGTGCCCGAGCTGCGCCCACGCGCTCGGAGAGCCCGCCGACTCCTGGAGTCGACCGGTGACGGACCTCCCGGCCCCCGACCTCGAGGTCTTCGACCTCGTGATTCCCCGCTACAAGTGCCCGGGCTGCGGAGCGCGGGTCCACGCCCCGATCCCCGAGGCGTACCGGGGCGAGTTCGGACCTCGCCTCAAGGCGTTCGTCGCCGAGCTGCGGGTCCTGGGCGTCCCGTTCGAGAAGATCGGGGAACTGCTCGAGATGCGCTACGGACTCGAGGTGAGCGTCGCCTCGCTGATCGCGATGGAGAAGGGGGTCGCCGACTCCCTCGAACCGGTGTATCAGGAGTTGGGCGAGGAGTTGCGGGACGCCGAGCGGACTCCCCATGCCCAAGGGGACGAGACGGGAATGCCGGTGGGAGGTCGGACCGAGTGGCTGTGGGTCGGCACGTCCCCGACGCTGACGGTCTACCACATCCAAGAGGGTCGGGGCGGAGAGGAGGCGGCCGCGATGTGGGCAGGGTATCGGGGGCAGCTGACTCATGACGGGCTGGACGCCTACAACTCGGTGGAGGACGCCGCGCACCAGATGGACCTGGTGCATGCAAATCGGTGGCTGCAGAAGGTGGAGGCGAGCCACGGGATCCGCCCGAGAGGGTTCTTGAAGGAGGAGACGCCGACGTACGAGCGGGCGGGACGCCCGCCGGCGGAGTTCCTTCGGTTCGCCGCGGGCGTTCGTGCTCGTCTTCGGAAGGAGGTGCGGTGGACGGGGCGGTATCCGAAGGCGTCGGCGGCGTCTCGCGTGCGCCGATATCGGCGGGCCGTACGGTCGATGGGTCGGTTCCTCGCTCGGGAGTGGCGGGACGCGGATGCGGTGCGGATCGCCGACGAGCTGGGCCAGCGTCTCGAGACGCTATTCACCTTCGTGCGGGACCCCGGAACCTCTTGGAACTCGAACGAGGCGGAGCGGGAAGTGAGGGTGGCGGTCGTACATCGCAAGATCTCTGGCGGCCGTCGGACGAAGCGGGGCGCGTGGGTGCTCGAGCGGCTCTTGACGGTGTGGCGGACATGCGCGAAGCGGGAGCACCGGTTCTGGGAGGTGGTGAGCGCTCGACTCGGAACGCTCCCTCAACCCGGGCCCGGGCCCCCGTCAGTCGGGCCAGCAAGCTGAGTTGTTACGCATCTTCTCTCGAAGAATCCTCCTCGACGGTCGCTGGACACACCTTCGCGAGGCTAGGGAAGTCGACGCAGAACCTGTCCAATACGTCTCCGGAGTGGGTGAACATCACGTCGAATGCGGCTTCGCCTCCCTACGTCGAAGACCCGCTCCTTGCGTTCGATCCGGTACTGAATGCAATCGTTTCGGTCGGTGGAAACTACTGCCCCCCAATATATCTTAGGCCGTCAGGGTGCGGCACTCTCACCGATCCGGGTACCTGGGAGTTGCGGAACAACGAATGGGTGAACACGACCTCTGTCGTAGGCTTTGGGCCGACAGTAACTGCGATTGATGGCGGGCTGGTTTTCGACTCCGCAGTGGGCGATCTGCTGCTTTGGGATGAGAATTGGAATTCGACTGGCGCGATGTTTCCAATGACATGGGAGCTCGGCCCGTCGGGATGGCTTAGTCTCGCGCTACGATCAAGTGAGCAGCCTCCAGCTCTTGGGTATCTGGCCGATGACGCGGCAGCTCACTCTGTTGTTGATGTCCTCTCGAACGGTACCACTTGGGAATTTGTCAGTGGTACTTGGCGCGATATAGGAAACGCGACAAGTCGGTTTCTCCTTGATATTGGGGGAGGAGGGCAGCCGGATCAAGCCACTTGGGATCCCGGACTCGGAGCGGTTGTTGTCGTTGGTGCATGCCCCACCAATGATCAGTACGGAGGCGCCTGCAACGAGACCTGGACATTCGCAGGAGGCGCATGGACAAACCGAACGGAACTTGGACGGAATCCACTTTCGGGTGCCGTCCTTCCTTTGCCACCTTTCTTCGACACGGAGCTTCAGGGAGTTCTGGTAGTGATCGGCACGTCCACCTGGATTTTTTCGAACTACGCCTGGACTAACATTACCTCGGAAGTGGGCCCGGCTCCGCCTACGAGCAGCACATGGTACCCTGAAGTCGGCGCTTCATTTGGGAGCGAAGGGTACTTCCTGGACCTCGACCCAGTGAACCCCCCCCTGTGGCCCGCACCGTACGTCTGGGCGTTCACCGACAGCCCGATCGTCTCCTTGTCCCTGACCCCCACACTTCTCGAGACCAACCGTTCGCTCGACTTGGACGGGACCCTCTTGGGCGGGCCGAATCCGATCTCGGTTCGGTACACTGGCCTGCCACCTGGGTGCGCTCCGGCGCCGGAACTCGTCGCCAACTGCACGCCCACTCAATCCCGCCAGTATACGGTCCAGCTGAATGCCACGGACGCCGCGGGGTTCTCGGGCACGGCTTGGGCCCGCGTCACCATCACGAACGAACTGAACGTCACTTTCGTCCCCTCAGCCCTACTGCTCGACGAGGGACAGTCGTGGCATCTTCAGGTTCACGCCACGTGGGGCGAACCACCTTACCTGTACTCGTACACCGGACTTCCTCCCGGTTGTGGTAGCTCCGCCGCAACCGTGAATTGCACTCCCGCCGCGCCCGGACGGTTTACGATTCTTGCGACCGTGACCGACTCCGTCGGGGTCTCTATGAACTGGACCGGTACGCTGGTGGTCTATTCCGCCCCGGCCTTGTCGACGTCCCTGTCGAACCCTGTGGCGGAAGTCGGGGTGGTATTCGACCTCTCCTGGAACGCGACGGGGGGCGCTCCGCCGCTCGGGGTGACCATCTCGGGTCTTCCACCCGGGTGTGCGTCCTCACC
>JBJKRJ010000054.1:0-44212 GCA_046704665.1 Thermoplasmata archaeon | reverse complement strand
CTAGTGGACCGGCTAGGAAAGCTCTTCGGGAAACTGGACCGAAAAGTCTAGGCTAGGGAACGCTATTCCCAGGTGCATGGTCATCCGGGTCCGCGAGATCACTGACGAGGAAGGGAATAAGCTCCGCCGCATCGTGCGCCACCATCAGAGCGCCATCGAGGTGAAGCGGGCGCAGGTGATCCTCGCCTCCGCCCAGGGGTTCACTCCACCGAAGATCGCCGTCATCGCCCTGATGAGCGAGGACTACGTGCGGACGCTGATCAAGGAGTTCAATCTACACGGGTTCAAGATGCTCGAGCCGAAGTGGGGGCCGGGGCGACCGACCCGCTTCACCGAGGAGCAGCGGAAAGGACTGGTCGACCTCGCCTTGAGCCATCCGAAAGACCTCGGTCTCCCGTACACCCAGTGGTCGCTCTCCCGCCTCCGCGAGGAGGCGATGCAGCGAGGGATCGTCCCGACCATCAGTGAGGAATGGTTGCGGGTGATCCTCCTCGAGTCGGAGGTGAGCCACCAGTCGCTGCGGACGTGGAAGGAGAGCCGCGACCCCGAGCGCGAGGTGAAGAAGGCGTACATCGAGAAGCTCACGCGGATGGAGCACAACCCGCCGGTGGTGCTGAGCGGCGATGAGATCGGTCCGATCCAGCTGATCCCGCAGGGAGGCTCCGGGTGGTATCCGAGGGAACGGCCGGGGCGGATCCCCGCGGAGTATCACAAGGGACTCGGGACGACCTACTACTTCCTCATGCTGAACGTCTACCACCAGCAGTTGTCGGGGGAGGTCGCTCCGACGAAGCACGCGTGGCGCTGGTTGGAGTTCCTGAAGGAGGAGCGATCGAAGTATCCGGCCGACCAGCCGGTCTACATCGTCCAGGATGGGCTGTCCTCGCACTGGACCGAAGAGATCCGCTGGTGGGCCCGGCTGAACAACGTGGTGCTGGTGCCGAGCGCCACGCACGCGAGCTGGATGAATCCCGTCGAGACCCACGCGCGGGACATCGAGGAGCTGGCGCTCCCGGGGACCTACTTCACGACCGTGGCGGAGGTAGGGGAGGCGTTGGATGCGGCGGTGGCGTATCGGAACGAAGAGCGGGTCCGGCGAGGGAAGCGGTTCCGGGACACGGTACGGAAGAACCGACGCCACCAGGCGAGGATCCCCGTGTGGCTGAGAACTACGAAAGTCGAAGTTGCTTCATAGCCGGTCCACTAGCGCGCCGACTCCGGCGGTTCGGACGGGGGCGATGCCGGTCCCGCTTCGATCCTCTTCCGGGCGTTCTCGAAGAGGGCGACCGTCTTCTTGTCGACCGACCCCCGAACGATGCGCTCGCCGAGCGTCGCGACCGGACCGCTCAGCCGGACCTCGCCCGACCAGCGCACGGTCGTCGCTCCCCCCGATTCCTCGAGGCGAATCGCAAGTTCGGCATCGAGACCGCTCCCCATGCCGGTCCCCTGGAGACGGGCGTGGAGCTCGGCCGGCGCCGTGCGCGGCCCGTAGGTCCCCCGTACGCGAAACGTCCCGCGGATGAACGAGATCCCCGTCGTGACGGTACCCTCAAAGTGGTCGGGGTCGACCGCCCGTATCGTGTGCGGGTCGTCGAGGCAGTCGGTGAAGGCGATCGGATCGAGGAAGAACGCGTAGACCTGCGGCGCCGGTGAGCGGACCCGGAAGTCGCCCTCCACCTGCATCGGGCCGGGCCCAGGTCACTTCGGGTCCTTCGCGTGGATCGCCGCCCACACCCGGGACGGAGTCAGCGGGATGTCGATGTTCGTCACCCCGTACGGCTGGAGAGCGTCGACGACCGCGTTGACGATCGCCGCCGGAGCGCCGACGGTCGCGGACTCTCCCACTCCCTTCGCCCCGAGGGGGTGGTGTGGGGAGGGGGTGACCGTCTTCGCCGTCTCCCACTTCGGCGTCTCCACCGACGTCGGGAGAAGGTACTCCAGGAACGACCCGGCGCGGTTGTTGCCGTTCGCATCGTACGAGATCTCCTCGAGCATCGCCGGGGCGAAGCCCATCGTGAGCCCGCCGTGGATCTGGCCGTCGACGATCATCGGGTTGATGATCGTGCCGCAGTCGTCCACCGCCACGAACCGCCGGACTTTCACCTGCCCGGTCTCGGGGTCGACGTCGACCGCGCAGATGTAGCTCCCGAACGGGAACGTCATGTTCGGCGGGTCGTAGTAGTCGACCGCCTCGAGGCCCGCCTCCATGCCTTTCGGATGGTTGGTGTACGCCGCGAAGGCGACCTCGGCCATCGTCTTGGACTTCCCCGGAACCCCCTTCACTTGGAACGTGTGGTCCTTCCACTCGATGTCCGCAGGAGATACCTCGAGGAGATGGGCGGCGATCTTTCCCGCCTTCTCCCGGACCTTGCGCGCCGCCATGGCCGCGGCCGCTGCTCCGACCGGGGTGCTGCGGCTTGCGTAGGTGCCGAGGCCGTACGGGGCCGTGTCCGTGTCGCCCTCCTCGACCGTGATGTGCTCGGCCGGGATCCCGAGCTCCTCGGCGAGGATCTGCGCGTAGGTCGTCTCGTGCCCCTGACCCTGGGATTTCGTGCCGAACCGGGCGAGCACCTTCCCCGTGGGATGGACCCGGATCTCGGCGGAGTCGAACATCTTGATCCCGAGGATATCGAACGTCTCGGAGGGACCGGCCCCGACGATCTCGGTGAAGCTCGAGATCCCGATCCCCATCAGTTCGCCCCGCGTGCGTTTCTCCGCCTGTTCCTTGCGGAGCTCGGCGTAGCCGATGAGCTCCATCGCCCTTCGGAGCGCGCCGGCATAGTTGCCGCTGTCGTAGGTCCATCCGAGCGCGGACCGGAACGGGAACGCCTCGGGCGGGATGAAGTTCCTCAGGCGGAACTCCGCCGGGTCGATCCCGAGGCGGTGGGCGAGGTTGTCGACCAGCCGCTCGATCGCGAACACCGCCTCCGTGACTCGGAACGAACAGCGGTAGGCGATCCCTCCGGGGGGTTTGTTGGTGTAGGCGGCGTCGACCTCGACGAACGCGTGCGAGAACGGGTAGGATCCGGTGATGATGTGGAACAGACCGGCCGGGAACTTCGAGGGGTTCGCGGCCGCGTCGGTGTACCCATGGTCGGCGAGCGTCTTGACCCTGAGCGCGGTCAGCTTGCCGTCCTTGGTAGACCCGATCTCGGCGTCGATGTGGTAGTCCCGAGCGAACGAGTCGGAGGTGAGGTTCCCGGTCCGGTCCTCGATCCACTTCACGGGCTTCCCCGTCGTGAGCGCCGCGACGACGGCGATGACGTACCCCGGATAGACGGGGACCTTACCCCCGAAGCCACCCCCGATGTCGGGGGAGATGATCCGGATGTTGTTCTCGGGGAGTCCGCTCACCAATGCGAAGACCGTGCGGATCGCGTGGGGCGCCTGGGTCGTCATCCAGACCGTGAGCCGGCCGTTGGCATCGATCTGGGCGACGCACCCGCAGGTCTCGATCGAGGAGACGTGGATGCGGGGGATGTAGAGCTTCTCTTGGAGGACGACGGCGCTCGACCGGAGGGCCTGATCGGTGCCGGCCTTGTCCCCGACTTCCCAGTGCCAGATGTGGTTGTCCTTCTTGTCCTTGTCCGTCCGGAGTACCGGGGCCCCGGGTTCGAGGGCCTTGAACGGGTCGACCACGACGGGCAGCGGATCATAGTCGACCTCGACCGCCGCGACCCCGTCGGCCGCCGCGTACCGGTCGATCGCGACCACCCCGGCGACCTCCTGGCCCTGGAACATCACCGTGTCGGTCGGGAGGACCATCTGCGTGTCGCTCATGAGGGTCGGCATCCAGGCGAGCTTCGCCGCGGCGAGGTCCGCCCCGGTGATCACCGCGAGGACCCCGGGGACCTTCAGGGCGTTCTCCTTGCGGATCGCGGTGATCTTCGCGTGGGCGTACGGACTTCGGACGAGGTCGAGAAAGAGCATCCCGGGCAGGTCCACGTCGTCGACGTAGTTGCCCTTCCCTCGGAGGAACCTCGCATCCTCCTTCCGCGGGAACGACTGGCCGATCCCACCGGAGATCGGGGCCGCTTCCGCCATCGTCACGCCCCTCCCTTCGGCGCGTCCTGCATCTTCCTCGCGGCGTACTGGACCGCCTTGACGATGTTCACGTAGCCGGTGCAGCGGCACAGGTTCCCCGAGAGGCCGCGTCGGATCTCCTCCTCCGAAGGATTCGGTATCCGCGAGAGCAGGGCCACGCTCGCGAGCATCATACCGGGGGTGCAGTACCCGCACTGGAGGCCGTGCTCCTTCGTGAACCCCTCCTGGACGGGATGCAGCTTCCCGGCGTCCCCGAGCCCCTCGACGGTCTGGACACTGCGCCCGTCGACCATGACCGCGAAGAGGTTGCACGCCTTGGCCGGAACCCCGTCGACCAGAACGGTGCACGCACCGCAATGCGCGGTGTCACACCCGATGTGGGTGCCCGTCAGGCGGAGCCGCTCGCGCAGGTAGCTGACGAGCAGCATTCTCGCATCGACCGTCGAACGGTGGCGGACTCCGTTGACCGTCACGTGGATCGTGCGTGCGGACGTCGGGGCGGTCGTGCTCGCCGCTTCCTCCACGTCGATCGCCATCGTCACTTCCCTCCCTTCGCGCGGTCCAGGGCACGTCGGGCAGCCCGACGGGTCCAAACACGGACCATCTCCCGCTTGAACTCGACCGGACCCCGATTGTCTGCGACCGGCTGGGCGGCATCGGCGGCGAGGCCGGCCGCTCGGTCAAGGTCGGTCGGACCGCCGTGGGTTCCCACCAGGGCCGCCGATGCCTGGGCGGCGAAGATCGCGGTGGGCCCGACGTTCGTGAGCCCGATCCCTGCGGTCGACACGGCGCCGTCCCCCGCGACCACCAGGTGCACCGCGACTGCGGCGATCGCAAAGTCCCCGACCTTCCGCTCCATCTTCGAGTAGGCGTTCCCGCTGCCGGGGGTGCGTGGCGGGACACGGATCTCGGTGAGGACCTCGTTCGGGGCGAGCGCGGTCACGAAGGAGTCCTCGTAGAACTCCCGGGCGGGGATCGTCCGCACCCCGTTCGGACCCTGGACCTGATACTCGGCATCGAGCGCCAGCATGCACGCCGGAAGATCGTTTCCGGGGTCGCCATGCGACACGTTCCCTCCCACCGTGCCCCAGTTCCGGACCGTCGGGTCGGAGATCTCTCCGGAGGCATCATGGAGGAGCGGGTAGTGGGTGCGGATGAGCTCGGACGCTTCGAGCTCGGTGATCCGCGTCAGCGCACCGATTCGAAGTGCCTTGGAGTCCTCCCGGAGGTAGGAAAGGTCCGGGACGCGGTTGATATCGATCAGCGCCGCAGGCTGGGTCAGGCGGAGCTTCATCATGCCGATCAGGCTCTGACCGCCCGCCAGGACCTTCGCTTGTCCCTGATGCTGTTCGAGCAGGCCGATCGCCTCGGCCAGCGTGGTCGGCGCATAATAGTCGAAACTCGGCGGATACATCGTTCAGAACTCCGTGACGAAGGGCGTCGCGTGCGGCGAGTGAGTTCGCCGTTATCAACCTTCCGAGAGAGTTTTCCCGAGCGCCCCGCCGTGCGTGGCGCCCCCCCGAAACTGTAGATAGCCCGGGAGGTTGGGAGGCTTCGTTGGACGCCTCGGAGTATGCCCGGCATCTGTCCGCCCTCGTGGCCCGACGCGAGCCGTTCGCGGTGGCCATCGTCGCCCGTACGGAGGGCTCGACGCTCGCGAAACCGGGATTCAAGCTCGTGATCAACGCACGCGGCGAGATCGTGGGAGGCACCTTCGGCGGAGGGTGCCCCGAGGGCCCGGTCGTCGAGGCGGCGCTCGAGGCGGTCCGTCGCGGGGAGCCGCGCACCCTTCGGATCCATCTCGTCGACACGGCCGCCTCTGTCGCCGGTACACTGCGAGAGACCGATCCGAACGAGATCTGGGTCCAGACCAACTGCGGAGGATCGCTCGATGTCTACATCGAGCCGATGTCGCCGGCGCACCGTCTGATCGTGATCGGCCAAGGAGGACGGGACGATGTGGAGAGCGCCCTGGTCCATCTTGGGATGCGGCTCGGCTTCGAGGTGATCGTCGTCGACCCGAATCCCGACCTTCCCGAGGCACCCCATGTGCTCCTCACCGAGGCACAGATCGACGTCGGCCGTCTCGGTCTGGGACGGCACGACTCGGTGGTCGTACTGACGAAGGGCGAGCGGGATGCGGCCGTACTGGAGGCCCTGTCGCGGGTCCCGCTCCGGTACGTCGGATTGCTGGCGAGCCGGACCCGGGTGGCCCAGGATCTCGCCGAGATCTCGAAGCGGGGTGTCTCTCCCGATTTTGCGAGCTCCCTCCGTGCGCCGATCGGTCTCGACATCGGGGCCAAGACACCGGAGGAGCTGGCCGTGGCGATCCTCGGAGAGGTCATTGCCACTACCCATGGCAAGGCTCCCGCTCCGCACGGGGAGAAGGGCCCACCGGCGCGGACATGACGCGGGTCAGGTTCCGAACGGTTTCGGTGCCCCCCGGGTGTCGGTGCCCAGGCGCGCGGAGAGAGGGACGAGCGAGCTCAGGACCGGGCGTCCGAGCTCTTGCTCCGGCCGCTCGGCCGCGGCGCCCCCCGGCGCTGGACCGACGGGGGAGGGACGTGATCCGCCCGACCGACCCTGAGAGAGAACGATATCGATGGGCCCGGAAAGATTGATGGGCGAACCGAAATAGGTGGGTGACGGCGAGGTCGCTCGAAGAACGCCCATGACCGACCCCGAGGGCTGGACGGATCCGGACGATGTCCTCCCCCTGCTCACCGAACGGCACTACGTCGCCGACCGACCGCTCGCCATGGCGGTCTACCTGAGCGCGAAGCTCGCGAAGCCTCTGCTCATCGAGGGGGAGCCCGGTTGCGGCAAGACCGAGGTGGCGAAGGTCCTCGCCCAGGCGATCGGCACAGAGCTCATCCGGTTGCAGTGTTTCGAGGGCCTCGACGCGCGCTCCGCGCTCTACGACTGGAACTATCCCAAGCAGATGCTGGCGATCCGGATCCACGAGCGGGCGGAGACGGCCGCCGAACTCGAGAAGGAGATCTTCAGCGAGCCGTTCCTCCTGCGTCGACCGCTCCTGCGGGCCCTCCAAGGCAAGGACGGGCACCGTCCGGTGCTCCTCATCGACGAGATCGACCGGGCGGACGAGGAGTTCGAGGGACTGCTGCTCGAGATCCTCTCGGAGTTCCAGGTGACGATCCCTGAGCTCGGGACGATCAAGGCCGACAAAGAGCCCCTCGTGATCGTCACGTCGAACCGGACGCGCGAACTCAGCGACGCGTTGAAGCGACGATGCCTCTACCTCTATGTCGGGTATCCGTCCCTCGAGAAGGAGACCACCATCCTCGCGCAACGGGTCCCGGGTCTCTCGCGCCATCTCGCCGAGGAGATCGCGACGTTCGTCCAGCGGGTGCGCGCCGAGAAGGAGCTCGTCAAACGTCCCGGGGTCGCCGAGACTCTCGACTGGGCGGCGGCGCTGCTGTCGCTCCGACGGACGAGCCTCGACCGGGCGGTCATCGAGGACACCCTGGGGTTCCTCATCAAGGACGCCCAGGACCTCCAGTTCGTTCGAGAGCAGCGGCTGGAGAGCCTTCTGCCCGAGGAATGACGCCCTCCGTTCCGTCGGCGCCTATTCCGGCCGAACGGATCTTCTCCCGGCTCGCGGAGTTCGTCGCCTACGTCCGTCTCCAGGGGGTCTCGGTCGGGGTCGGCGGAGAGCTGGATCTCGCACGAGCTCTGGGGACGCTCGCGATCCTGGATCGCAGGACGTTCCGTGCGGCCTGTCGCGTGACGCTCGCCAAGTCTCCCATGGAGCTCGACCGGCTCGATGCCGCCTTCGAGCGCTTCTGGTCGCCGGATCTCCCGCTAGTCGGTCCGCCACGGAGCCGTGGAGGGCCCCCATCGATCCGACCCCGGGCGATCCCGGCCGCGGAGCACGATCCCGGGCGAGCTTTGCGTCCTTCGGAACCCACTCGGGTCCCGTCGCTCCCCTTCGGCGTCTACAGCGCGGCCGCTCCTCCCCCGGGCCACGTCCTCCAGGCTCTACCGGATCGAGCGATGCGCGACCTGCACCGCGGAGCGAGGCGGTTTCGTCACGTGACCGCGACACTGCCCGGACGCCGCACGGAGCGCGCGCATCGGGGCATGATCGATTTCGCCGCGACGTTTCGTCACAACCTGCGTCACGGCGGCGAGTGGCTCGAGCTCCGACACCGGCACTTTCGACCCGGTCGCTCCGAGCTCGTGCTTCTGTGGGATGTGAGCGGATCGATGCGCGAACACGACAGCGGGCTCTTCGGGCTCGTGCATGCTCTCGCGAGGGTCGTCCGCAGCTCGCGGGTCTTCGCCTTCAGCACGCGCGTGGAGGAGATCACGACGGACGTGCAGGCGTTCGGCTACCGGCGGTCGGCCGCGAGGGTCGGCGCGAGGGTCGACCGGACCGAGGGGGGAACGAGGATCGGCGCCTGCCTGAGCCAGTTCGTCGCGGGCTACGGGTCGCTCGTCCGGGCCTCCACGACCGTCCTGGTACTCAGCGACGGGTGGGACCTCGGGGAGGCCGACCTCGTCGGCGCGGAGCTCGAGTGGATCGCCCGACGAGCGAGGATCGTGGTCTGGGTCAACCCCTACGCGCGTCAGCACGGGTTCTCCCCAGAGACCGGCGCGCTCCGCGCGGCCCTTCCGTACATTGACCTTCTCCTCGCCCCGGAGGACTTCGCGTCATCCCCGGTGCCCCGAGCCTCCTCCGCCGTATCGCAGCGGGCGGGGACCACGATCTGAGGCGGGCCGCGACGGGCCCGGGCGTTCGTCGGTACGATGGGGTCTTCCGGAAGCGGGCACCGCTCGGTCCACCGGACCGACCTAGTCCCCGGTGTTTCCGGAGGTTGGCGGCGTCGGAAACTAGTAGTATCGTGCCGCACTGGACCCGTACATGGCGTCCCTTGAGGCGCGGGACACGCGACAGCCGGACGAGACGCGTCAGTATGACAAGTGCACGGCCTCTCTCGTCAAGATCGGAGGCACCAAGGTCGGTCGACTTCGGCTCGAGCCGGGATGGAAATGGTCAACGCACCTGGGCTCGCCCCTCGGCCTCGCAAGCTGCAAGGTCCCCCACTTCCAGTACCATGTCTCGGGCGTGGTCCACTTCGTCATGGACGACGGGACGTCCCGTGACATCGGCCCGGGCGAGGTCTCGTACATCCCGGCTGGGCACGACGCAT
Organism: Thermoplasmata archaeon; assembly: GCA_046704665.1. GTDB lineage: Archaea > Thermoplasmatota > Thermoplasmata > Lutacidiplasmatales > UBA184 > Lutacidiplasma. Next base: position 34,994 of record JBJKRJ010000054.1, on the reverse strand, counting down.
GGGTGGTAGGAGACGAACCCGTCGAGATCATTGACTTCCAGGGCCTCGTCGGTCTCCCCGCGGCTCCTAGAACCTAGGCGCCCGTATCCTTCGTCTTCGGGGGCCCGAGTCCGGCGCCCGAGGCGCCGGGAGAAACCCGGCCCTCTCGGGGAACGCTCCGGCGGTGGCACCCGCTCTTCACGGCATGTTCTCGGACACGCCGGGACCGAGACCGGTACTCGGCCTTCTCCTCATCGGAGGGGCCCTCATTCTTATCGAGGGCGTGTTCGGAGTCGTTCTCGCCAGCCGATTTCCCGGCCAGTCTCTGGTCCTCTACGGAGATCCGGTCGCGGCGATCGTCCTCGCCGTGCTGATATTCGTCTTCACGGCGATCACCGCCGGGGAGGGCCCTCTCGCAGGGTGGCTCTTCATCGCACTCGGAGCCCTCAGCCTGTTCGTCGGGGGAGGTTTCCTTGTCGGAGGCATCTTCGTGGTGCTTGCGGGCGCGCTCGGAATCTTTGCGGACTGGACCGAAGAGCTGGTACGCCTGAGACTTGAGGGGCACGGCCTCACCGTGATAACGACGGACGCCAACGGGGGAGGCGATACTGCTTCCGTTGGGGGCGCGGCCACGACCGGCCCGGGCGGACTTCCGCCTCCGACGCGGTCGACCGCTCCGGCCGCGGCTCGATGCCGGTCCTGCGGTGTCCTGAACCCGGCCGGTCGCGTGCAGTGCGTACCGTGCGGCAGGGTCCTCGACACGTAGGGCCGTCACCGAACGGGGCCTGAGTGCGCATACCGTGGTGCACAGATTTCTGGGTGAAATGGGTAGAGCCGCTGTACCGGAAACCGGCGTCACGCCACCGCGGGACGCGATGTTCGAACCGGTTCATCGAGCCGCTGCACGACCGAACGGGGCATCGCTACCGTCAGAAAAACAACGGCGTCTCGGGGGCAGTTCTATGAACCTCGCGGGTGCATTCCGTACTCATGGGAGCGAGCGCCACGGTCCCAAACCAAGCCGACAGCTGGAACCCGATTCCGGACCCTGAGGAGCTCTTCTCGACTGGCATTCCCGACTTTGATCGCCTGCTCGGCGGCGGCCTACGACGCGGGAGCATGTCGCTCTTCGGTATGGACGAGACCGTGGGCCTGGAGGATCTCGATCTCCTTCTCCGGCCCACCTACCTCAACTTCCTGTACCAGTCCCGGGGCATGATCGCGGTCCTCCCCTCCCGCGACTCTCCTCACGCGTTCCGTTCGAGGCTGACGCGCTACGCGACACGCCGTCGGTTCGACAGTCGAGTCCGTGTGGTCGACTACGCCGGAGAGGACGAGGGGCTCTCCTACGTGGTCAACGTTCGTGGCCCGAGCACCGACCCGAAGAAGACGGCGCGGGCGATCGCCCAGATGGTGGCCGCGGAACGGGCGGTGCGCGGGAACCGCAAGCGGCCGTTCATCGAACTGACCGCCTACGAGGTCTTCGACACGCTGATGGGGTCGGAAGCCGCGCTCCGAATGTACTATCACGGGATCAAACGGGTGCGCCAGCTCGGCAACCTGGGAATCGGCCTCTTGGGTCCCGGAGTCGGCTGCGCTGCGGGCGTACGCCGCATGTCCGACGCAGAGTTCGAGCTGCACCGCGACGAAGTGGGACTTGTTATCCGGGGGCTCCGTCCAGGGTTTTCGCGACACGTAGTACTGACCGATGCGCGCGCGGGGTCCCCGCACGTCGCGTTTGTCCCCCAGCCCTCGTGAGACCTCCTCGGACGCGCCTCTCCGGCACGCCCACCGACTCTGACTCGAACCCGCGGGTCGGGCCACCGGATCGCTTTGAGGAAGTCATTGCGGGAGCGGGAAGACCCCGTTCCCCGGTGACCGGGCGGTTCGTCGAAGTCTCAGCTAACCACCGGGCGCGTACGAGTCGGAAGCCGAGGGAGGGAATCGAACCCCCAGGAAACGGATCTGCAGTCCGTCGCATTAACCATTCTGCCACCTCGGCGCGGCGCCCGGCAGGGGACATTCGCTTAAAGCGCTCGGGGCGCGGCGTACGTTCTAGATCGGGCGGAATCCCCGGGCGATGCGGAGGGCACCGGTGCGGACTCCGAGACGGAACCGCTCGGTCCATCGCAACGAGTGGCCCGAGGGGCGGACCGTTCGCCGTCGGATCGCCTCGAGTAGGTCGTCCACGCTCGTCGCATCAGAAGGGAACTCGGTGAAGGCCCGACCGATGTCGGAGAGCGTGTGGACGTCACTGCCTCCCGTGCGCGCGAGCGAACGCCGGGCCGCGATCAGCTCGGCCTTGAAGTTCGCCACCACCGAGGAATGGCCGTTGATGGTCTCGATGCCGGCGACCGGAGCCGATTCGGCGACGCGACGGCCTACCCCATGTCCCAGGCGGAACGGGTGCGCGAGCACGGACTCGCCACCATGACCGCGGACCCACTCGCAGGTCTCCTCGACCGAGCGGTGGAGGGGCGGTACCTCGGAGAGTCCGTACGCGAGGAGGTGCCCCTCCCGGGCGGAGACCTCCACACCGGGCAGGATGAGGAGGCCCGGATTCGCCTCCCGGAGCGCGGAGATCTCCCGGTGGCCGGCCACCGAGTTGTGATCGGTGAGCGCGAACCCACGGACCCCGGCGTACGGAAGTTGGTGGGTGATCGCCTCCAGCGTCAATCGCGAATCGGGGGAGTGGCGTGAGTGCACGTGGAGGTCGAGACGGTTCTCGACGCTCATCGGACCCGTGCCCCGAGGGGGGCCTCCTCGGCCACGCGGGCTGCGAGACCCGGACCGAACGCAAGAACGTCCCCCGTGCCTGCCTCCGGCCCCGAGAGCCGCACGACGATGCGAGCGCCTTGGGGCCAGGCACCCGGGACGGTCACCGCGCGTTCCCCGATGTCGACCCGGGAACCGCCTTCGGGCGCGGGACCTTGCACGAGACCCACGCGGAGCGGAACGGCCGCAAACTCCTCGTACGAGATCGTACGGTCCTCGGCCCCGCTGCCTTCGAGGTAGGCACCCGGGGCCACCTCCGAGGGTGGTTCGACCAGGACGGCCTCGTCGTTGCGGTCGGCGGCCAGGACCATACCCTGCGACGTCATGCGTCGGATCGTGCGTGGGACGAGGTTCGCCAGGAGCGCGACGGGACGGCCGAGAAGGGTGGACGGAGTGTACGAGGACTTGAGACCGGCCACCACCGTCCGCGGAGAGCTTTCCCCGATGTCGATCTCCAGAACATAGAGCTTGTCCGCCGACGGGTGGTCGGCGACCTTCCGTACCACGCCCGCGCGGACCGCGAGTTTCGCGAGCCCGGGCCCGGTGCTCGGGGGGGCCGAGGGAGCCTCCCTGGGGGGGCCGGCAACCTTCTCAGGTCGGGGAAAGAGCGGACGAAGCTCGGAGAGCGGCTGGCCGGGCGGAGGAGGGTCAAGGACCCGGTCCCAGTCCCCGGAGGAGGGTGCGGACGGATAGCCGAGCATTCGGAACACTTCGGCGCTCGAGAACGGTAGGACCGGGGCGAGCCAGGTCGCGATCGCCTTGAGCCACCAGATCGTCTCGAAGAGGATCCGCGCGCGCTCCGGTTCGTGCGCCTGCCATGGTTTCGCCTCGTGGAACCGGCGGTTCGCCTCGCGAACCTCGGCGAGCGCGAGGTCGAGCGCCTCCTTGAGGTGGACCCGCTCGAACTCCTCGGTGATGCGTCCATGGGCGTCGCGAAGCCGTCCGGGGACCGGAATTCCGGGCGCGGGGCTTGCGACGTCCGGGGGGAGGGGAATCTTGCCCGCGCAGCGGTCGCGCACGAGCGAGAGGGTCCGCTGGACCAGGTTCCCGTACTGGTTCGCGAGGATCTCCTCGCGGACCTTGTGGAACTCGTCCCAGTCGAGCTCGGTGTCGTGGTTCTGGGGGGTGAGCAGGGCGGCATAGAACCGGATCACGTCGGGCGGATACCGCGCCAAAAGGCGGGGGATGAAGGCGTCCTGGTCCTCGGTCCTCGACTTGGAGACCTTACCGCCCCCGACCCGAAGCCATTCGTTCGCGGGTACGTCGTAGGGCAGCTTCAGCCCCCCCGCTCCGAGGAGCATCCCCGGCCAGATGATCGTGTGATGGAAGCGGTTGTCCTTCCCGACGAAGTAGTACGCGCGCACGTCCTCGGACTCGTCCCAGAACCGATGCCACGCATCGGGAGTGCCCGCGCGGATGGCCCATTCCTTGGAGGCGGAGAGGTACCCCGTCACGGCGTCGAACCACACGTAGAAACGTTTCGTCTCGTAGCCGTCCAGCGGGATCGGCACGCCCCATGCGAGGTCCCGCGTGATGGGCGTCGGATGGAGCCCGTCGGCGAGAAAGTTCTCCGCGACCCGGAGGGTGCCGGAACGCCAGTGCGACTGATGGCCCAGGTACTCGGCGAGCTTCGGTTGCAGACGGTCGAGCTCGAGGTAGAAGTGCTCGGACGGTCGGAACTCCGCCGGCGTGCCGCAGAGAGAGCACCGCGGTCCACCGAGTTCTCGGGGTTCGAGCGGACGACCGCAGTGGTCGCACTCATCGCCGCGTGCCTTCTCGAACCCGCAGTGAGGGCAGGTGCCGACGAGGTACCGGTCGGGAAGGAAGCGCCGGTGCTTCGGGCAGTACGGACCCTCCTCCGTTCGCCGACGGATGTAGCCGTTCTCGAGCAGCGCCAGGAAGAGCTCCTGGACCGTCTTCTCGTGGACGACCGTGTGCGTGTGGGTGTAGAGATCGTAGGAGCAACCGAGCCGCTCGAAGGCCTCCTTGTTCACCTCATGGTAACGGCGCGCGATCTCCTCCGGACCGACCCCCTCTTTCTCCGCGGTGACGAGCGTCGGGGTCCCGTGCATGTCCGAACCCGAGACCATCAGGACCTCGTTCCCGCGCAACCGGTGGAACCGGGCGAACGTGTCGCCGGGGAGGTACGCGCCCGCGAGGTGACCGATATGGAACGGCCCGTTGGCGTAGGGCCAGGCGATCGCGACCAGGACTCGGGTCACCGCGCTCCCTCCGTAGAGTTCGAGCCGACACTGGAGCTTTAGGCTTTACGAGGCGTTTCACGACCTCGCTCGCGCGGTCTTTATTCCTCGGGCGACCGTGCCCGCCTCGTGGCCGCCGAAGATCCTACGATGACCCGGCCCGCCGTCCCCGAGGCCGATCGACTGATCGGAGCCCGGGTACCGGTCCTCACGCACGGATTCATCGCTCTGGTCGATTACATGGGGAACGACGCCGCGATCGTCCAGGCGGCGCGGGTCTCCTACGGGAAGGGGACCAAGACCGTTCGGGACGACCGGGGGCTCATCCGCTACCTGATGCGTCACCGTCATACCACGCCGTTCGAGATGGTGGAGTACAAGTTCCTCGTGCGCCTCCCTATCTTCGTCGCGCGGCAGTGGATCCGACACCGGACGGCCTCTACGAATGAGTTCTCGGGGAGGTACAGCGTCATGACCGACGAGTTCGAGATCCCACCTCCCGAAGAAGTGCGCCATCAGTCGACACGCAGCCGGCAGGGACGGGCCGAGCCGCTCCCGGCCGAGGTGGTCGACCGGTTCCGGACGGACCTCGACCGGATCTCCCAGGACGCCTATGCCTCCTACCAGCGCGCGCTCGAGGAGGGAGTCGCCCGAGAGACCGCACGCCTCCTCCTGCCGGTCGCGTACTACACCCAGTGGTACTGGAAGATCGACCTGTGGAACCTCTTCCACTTCCTCTCGCTTCGGCTCGACCCGCATGCCCAGGAGGAGATCCGCCTGTACGCAGCGGAGGTCGCGAAGATCGCTCGGGTCGTCTGCCCGGTCGCCTTCGAGGCGTTCGAGGACTTCGAGCTCCGGGGCCTCTCGCTGGGTCGCCGCGAGAAGGTGGCCGTCCGTGCGCTGCTCGACGGGCGGTCACCGGAGGCGGCGTGCGAGATCGCGGGCCTGCCGCTTCGCCGAGAGGACGGTCGACCGATGTCGAGCGGCGAGGGAGTCGAGTTCCTCGAAAAGCTCGAGCAGCTTCGACACGCGGCGTAGCCCCTCATCAATTCGTATAACCCTCCGTGCCGTTCGGCCGACATGGCCGCCGCCCCTGTCCACGGATTGTTCCTCGACAACGCCACGGTACCGGCCGGAACCCGGAGCGTGCGCGACGTGCTCGACCCCGCCGACGGGACCCTGGTCGGCCAGGTCGCGAATGCCACCCCCGAGGACGCGCGGGCGGCCATGGACTCGGCCGCGAAGGCCCAGCCGGCGTGGGAGGCGATCGGGGCGGCCGCCCGCGCCAAGGTCCTCCGGAAGGCGGCGGAACTTCTGAGCGGCCGTCGTGAGGAGCTCGCACGGCTGGTCACACGGGAGATGGGGAAGGTCCTCTACGAGAGCCGTCTCGAGGTCGACGGAGCGGTCGACAATTTCGAGTACTATTCCGCGTTCGCACGGACCCTCACGGGCGAGGAGGTCGCCGGGCTCCCGGTCGGCGAGACGATGCGTCTGGTCTGGGTCGCCCGGGGGGTGGTGGTCGCCATCACCCCGTGGAACTTCCCGGCGGCCACGGTCACCCGGAAGATCGCGCCCGCGCTCCTCGGCGGCAACACGATGGTGCTGAAACCGTCGAGCAACACTCCGCTGTCCTCCCTGCTGATCGCAGACGTCCTGAAAGAGGCCGGCCTTCCGCCCGGTGTCCTGAACGTCGTCGCCGGCCCGGGGGCGAAGATCGGGCCCGCGCTCATCCAGCATCCGGCATGCAGCACGGTAACGCTGACCGGCTCGACGTCGAGCGGGATCGAGGTCCTCCGGCTCGCGGCGCCGGGGGTCGTGAAGTGTCTGCTCGAGCTCGGTGGGAAGGCCCCGGTGCTGATCGACAAGAACGTCGATATCGACTGGGCGGCCCGCGCGACCGTCTGGGCCCGGTATTGGAACGCAGGGCAGGCATGCATCGCCGCCGAACGCTGCTATGTCGACCGGGCGGTCGCCGAACCGTTCCGCGCGAAGGTCGCCGCTCTGGTGGGCAAGCTCCGGGTGGGGCCCGGACTCGAGCGGGGGGTCGATATGGGTCCCCTTTACTCGCCGGGCGCCCGGGAGGCGGTCGCGAAGGACGTGAGCGACGCGGTCGCCGGGGGAGCCCAGGTCGTGGTGGGGGGCGAGGCGCCCCGCACCGGTGTCCTGGAACGCGGGGCGTTCTACCTCCCGACGGTACTCGATGGTGTGACGGAGGAGAACACGGTCGCCCGCGAGGAGATCTTCGGGCCGGTCCTGCCCCTCTTGACCTTCTCCGATTGGGACGAAGCGATCCAGCGCGCGAACTCGAGCCGCTACGGACTTTCGAGCTACGTCTTCACGCGGGACCTGACGCTCGCCGAGAAGGCGATCCGGGAGATCCGCTTCGGGGAGACGTATGTGAACCGCGTGGGCCCGGAGACGCCGCAGGGCTATCACGCCGGGTTCCGCGCGAGCGGCCTCGGTGGCGAGGGAACGGTCTGGGGGGTCCGGGACTACCTCCAGCTCAAGACCGTCTACGTCGACTGGAAGGAACCGCACCGGGCCGACTACTTCCTCCCGTACCCGGATTGAGCCGCCCGGACCGGCGGCTCCGCCCACGACGGCGAGCCCGCTCCTCCGCGACCTCGAACGGAAGGACCGCATCCCAGTCGGGCCGCCCCGGACGGGGGGCCCGGCCGATGGCGGGAATCCCCACACCGACCGTCTCAAGCCACGTGCGCTGGACCGAGGAGAACTGACCCCGGTGGAGGGGAAACTCCCAGTGCTCCGTCCCGGCGACCACTCGAAGACCGCCCGGTACCGTCCACCGGTCCCGGACGGGTAGCGAAAGGCCCACATGAAGGTCCATCACGTTCGTCCCGGTCGGGCCGGTTCGGATCAGCGCTCCGAGGCGTGCGAGCGCCGCGTAGCTCGCATGATCTCGCAGTCGGGCCGGAAGATCGATCCTTCGTGCTCGGGCCCGCGCCATGGTCGCACCATCCGCCCATCCTCCCGCCGCATCGGTGGGGCCGTCGATACCGTCGGTGCCGATCGAGAGGACGAGCGAGCCCGATCCGTCGATCACCTCCGCCGCGGCGAGCGCGAACTCCTGGTTCCTCCCGCCCCGGCCCGGGCGACGGCCCAGAGTGACGGTCGTCTCGCCGCCGGAAAGTAGACACGTGGGATGGCCCTTCGAACGCTCCGCGAAACGGAGGAGCGAGCGGGCGAAGCTTCGTGCGACCGGTTGGGTCTCCCCCGTGACCTGGCTCGATTGGACCCGGGTCGCGTAGCCACGACGGCGGGCTTCGAGGCCCGCCGCGTGGAGTGCGGTCCGGTTCGTTGCGGCCAGGACGAACGGCGCGCTCCGAAGGCGTAGGTCGAAGGGCTTGGGCGTCTCGGGGAGACGATGGCGGGCCCCGGCGCGGAGATGCCGGACGATCCCAGGGGGAAGTCGCCCCCCGAGCCGGTGGCGATGCACGACCCCGAGCGCGTCGGCGAACGTCGAAGGATCGGGGACGGTGGGCCCGGACGCGATGTCCGCTGGGGGGTCTCCGACCACGTCGCTGAGGGCCAGCGTGGCCAGCGACCGGGCCGGGGTCGCCGCCGCGAGACGGCCCCCCTTGAGCGAGGAGATGTGGCGCCGGACGGTGTTCATCTCCCCGATCGGGGCTCCGCTCGCCAAGAGCACCTCGGTCGTGCGCCGGATCTCCGAGGCGGAGAGGCCGGGGGCCGGGACCTCCACGGTCGCCGAGCCTCCCCCCGAGATGAGGAACAGGACCGCATCGACCGGCCGGACCGATCGCACAAATTCAAGGAGGGCTGTGCCCGCGCGGAAGCTTCTCGCCCGCGGCACCGGATGGTCCCCGAACACGGTCCGGACCCCGCTTCGAGGGGTAGGGTAGCCCAGCGGCGTCGCGGCGATACCCGAGAGGGGGGTATGCGCGACCTGCGCGGCCGCGTCGGCCATCGCGGCGGCCGCCTTGCCGATGGCGACCAGGTGCAACTCTCCTCCCGGGCCCAGACGGAAGAAGCGGTCTCCCACGCGGAACCCGTGGGGAGCGCGGCCGAAGTCTCGCCGTACCGCCCGGCCCGGATCGACAGCCCGAATTCCCGCCTTCGCGATCGCGAGGCCGTCAGAAACGAGGGTCACTTCCGCCCTCGAGCGTGAACCCCGGTCGCGGAGAGAAGGCCGGGGGGTTCGCTCCGAATCGGGCCGGAAGAACGGGGTCGAGACGCGCGAGGGCCGGGGTAGGGCCCTCGCCGGAGGCGAGAACGTCCGCGAGCCGTTCGGCGATCCCTCCGGCTCGCATGACACCGAACCCGTTGAACCCGGTCATCAGGAAGAGGCCCGGTGCGGACGGAACGGGACCGATGAGCGGACGGCGATCGGGAGTGGAGGTGCAGACCCCGGCCCAGGCCCGGACGACCTCGGCGTCGGCCCACTTCGGGAACCGCTCCTCGAAGGTCTCCGCGAGGTGGGCCACGAACGAGTCATCGCCCCCGCTCCGGAACGCGTCGGGGTCGGCCTCGACGTGCTCGGTCCCGTCGCCGGCCAGGATGCGTCCGTTCGATTCGGGACGGACATAGACGTCGGAGTCGATGTCGTGGACGGAAGGAAAGATCCGGTCCTCCGGGTGCGCCGGGCGGAGGAGCGCTGCCTGGGTCCGGTAGGGAACTAGCGGAGCCGGATGACCGAGGGATGCGAGGAGGCGTTTCGACCAAGCCCCGGCGGCCACCACCGCACGACGGGCGCGAACGAGCCGGTCGGCGCTCTCGAGGACCCACCCCCCCTCGGCCGGCGACAGCGATCGGAGCCCCGTCCCGAGCCAGAAGTCGGCGCCCCCGTCGCGTGCCCTCGCGGCGTAGATCTCCGTGATCGTGCTGGGGGTCACGACCCCGTCCCCGGCGCTCCAGAGGGCGGCGCGGACGTCCGCGAAGCGTCCTCCCGGGACCCGGTGCGAGAGCCCCTCCGCGTCGAGGCGCTCGACCTCGACGTTCCACCCCTTCAGGCGGGCCACGGCCTCCTCGAGGGCCTCGGCGACTACCTCGGATCGGGTCCACAGGGCGGAGCCGTTGGTCGCGTAGGCCGACGGATCCCACCGCCGGGCGAGCTCGGCGTACTCGACCTTCGAGGCCCGGGTCACCTCCACGTCCCACACGTTCCACAGCTGCTCGGTCACGATGCCCGCGGCCCGTCCCGAGGCGCCCGCCGCCGGAGTGTGGGGGTCGTACACCACCACGGGACCGACCCCGCGCTTCACGAGATGGTAGGCGAGCGCGCACCCCGCGATCCCGGCGCCCAGTACGGCGACCTCGGCGGTCTCGGTCGGCACGGGGGACCCGAGCCCGGCCACCGATTAAAACTGCGGCTTCGCCTTCTGATACGCGTCGCGGAGCGCCTGCGTGTCGACGTGGGTGTAGATCTGCGTCGTAGCGACCGAGGCGTGTCCGAGGAGCTTCTGGATGTAACGGATATCGCATCCTCGCGAGAGGAGGGCGGTCGCGAGGGTGTGACGCAGCATGTGCGGTGTGACCCGGCGCGGGATACCCGCGGCCTGGGCCGCCCGCCGCACGATCCGCTCGACCGTCACCGACCCCACGGGAAACAGCCGACGGCTCGCATCCCCCGCCAGCGTCCGCTCGGTAAGGTACCGGTCGATCGCCGCGCGCGTCCGGTCCTCGAGAACGACCTCTCGATCCTTGTCCCCCTTCCCGCTCCGAACATGCAGGAGGTTCCGCTCGAACTCGATGTCCTCGAGTTCGAGGTGGCAGAGCTCCCCGACGCGGAGGCCGGCGAACCCGAGCACGTGCACGATCGCGCTGTCCCGCGGGGAGGGCTTGACGGCCTCAAAGAGCCGGCGCATCTCCTCCTCGCTGAGGTAGTGGGGCAGGCGTTCGGGGCGACGCGGCGGCTCGAGCTGGTCCGCGACGGCGAACCCGAAACTGCGGAAGAGACAGGTGAGCCCCCGGACGGTCGTGTACACCGAGTTCTTCGAGTAATGCCGCTGGAGGACCAGGTATTCCCGGAAGCGCTCGAGGTCGCGCAGCGTCACCTCGTCGAGCGGCTTTTGCGCGTAGCCGAGGAAGGTGCGGGCGATGTGCCCGTACTGCTTCACCGTGCAGGGGCTCCGCTCCCGCGCCTGCAGCATCCGCTGGAAGCGGCCGACGAGCTCTCCGACATCGAACGGGTGGTTCGGCTCGCCCCGCGCGGATCCGCCGGCGCGGGGCCGGCGTGGCGGCACCGGCGATAGAATTTCGTCGACCGAAGAGTGCATCGAACGAGGTTGGCCGGAGATTGGCTCTTAATCGTATGCGCGCAGTGGAACCGACTCCGTCGGTCCGGCCTCAAATAGCAGAGGAATAGTATCGACCGTGTGCGCTGCTCCTCGTGCGATGCCCCGGCGATCATCGACCAGCCGTACCGCGGCGCCCATCTCTGCGCGCCGCACTTCCGGGCATCGATCGAGGAGCGGGTCCGCCGGGAGATGCACCGCCAGCTCCCGCGCTTCGGACGAGGCACCATCGCGGTGGCGCTCTCCGGTGGCAAGGACTCCTCGGTCGCCCTCGCGCTCGCGCATCGCTACTTCGGTCGCCGACCGACCGTCCGGGTGGTCGCAGTGAGCGTGGACGAAGGGATCGCGAGCTACCGCCCTCCGACCCTTCGGGCCGCCGAGGCCCTGACCCGCTCCCTCGGGGTCGAGCAGGTCACGGTGCGGGCGCGTGAGGAGCTCGGTACGACCGTCGACGCGACCGCGCACGGGCTCCGCGGCACCGTACCGTGCGCCTTCTGCGGGGTCTGGAGACGGCAACTGCTCAATCGGGCGGCCCGGTCCCTCGGCGCCGACGCGCTCCTCCTCGGATTCAATCTGGACGATCTCGCCCAGACCGTGCTGATGAACCTCGTGCACGGAGACCTCGATCGGCTCGTCCGGATGGCTCCGCACCGGCTGCGGCAGCCCGGGCTCGTGCCCCGCGTGGTTCCCCTGGCCCCGATCCCGGAGCGCGAGGTCTACCTCTACGCTCGGCTCACCGGCCTTCCGTTCGATCACGCGACGTGCCCTCACGCCGACCGGGCCTCCCGCAACCTCTTCCGCGAGATGGTCTGGCAGCTCGAGGAGGCGCAGCCGGGCACCCGGCAGTCGTTGCTTCGGACGCACGGGCGCCTCGTCGACCTCTGGCTGCGCCAGGAGGCGAGCGGAGCGCCGGGTCGCTGCCGGGTCTGCGGCGATCCCTCGGTCCGTGAGGTCTGTCGGGCCTGCGAGTACCTCGAGGCGACCCGTTCCACGGCCTCGGCACCGGAGGTATCGTGAGCGGAGCGCCGGAGTCTCCCAGTCCATCCAGCGATCCTCGCGCCTCGATCCGCAAGCGAGTGTTCGTGGTCGGCGCCGGGATCATGGGCAGCGGGATCGCGGCCCAGTGTGCCCTCGCGGGCTATCCGGTGACGCTGGAGGACATGACGGAGGAGCTGGCCCGCCGTGGCCTCGCGAACGCCGCCCGGGCGCTCGACCACGCGGTCGAGCGCAAGAAGGTAGGCTCGGGGGACCGGGACACGGCGCTCGGGCGCATCGAGGTTGCGATCGGCCTCCGCCGTGCCGACGCGGCCCAGATCATCGTCGAGGCCGCACCCGAGGATCTCACGCTGAAGCGGCGGCTCTTTGCGGAGCTCGAAGCAGCGGCGAGCCCGACGGCCCTCCTCGCCTCCAACACGTCATCCCTACCGATCACCTCGATCGGACAGGAGCTCCGCGATCCGAGCCGGCTGGTGGGGATCCACTTCTTCAACCCGGTGCTCCAGATGCCGCTCGTCGAGATCATCCCGGGTCTCACCACCCGACCGGAGATCGTCACGGCGGCCCGTGAGTTCGCGACCGCCCTCGGCAAGACGGTCGTGACCTCGCGCGACACGCCGGGCTTCGTGACGACCCGAGCGCTGGCGGTCCTCCTGAACGAGGCGGCCTGGATGCTCTACGAGGGCGTCGCGACCAAGGAGGACATCGACACGTCGTACAAGCTCGGCTTCCACCACCCGATGGGTCCGTTCGAGCTCGCGGACCTCGTGGGGATCGACACGGCCGTCGCGATCCTGGATGTCCTTTGGGACGGGTTCCGGGACAGCCGGTACCGCGTCTGCCCGATCCTCCGGACGATGGTCGCGGCGAAGAAGCTCGGACGGAAGACGGGGGAAGGGTTCTACGCCTACGCTTCCGGCCCGGGGCATCGATGAGCGGCGCGGCCGACCTCACCGACCTGATCGTCCTGGTCCTCGTCTCGCTCATCCCCGCCCTGATCTACCTCGCGTGGGTGCGTCGGACCGAGCGGTACCGCACCGAGTCCTGGGGACCGCTCCTCTGGGCGTTCGTGTACGGGGCGATCTTCGCGACCCTCGTGGCCGGGGTCCTCGAAGGGATCCTGGTCGCGGTGGGCACCACCGCGAGCGGCTACCTCCCGGGCCCCGAGTTCGTCTTCTTGAACGAGAACTCTCCGGCCGGGACGTTCTTCCTCGTTCTCGTCATCGCGCCGTTCATCGAAGAGGCGCTGAAAGCATCGGGCGTGGGGGCGAACCGCCGGCGCCTGCGGATGCTCGCGGACGGCCCGGTCTTCGGTGCCTCGGTCGGCCTCGGCTTCGGGTTCTTCGAAACCTTCCTCTACGGTCTCGGCGCCTTCCTCGCCGGCGGCCTCGCGGCCGGCCTCGCGCTCATCGTCATCCGCAGCCTCTCGAGCGTCCTGCTCCACGGGAGCACGACGGGGATGTTCGGCTACGGGTACGCCCGCGGCCGCTTCGGGGTCCCCGGTCCCGGCGCGGGCAGCTACTACCTTCTCGCGGTCGGGATGCACTCCTCCTTCAACGCGCTCGCCTCGCTTGCGGCGATCCTCGCCCTGCTCGGGTTCCCGGTGCTCGCGGTCGAGGCCGCCAGTCTCCTCGCGCTCCTGGTGGCGGTCGCGTACGCCTTCGGCGCGATCGAGCACGTGCGGTCGGTCATCGCCTCCTCGGACTACCCGTCGCTTCTCAAGGGCGCGCCGGCGTTCCGTCCGGGCAACCCACCGCGCCGGACGCGGTAGGTCGTCTACGGTCCCGAGGACGGCGGCGGGCCCGAGCGACGCTGCCAGGCCGCCTCCCCGATCGAACGGTAGACCGACTCGGCGTCGTCGGCCGCCGGGGCTTCGCCGGTCTGACCGACATCGCGGATCCGTCGCTTCTTGAGCAGCCAGTAGTGGATCCGCCAGGTCTTGCCGCGCGAGACGGTCGCGTCCTCTTCCTCGCTCGAGAGGAGGCCCTCCTCCTCGAGCTGGTAGAAGCGGTCCCGGTCGTCGGTCGACAGTTTGTTGTCGAGCACGCTGTCGTCCGCGCCGAAGTATCCGAGGACCATCCGAGCGACCGGGCGCGCCTCGTCGACCGTGATCGTGCCGCGTTGGACCAGCGTCCTCTCGATCGCCCGGGTCAGCTCGGCCTCATTGATCGACGCCATGCCGGTCGAGAGGCGCACGGACGCAGCGAGTAAAAACGTCACCCGGGGAGGTCGGCGCGACACCGTTTTGTGACGACTCGGGGTCGTCGGCCCGTGAGCGAGCCTCCGATCTTCGAGCCGAACGAGCCGGCACGGGCCGCCGCACGGGCCGCGCTCGCGCACCCGCTCTGCCCGGAGTGCTGGGGGCGGCTCTTCGGACGGCTCGGGCATGGTCTCTCGAATCCGCAACGGGCGCAGCGGCTGGCCGCGACCCTGGGCGTTCCCCTGCCCTCCGCGGACGGACGGTGCGAGATCTGTGCCGGGGCGTTCGGTCGACTGCCGGCGTGGGTGGAACGGACGGTGCGCGCCGCGGAGGGGCTCGAGTGGCACCGGTTCACGTGCGGCTCCCGCTGGGACCCGGAGCTCTTGGCCCGCGAAGAGGCGCTCTGGTCCGAGGTCCGGACCGAGTGGGGGGAAAGCGCACGCACCGCGTTCAACCGCGAGCTCGGCAAGGAGGTCGAGCGGCGGACCGGGGCGACCGGTGGGCCGGACCGCCCGGACCTGATCTTCCTGGCCGATCTCCCGGTGGGCCGCGTGGAGGTCACCGTGCTCCCGGTCTACGTCCGGGGACGGTATCGCAAGCTCGACCGGACCCTTCCCCAGACCCGATGGCCGTGCCGCCGGTGCCAGGGACGGGGGTGCGACAGTTGCGGGGGCACGGGGAAGACCTACCCTACCAGCGTCGAAGAGATCGTGGCGGAGCCGTTCCTTCGCGCCACCCGGGCCGAGGGAAGCCGGTTCCATGGCATGGGCCGGGAGGACATCGACGCGCGCATGCTGGGCCGGGGTCGACCGTTCGTGCTCGAGCTCCTCCGACCGAAGTCGCGCCAGGTGGAGCTCGCCCGCATCGAGGCGGAGCTGGCCCGGGACGGTGCCGGGAGAGTGGAGGTCCTCGCGCTCGCCCCGACCGAGGCCGCCGAGGTCGTCCGGGTGAAGGAGGCCGCGCCCGAGAAGAGCTACCGTGTCGAGGTGACGGGTACTGTCTCGGTGGCAAAGGTTAATGAGGCCCTGACCCTCGCCGTGGGTCGAGCGATCGCCCAGCGCACGCCGACCCGCGTCGCCCACCGTCGCTCCGACCGCGTCCGCACGCGGAGGATCGTCGCCGCGCGGGTCGAACCGGCGGCCGAAGGGCGTTTCACGCTCGAACTGAGGACCGAGGCCGGAACCTACGTCAAGGAGTGGGTCGAAGGAGATGGGGGACGCACCGAGCCGAGCCTCACCTCGCTCGTCGGGGTACCGCTGAAGGTCGAGTCGCTGGACGTGCTGGAGATCCACGATACGGAGGCCTAGACCGATGGTCAAGAACTCGAAGGGATTCCGCTCCCGGACCCGAGGGACGTTCACGAAGGAGGCCCGCGAGCGCGGGCTTCCGCCGGTGACCCGGTTCCTCCGCGAGTTTTCGGTGGGTCAGAAGGTCTCGGTGCGCATCGAGGCGTCGGACCCCCACGGACAGCCGCACCCCCGCTACCAGGGCCGCACCTGTACCGTCATCGGGAAGGTCGGACGCGCCTATCGGATCGAGTTCCTCGACGGCCGCAAGCGCAAGGAGCTCATCGCGATGCCGATCCATCTGGTCCCCCTCCGGGAGGCGGGGAACGGGCATGCCTGAACCGATCCCCCTCGCCCGGGTGCGGGAGCTCCTCACCGAGGAGGCGGCCCACCGACCGCTCCCTCGTGAAGCGGCGCTCGCCCACCAGCACTCCGAGCAGTTCGCCCGCCTCTCGAGCGAGCAGACGGCAAAGCTGATCGAGGAGCTCCGGACCCTCCCCTTCGTCGACACCTCGGTGGCCGTCAAGATCGCCGATACGCTTCCCCAGTACCCCGAGGAGATCCGGTTGCTCTTCTCGAAGGAGCGGGTCCCGCTGGACGAGGAGCAGGTCACGCGGCTCCTGGAGATCGTCGCGCATTACCGATGAGCCGCCGGGGGCCCCATGGAAAGCCACGCGTACATTCTGGACTACCTGCCGAGCGGTCGGCAGACCGACCGGGGGTTCCACAAGGAGCCTCTCGCCCTCGGGATCGGTGAGGGGGAGCTCAAGCTCCTCGAGCTGATCCCGCGCCCGGGCGCGAAGATCGTGCCGGGCGCACGGGTCCCCCTTCTGGCCGAGGGCGGCGTCCCTCCGCCGATCGACCACGTCCGACGGCGGATCGGGTTCGACGAGCTCACGGTCTCCGCCCGGACGGAGCTTCCCGTGGCGCTCGAGGCGATCGTGAAGGCCCACAGCGCGCGCTATCTCCGGTTCTTCAACGAGGCGCCGGCGGTCTCCCGCCGGTTCCACCTCCTCGAGCTCCTGCCCGGCATCGGGAAGAAGACGATGCAACAGATCGTCGACGAGCGGCGGCGGGCCCCCTTCCAGAGCTTCGAGGAGATCGAGCAGCGGGTCCACGTCAAGAACCCCGAGAGCCTCATTGTCGGCCGGATCGAGCAGGAACTGAGCGGTGTCGAGGACAAGTACCGGCTCTTTGTCGCCCCGTAGCGACAGGCCGGACCCGATCCTACCGGACGTTCCGTCGAGCGCGGAGGAGGTCCAGCGCGCGCTCGCGGCGCTCGAGATCCGGCCGTCGAAGCGCTGGGGTCAATCGTTCCTCATCGACCCGTTCGTCGCGGACGCGGAGGCGTCGCTCGTGGGCGTGCCGCCGGGACGACCGGTCGTCGAGATCGGCGGGGGCCTCGGGACCCTGACCCGGGCCCTCCTGCGTCGTGGCCTCGGCCCGCTCACGGTCATCGAGCGGGACCGGAGGCTGGCGGAGTTCCTCGGTATCGTGTTCGGCCCCCGCGTCCGGGTGATCGCAGGGGATGCTCTCGAGGTCGAGCTTCCGCCGGCCGACTGCGTGGTCGGCAACCTCCCATTCTCGGTCGCCACGCCGATCCTGCGCCGCCTGTTCGAGGCGAGGACCCCGCGCACCGTGTTCCTGGTCCAGCGCGAGGTCGCCGAGCGAATCGCGGCGGGGCCCGGCTCGAAGCGGTACGGCCGGCTCTCCATCTGGGCCCGGTACTACGGCACGGTCGAGCTGTTCCGGACCGTCGGACCGGACGCCTTCTTTCCTCGACCCGAGGTCGAGAGCCGGCTCGCGGTGCACGTGGCACGCTCCGGGCCGTTACCGATCGGCCGCCCGACCCTCGAGCGGATCGTCGACACGGTGTTCGCCGCCCGCCGAAAGCAGCTCGGGAACCTCCTGCCCCGGCTCTTCTCGTCCCGCGAGGAAGCGGATCGCCGGGCCCGCGCGGCCGGGTGGCCCGACGACTGGGCGCGTCGGCGGCCCGAGGAGCTTGCGCCCGAGGTCTACTTCGAGCTCGGCCGAGTACTGGAGCGCCCGAGCTAGTCCGAGGTAGAGGCATCTCCTTCCGTCGGGAGAGCATCCCTCGCTCCGACGGATCCCGAGTGCGACGGTCGTAGTCCCGCCTCGCGCACGAGAGAGGTGACGACGCCGGCCAGGCTCAGGACGCCCGAGACCACCATGATCGTACGGAGGCCCGAGAGGAACGCGCCCGTGTCGGTCGAGGCCGACGAGGTGCTCGCGCCGGAGAAGAGGCCGAGGAGGGCACTGTGGGGCATGGCGGAGGCCAGGAGCGCCGCGGTCACCGCGATGCTCATCAGCTGGCCGATGAACCGCATGGTGCCGAGGGTTCCGGCGGCCATGCCCGAGAGCTCCCGGTCGACCGAGCCCATCACCGAGTTCGTGTTCGGCGCCGAGAACAGGCCGAAGCCGACCCCGACCACCGCGAGCGGCACGGTGAGGTCGATCGGAGGGACCCGACCGACGACGAAGTAGAGGGAGAAGAAGGCGATCGAGATGATGAGCATCCCGAGCGAGGCGAGACCTCGAGCGCCGACCCGGTCCGAGAGACGACCGCTCACCGGGGAGATCGCGACCATCAGGACAGGCTCGACGACCAGGAGGAGCCCGGCCTCGATCGTGCTGAGCCCCGCAATGACCGTGAAGTAGATCGAGAAGACGAAGACGATCGCGAAGGTGCTGACGTAGTTGAGGAAGGCCGTGGCGTTCGCGGCGGCGAAGGTGCGGTTGCGGGTGAAGAGGGAGAGCTCGAGCAGAGGGTGCTCCCGGCGCCGCTCCAGGAGGACGAAGAGCGCGAGCATCGCGAAGCCGATGGCGAAGAGCGGGATCACGGAGGCCCAGCGGTAGACCTCGCCCGCGCTGAGGGCGAACACGATGAGGAAGATCGCCGTGAGGAAGGTGAGGAACCCCCTCAGATCGAGGGGGGAGGGCCTCCGCGGTGCCTCGACGTGCCGAAGGAATCTCGCGGCGACGAGGAGCGACACGAACGCGAGAGCTGCGGTCGTGTAGAACAGCGAGCGCCACCCTACGAGGCCCAAGAGGACCCCCGAGAGGGTGGGCCCCCCGGTGAGACCGATGTAGACCGCCATCGTGACGATCCCGAGGGCGCCCCCTCGGGAGCGGGAGGGGAAGACGACGGTGACGAGCGCCGTGGAGTTGACCGAGAGGAGCGCGGCCCCCGTCCCCATGATCACGATGGGAGCGACCAGCGTGGCGAACGACGTGCTCAGGAAGGCGGCGACCGATCCGAGACCGTAGAGCAGGAAGCCGATCAGGAACAGTCTCGTTCGGCCGAACGTGTCCGAGAGCTTGCCGAAGAGCACCATCGAGGTGGCAAGGGGGATCAGATAGGCGAGAGGGACCCACACCATCAGAAGGAAGGAAACGCCGAGGGAACCGCCGATCTCGGGCACCGAGAACGAGAGCGCGCTGCTTCCGAAGGGGGCGAGGAACGACCCGAGGCTGGTGGCGAAGAGGACCCGACGCGCCGTGCGGAGCTCCGGCGCGCGCGCGGACGGGGGCCCCGAGTCCTCGCGCGACCGGTTCGCCGGGTTCATTCCCGGCCCGTACGGCTCGGCGGTTGCTTCTGAGTTGCGCCGCTCCCCGAGATATGCTCCGGTCCGACGATCCGGCCGTCTCCGCGGCCCCGATCACCGTGCGTATCCCGTCGGCGCGGCCGTGCGCCGGGCCCGGCCCATAGACGGTATTATATAGAAGAGCAATTTTTCCTTCCGCGGTGATACGATGCTTCAGGGAACTCCCATCCTCGTCCTGAAGGAAGGAACCGAACGAGAGCGTGGCAAGGGCGCCACGTCGAACAACATCGCCGCAGCGCGAGCCATCGCCGATACGGTCCGCACGACGCTCGGGCCGCGCGGAATGGACAAGATGCTCGTCGACTCGATGGGCGACATCACGATCACGAACGACGGCGTCACGATCCTCAAGGAGATCGATGTCGAGCACCCGGCCGGGAAGATGCTGGTCGAGGTCGCGAAGACGCAGGACCAGCAGTGCGGGGACGGGACGACCACGGCGGTCGTGATCGCCGGGGAGCTCCTGAAGCGGTCGGAGTACCTCCTGGAACAGAACGTCCACCCGACGGTCATCACCCGAGGTTTCCAGCTCGCGGTCCAGGAGGCGAAGCGCCTCTTGGAGACCGAGATCGGCGTGGCCGTGAAGGCGGACGACGAGGCGGTCCTGGTCGACTGTGCGTTGACCGCGATGGGGTCGAAGGGCGTCGCCGGCTCTCGGGACGAGCTCGCGAAGATCGTCGTGGAGGCCGTAAAGAGGATCGCCGAGGACCGGGGAGGAAAGACGGTCTGCGATGTCGATCGCATCAAGGTCGACAAGCGTCACGGCGGGACGATCTCGGACACCGAGCTCATCTCGGGCATGATCCTCGACAAGGAACGGGGCCATCCCCGGATGCCGGGCGAGCTCCGCGAGGCGAAGATCGCCCTCCTCAACTCGGCCCTCGAGATCAAGAAGACCGAGATCGAGAGCAAGATCAACATCAAGAACCCGAGCCAGATCCAGAACTTCCTCGACGAGGAAGACAAGACGTTCCGGCAGATGGTCCAGGCGATCAAGGCCTCCGGCGCGACCGTCGTCGTCTGCCAGAAGGGGATCGACGACGTCGTCCTCCACTATCTCGCGAAGGAAGGAATCTACGCGGTGAAGCAGGTCAAGGAGTCCGACCTCCAGAAGCTCGCCCGCGCCACCGGCGGCAAGATCGTCACCGGCATCAAGGAGCTCAGTACCGCCGACCTCGGCCAGGCGGACCACGTCTACGAGCGGAAGGTCGGCGAGGACAAGATGACCTTCGTCACCGGTTGCAAGAACCCGCGGTCGGTCTCGATCCTCATCCGCGGCGGCACCGAGCATGTGACGCAGGAGGTCGAGCGCTCGCTCCACGACGCGCTCAAGGTCGTCGCCAGCGTCCTCGAAGACGGGATCGTCTGCCCGGGCGGGGGCGCCACCGAGATCGACCTCGCGGTGAAGCTCCGCAAGTGGGCCGGGACCGTCGGGGGCCGCGAGCAGCTCGCGGTCGAGGCGTTCGCGCAGTCGCTCGAATCGGTGCCGTGGGCCCTGGCCGAGAACGGGGGCTACGACTCCATCAACGTCCTGATCGACCTTCGGAGCGCACACGACGGGGCCAAGGCGAACAAGAACGTCGGGATCAACCTCTCCGACGGGAAGGCGACCGACATGTGGAAGCTCCATGTGATCGAGCCGCTCCGGGTGAAGCGGCAGGCCCTGACCTCCGCCGCCGAGGTCGCGAACATGGTGCTCCGGATCGACGACGTCATCGCGTCGAAGAAGTCGGGCCCCGCCCCCGGCGGCGGCCACGAGCACTAGGGCGCGGAACTCTTTCCAGGGCCGGCGACCGAACGGCCGCCGGCCCGAAGGCTTGATAACGGGCCCCGAGTAGGCCGCTCGCCATGCGGACCAAACCCGTCGAGGGGGTCCTCCATCTCGATGTGGTCGCTTTCGAGCCCCGGCCGGCGATCTACCTCGCCTACGACGGCCTCGCGGGGATCAGCCAGCGTCCGATCCTGAGGGACCTCGTCGAGGAGATCGAACGGAAGGGTCCCGAGGAGCTCGCGAAGTTCCTGAACGCCCTTCGCCAGCGCCACTCGGCCCAGGTCCACGTCTACTTCTCCGACTACGTCAGCTACGGGATCGGTGGCGGCGATGCCGCGGCCGAGTTCTTCCTCGGGACGTTCCTTCTCCTCCACGAGAACGCGAAGCCCGCCGAGAACGAGACCCCGGCGGTCCCGGAGCACCTCGCGCTCTTCCGTCCCGGCGGGGTCGAGCGGCTCGCGCTCGAGACCCCCGCACCGTAACGACCCGACCCGCACGCGCCTTTTTCTATCCGCCGCCTTCCCTCGGTCGCGGGCACGATGGTCGACGAATCCCCCCTCGAACGGGAGCGCCGCGCGAAGGTCGCGCGGTGGCGCGCGGAGGGGCGGGAACCGTACCCGACCTCGTTCCCGGACCGCGTGGCCACCAGCGTGGTCCGGTCGGCGTGCGCCGAACTCTCGAACGGCCAGGACGACCCCGCCCGGGTCTTCCGGGTCGGGGGGCGGCTTCGGATCGTCCGACAGCACGGGAAGACGGCGTTCGCCGACCTCGAGGACCTGGACGGCGCCCTCCAGCTGATCCTGCGCGTCGATGAGCTCGGGGAGGATGCCTACCGGGCCTGGCTCTCCGACCTCGACCCGGGCGACCTGCTCGGAGCCGAGGGGATTCCCGCGGTCTCGCGCCGAGGGGAGCCTTCGCTCCTCGTCCGGTCGCTCACGCTCCTCGCGAAGGCGATCACCCCGCCCCCGGAGAAGTTCCACGGCCTCCAGGACGTCGAGGAACGGATCCGGCGACGCTACGTCGACCTCCTCGCCTCGGAGGAGGTGCGGCAGCGGTTCCGGGTCCGGAGCCTCCTGGTCCGCGAGATCCGGCACTTCTTCGATGCCGAGGGGTTCCTCGAGGTGGAGACCTCGGTCCTCCAGACCGTGGCGAGCGGGGCCGCCGCCGCGCCGTTCGTGACCCGGTCGCACTACCTCGATGCCGACGTCCAGCTGCGGATCGCCCAGGAGCTCCCCCTGAAACGCCTCCTCGTCGGGGGGCTCGAGCGGGTCTACGAGATCGGCAAGACGTTCCGCAACGAGGACCTCGACTCGATCCATTCGCCCGAGTTCACCGAGCTCGAGGCGTACTGGGCGTACGCCGACTACCACGACATGCGACGGCTCTTGGAACGGCTGTTCGGGCGGCTCGCCGTTCGGACGACCGAGCTCCTTCCCGATCGGCCGGAGGTGGCCGAGGCGTGCGAGGGGTTCCGACCCCCGTTCCCGACCCTCGACTTTGTCGAGGAGCTCGAGCGGCGGAGCGGCGTCGTCGACATCCTATCGAAGAGCCGCGAGGAGCTCCGCGCGCTCGCGCGCGCCGTGGGTTCCACGGTCCCCGACGACTCCTCTTCGGGGACGTTCCTCGACAAGCTGTTCGAGCATTACGTAGAGCCGGCGATCGATCACGTGACGTTCGTGGTCGACCACCCGGTCGCGACGACGCCCCTCGCCCGCCGCCACCGCTCGAAACCAGGCCGGGTCGAGCGGTTCGAGGTCTTCGCCCCGGGCATGGAACTCGCGAATGCCTACACCGAGCTCACGGATCCGGACGAGCAGGAGGAACGGTTCCGCTCCCAGTTGGGGGAACGGGGGGACGATCGATACGCCTACGACGCGGACTTTGTCGAGGCGCTGCGCTACGGGCTCCCGCCGACGACGGGGATCGGGTTCGGGGTCGACCGGCTCCTCATGGCGCTCCTCGGCCTCCGGTCCATCAAGGACGTGATCCTCTTCCCGCTCGTCCGTCCCCGCTGAGCCCGGCCCGTTCGCTTATACCTTCCGAGCGACGATGGACCGGTGATGGCGGTCGACTCCCCACCGCTTCGTATCGACGAGCTCTGCGTCCGCTACGGCGAGCGGAGCGCGGTCGACCGCCTTTCGTTCACCGTGCGACCGGGGGAGATCTACGGACTCCTCGGCTCGAACGGCGCGGGCAAGACGAGCACGATCAAGTCGATCGTGGGGCTGGTCCGACCGGCGTCGGGGTCGGTACGGGTCTTCGGACGGGACGCCGTCACCGAGAGCCTCCGCGTGAAGCAACAGGTCGGCTACGTCCCGGAGACCTCGCTGCTCTACGATGCCCTCACGCCCCGGGAGTTCCTCGAGTTCGTCGCGAGCGTGCGCCGCCTCGACCCGGCCGTCGCCTCGGAGCGCACTCGCAACTACGCGAGCGCGTTCCGGCTGGAAGCGGAGTTCGAGCAACCGATCCTCACGCTCTCGGGCGGCACCCGCCAGAAGGTCCTGCTGATCGCCGCGTTCCTTCACCAGCCGGCGCTCCTCGTCCTGGACGAGCCCCTGAACGGTCTCGATCCTCGGTCGGTCCGCATCGTCAAGGAGCTCTTGGTGCGCTACACGATGCAAGGGGACCGCGGGGTCCTGTTCTCGACCCACACGATGGAGGTCGCCGAGCGGCTCTGCCACCGGGTGGGCATCCTCGACCGCGGGGTGCTGCGGGGCGAGGGCACCCTCTCGGCCCTTCGCGAGAAGGTCGCGGCCGGGGACGCGTCGCTCGAGGAGGTGTTCCTCCGCCTCACCGAGGAGTCGGAAGGGGTCCGGGCCGCGGTCGACGCGCTCGAGAGGCCCTGATGTCCTGGAAGGAGGCTTCGCGCCTCAGCAAGGTCGCGTTCGCCGAACTGTCGTTCCAGGCGATCTACGCGTTTCGCCAAGGGAACCTCCTTCCGCCGGGACCCCCGGCCGCGGTGGTCGCGCGCGCCCGCAGGCGGGTCGTCCAGAGCAAGGCGATCGTCAGTTTCGTGCTCGGCCTTCTCTCCTTCGGCGCCGCCATCGCGATCCGCTCGGTGCCCTATTCGGCCACCACGCTCGGCGCGACCGTACCGGTCGGGGTGTTCCGGGCCGGGGTCCTCACCGGGGTCTTCTCCCTCGACGTCGCCTTCCTCTGGTGGACGGGGATGCAGGTCCTGCCTACGTACCTCGCCTCGGGCGTCTTCCCGGTCCTGGAACCCCTGCCGATCGACGACCGTACCCTCTCCCGGACCGCCGCGTTGCTGTACCTGAGGCTCTTCGACCTCCCGGCGGCGACCGTCGTGGTCGCGACCCCGCTCTTCCTCGGGGTCGCTCTCGGTCCGTGGGTCGGTCTCGCCGCCATCCCCGGCGCGGTCGCCGTGGTCGTCTTCGCGCTGGCGCTCTCGCTCCTCACGGGCCGCTTCTTCGTCCGGAGGGTGCAAGGCTCCCGAGGAGGTGGGGGCAGCGCGCTCGTCCGGTGGCTCTACCTCACCCTCTGGTTGGTCCCCGCGTTCGCGATGTTCGGCTTCGTCACGGCGGCTCCCGCGTTCTTCGACCTGCTCCGCGGCATCTCGGACTCCGGACCTTCCCTGGCCGGTGACCTGCTCCTGGCGGCGTTCCCGTTCCCGTTCGCCGCCCTCCCGGCCGTGGCCGCGAACGGGACCCAGGGGCTCGGGCTCCGGGCGACCGGCGACCTGATCCTGGCCGCCGCGACCGCGGGCTACCTCGCGCTCGCGGCCTGGTCGCTCGTGTGGGTGCTGCGCTCGGTCCGCGGGGTCGGACTCGCCCTCCCGGGCGCCGCCCGTCCGGTGCCGTCAACGGATCTCACACTTCGACCCCGCGCCCCGGCGCTCGCGGTCCTCGCCAAGGACCTTCGCATCGCGAGCCGGACCCCCGGCTACGCGTTCCTGATCCTCCTCCCGATCCTCGATGCCTTCGCGCTGGGCCTCTGGACCTATGCGAGCGCCCCGAGCGCCAGCGCGGCGCTGGAACTGGGGCTCGCCGCCGTCACTACGGCGGCGCTCCTCGCAACCTTCTTCGGCCCGGCCTTCTTCGCCATCGAAGTGTTCGCCTACTCCTACGGGCGCACGCTCCCGCTCTCGGACCGGGAGCTCCTGCTCGGCAAAGCGGCGCTCGTGGCGCTGATGTACCTGGTGGCGAGCGCGGTCGTCCTGGGCCTCACGCTCGCCCGGGTCTTCGACCCCGGCGTCTTCCTGCTCTTCGTCGCCGCCGAGCTCCCCGGCGTCGTCGCGGCCGCGCTGGTGGAGATCGGTATCCTCTTCCGTCGTTCGCGCGCGCGGGGCCTCGCGATCACGAACCTCTACGCCGGCGCGTGGTATGCCTTCCTGGTCTCGATCCCCGGCCTCCTGACCGCCGGCGCTCCCCTGGTGGCGTTTCAGTTCCTACGGTCGTCCGGGGCGGCCGTCGGCCTCGCGGCGATGGGGCTGGTCGCCGTGGCCGAGCTTGCGCTCGCCGTTCCGTTCTCGCTCGGGAGGGAAGGGTCCTGAGCGCCCCGACGCTTCCGACACGGTTCGAGCCGACCGGGGTCGAGGCCCGGTGGCAGACCGAATGGGAACGGCACCGGGCGTTCCGCGGGCCGGACCGGCCGACCGAGCCAACGTTCTCGATCGCGCTTCCCCCGCCGAACGTGACCGGGGTCCTGACGATGGGACACATGCTCGGCGACACGGTGATGGACCTCCTGGTCCGCCGGGCCCGGATGCAGGGCATTCCCTCCGTCTGGGTACCGGGGATCGATCATGCCGGCCTCGCGACGCAGGTCGAGGTCCGACGGCACCTCCAGCGGCAGGGGATCCGGTTCGAGGAACTGCCACGCGCAACGGCCCTCGCCGAGATCGAGAAGTGGCGCGCGGAGCACGCGACCCGCATCGCGGAGCAGACACGGGCCGGGGGCTTCTCCGTGGACTGGAGCCGGTTCTGCTACACGATGGACCCGAGGGGACTGCGAGCGACCCGCGAGGTGTTCGTCCGCCTGTACCGGGACGGGCTCGCCTACCGGGGAGAGCGGATGGTGAACTGGGACCCTAGGCTGCGGACCGCGGTCTCCGACCTCGAGGTCGTCCACCGGGAGGAGGAGGCCACGCTCGTCTATGTCCTCTATCCGTGGGCCGACGGGCGGCCCGGGGGCGTCGAGGTCGCGACCGTCCGTCCGGAGACGATCTTCGGGGACGTCGCGATCGCGGTCCACCCCGACGATGCTCGCCATGCCACGGACGTGGGTCGCACCGTGAAGGTCCCGATGACGGACCGGGTCGTACCGGTGGTCCTCGACCCGGCGATCGACCCGACGTTCGGCGCCGGGGCGCTGAAGCTGACCCCCCGCCACGACCTCACCGACTACGAGATCGCGCAGCGCCATCCCGAGCTGCCGATGCCTCCCGAGATCCTCGACGAGGGGGCCCACCTCGAAGGACCCTGGGTGCCCGCTCCGTTCCAGGGCCTCCACGTGGAGGTCGCGCGCACCCGGGCGATCGAAGCGCTCGAACGTGCGGGGCTCCTCCTGCGTCGGGAACCGTACCGCCACTCGGTCGCACGGTCGGAGCGCTCGGATGCACCGATCGAGCCCCGCCTCTCGACGCAGTGGTTCGTCCGGACGAAAGGACTCGCCGCCCCGGTCCTCGACGCGGTGCGTCGTGGGGAGATCCGGATACGTCCCGAGCGGTGGGAGCGGACGTTCTTCCGCTGGATGGAAGGGATCCAGGACTGGTGCATTTCCCGCCAGGTGCTCTGGGGCCATCCGATCCCGGTCCACTACTGCGCCGCGTGCGGCCGGGAGACGGTGAGCGTCGAACCTCCGGTCGCCTGCGCGCACTGCGGCCGGACCGACCTCACCCCGGACCCGGACGTCCTCGACGCCTGGTTCACCTCGTGGCTCTGGCCGTTCCTCGTGATGGGATGGCCGGACCGGACCGCGGACCTCGATCACTACTATCCGACGAGCGTCCTCGTCACCGGTCGGGACATCATGTTCTTCTGGGTCGCTCGAATGATGATGGCCGGCTACTACGTCACCGGACAGCGCCCGTTTTCGGACGTCTACTTCACCGGGATGCTCCGCGACGAGACCGGTCGCCGGATGTCGAAGCACCTCGGGAACTCTCCGGACCCCCTCGTCGTGATCCGCGAGCAGGGGGCCGACGCGATGCGCTTCGGACTCCTCTTCCCCAATCCGACGGACGAGGACGGGCCGTTCGGCGCGGCGGCCCTCGAGAACGCCCGCCACTTCCTCACCAAGGTCTGGAACCTCGGCCGCTTCACGCTCCCCTATGTTCCCCCGGGGACCGCGCCCCCCGCGGGACCCCCGTCCCTCTCCCCCTCGAGCGCCCTCGAGAACCGCTGGATCATCAGCCGATATCGCCGCACGGTCGAGGAGGTCGACCGGGCCCTCGCCGACTTCGTGCCGACCCGGGCGGCGACCGCGCTCTACGGATTCCTCTGGCACGACCTCGCCGACCGGTACGTCGAGATCGCGAAGGAGTCCCTCGGAGGCAAGCGGGGCGAACCGGAGCAACGCGAGTCCCGGGCGACGCTCCTCTTCGTCTTCGAGCGGAGCCTGCGTCTGCTCCACCCGTTCGTCCCTCACGTGACGGAAGAGCTCTGGCACGCGCTCCCGCACTCGGAAGAGCTCGTCACGCTCGCCGCCTGGCCCAAGGCCGAGGAGGCCCCCGCCGACCCGGCCGCGGAGGTCGAGATGGAACCGGTCCTCGAAGCGATCCGCCTGTTGCGGAACCTCCGCTCCGAGGAGCACATCCCGCCCGAGGCCCGTCCGTCCGCCTGGATCCGTCCGGCAGGACCCGAGGTCGCGCGCATCCTTTCCTCACAGCGGGGGAACATCGAACGCCTGAGCCGCACCCGCCCGGTGACGATCCTCGCGCCCGGTACTCCGGCCCCCACCCGGGTCGGGAGCCGCGTCGCTCCGCTCGGGGAATGCTACCTCGAGCGCCCGGAGGCCTCCCCCTCCGCGACCGAGGCGCTCGAACGCGAGCGCGAGAAGCTTTCCGAGCTGCTTCAGAAGACCCGCGCCCGCCTCGGCGACCCGGGCTTCCGCTCCCGGGCGCCGCCCGAGGTGGTCCGAGAGGCCGAGGAGAAGGCCCGCGACCTCGAAGAACGCCGACGTCGTATCGACGAGCACTTGAAAGAGAGCGCCTCCACGGTATCTCACCCATGACCCCCTCCTCCGCCCGTCCCCGGCGCGCGCGCCCCCGGCGACCGACCCCCCGGCCGGCGGTCCCGCCCGCTTCGATCGGGACGATCCCGGTCCCGGGTTCGTCGAAGCCGCACCCGGCGCTCGGCCTCGGCCTCTGGGGGCTCGGACGATGGGGGGCGGCCGACACCGCCCGTACGAAGGCGACGATCGCCCGCGCATGGGAGCTCGGGCTCCGCTGGTTCGACACGGCCGAGGTCTACGGCAACGGACGGTCGGAGCGGTTGCTGGGAGAAGTACTCCTCCGAACGGCCGGCGGAGGCACCGATGCCTACCTCGTGACCAAGGTGTCGTGGGAGCATCTTCGACCGTCACAGCTTCGGGCGGCCCTTTTGAACAGTCTCGAGCGGCTCGCCCGCCGTTCGGTGGACCTCTACCTGGTGCACGCCCCCGACCCCCACGTCCCGATCGCCGAGACGATGGGCACGCTCGAGACGCTCTGGAAGGAACGAAGGATCGAGGCGATCGGCGTCTCGAACTTCACCGTCGAGGAGCTCGAGGAGGCCTCCCGTCGACTTTCGGAGGCACGGATCGTGGTCAACCAGGTCCAGTACAACATTCTCGACCGGGAGGAGGGAGAGCTTCTGCGCGAGTACTGCCAACGGCACGGGGTCCTGATCGAGGCCTACACCCCTCTCGCGCGGGGGCTCCTTCACGGCCGGTACCTGGACGGCGGATCGATCCCGACCGAAGTCCGACGCTACGCACACCGCCTCTTCGAGACCGACCGCCTCCCGGGAATCCTCGCACGGGCGCGTCGGCTCCGGGAGCTCGCGAAGCGGGAGCAAGTGCCCTTGGCGTCGATCGCACTGCACTGGCTCGGGACCCGGGGGGCCGCGCCGGTCGTAGGGATGAGCCGACCTGAACAGGTCGAGGAGAACCTTCGCGCGTGGTCGGTCCGTCCGAGCGAGCGTGTGCTCTCGGAAGCGGACGCGATCGCCCGGGGCGAACGTGCTTAGGCTCGTGGCATTCGACATGGACGGCACGCTCGTCGACGTCGCGAGCTCCTGGCGCGTGGTCCACGAGCACTTCCACGACCACAACGACGAGGGGCTGCGCCGCTTCCTCGCGAACGAGATCGACGACCGGGAGTTCGTACGCCTCGACGTGCAGGTCTGGCGGCGGCATGCCCCGGCGCTGACCGTCTCCGACCTCGAGCGGATCCTCGCCGACGTCCCGTACATGCCCGGGGCGGCGGCGCTCCTCCGTCACCTGCGCGAGCGGGGCGTGCGGACGGCGATCGTGAGCGGGGGACTCGATCTCCTGGCCCGGAGGGTCGGCCGGGAGCTCGGGATGGACCACGTGCTCGCGAACGGGGTCCGCACGCTCGCCGACGGACGCATCACGGACGACGGGATCATCCGTGTCCCGATCCACGGGAAGGAAGGGGTCCTGGCCTCGCTCCAGCGGGAGCTCGGGGTCGACCCGGAAGAGACCGCCGCGGTCGGGAACTCCGAGATCGATGTCGGACTGTTCCGCCGGAGCCGGGTGGGTGTCGCCTTCCTGCCGGCCGACGACGACGTCCGACGGGCGGCGAGCGCGGTCGTGACCGAGCGGGACCTCGGAAGGGTCGGCGACGTACTGGACCGGTTCCCGGCCGTCTGAACGCGCCGGGGAACGCTTTTACCTGACCCCCGGCTTCCCCGCTCCTCCGATGCAGTCCTACGACGCACTCCTCGAGCGGGTCCACGCCAAGCTGCCCCCTATCCGGGTCGGGGCCGAACGGTTCCAGGTTCCCGAACCGGATATCATGACCGACGGCCGCAACACCATGATCCGGAACTTCCAGGAGATCACCGGGGTCCTCCGCCGCGAGCCCGAACACCTCATGGGGTTCCTCGCCCGGGAGTTCGGCTGTCCGGGCGTGCTCGATCTGCCCCGTGGCGTGCTCAAGTCCCGGCTCACGAAGGACCAGCTGGCCCAGCGCCTGCGGGACTACACCACGAAGTACGTGACCTGCTCGGAGTGCAAGCGACCCGACACCCACCTCACCAAGGACGGACGGCTGACCCTGCTCGTCTGCGAGGCGTGCGGCGCCCAGCGTCCCGTGACGGTGCGTCGCGTCGTGACCCCCGAGCGGCCGAAGACCCCCGTCGTCGTCGGCGAGGTCTACCGGCTCACGATCGAGGATGTCGGACGACGCGGCGACGGGGTCGCGAAGAAAGAGGGGTTCGTCATCTTCGTGACCGGGGCGAACCAGCGGGGCGCGACCGTCAACGCGAAGGTCACCAAGGTCCTCGGCAACAACGCGTACGCGGTCGTGCAACCGTAGCCGGCGATGCGGAGCGTGCGCTGGGCCGGTCTGCTCGCGCTCTACGTCGGCGCGCAGGTCGTGGGGCTCGTGCTCGCGCAGCCGTTCCGCTCGGCCGGTCTCGCCTCGAACTCGAACCCCCAGAGCCCGACCGCCCCGCTCGCGTTCATCGCGATCATCGTCATCGCCCCGCTCTTCATCCTGTTCTTCTCGCGCCGCCGCGGGGGCGTAGCGGCGCTCCGTCACCTGATCCTGATCGCCATCGGGGCCTCGCTCTACATCACGCTCTACGCGTCGCTCTCGTTCGTCTTCGGAGGGATCATCCTCCTGCCCCCCTACGGCGCCGAGTTCCTGACCGCGATCGACCCGGCGCTCATCGTCGCGGCCATGGTGAGCGCGAGCCTCTACTTCGCGCTCCTCGTCGAGCCCCAGTGGTACATCGTCGACCTCGCCGGTTTCCTCGCCGCGGGGGCGCTCGTCGCGATCCTCGGGATCTCCTTCGGGATCCTTCCGGCGTTCATCCTGCTCGGCGCGCTGATGATCTACGACGCGATCGCCGTCTACCGGACCAAGCACATGGTCTCGCTCGCCGATGTCGTCACCGAGATGAAGCTCCCGATCCTGATGGTCATGCCGGATGCCCCGGGCTACGACTACACGTCGGCCCCGCCGCTCGCCGAGCAGCGCGGGCAACCGGTCGAGGAGCGCTCCGCGATGTTCATGGGCCTTGGCGACGTGGTGATCCCCGGGACCCTCGTCGTCTCCGCCTTCTCCTGGCTCCCCGCGGTGCCGGCCTGGCTCGGGGTCGGGGCCTCTTTGTGGGTCGCGATCGGGACGCTGCTCGGCTCCCTCGGTGGCTACGCGGTCCTGATGCGTTTCGTCCTCCGGGGGAACCCCCAGGCCGGACTTCCGCTCCTCAACGGGGGGGCGATGATCGGGTACGCGATCTCCTATCTGCTCGTCTTCCGCTCGTTCACCCTGGGTCTCACCGGCTCGCTTTAACCTCAGGGGGTTCCCGCCGGCCGTGTCCCGCAGGGTCGAGGACGTACGGGTCGACGATGCGCCCGGGGCCGGCGAGCTCGTGCGCCGGCTCGACGCGGGCGGCGGGTTCAGCGCCAAAGGGGTTGCGGACGGGGTCGATCTCCTCACGTCGATCCTCGCCGACGAGGAGATGACGACGTTCCTCTCCTTCCCGGCCGACATCGTCGCGACCGGGACGCGCGGGGTGCTCGCGACCCTCGTCCGGGAAGGGTTCGTGGACGCCGTGATCACGACGTGCGGGACCCTGGACCACGACCTCGCCCGAGCGTTCCGTCCGTACTACCACGGCGCGTGGAACCTCGATGACGCCGATCTCCATCGTCGCCACCTCTACCGTCTGGGGAACCTCGTCATCCCCGAGGCGAACTACGGAGCCATCATCGAGCGAAAGATGCAGACCCTCCTCCGGAGCCTCTGGAAGGGCGGGACCCGGAACCTTTCGACCCGCGCGCTCTCCGCCGCGATCGGCGAGATGATCCCGGCGTCCTCCCGCTCGAGCATTCTCCGGGCGGCGTTCGATCGGAACGTCCCGGTGATCGTCCCGGGGATCACGGACGGTGCGGTCGGCTCCCAGCTCTGGCTCTTCTGGCAGGATCACAGGGCCCTCACGCTCGACCTCTTCGCCGACGAGCAGGCCCTCGCCGACCTCGTCTACGGCGCGCGCCGTGCCGGCGCCATCATGCTCGGCGGGGGGATCTCGAAGCACCACACGATCTGGTGGAACCAGTTCCGCGACGGCCTCGATGCCGCCCTGTACCTCACGACGGCGGTCGAATGGGACGGGAGCCTCTCGGGGGCCCGCACGCGCGAGGCGATCTCGTGGGGGAAGCTCAAGGCGCGTGCCCGTCACACGACCGTCGAGGGCGACGCGACGGTGCTCTTCCCTCTCATGGTCGCGGCCGCGCTCGAACGGTTGCGGACCTAGCGGAGCGGCCGGACGAACCGGGAGGCGGTCCCGGACGCGCCGCGTAGACCTCCCAGACGATCCGGTCGGCGTCGACCCAGAACGCCGAGCGGTATCGCTCCCGCGAGGAACGCGGGGGACTGCGGTCCACCGGGTGGAACGGCTCGAGTCCCCGGGCCCGGAGGCGGTCCTCCCACTCGGCGATCGCGGCCCACGACGGCACCTCGAGCCCGATGTGCTCCGGGATGACGTCGCCTTCGGCCTGCGGTAGAGGGGGGTGGTCACGACGCACCTGGACGTTCCTTCCCTCCCGGAAGAACCAGATCGCGAGGCGACCCCGTCGGTAGCCCAAGTACCAGTCCCCTTCCTGGAATCGCTCGAATCCAAGGGTGCCCAGGAACCGGTCATGGAAGCGACGGGCACTGTCGATCGAGGCGACCTCGAGCGACACGTGGCCGAGGCGTACCGTCGCAGCGGGCATGGGCCCCCGTCCCCTAGGGAACCGCGGGGCCGGTACAAGAACGTCGCCGGATTGCAGGTAGACCTTATGGGGGGCTTCCGGGTCGGCCCGCCTCGGCGACGTGGGCCCGTAGCTCAGCCCGGTAGAGCAGGCGGCTCTTAACCGCAAGGTCAGGGGTTCGAATCCCCTCGGGCCCGCCACCCTCGCGAGCCCGGCGGCGATTCCCGTGCCTCGCCCTACCCTGCCGTGGGTGGCTCACCTCCCCGCTGGTATCGCTTCTCCGCGATCGCCCGAGCTCCGGGGAGCCGGCGGTTCGGAGCGGGTGGAAGGGGAGTAGGCAGGGAGTGACCCGGTGCTCCTGCCTCCGCGCGCCGCCATCGCCGGGATGCCCGACAGGCCACGATCCGATCTCGCTCAGGCGCGGGCCGCAGATCCGTCCTGAGAACGAATCCCTTCGTACTCGGCCCGGTCCGCGACGAAGAGCGGATGACCGTCCCGGAAGAAGCGCGCGATGTTCTCGAGCGCCATCCGGAGGGCCCGACGGTCGGATGCGGCGAACACATCCGCGCAATGAGGAGTGCCATAGAAGTTCGAGAGCCGCGCGAAGGAGGGGGCGTGCGCGACGGTCCCGCGCGCGTAGTCCTCTTCCCACCAGACGTCGAACGCGGCGCGGAACTCCGGATGGGTCCGCAGGTGGTCGTAGAGGGCCGCACGGTCGACCGTGCGGGCCCGACCCACATTCACGAAGACGGCGTCGGGCCGCATCGCGCCGAGTTCGGCGGTACCGATCGATCCCACCGTAGACCGGGTGAGCGGCCGGGTCTCGAAGACGAACGACCCTGCGCTCAGCGCTTCGCGAAGGCGGGACGCAGGGAACATCTGCTCGGCTCCCGGCGCCGGCGTTCCCCCACGACTCACCCCGACGATTCGCGCTCCGAAGGGGACGAGTCGCGCGGCAATCGCCCGGCCGATGGCGCCGTAGCCGAGGATGACCGCGGTGGCGTCGACTAGAGTACGCTCGTGAGGGGCCGGCCGGAGCCGGCCGCCCTCCAGCATCGTACGGGCGCTGCGAAGGTCGCGCGCTGCGGCCAGGGCCAGTGCGAAGGCGTGCTCCGCAACGTACGGCGCGAACCCCCCTACGTTGCCGGCGACCGCGACCGAGGCCGGGAACCGCTCGTACGGAAAGCGGTCGAGTCCCGTCGACAACTGTTGGACGAACACCAGGCGGGGGGTCATGGTTGCGTCGAACGCGGCGAACTCGTGCCGAAGCTCCTCGAACAGCATCGCCCGCACGGAGCTCCAATCGCCCGGGTGTTCAGGGTCCAAGCGGGCCCAGGGTACCCCCGGCAGGAGCTCCGCGATCAGTGCGTCGACCTCCACGTTCTTCTTCAACGCCACGAGGAGGACGGGAGCCGGATCGCCCATCGCTTGGAGCAGTCCGCGTATACTCATTATCCTCGCCTCCTCCGCTCGGAGTCTGTATACACCCGGCCATCGTCCGACGCGGTAGGGAGTCGGCGCGTAGCCGGCCTACGGGTGCTCCCGGACGTACACCGGCCAAGAGGGGCCTATGGAGGCGGCGAGCGGCCTCTGTTCGGTCGGCGGAACGACCCCCGGAAACGGGATGCGATAGTCCCTGCACCACCGAGACGCAGTCCGTGGGAAGCGCGATCCCGTACGGACTACGGGACTACGTCGGCGGGGGAGGTGTCGGCGGCGCTCCTTGCGAGGGGGGAGCGGTCGCTCCTCCCCGTCGTCGGCCCCGCAGCGCGAACACCACTCCCACGGCCGCGACGATCACGACCGCGATCCCGATGACGATCCAGTCCGTGGTGGTCAACCCGCCGGACGAAGTACTGCTGCCACCCCCGCTCGAGCTCGACGTGAAGCCTAGGGAGATCGACATCGCCGAACCCGCGACCGTGACCGACCCCGAGGTCACGTTCGAGCTGTAGCCCGACACCTTCCCGACCGTGTAGCTGTCGGTGCCGTTCGGTTCGCTGAA